>JBBQJI010000019.1:0-115504 GCA_038325765.1 Nannocystales bacterium
CCACCACGCCCGAGCCCACCACGCCCGAGCCCACCACGCCCGAGCCCACCACGCCCGAGCCCACCACGCCCGAGCCGACGCCAAAGGCCAAGCCGACGCCCGAGCCGACGCCAAAGGCCAAGCCGACGCCAAAGGCCAAGCCGACGCCAAAGGCCAAGCCGACGCCCAAGGCCAAGCCGACGCCCAAGGCCAAGCCGACGCCAAAGCCAAAGCCAAAGCCGACGCCAAAGCCCAAGCCGACGCCAAAGCCCAAGCCGTCGCCCACGCCGATCCCGGGCTTCGGCAACGGGCAGCTCGTGCCGCCATGATCGAACCGGTCGAACCGGTCGAACCGGTCGAACCGGTCGGACCGGTCGGACCGGTCGCGCTGTGCTTCGTGTGCCACGGCAACATCTGCCGCTCGCCCACTGCCGCGGCCGTGATGCGGCAGCTCGTCGCCGACGCGGGGCTCGGTGACGCCTTCGTGATCGACAGCGCGGGTGTGAGTGCCGAGCACGCCGGGGAGACCGCCG
Source organism: Nannocystales bacterium (assembly GCA_038325765.1). GTDB lineage: Bacteria > Myxococcota_A > Polyangia > Nannocystales > Nannocystaceae > Xiheibacterium. The sequence goes on from JBBQJI010000019.1 coordinate 513, forward strand.
ATGGCCGCAGTCGCGCCGCAGCGCGACGTCGGGGCTATGTGCTCGAGGGCCGAGCACGGCAGATCGTGCGCGACGACTTCGCCCGGTTCGACCTGATGCTGCTCGCAGACGCCGACAACCTGCGTCGACTCGAGCGCCTCGCACCGGCGCCGGGCGGTCCACGCCGCGCCACTGCCCGACTGCTGCGGGAATACGATCCCGACCGGCCGGGCCCCCACGACGTCCCCGATCCCTGGGCCGACGGGCCGGACGCCTTCGAGCGGGTGCTCGACATCTGCGAGCGCAGTTGCGGCGGTCTGCTCGAGACCCTTCGCCGCACGCATCCGCGCCTGGCCCCACGCTGAGAGAGCGACAGCGATTGGGGGGGCCGCCGCCGATGATCGGGAAGGTTCCGCCGGGCTTTGCCCGGGGGAAGGGGGACCACGCCGGTCCCCCGAGAAGGACTGAGGACACCGCGCGACGCCCGCGGGCCATCGCGTCGCCGGCTTTTCCCAAACGATCGCTCCACCGCTGCGCGACGGCGGCCGCGGCGTCATCGCGCCGGTTTACTTGGGGCCGGCGCCAGCGCCCGGTATCTTGCCATCGTGACCGATCCCCAGCACCGCGCCCTCGCCCGCCTCGCCCTCCGTCGCGTCGCGGTGCCACGCACCGCCCCGGCGCACAGCGCCCCGCGCATCGTGAGCGAGCCGTGGCCCAGCAGCAAGGTGCCCTACAGCCGCACGTTGTGGGGGACGTTCTTGCCCGAGCGCCGCGCGAGCGGCTCGCCGTGGGCAGGCACCGAACGCCGACGCGGCTGAGGTCCCGCTCGCCCGTAAAAGCCCATCGCGATCACAAGGGCGGCTCGACTGCGATCGCGTGACCCGTGAGCGTTGCCCGCGCGAGCGCGATCGCCTTGGCGGTCCCGACCAGCGCGAGCACATCACCCGCGCGCAGGGGCTCGGTGCCCGACGGCACCGCCCGCGACTCGCCCTCGCGGTCGATCGCCAGCACCGTCGCGCCGGTCTTGCCGCGCAGATCGAGCTCGGCGAGCGTGCGCCCGCACGCTGGCGACTCGGCGGACAGCGGCACCGACGTGATGTCGCCCAGGCCGGGCAGCGCGCGCTCGATGTGCTCGGCCTCGAAGCGCTCGGGGGCACCTGCGGTCTGCCGCAACAGCTCGGCCACAGCCTCGGCGCCGGCCCTGACGTGACCATCGAGTTCGTCGGCGCGGCGCCAGAACGTGATGGCGACGACGCCGAACACCACCAGCACCGCGGGCAGCCCGAACCACGCCGGCAGCATCGGCTGGGTGATGACGAGCACCGGCAGGCCGATCACGATCACGGCCGCGAGCTGCAGCACGACGATGAGCACGCGGCGCGGCGCGAACGCGAGGTCGGTACCGGAGCTCGCACGCGGCAGGGCGGCCCGCGCCAAGGTGCCGCCGATCGCCCGGGCGCACCGCACCAAACCGACGAAGAACGGAGCGGCAGCCACCGCCGTCACCACGCCCAGGGCGAGCTTCGCGAGGTCCTCGCCGACGCCCATCCCGGCACCGATGTCGATGACGTGCTGCTTCGAGACCGCGCTGCCCACAACGACGCCGATGAGCGCGACCGCGTCGATGAGCGCCAGCCGCACGAAGCGGCGGATCCCGACGATGCGTCGCTTCGAGCGCGCCTCGAGCAGGGACGCCATCCACGACTCGTACAGCGCAGCGACCGTGTGCACCCGGTGCGGCAGACGGCGATCGATCCAGGCGGCGATGCGGTCGGCGTGGCGCACCGCCAGCGGTGTGGTCGTGGCGGTGATGACCGCGGCCACCACCACGAGCGGCACGAGCTGCGGATCGGCGACACCGCTGTGAACCCCGAGCTGGGCGAGGATGAACGAGAACTCGCCGACCTGGCCGAGCGCCAGACCGGCCTGCAGGGCGCGGCGCAGGCCGTGGCCGCCGACGAACGCCGCGACGCTCACGATGCTCAGCTGGCCGAGGATGACCACGATGGCGACGGTGACGGCGAGATACCAGATCTCCAGCACGACTTTGGGGTCGACCATCATGCCGACCGAGACGAAGAACACCGCCGCGAACAGATCGCGAACCGGTGCCAGCAGCGGTTCGATGCGGCCGGAAAGGCCCGACGACGCGGCCAGCGAGCCGGCCACGAAGGCGCCGAGCGCCACCGAGTAGCCGGCCTTGGCCGCGAGCAACGACATGCCGAAGCACAGGCCCGCAGAGGCGATCAGCAGCGTCTCGCCGTGGCCCATCGCCGCGACCATCTGCAGCGCGCGCGGCACCACGAGCTGGCCGACGACGACCAGCAGTGCCAGGAACCCGAGCAGCTTGCCGGTGGTGATCGCGAGCTCGGTGGCCTCGAGGCCCGCGCCCGAGGCCACCGTCGTGAGCGCCGCGATCATCACGACGGCGACCAGATCCTGGATGACGAGCACGCCGAAGACGAGCTCGCGGGTGGCGTCGGGCAGGGGGTAATCCTCGATCGCGCGCGCGACGACCATGGTGCTCGAGATCGCCACCGCCGATCCGAGGAAGATGCTGGGCAGCACCGCCATGCCGAAGGCGCGGCCGAGCACGAAGCCGATCCACAGCATCGCGCTGACCTGCACGAGCCCCACCAGCCCAGCCTTGGGGATCGCCACCGTCAGATCGCGGGGGCTGAAGTGCAGCCCGATGCCGAACATGACCAGCACCACGCCGAAGTCCGACAGCGCCGACACCCGCGCGGGGTCGGCGAACAGCGGCAGCGGCAGGTAGGGCCCGATGATGAGTCCCGCGAGCAGGTAGCCGAGCACCGCCGGCTGGCCCAGGCGACGGAACACCACCGACGTGACCGCCGCGACCCCCAGCGTGACCGCGAGATCCTCGACGAACGGTGACATGGCTCCGGCGGCGACGATCACGGGACGCTCCACGCGCAGGCGCGGACCTCCGCCATCATCGCACGACACGTCGCGGCGGCTGTCAGGGTTTTGCCATCAACGCGGCGAGATCGACCCGATCGAGCACCGCCTGCGGGATCCGGTTGCGGGTGACCTCGCGATCGGGGTGCAGGCGCCGTGTGGCGTCGATCCCGAGCTTGCTGCCCAGGCCGCCCGGATCGGTGCAGGAGGGGTCGAGCGGGGTCCCGCGCATCTGCGTGAAGACCCGCACCGCCTGCTCGGGCTGGCACTGCAGCGCCATCGCCGACAGCACCCGTTGCAGATCGTTGGGATCGACGTCGTCGTCGACGACGATCACCTGCTTCGCATACACGTCGTCGAGCATGGCCTCGATGACGCGGCGCGGCTCGTCGTCGTCGGTCTTGCGCATCGCGACGACGGCCGTGAGCGGCGCGACCAGGGCGACGCGTGTGACGCCCGCGCACGCCGCGGTCGCGTCGCGCAGGCTGCGGTGCTCGAGCGCAGGCATCGACAGCACCAGGTGCTCGAGGTGCCCCGACACGATGTCTTGGACCATGGGCGAGGTGCGATGGGTCATCGCATCGATGCGCAGGACCGGCGAGTCGGTGGTGCCGGTGCCGTAGCCGGTGAACTCGCCGAACGGCCCCTCGACCATGCGCTCGGAGATCGAGATCACGCCCTCGAGCACGAGCTCTGCCCGCGCCGGCACGCGCAGCGAGGGATCGAGCAGGCACCGGGTCACGGCGAGCGGCGCGCCGAGCAGGCCGCCGATGATGTCGTATTCGTCGACCTGCGCCGGCCCGGCGTACAGCGCACCGAGCGACCACGCCGGGTGGGCGCCGATGAACACGCAGACGGGCACGTCGGTGCCGCGCGCCGCGTGCTTGCGGAAGATGCCGTCGAGGTGACGGCCGGGCTCGATGAAGATGCCCGCGGTGTTGCGCGAGGCGATCATCAACCGGTGGTAGCTGAGGTTGGTGATGCCGTCGTCGGGATCCCGGGCGACCACGATGGCGGCGGTGATGTACGGCGCCGGCGCGTCGTCGGCGTGGTAGCGCAGCGCCGGGAGCCGGCCCAGATCGACCGCATCTCCGCGGTACACGACCTCCTGCACCGGCGCGTCGTCGACGACCACCGGACGGATGGTGGCCCCCGCCGCGGCGGCATAGCGGGCGCTGACGTCGCGGATGCCACAGCCCAGCCCCAGCGCCAGGCGTCCCATCGAACCGCACACGTTGGTGACCAGCGAAAAGGCGCAGCCACGGACGTTCGAGAACAGCAGGATCGGCGAGCGCTGGCGAGCCTCGAGCTTGGTGAGGATCGCCGCGGTCTCGTGCTCGGGGTCGACCTGCGTGTCGATGGCGAGCACGTCCGAGGGCCTCGCCTTGCGCACCTGCTCGATGAAGCTGCGCAGGTCGAGTTCGGAGGGCGCGCTCACGCCGTCCCCAGGATCTTCTTCTTCAACGCCGCACGGCTGACCTTGCCCGAGTCGGTGCGCGGCAGATCCTCGACGATCTCGAAGAGCTTGGGCACCCGCACGAACGGCAGCGACTGCAGACAGTGCTGGCGGAACTCCGCGAGCTCGACCGGCGGACCGTCGGTGAGCGTGACGTAGGCGGCGATGCGCTCGCCAAGCAGCGGATCGGGCAGACCGACCACCGCGACCTCGCGCACCCGCGGGTGACGGGCGACGACGCCCTCGATCTCCTGGGGAAAGATGCGCTCGCCGGCGCTCTTGATCATCTCGGAGCTGCGGCCCGACAGGAACAGGTGGCCGTCGTCGTCGAGCCAGCCCAGATCGCCGGTGCGCAGCCTGCCGCCAGCGTCGATCTTGCCGAGCGCCCGCTCGTCACCGCTGACGTAGCCGCGCATGATGTTGGGCCCCGACACCACGACCTCGCCGTTTTGCCCGGCAGGCAGCGGGTTGCCGTCGCCGCCGATGATCTCGATCGTCACGCCGGGCAGCGCACCGCCGAGGCTGCCCGGGCGCCGGAAGAGCTCGTCGGGTCCGATCCACGTGATCCGCGGCGCGGCCTCGGTCTGGCCGTAGGCGACGTGGATGCCAACGCCCGGCAGCGCCGCGTGCAACCGCTCGAGGTCGCCCTGGCCCAGCGCACCGCCGGTGCACAGCACGTACCGCAGCGAAGGCGGTGCGCCCTGGGCGAGCTTGCTGCGATCGAGCAGCTGCTTGAAGTGATACGGCACCCCCGAGAAGCCCGTGCTGCCGTACTCGACGAGCTCGAGCAGGACCTTCTGTGGGAACTGGAAGCCCGCCGAGAAGTACACCGTGCCACCGAGCATCGCGTGCAGCAGCAGCTGCATGCGGCCGTGGATGTAGTAGAGCGGCACCACCATCAGGATGCTGTCGGCGTCCGTCAGGCCCATCAGGCTGTTGGCCGCCTGCAGGTTCGAGATGAAGTTGTGATGGCTGAGCATCACGCCGTTGGGGCGGCCCGTGGTGCCCGAGGTGTAGACCACCATCGCGACGTCGTCGGGTGAGACCGCCGGATCCGACGCAGTCGCTCGCTCGCCCGCGATGATCTCGGCCAGGGTGTGCAACCCGGCGCCCCGCGCCTGTGCCTGATCCGCCAGCACGTCGCTGCCGAGCCAGATCGGCGGCAACCGCAGACTTTCGTCGCCGGCCTCGAGGTGGCCCTGCGCCTGCTTGGGGTCGATCGCGATCGCCTTGGGCCGCGCCTCGTCGAGGATGCCCTGGATCGTGGCACGGCCCGCCAGCGTCGGTACGTCGACGTTCTGCGCGCCGGCCTTGAGGATGCCCCAGAACCACACCAGCGCCGGCAGCGAGTTGTCGTGGAACATCGCGACGCGGTCGCCCGGGCCGATGCCCAGCCGCCGCAATCGCATCGCCACCCGATCGCTGTCGGCGTCGAGTGCCGCGAAGGTGATCGACTCGCCGCCGGCGAACACCGCCGCCGGCTTGTCGGGGTACGCCGTCGCGCTCGCGCGCAGCAGGTCGAACAGGCGCACCTTGGGACCTCAGGCTTTCTTGCGCGACTCGACGTAGGCGGCGAGCTTCGCGACCGAGCCGAAGTTGTCGGGGACGATGTCGTCGATTTCGACGTCGAAGCCGTACTTGCCCTCGATCCACACCACGATCTCCATCACGGCGGTGGAGTCGACCACGCCGCTCAGGTTGGTGTCGGCGTCGAGGTCCGCGGCGTTGCCCGCGAGCTCGGTCTTGATGTACGTGAGAAGTTCGTCGGAGATCGCCATCTTTGGGTGTCGCTCGCCTGTGGTTCTACACTCGACCGATCCGCGTGTGTTCGGCGATCGCATACTTCTCCAGGCGATCCCGACTCACGTTCGGTACCAGGCCACCGGCCGCGTCGTGCCCCGGGTCCGGGCGTGCGGGTTCGAGCACATCCTCGACCAGCAAGAAGGCATTTTGCCCCTTTCCGTCGAGGTAATCAAACCCGGCGATGCAGCGGCCGAACACCTCGGAGGCCTGCGAGAGCACGCCGGTCTCCCCGACCATCGTGCCAAGGCTGCAGGTCACGGCCGCGTCGCGGGCGTACTCGCAGATCGCCGCGGCCGCGAGCACACCGCCCATCTTGCCCAGCCGCACGTTGAACACGTCGGCGGCGCCGGCCTCGACCAAGCGGCGGGCGTCGGCGAGGGTGCACAGCGACTCGTCCGCCATCACCGACAGGCCGAGGGTCTCGCGGATGCGCCGCATGGTCGTGAGATCATCGGGTGCCACGGGCTGCTCGACCGAGGCGATCGGAAACCGCGCCAGGGCGGCGAGGCGGCGCAGGGCCTCTTCGGCGCCCCACGTGGCGTTGGCATCGATACGGATCGGCAGCTCGCCGAACACGCGGGCGACCGTCGCCATGCGGATCTCGTCGTCGTCGGCGCCGACCTTGACCTTGATGTAGCGCCGACGGCCAAAGCGCAGCGCTGCGCAGTGACGCTCGAGCTTCGCCGTCGGCACCTCGAATCCGATGACGATGCCCGCGGGCAACTCCGGGCCCGAGATCCCGCCGAGCACGTCGGCCAGGCCACCGCCGAAGTGGCGACCGGACAGATCGAGCAGCGCCAGCTCGAAGGCGCCGAAGCCCGCGAGCTTGCGGCCGGCGCCCGGCAGCGCCTCGCGCAGCATCGCCGCGGCGTCGGCCAAGCCGTCGATCTCGCGCCCCAGCCACTGCTGGGCCATCGCGGGCGCGTCATGGGCGAACAGCGTCTCGATGTCCTCGCCGGTGACATACGTGCGCGGCAGCGCCTCACCCCAACCGACGTTGCCCTCGCCGTCGTGGGCGCCGACCAGCACCAGCTCGGAGGCGGTGCGGTGCGAGGCGGCGTGGCCGAAGCCACCCTTCATGGGGATCGAAAGCCGCCACAGCTCGACGCCGCTAACCCGCATGGTGGCGCTCCACGATCTCGAACTGATCGCCGAAGCTCGCGTCGCGGGTGAGGTGCGTCGGCTTGATCTGGCTGTCGCTCGCACCGCCGGCGAGCCGCTGGCGACGGCGGGCGTCGAAGCTGCCCGTCGCGAGCACGGCGAGTTCGGGGGCCGCGAGTCGCTCGGAGCTGCGCTTGCCGCCGTACTCGATGTTGTGCTGTTCGAGCGCGTCGTCGAGCCGCGTCGGGAACGCCGCGAGGGCCTGGGCAGAAGTGGCCCCGCCGAACTCGACGTAGGCGACATAGCGGGGGAAGCCGCCCTTCGCCGGCGCCAGCGTGAAGCCGACCACGTCGAGCTGCAGGGACCGCGCGACCTCGCCGACCGCCATGGTGACCTGATCCTCGGTGAGCTTCTCGCCCGTCAGCGAGCACGTCGAGCCAGCGCGGTGCAGGAACTCGATGCACGGCGTGCGCCCCACGAACCCGCGCACCCGTACGACGTCGCCGATGTCGTAGCGATACAGACCGCTGCCGTTGCTGAGCACCAGCACGTAGGTGCGCCCGTCCTCGAGTTCGTGCGGGTGCAGGACGTCGGGCTCGGCGCGATCGGCCTGCTCCTCGGGGATGAACTCGTACACGTGGACGCCCACGGCCAGCGGCCCGCCACTTGCGCCGTCCTCGATCGGGATCGCCATGATCCCCTCCGACGCCATGAGGATGTAGTCGCGCCCGGGGATCGATCCGAGCTGCGGCGCCAGCAGATCGAGATACGGCTGCAGCATCGGGCTGCGCCAGCAGATCGCCATGCGCAGCGTCGGCCACAGCGCGCAGGCGAGCAGGCCATCGCCCGCCCGCAGCGCCTCGAGTTCGGCGGCGCGTCCGGCATTGCCGCCGTAGCGCGCAGCGATGTGCTCGCGCACCGCATCGCCGCAGCGCACCCAGTCGGCGAGACCGCCTCTGGCCACGTCGGCGCACAGCGACGCGCCGTACTGGCCGATCTTCTTGAACAGCAGCAAGATCGTGCTGGGGTTCAGCGTCATGATCACGCTGAAGTCCTCCTCGAGCAGGATCCGCGCGATGGTGTAGTAGCGACTGTCGCTGTCGGCGATCTGCGCCACGGTCTTGGGGATGATCGGCGTCTGCGACAGCGACGTGGCGCGGGTGACCCCCGCCCAGTACGCGCTCTCGGAGCTGCACGGCAGGCCCGAGCCCGGCGCCTTCACCGGCTCGCCCGAATCGGAGAAGTTGGTCACCATGCGACCGGCCTTGACCTCGGGGTGGCGGGCGAAGACCTCGGCCCAGTAGATCCCGAACGCCCGCGACTTGGCGCGCACGAAGGTGTTGGTCACCGGGATGTACTTCGACTTCGCCGTCGAGCCCGAGGTCAGGAAGAAGCGCTTGACCGGCTCGCACGTGAGCACGTTGGCCTCGCCGGCAACGACGCGATCGATGCGCGACTCGAAGCCCTCGTACTTGCGGATCGGCACGCACAGGCGGTACTCGTCGAAGCTGCGGATCGCCGCGAAGCCGTGCTCGCGTCCGAACTCCGACTCCGCGTTGGGCGCGAGGATCGTGCGCAGCAGCAGCTCGTGTTGGACCGCGTCTGGCCGAGATAGACCGGCCATGAAATTCTGGGCCTCGCGGGAGCGGAATTCGCCGGTCATGGATCCTCGGGCCTGTGCGCTGCGCCGCGCGGAACCAGGTGCGCAAGGGGACGCCGAGCCGGCGGCGGTGTCAACGTGAGATGCCTCAACGCCGGTCGCGCAGCCGGGAGCGCACGGCGATGGGCCATACGCGATGGGCCACACGCAATGGGCCATCGTTGCTGCATTCCCTCGGTTTCGGTGCCGCACACCACCGAGAGCAGCCGGCCGCTCGGTGTATGGTCCGCGACGTCCATGCGACAAAGCCCGTTCCAAACCGCGCCATCCGAAGTCCACAACGTGCTCGGGAAGTGGCTCCTCGTCGACGGCTTTCCGATCGTCTACGACACCGCCCGCAGCCACGGCGCGCACCTCGTCGACGCGACGACGGGCACCGAGTACCTCGATCTGTTCTCGTTCTTCGCCAGCATGCCGGTGGGCCACAACCACCCCGGGCTGCGCGACCCCGAATTCGTGGCGCGGATGACCGCTGCGGGGATCACGAAGGTCTCCAACTCCGACGTCTACACCCCGGCGATGGCCGACTGGGTGCGCGCGATGGGCCGCACGATGCCGGCGCCCTTCGAACACCTGTTCTTCATCGAGGGCGGCGCGTTGGCGGTCGAGAACGCGCTGAAGGTCGCCTTCGACTGGAAAGTGCGCAAGAACATCGCCCGCGGCCTGTGCAGCGGCGCCGACGACGACCTGGTCGGTACCAAGGTGATCCACTTCCGCAACGCGTTCCACGGCCGATCGGGCTACACGCTGTCGCTGACCAACGGCTTCGCCCGCGAGAAGACCCAGTACTTCCCCAAGTTTCCGTGGCCCCGCGTCGACGCTCCCTCGATGCGGTTCCCCTTCGACGCCGCCGCGCGCACCGCCACAGCCGCCGCCGAGCACGCCACCGTCGCGCAGATCGAGGCCGCCGTTCGCGAGCATGGCCACGACATCGCCGCGCTCATCATCGAGACCATCCAGGGTGAAGGCGGCGACAACCACTTCCGGCCCGAATTCTTCCGAACGCTGCGCTCGTTGTGCGACGAGCACGAGATCCTGCTGGTGTTCGACGAGATCCAGTGCGGCATGGGCATCACCGGCAAGTGGTGGGCGTTCGAGGACATCGGCGTCGCGCCCGACGTGTTCTCGTTCGGCAAGAAGTCCCAGGTATGCGGCATCGCCAGCACCACGCGTGTCGACGAGGTCGACTCGTGCTTCAAGGTGCCCAGCCGCATCAACTCGACGTGGGGGGGCAACATCGTCGACATGGTCCGCGCCACCCGCTACATCGAGATCATCGAGCAGGACGGGCTACTCGCCCACTGTGAGCGCACGGGCGCGTACCTCCTCGAGGGATTGCACGCGCTGGCCGGGCGCGTGCCCGGCGTGACCAACGTGCGCGGCCGAGGGCTGATGTGCGCGTTCGACCTGGACAGCTCCGAGCGCCGCGGCGCGTGCGTGCGCCGGGCCCTCGAGCAAGAGCACCTGCTGATCCTGCCCTGCGGCCCGCGCAGCATCCGCTTCCGGCCGATCCTCGACATCGCGCGCGAGGACATCGACGATGCGCTCGCCCGCATCGGCCGCGTCCTCGCCGAGTGAGCCTCGAGCCCCTGCCCCAAGGCCACCGTCCATGCGACTGCTCGTCCTCGTGCCCGATCTCGTCCGCAGCGGACCGCTGCGTCCGGTGACCGACTTCCTGCGCCGGCATCCCCGCGCCGGTGCCCTCGCAGGTGCCCTGGCGCCGGTGCGAAACTTCCTGGTCCATCCGACGCTGCACACCGACGTCGCGTGGGGCGGCACGCTGAACAACATGCGCCACGCCGCGATCGCGCGCTCGCTCGGCGTCGACGCCCGCCTGGTGTGCCCGAGCGGCAAGGACACCTACGGTGCGTTCAACGTCGTCGACGTGCCCTACATGAAGTGGTCGGACCGCCGCGACGACGACGTCGTGCTCGTGCCCGATTTCTGCAGCGAGCTCGCCGATCAGGTCCGCGGCCCGACCATCGTGTACCTGCAGGTGCCCATCCACCTGCGCCGCGACTTCGACTACAGGGCCGAGCGCGTCACGCTGTGGACCGACTCGCCGCACATGCTCGGGCTGTGCACCAAGGTGTTCCCCGGCAAGGACATCCCGATCGTCCCCAACATCGTGGACGATCGGGTGTTCCCGTTCATCCCCCAGTCCGACCGCGAGCCCGGGCTCGTGCTCGCGTTCCCCCGCAAGGGCCCCGAGTACATCGAGGCGACGCGCCGTCACTATGCCGAGCAGGGCGGCACGTACTGGAAATTCGAGCTCATCGACGGCATCCCGCTGGCAGAGCTCGCCCGCCGCATGCGGCGGCCCCAGGCGTTCCTCGCCTCGGCCGACGTCGAGGGCTGCGCCCTGCCCCCGCAGGAGTCCATGGCGTGCGGCATGATCGTCGTCGGCAAGTCGGCCAGCGGGGCCAACTTCGCGATGGAACACCGTAAGACGGCGATGATCGCCGAGACCCCCGAAGCCGCCGCTCGGTGTCTGGTCGAGCTCGAGGATGCCGCGCTGCGCGACTCGATCGCGACGGCGGCCCACGCCTTCATCGGCCGCTATTTCCCCTCGGGTGAGCCGCGCGGTCACTGGCGGCAGACGCTGACGCGCCTGGGGTTCACGCTGCGGGCGTGAGGGTGCCTCGCCGCCCGCGGCACTAGCAGCCCGGGGGCGAAAACGGAGGGACCAGGGCGTGGGGCAGGCGCAGCGCCTCGCGCAAAGCCGCCACGCAGCGCGCCGAGGCCAACCCATCGCCGAACGGATTGTGTCGCGGCACCGCCTGCGCGTAGTCGTCCCCGTCGCCCAGCCAGCGCTCGCACCACGAGAGCAGGAGCTCAGCATCGTAGCCGACCACCGCGGCGAAGCCGGCCTCGACCGCCTCGGGCCGCTCGGTGGCGACGCGCGTGACGAGCACCGGCTTGCCGAGCTCGGGCGCTTCTTCTTGGATGCCGCCCGAGTCCGTGATGACGAAGTGGGCGCGCCCGATGAGCCAGATCGACGCCGGATAGCCGACCGGCGGGCACACGTGCACGTTCGCGAGCCCGCCCAGGGCGCGGTCGACATGAAGGCGCACGTGGGGGTTGAGGTGCACGGGATATACGATGTCGATCTCGGGGTGGCGGCGGGCGAGTTCGGCGAGGGCGACGCAGACCTGCGCGAGGCCGCCCTCGAAGCTCTCGCGGCGGTGACCGGTGACGAGCACCATGCGCGCGTCCGGGCGCAGGCCTGGCAGTCGATCGACGATCTCGGGCACCGGCGCGCCGCCAGCGGGCAGGCGCTTCCGGATCCAGCGCACCGCGTCGATCGCCGTGTTGCCGCAGGCGAGCAGCCCGTCGCGGATGCCCTCGCGCTGGAGGTTGTCGATCGCGCGACGCGAGGGGCACAGGTGCATGCGTGCGAGCTGGCCGACCAGCACGCGGTTGGTCTCCTCGGGGAACGGCGCGCTGCGATCGTGGGTGCGCAAGCCGGCCTCGACGTGCGCGATGGGGATGCCGAGGCCAGCCGCGGCCAGGGCGGCGCCGAGCACCGTCGTGGTGTCGCCCTGCACGACGACCCACTGCGGCCTTTCGCGGCCGAAGACGCGCTCGAGCTGTCCGACCACGCTGCCGAGCAGCGCGCCCAGGCCCTGGCCTGGCACCATGAGATCGAGCTCCTCGTCGGGCGCGATGGCGAAGGTGTCGAGGAACGGCGCCAGCAGCTCGCGGTGTTGGCCGGTGCTGCACACCTTCACGCGCCAGTCGTGATGCCCGCGCGCCGCGTGGATCACGGGCGCCAACTTCACCGCCTCGGGCCGCGTGCCCAGCACGAACGTGACCAACGGCGGCGCGGCGACTTCCACTGATCCCGCAGGCTAGCAGGCCACAGCTCGCACCGCGACGGAGGGGACTACGGACGGAGGACTACGGACGGAGGACCACGGACGGGGGACGGGACGTCCGCACGGCCCTGCGCGACGGTGGTACGGTTCGGCCGTGCGTGTACTGGTCACCGGCGGCGCGGGGTTCATCGGCAGTCACGTCGTCGACGCGCTCGTCGGCTCGGGCCACGACGTGACCATCGTCGACGATCTGTCGTCGGGTCGCCGCGACAACCTCAACCCACGCGCGCACTTCGAGCACGTCGACATCTGCGACGCCCCGGCCCTCGATCGGGTGTTCGCCGACGTCCGCCCCGCCGTCGTCACCCACCAGGCCGCGCAGACCTCCGTCTCGGTGTCGACCCGCGAGCCGGCCCGCGACGCGACCGTCAACGTCGTCGGCTCGATCCACGTGCTCGAGTCCTGCGTGCGCCACGGCGTGGACCGCATCGTCTTCGCCAGCACTGGCGGCGCAATCTATGGCGAAGTCGAGGATCCGCGGCGCGCCGCAGTGGGTGATGCCACGGTGCCGCTGTCGCCCTACGCGTGCAGCAAGCTCGCCGTCGAGCACTACCTGCGCATGTATGCCCGAGTCCACGGCCTGCCGGTCACCGTGCTGCGCTACGCCAACGTCTACGGTCCGCGCCAGGATCCCCACGGCGAGGCGGGGGTGGTGGCCATCTTCAGCCGGCGCCTGCTGTCGGGACTCACCTGCCGCATCAACGCGCGGGCGCAGGTCGGCGATGCGGGCTGCATCCGCGACTACGTCTTCATCGACGATGTGGTCCGCGCCAATCTGCAGGCGATCGACGGCTCGCTCGGCGACGGCACGATCAACGTCTGCACGGGCGTCGCGACGACGACCCGCGACATCGCCGATGGCCTGACGCGCGCGCTGCAGCTCGAGGTCGCGCTCGAGCACGGGCCGTGGCGGCCGGGTGATCTCGCGCGCTCGGTGCTCGACGATGCGCCGATGCGCGCCCGCATCGGTGACCCCGTCGAACTCGTCGAGGGCCTACGGCGCACAGCGGAATGGTTCCGCGATCACCCCGAGGGCAGCGACACCTGACCCGTCGTCGAACCGCGCAGCCCCCCTTTGCGCGTCGTGCGTGCCGACGAGAGGACGGATCCGTGCCAGGTCTGCGCCAGGTCTGCGCCAGGTCTGCGCCAGGTCTGCGCCAGGTCTGCGCCAGGTCTGCGCCAGGTCTGCGCCAGGTCTGCGCCAGGTCTGCGCCGGCCGATCGCGCCCCTCGAAACCCGCCAGAACGCCGATCCTGGCGCATCGCGCAGGTTTGACAGTGGGTCGTGTGCTCCCTACAGTGGGGTGCGCCCACACAGGTGCGTGGGGCCGGCGGTGTGCCCCGTGATCTCGCACCCCGTCCGGAGACGAGCAAGGGGACGTTTGTGAGCTACGAGTCGCGAGCAGCGTTCGCAGGGCAGATTGCCGAGGTCTCGGTGCTCGAGCTCCTCCACACGATCCTGCAAGGGGCGCACACGGGCCTCGCGCGGTTCGAGACGCCCGTCGGCGCGGCGATGCTGTGGTTCCGCGAGGGTGCGCTCGTCGATGCGGACATGGGGCGGCACCACATGGAGGCCGCCGTCCAACGCCTGCTCGCCCTCGAGAGCGGCACGTTCGAGGTCGAGTTCAAGCCGGTGTCGCGCCGCCAGGTGATCACGGCGACCACCGCCGAGATGATCGCGACGGCGCCCCCGCGCCCCGCCCCGGCGATCGCGAACACGCCAGCCCCGCAGCCGGCCCAGGTGCGCTCCACCATGCTTGCGGCCGGACCCACGCCGCCGCCAGTGTCGCCGATGCCGGTCGCCGCGCCGCCCCCGGGCGCACCGGTCGCAGTGCCCCACGACGAGGGCGACATGTCGCGACGTCGCGCGCGCAGGGCGGGCGTGTCGTGGCACCCCACCGGAGGCGGACGGCCAGCGGATGTCGTCGTCCCGAGTCCAGTTCAACGCCCCGGCGGCACCAGCACGCCGACCCCGGCCGCGGCGCATGGCGCAACGAGCGTGGCGCGCGAGGACGGTCCCGCCGCGACCCCGCCTTCCGCGCGCGGGACGCCATCCACACCTGCGCGGGTGGGGATGCCCGCGGCGATCCCGCCGCCGCCGCCGCCGCCGCCAGCGCGGCCGCACGTGGGTGCCGCGCCCCGGCCGTCCGTGCCGACCGCGACGGGCATTCCCATACCCACCGCCCATGACGCGTCGGTCTCGAGCCCAGCCCCCGAAGCCATCGCGTCGCCCCGCCGCACCGTCTTCGGGGTCCCCGGCGTGGCCGCGCCGACCGAGCGCATCAGCCCCGCGCCGGCGGACTTCAGCGAGGACGATCGGACCGTGATGCGCGCCGGTCCCCTCGCACCGATGTTCGTCCCGCCGCCGCAGCCCAGCGAGGCGCCCAGCGGCACGCCGCTCCACCTCGAGCCGCGGCCGGCCCAGTGGGGCACGGGGACCGGCACGATGCGGGCGGTCACCGATGCGCCCATCGACCCCCGGCTCGCGGGTGGCACGGTCGACGTGCCGCCGAGCATGCCACCTCCGATCTCGCCGATGGCGGCGCGACCGAGGTCGACTACCCCGATGCCCGCGCTCCCCCGGGCCGCGCCCTCGACGACGGCGCCCCGGAGCCCCGCGATCTCGGCCACAGCGCCATCGCCCACAGCGCCATCGACCACAGCGCCATCGACCACAGCGCCATCGCCCACAGCGCCATCGCCCACAGCGCCGTCGACCGCCGCGATCGAGAGCGGCCGGCGGCCCACCGCCAGCGGTGAATTCCAACCCGCCGGTGATCTGCCGGCGATGGCACCGGGCTGGACGCCGGTCGCCCCGCGAAGCCCGAACACCGGCGAGACCGTCGTCGTGCGCCCGGAGCTGAACCCGTCGCAGACGATGACCGCCGGGTCGATCCGGCGGGCGACGCCTGCGCTGCCGTCCCGCCCCGCCGGTGCCCGGCGCCCCGAGGAGCGCGCGGCGCTGGTCGCCGGCGCCATCGGTATGGGCATCCCGAGCGCGGACCGGCGCACGGTCTCCGATGGCGCAAGGCTGGATCAGCAGGTCGAGGCCGCCGGCGCCGCAGGTCTCACGGGCGCGTCGGCGCCCGCGGTGGTCGGGCGGTACGAGGTTCTGCTCCGCATCGCCCGCGGCGGCATGGGCACCGTATACCTCGCGCGCGTCACCGGCGAAGGCGGCTTCCGTCGCCTGTTCGCGCTCAAGGTCGTCCGCGATCACCTGAGCCAGAACGACGACTACGTGCGCATGCTGTTGCAGGAGGCGCGCATCGCCTCGCGCCTGCACCACCCCAACGTGGTCGGCATCGTCGACATCGGCACCCTCGCCAACCAGCACTACCTGGTGATGGACTACGTCGAGGGCTGCACGTTCTCGGAGCTGCTCAAGGTCCACCGGCGCACGCGGCCGCCGCACCTCGTGGTCCCGATCGTGCTCGACGCGTTGATGGGCCTGCATGCGGCCCACACCCTGGTCGACGACGACGGCTCGCCGCTCACGCTGGTGCACTGCGATTTCTCGCCGCAGAACATGCTCGTCGGCACCAACGGCGTCTGCCGCATCACCGACTTCGGCATCGCCAAGGCGACCAACGTCATCAACGAGCGCCCCAGCATCACGCGCGGCAAGCCGGCGTACGTGTCGCCCGAGCAGGTCACGGGTCGCTCGCTCGATCACCGCTCCGACATCTTCTCGGCCGGCGTCGTGCTGTGGAACGCGCTCACCGGCGAGCAGCTGTTCAGCGGCGAGACCCCCGAGCTCACCCTGCACTCGGTGCTGCAGCGCCAGGTCCTGCCGCCCTCCACGGTGGGTCTGCGCCCGCCGAGCTGCTTCGATCGCGTGTGCCTGCGTGCGCTCGAACGCGACCCGAACCGCCGCTACCAGACCGCCGAAGAGATGTTGATCGATCTGCGTCGCATCGCGATCGCCGAGGACTTCCTCGCGCCGTCGTCGGATGTCGGCCGCTGGGTGAGCGAGACATTCGGCCGCCAGCTCGAGCTGCGTCGCCAGGCCGCTGGCATCTCGCGGGGGCTCGGCGCCGACAGCCAGCCGATGTGCATCGCCGTGCCCGAGCTCGGCATCGGCGATGGCGAGCTCACCGCCGAGACGCGGACGTTGCCGAGCGACTACAGCACGGCGATGCCCGAGAGCAACGCGTCGAATACCGCCTTGCTGCGCTCCGACGTGATGCCGGTGGTCACGGCCCCCGGTGCCGCGCCCGAGGTCGAGCCCCCGGGGATCGGCAAGGCGATCGTCGTGGTCGCCGCGGTGGCCGTGGCGACCATCGCGATCGCGATCGCGATCCTGCGCCCCGAGTGGATCCAAGGCGGATCGATCGACGAGTACGGCCGCTACAAGTCCAACGCCGGCGAGGCGGCGGCGACCGACGCGGATGAACCCGCCGTGGTCGAGACTGGGGGCCCCCACGCAGACGGGGCGGCCGGCGACACGAAGGCCGAGGCCGCGGGTGCCGACCCGGACGCCAAGGCGGATGCGGAGCTCGAGCCGGGCGCGCCCGCGCCGAGCGGCGAGGCGGCGCCGCCGGTCGAAGGCGGCGTGGCTGTTCCGCCGACGACGCACGTGAACGAGCCTGCGCCGACCGCCACCCCGAAGGCACCCCTGGCCGAGCCCAAGCCCAAGAAGCCAGCAGCCGAGCCCAAGCCCAAGAAACCCAAGCCTGAGCCCAAGCCCAAGAAACCCAAGCTCGAGCCCAAGACGCCACCGCCCGGCGACGACGATGCGACCGACGACCCGCCCAGCGAGCCAGCTCCCCGCGAGGTACCGCCGGCGCCCGATCCGTCCGACGTCCCGCCGCCACCCGATCCGGGCGAGGTGCTCGATCGCCCCCCGCAGTGACGCCGCCGGCAGCCGAGCCCAGATCCCAGGATCCCAGCTCCCAGCTCTCAGCTCTCAGCTCTCAGCTCTCAGCTCCCAGCTCCCAGCTCTCAGCTCGCGCCCTTGTGGAACAGCACCACGGGGACTGTCTTCAGGATGATCTTGATGTCGAGCCACAGCGACCAAGTGTCGATGTAGCGCAGATCGAGCTGCATCCACTCGTCGAAGTCGACCTGGTTGCGCCCGGACACCTGCCACAGCCCCGTCAGGCCCGGCTTCACCGACAGGCGGCGTCGCTGCCACGGCTCGTACTGCTCGACCTCCGAGGGCAGCGGCGGCCGCGGGCCCACCAGGCTCATGTCGCCGACGAGCACGTTGAACAGCTGCGGCAGCTCGTCGATGCTGGTCTTGCGGATGAAGCGACCGACCTTGGTGATGCGCGGGTCGTGCTTGATCTTGAAGACCGGCCCATCCATCTCGTTGAGGTGCTCGAGCTTCGCGCGCAGCTTCTCCGCGTCGACCACCATCGAGCGGAACTTGTACATCGTGAACTTGCGACCGTTGCGACCCGCCCGAACCTGACCGAAGAGCACCGGGCCATCGGAGGTGAACTTCACCGCCAGCGCCGTGCCGATGATGATCGGCGCCGCGAGGAGCAAACCGATGCCGCAGCCGACGATGTCGAGCGCTCGCTTCACCGCGAGGCGGGCCTCGTCGGTCGGCACCCGTCGCAGCCCCAACATCGGGAAATCGAAGCCCGAGAGGTTCGCCACCTCGACCGTGCCCGACGACGGGTACTGCGACGGCAACGACAAGATCACGTCGACGCCGCGCTCGTCGCACGCCGCGATCGCGTCCTTGAAGATCTCGGGCTGCTTGCCCTGCACGGCGAACACGACCTCGTCGACCGGTTGACGATCGAGCAGCCCCGCGAGGCTGCCGACGAACCCCAGCTGCGGCCGTGCGCGGGGATCGGCGACCTCGCCGGGTAGCTGCACGAAACCCAGGACGTCGACCGCCCACGGCGAGTGGCGGCGCAGCGAGTCGGCGAAGTTGATCGCGGTGTCGCCAGTGCCGACGATCACCACGCGATGGCCGTCGCCCTTGCGGGTCCGCGTGAGCTTGCTGCCCTCGACGAAGGCGATGCGCCCGAGCAGCAACGCGACCGCCTGGGTGACGCCGAACATCACCACGAAACTGCGGGCGACGAACTGCAGCCGGAACAGGAACATCGCCAAGATGAAGAGGAACAGGCCCAGGAGCACGGCCTTGAGGTAGCGATACGCCGCGGCGCCGTAGCTCAAGCGGATGTCGCCGCTGTTGGCGTAATGGAACGACACCGCCCAGATCGGCACGAGCCCGACGATGAGCCACTGGTACTGGGCGGGATCGATGCCGGGGGGCACTCCGCCCACCGAGGCGAAGATCGTGGCGACGATCTCGATGTCGGCCTCGGTCCGGGCGAGCCAGTCACGGACGAAGAGCGCTGCAAAGAACGCAACGGCGCTGACCAGGACGTCGAATCCTGTCACGACCCTCTTCATGAAGGCAGAGCGTTTGCGCCACATCGCAGGGGGAACGCCGCCGTCTGGGGCTGCGTCGGTCTGGGATGTTGACAGCTTTCCCGCGCCGTAAAAAGCCGACGCAGCGCGGCTGTCGGACCTGGAGCCGCGGCGTTCTTCGCTCGAAATCGAGCGGAGTGACCCGCCCAGATGTCACGCGCCCGTCGCATGTTCGCCCGGCTCCCAGCCCCATGGCGGCTGGCGCCCCCCGAGGCTTCGCACTACCATGGGGCACTTCCATGGACTCCAATCGCACGGGCCGGACGGTGATCCCGAGCGCCGTCATCACGGGCCGGACGGTGGCTCCCGGTGAGCCAGGCCTGGACAAGATGCTCGAGGTGGTCGGCGCGGGTGGTGCTCCCCTCGCGGCCGAGGCGTTCTTGCTGGTGGTATCCGGCGCAGAGCCTGGCCGCCTGTTCGAGCTGTCCCGCCCCGAGCTGGTGATCGGACGATCGAAGTACGCGGACATCCGCATCAACGAGCGGGCACTCTCGCAGCAGCACGCCAAGCTGGTGCGTTGGGGCGACCACCACCGCCTGTACGACCTGGGCTCGACCAACGGCACGATCGTCAACGACGAGCGCGTCACCGAGACCGACCTGCAACCGGGCGACACCATCCGCACCGGCGAGACCGTGTTCACGTACATGGCGGGCTCGCAGTCGCACGCGACGCACCCCGACGCCACGATGATCGCGGGTGCCATGGCGCCCGCCCAGAGCCGCGCGCGCACGCCGGGCACCGGGGCCCTCGTGCCCGTGGCGCGCCCGCCGACGATCCCCCCGCCGGGCGCCCTCGCGCGCCGCGATCCGTCGACTGGCCTGGTGACCGCGGTGCCCACCGGCCGCGTGTTCGAGGTCCCGCACCCGCGCGTCCAGCAGATGCCGGGCGCCGAGCCCGAGACGGATCTGCTCGGCCTGATGCTGCAGATCCTCGCCTTCCTCAACCGCTATTGGTTGTCGTTGGCGATCTGCACCATTCTCGGCGGTGGCGCCGGCGCGGCTTGGTACAAGTACCTCAAGCCCCCGGTCCGCGCCGAGTTCGAGCTGTTGCTCGTGCCCAAGGCCAGCGACAACCCGCTGCAGAGCGGGCCGCGCATGAGCTTCGAGTTCTTCCGCTCGGCCCAGCGCAACTTCGTCCGCCCGGCCCTAGTCCTCGAGACCCTGCGCGAACTCGGCGACACCGACGTCCCCGAATCGAAGCTCCGCGACTACCAAAAGCGCCTCGAATTCGAGCGCGCCTCCGAGTACTCGTACCTCGGCGCCTTCGCCGCCAAGACCGAGGACGACGCCACCACGTTCCTCGACACCCATCTGCGCCTGTACGTTCAGACCGAGGTCGACAAGAGCATCAAGGTGCTGATGCTCGAGGTCGAGACCCTCGAGCAGCGCCTGCGCGAGACCGAGGAGACGCTGACCGCGACCGATCAGGCGGTGCTCTCGTTCCGCCGCGAGCACACCGACGGGCTGCCCGAGCAGGCGGGCGAGCTGCTGTCGAACCTCATCGCGCTGGGCAGCGACCGCGGCCGCGCGGCCTCCGAGGTCGCCCGCACCTCCACCGAGCTGCGGCTCAGCCGCCTGCGGGTGAAGAGCGAGTCGCCGATCATCGAGAACCGCCTCGAGGAGGCGCGCCCGTACGAGACGACGATCACCGACCTCAAGCGCCAGCTCGCCGAGGCCAAGGCCGACGGCAAGGGCAACATGCACCCCGCTGTCGTCGCCCTCAAGGCGCAGCTCAAGCAGATGGAGGACATGCGCGACGACGTCCTCGCCCACGGCGGCTCGGCCGAGAAGGTCGGCCGCGCCAAGAATCCGCTCTACGCCGACGCGCGCCTGTCCGCGGATGCGGCCGAGGCGGCCCACGCGATCGCCCAGGCCGAGCTGTCGCGCCTGACCAACGACTACGAGCGCACGCGGTCGATCACCGCCAAGCTGCCCGAGCTCCAGGCCGAGTACAGCGAGCTGCTGCGCAAGTACGACGCCAGCAAGAAGCTCCACGACGAGCTGTTCGCGAAGCTCAACTCCAGCCGCACGCAGCTCGACATCGAGCGAGCGAGCGTCGCCAGCCGCTTCGACATCATCGCGCCGCCCAACGTGAAGCCGGTGCCGTGGGTGAAGCTCGTGGCCATGCGCGTCGGCATCGGCCTGGCCGGTGGCCTGTTCCTGGGGCTGTTCTTCGCCCTCGCCCGCGAGCTGCGTCGGGTCGTCTCCGCCCGCCTGCGCGCGCGCTGATCGCTCGGGCGCCGCGCGGCAATCGAGCGCCTGCCGATCTCAGTAGGTCCCGATGCTGCGCCGCCGGACCTCGCGGCCGCCGCGGGCGGTGCTGCCCGCGATGCGGAACGCCACATACAGCCAGGCCTCATAGCGGGTGGTGTCGAAGCTGTCGGCGGCGAGGTGCGGCGCGCGGGCGCCGGCCAGCACGCCGAACTCCAGCGCCTTGGTACGATCGATGGTGTACGTGATCGGCGTCCGGAGGTTGACGAGCGTCTCGGGCTCGACGAAGCCGGCCGAGTCGTCGAGCGGCTCGCGGCTGATCGCGGTGACGAACGACGCCTCGATCCCCGCCGACCACCGCGGAGGAAAGAACGCCGTGATGCCGGTGTTGAGCATCGTACGGTAGAGAAGGCGGCCCGACGCGGCGTCGAACACCCCGAACACCGAGCCGGCGATGCCGCCCCCGATCGAGTAGTTGCTGCGCGCGATCATCGTGCCGTCGAGCCCGATGCCGCCGACCGGGAACGTCGCCCCGTCGATGCCGGTGGGATCATCTTGCCGGGCGGCCACGCGGGTGATGAACACGCCGGCGTCCAGCGACAGCCGCAGGCTGCTTCGTATGGAGTGCACCCACGCCAGGCGCGCGTCGACGGCGACGAATAGGGCCCCCGGGTCGAAGTCGATGAGCGACACCGTCGCCCCGGCTTGCAGGTCGTCGCGGGCGCTGAGCGAGAACGCCGGGCCGACGGTGAAATTGCCGTAACTCTGCGCCAAGATGCCCTGGTCGCCGGCGTCCGAGAGCTGACGGCGGGTGCCGCCGCCGGCGCCTAACGTCAGCGACGTCTGGGGGTTCAACGCACCGACGAAGCCGACGGCGCCGTCGACGATCGCGAGCGACAGCACGCTGACGTTGGGGATGTTGGTCTGGCCGGGATCGAAGGCGGTACCCGCCGCGGTGTAGTCGAGCTCGCCGATGCGGCCTTGCACGTTGGTCGCGAACTGCCACGCGCGCGTGAGGGGCCGGGCGTAGTCGAGCTCGATCTGATGGAGGATGAGCGGCCGCTGCACCGACAACAGGTTAGGCAGGCGCAGGAACATCCGCGGCGCGTAGCCCAGCCGCACCGTGCCGCGCCGACGATGGCGGTGCTGCAGATCGATGTTGGGTGTGACCAGCAGGGTGAAGGCCGGCGTCGACTCGGAGGTCGGCGTGGTGGGTGCCCAGCCGCCGCGCACCTCGGTCGACGCGCCACCCGACACGTCGGTGCGCGCCGCTGATGGATCGATCATCAGCAGGGCGAGGGTGAGCCAACCGACCATCGCGGCGGGTGCCTACTCGACGACGACGACGTCGCCATCGCGCAGATCGAAGCCGGCGCTGCGCGCAACTCCACCGGTGAGGTCGGCGTAGCGGAAGCGGATGCGCTCGCGCTTGGGATACCTGCGGACCACGAAGATGCCCAGCGGGTCGGCGAACTCGGTGAGACCGCCGCCCAGCGCCAGGGCGGTCAGGATGCCCTCGCCGTGCTCGAGCGAGAAGCGCCCGGGTTCGGCGACCTCGCCGACCACCGTCACCACGGGCAGTCGCGGCGTCACCACCGACACGCGCGCGTCGGGGTTGACGACGATGCCGTTGAGCCGCGCGTTGAGCTTGCGCGCGGCGGCCTCGGGCGTGAGGCCCTCGACCTCGAACGGCCCGACCAGCGGCAGCACGACGGCGCCGTCGGCCCCCACCTCGAACGGCGCGACGCCCCGAAGCTCCTCCATGCGCGGCACCGTGACCGAGATGGTGTCACCGGGACGCAGCGGCAGCGTGCCGACGGGCACCTCGGCCTGGGTGTAGTCGTTGGCCCAGACATAGGGGTGCCGGGGCTTGCAGGCGACCGCGGCGAGGAGCACCAGTGCGAGCGAGAGCGTCGATCGGATGGACACGGCGCCGCAATGATAGCTCAGGAGCTGCGGGTTTGGGCGCGCCCCAAGGCGTGGCGCAGGAAGTCGCGGAGCATGTGCGGCGGGTCGCGGTCGGGCTTGCCCTGGATCCGCCGACGCACCCGCCACAGGCCGAAGCCGGCGACCCAGGCGAGGTTGGCGAGGGCGAGCTCGCGCGCGCCACCTTGCTTGAGGAAGTAGTAGCGGCGCGAGTCGAACCAGTACCGCGGAGTCGGCTTCGCGGTGTCGGTGATGCCCGTCGACGCGCCCTGCTCGTGCCGCACCGTCGCCTCGCGGACGAACCACCGCTCCCAGCCGGCCAAGGCGGCGCGGCGGCAGAGATCGGTCTCCTCGAAGTAGAGGAAGAAGTTCTCGTCGAACAGACCGATTTCCTGGAGCAGCTGGCGGCGATACGCACAGCTCGCGCCGGTGACCCAATCGACCGCCATCGTTCGATCGCACGGCAGGCCCGCGACCCTCCAGCTCGCCAGGGCCCGCGACGCGAGGCCCAGCTTGAGCGTGGCTTCCACCTCGCCGAGCGGGCTCGGGAAGCGAAACGCGGAGACGTGCGTGGTGCCGTCGGGGTTCTCGACGTGGCTGCCGGCGATGCCCACCGCGGGGTGCTCGTCGAGAAAGGCGATGACCCGCGCGATCGCCCCGGGCGCCGCGACGGCGTCGGGATTGAGCAGGTAGATGTACTCGGGTGGGTCGTCGCTGCGCAGCGCCTGGCGGATCGCGACGTTGTTGCCGTAGCCGAAGCCCCCGTTTCGCTCCGCGGCGACCACCTCGACCGGCACGTCGCCCATCGCGACGACGCCGTCTCGCAGGTGCTCGTACGAGCCGTCACCCGACGCGTTGTCGACGACGCAGATGCGGCCGCCCAGGGCGACCACGTCGGCCAGCGCCGAGGCGACGGCCGCCAGCGCCATGACCGGGGTCTTGTAGTTGACGATCACCACCCACAGCTTCATCGGCCCCCCATTCGTGGATCGTATCCGTGCGGGTACCCGTGCCCGGATGTCGGCGTGAACCCGGCAACGACCGGCGGCGCCTCGGTGTACCGGTCGAGGTGGACCGCGGCTCCGCGGGCGTTGGATTCGCCCGCGCCCTCGCTGACCCCGGCGAGCACCCCGGCGAAGTAGTAAGGCAGCACCGAGAAGTAGCCGTTGGGCAGCATGTCGATCGCCGACGCCGCGACGAGCAGCGCCATGGTGTCGACCAGCGCGGTGGCCTCGGGGCTGCCGAGCTTCTTGCGGCGGCGGTACGCGACCAACACCGGCCAGGTGAGCAGCCCGAAACTGCCGATGAACCCGACGATCCCGCGCATGCCGTAGCGGATGATCCACTCGCCGTCGGTGACCGAGATGTCCTTGCCGCGCTCGTCGTAGATGCGGTTGCGGCCGAAGCCGCCCCACCCGAACCATTGGCGGATGTTGGCCCGCTCGAGCAGGATGTCCTCGTTGTTGAAGCGGAATTCGAGCGACTGGGCCCGGTTCGCGCTGTACTTCGTGGCGAGTTCGACGAGCTCCTTGGCCGGGAAGATCTGGGTCGCCCGGAGCGCTGGATACGAGATCACGAGCACAGTGAGGATCACCGACAGCCGCGCCGCCGAGCCGGTGTTGCGCCGCATCACGATGGGCAACACCGCAGCGGCGTACATGTTGGCGGCGGCGTTACGCGAGATCAGCATCGCCCCCCACAGCGCCGCCAGGATCGCGCCGGCCGGCAGTCCCATCACGCGGACTTTCTCGCGCCGCAGCAGGGCCGCGCCGACCATCGACGCGAACAGGAACATGGCCAGGGCCAGGCCCGAGGCGAAGAAGAGCGTCGACTTGAAGCCGCCGTCGCGGGCGCTGTGGGCGAAGTCGGCCGCGTGGGCGCCGTAGACCCAGCGATGCATCTGCGGCGAGATCCGCAGCTCGAGCAGCATCGGCAGCAGCAAGACCAGCATGATGCCGACCAACACCGTCCACATCGTGACCGCCTCCTCGCGGGTGCGGACCAGCGCCCGACCGATGTGGAACGGCAGCAAGATCCCGAGCGCGTCCCGGATCGTGAGCGACGGGATGTCGTAGAGCGTCAGGCCCTGCAGCGTGATCTGCCGGGTCGGGATGCCGTCGTAGCCCAGCGCGCCGCCGATCACCACGCCGTCCGGGTTGGTGAACACCGTGCCGATGTTGCCGATGACCACGATGATGAAGAACACCTCGCTGCCGCGGAGGATCTTGGCCCTCCGCAGCTTGTCGCGGAGGAACATGACCGCGCCGAAGTACGCGCCCATGCATGCGAAGGCCTGCTTGTCGAACGGCGGGAGCAGCGGGAGATCGAAGACAGTCTGCTCGGGCAAGAACACGATCCCCAGCAGCAGCGCGAGGTACGAGGCCTGCAGCGGCTTCATGGTCCCGAAGAACCCGAAGCAGATCGGGATCCACAGAATCAGGGCCGCGTAGGCCTGGATCCCGACGCCGTACACCGCGGCTCAGCTCCTACCGTGGACGCCGGCGGGGACCGAAGTCGCACCGAGGGCGGTACCGGGCTTGGTAGCGAGCGCGGTACCGCTCGAGCCCATCGATCGGGGGCAACGATGGCGACCAGAGCCCGGCCGCAGCGCGCGAAACCCCCGTAGGACCGTGTCGAACCGGCAGCTCACCTGCGCCGATGGTACCCGTTGTCAGGCCCCGGAGCGATCGAAGTGGGCACGTCCACGATCGCGCCTCGTCGTGCGCGACCCGATTCGGCATCGCGGAGGCGCGCCGAAGCGCTGGCGTTCGCGCATCGGACTGATACCATCAGTGATACCCACGCGACAGGCGGCCGCAATGGTGGATTCATCGTCGGACGAACGGCGTAAGTTCACGCGCATCAATCTCCCTCTGTATTTCAGGCCTGCTCGCCGTCGTTTGCCGCGACGGCAGGTCGTGGACATCGGAATCGGGGGCGCGCGGGTGTACAGCGACGAGCCGCTCGCCCTCGGGGCGCGCTTCGAGATCGAGCTGTTCATGCCCGACAACACTTCGGTCGATTGCCTCACCGAGGTGGTGTGGGTGCGGCCGATCGACGGCGGCAAACCGGCGAACTTCGACATCGGCCTGCAGTTCCTCGACGTGCCCGCCTCTGCCCTCGACCAGCTGCGCCGGCTGCTCGCCGAGTGAGCGGCCGCAGTGCGGGGTCACGCCGGCAGGCGCGCGAGCACGTCCGCGAGGTTGGTCTGCCACGGCGGCATCGGCCCGAGTGCGGCCTCGGTTCGCGCGAGATCGAGGACGCTGTACGGCGGGCGCCGGGCGGGTCGCGGGAAGTCGGCGGTGGTACACGGCGTGACCGTGCAGCCCGGTGACGTCGCGCGGGCGATCGCCGTCGCGAACTCGAACCATGTGCACTCGCCCCCGTCGGTGACGTGGACGATGCCGCGGACTCCGCGATCCACGAGAGCGAGCGTGGAGGCGGCGAGGTGCTCGGCGCTCGTCGGGCGCCCGCGCTGATCATCGACGACCGCGAGGCTGGGCGATGACGCCGCCAGCCGGGCGATCGTCCGTACGAAGTTGTTGCCCCACGGCGCGTAGAGCCAGCTGGTCCGCACCAGCAGGCATGCCGCGCCGGACGCCCACAGTTTGCGCTCGCCCGCGGCCTTCGTACGGCCATAGGCCGAGAGCGGCCGCTGCAAACCATCCACGGGGTACGGCGCCGTCGCGTCGCCGTCGAACACGTAATCGGTGCTGTAGTGGACGAGCACGGCGCCCCGCTCGGCGCAGCGCACGGCCAGCGCCCCGACGGCATCGCCGTTGAGTGCCATCGCGCCCGCCTCGTCGACCTCGGCGCCATCGACGTCCGTCCACCCCGCGCAGTTCACCACCAAGGTGCCCGCCGCGATCGGCAGCGCATCGATGTCGGCGGGGCGAGTCACGTCGAACGTGGGCAGTCCGAGATCGTCGTGGGCGCGCCCTGCCCGATCGAGCGTGGTACGCCAGGCGGTGCCGAGCATGCCGTCGGCGCCGAGCACCAATGCGGTGGCCGCGGTCATGCCGGGCCGCCGAAGATCGGCAGCCGGTCGACCGGAATCGCCGACAGCGGCCCGAATTGCTGGTCCTTCGCCGACACCTGCGGCGCCGCGATCGGCCACTCGATGCCGAGCGCCGGATCGTTCCACGCCACTCCGAACTCGGACTCGCGGTGGTAGCCCTCGGTGCACTTGTACGAGAACAA
The DNA here is from genome assembly GCA_038325765.1 of Nannocystales bacterium. GTDB lineage: Bacteria > Myxococcota_A > Polyangia > Nannocystales > Nannocystaceae > Xiheibacterium. The sequence goes on from JBBQJI010000019.1 coordinate 28,043, forward strand.
CGCGGTCTCGCTGGTCACGCAGAAGCCGTGGGCGAAGCCCGGCGGGATGTAGACCTGCAGATGGTTCTCGGCCGAGAGGACGGCGCCGACCCACTGCCCGAACGTGGGCGAGCCGACGCGGACGTCGACGGCGACGTCGAAGACCTCACCGTCGACCACGTGGACCAGCTTACCCTGGCCATACGGATGCTGCAGGTGCAGACCACGGAGGATGCCGCGACGCGACATCGACACGTTGTCCTGCACGAAGAGCTCCGGCACACCGACCTCGGCGTAGCGGGGCTGCGCCCAGGTCTCGAGGAAGTAGCCGCGGTCGTCGCCGAACACGTCGGGCTCGATCATCAGCACGCCGGGAAGCTTGGTGTGCGTGACCTTCATCGACCGCCGCCCTCGTCGCACAGCTGCAACAGGTAGCGGCCGTAGTCGTTCTTGGCCAGCGTCTCGCCCAGGGCGCGCAGCTGGGCGGTCGTGATCCAGCCGCGGCCGTGGGCGATCTCCTCGGGGCAGGCGATCTGCAGGCCCTGCCGCTGCTGGATGGTCTGGATGAAGTTCGCTGCCTGCAGCAGCGCGTCGGGCGTGCCGGTGTCGAGCCACGCCACACCACGGCCGAGCACCTCGACGTGCAGTGCCTGCCGCTCGAGGTACAGGCGGTTGAGATCGGTGATCTCGAGCTCACCGCGGGCCGAGGGTTCGAGCGACGCCGCCAGATCGCAGACCTCGGCGTCGTAGAAGTACAACCCTGTCACCGCGTAGTTGCTGCGTGGCACCTTGGGCTTCTCCTCGAGGGTGAGCACGCGCCCGTCGGGGGCGAACTCGGCGACGCCATAGGCCTCGGGGTTCTTCACCCAGTAGCCGAACACCGTCGCGCCACGCTCGCGCCGCACCGCCTGGCCGACCAGGTCCTGCAGGCTGTTGCCGTAGAAGATGTTGTCGCCCAGGACGAGCGCGCAGCCGTGACCGTCGGCGAAGCTGCGTCCGAGCAAGAACGCCTGCGCGAGGCCGTCGGGGCTCGGTTGCGTGACGTACTGCAGCTCCATGCCCCACTGGCTGCCATCGCCGAGCAGCCCGGTGAACAGCACCTGCTCGTGCGGCGTGGTGATGATCAGCACCTTGCGGATGCCCGCGAGCATCAACACGCTCAGCGGGTAGTAGACCATCGGCTTGTCGTACACCGGCATCAGCTGTTTGCTGATGGACTTCGTCAGCGGATGGAGGCGGGTGCCCGAGCCGCCGGCCAAGATGATGCCTCTGTCGATCATGTCGCTATCCGATCTGGGGTCGAAAAGTGCGCGCCTATCAGCGCGTGCCGTAGTTGTGCTCGATCCAGCTGCGGTACTCGCCGGTGCGGACCTGCTCCACCCACTGGGTGTGCTCGAGGTACCAGGCCACCGTCTTGCGCAGGCCGGTCTCGAAGGTCTCCCGCGGCGACCAACCCAGCTCCTCGCGGATCTTGGTGGCATCGATCGCGTAGCGGAGATCGTGGCCGGGCCGATCCTTCACGTAGGTGATGAGGCCAAGGAGCGCGTCGACGGGGCGCCCGGTGAGCTCGGCGAGGACCGAGCACAACCCGTGGACGACGTCGATGTTCCGGACCTCGTTGTTGCCGCCGATGTTGTAGGTCTCGCCGACCGCGCCGCGCTGCACCACCGTCCAGATCGCCTCGCAGTGGTCCTCGACGAACAGCCAGTCCCGCACGTTGGTGCCCTGGCCGTAGACCGGCAGCGGCTTGCCGTCTAGCGCGTTCATGATCATGAGCGGGATGAGCTTCTCGGGGAACTGCAGCGGGCCGTAGTTGTTCGAGCAGTTGGTGAGTTTCACCGGCAGGCCGAACGTGCGGTGGTACGCCCGCACCAGGTGATCGCTCGCGGCCTTGCTCGCCGAGTACGGGCTCGACGGATCGTAGCGCGTCGACTCGGTGAACAGCCCCTCGGCGCCCAGCGATCCGTAGACCTCGTCGGTGCTGACGTGGTGGAACAGGCCATCGCCGCGCGGCCACACCCGGCGGGCGGACTCGAGCAGGTTGAAGGTGCCCTCGATGTTGGTGCGGACGAACTCGCGGGGCCCCGAGATCGAGCGGTCGACATGACTCTCGGCGGCGAAGTGCACGACCACATCGGGCTGATGCTCGTCGAACATGGCGTCCACCGCGGCAGCATCGGCGATGTCGGTGCGGGAGAACGCGTAGTTCGGCGCGTCGGCGACGGGCGCGAGGCTGGCGAGGTTCGCCGCGTACGTCAGCTTGTCGGCGTTGACGAACGTGTGCTCGCGGTGCCGCGGCACCAGGAGGTTCAAGAAGTTCGCGCCGATGAACCCGGCGCCGCCGGTGACGAGGATCTTCATGGGTGGTGCCCGCGTTCGCGCCGCGCATGTACGCGGCGTAGCGTTGATAGCAGGGGTGCGCGGGGCGTCGCAATCGCCGCGCCCGGATCCCCCCATGTCGCGCGCACTCAGGGCGCAGCGAGGGGCTCAGGGGGCGCGACGCGGGTGCGCGCGCAGGACCCCGGCGACCGCCTGCAGCAGCGTGAGCGAGTCGTAGGGCTTGTCGAGGGTGCCGTCGATGCCGACGTCGCGCAGCTTCGCCTCACGCGCGCGCTCGATGTAGCCGCTCGAGATCAAGACCTTCACCGTGGAGCTGCTCGCACGGATCGCCTCGAGCGCCCGCTCGCCGTCGACCTTGGGCATGTCGAGATCGAGCACGACGAGGTCGATCTCGTCGCGGTGCGCCTCGAACAGTCGGATCGCGACGTCGCCGTCCTCGGCAGCGAGCACCCGGAGCCCAGCGTGCTCGAGCACGCGACGGGCCGCGTTGCGCACCAGGTCCTCGTCGTCGGCCAGCAGCACACAGCCCGACAGCGGCGCGGATTCTTCGACCGTGCGGCGCTCGATCTGCGGCTGCCCGCGGCGCAGCGGCAGGAACACGAACACCTGGGTGCCGACCCCCGGCGTGCTCGAGATGCCGACGTGGCCGCCGTGATCGCGGACGATCGCCAGGGCCGTGGCGAGGCCGAGCCCGGTGCCGGCGCCGCGCGGCTTGGTGGTGAAGAACGGATCGAAGGCGCGGCGCTGCACCGCGGGCTCCATGCCCATCCCGGTGTCCTCGATGCGGATGAGCGCGAGCTCGCCGGCGGGGATCATGAACTGCTCGCCTGCCATCTCCGGCGGGATCGCGTCGCAGCGCCCCGCCGACAGCCGCAGCCGGCCGCCGCCCGGCATCGCCGTGATCGCGTTGCTGCCCAGGTGCGTGAGCACCTGCGCGAGCCGGGTCGAGTCGCCGCGCACGACCAGGCCCGGCCGCGCTTCGACCTCGAGCTGGATCGACTCGGGCAGCTCGGCGCCGAGCAGGCGGGCGGCGTCCTCGAGCACTGCGCCGAGTTCCACCGCATCGCGCGCGCGCGGGCCGCTGCGCGCGAACACCATCAGGTCGTGGGTGAGCTCGCCAGCCCGTCGCGCCGCGACCTCGATGTCGGCGAGCACGCGCCGCACTTCGGCCTCGCTCCACGTCGACATCGACTGCACGTGCGAGACGTTGGCGAGCACCACACCGAGGAGGTTGTTGAAGTCATGGGCGATGCCGCCGGCGAGCTCGCCCAGGGCCTGGAGCTTCTGCGCGGCGACCCGCTGATCCTCGAGGTTGTCGCGCGCAGTCAACTGCAGCACCGTCTGCCCGCCGATCGCGATGCGATCGCCGAGGGCCAGCTTGACCTCTTGCACCCGTACGCCGTTGACGTACGTGCCGTTGCGGCTGCCCAGATCTCGCAGCAGATAGCTCCCGTCGTCGAGGCGCGTCAGGGCGGCGTGCCGACGGGAGACGCCCTCGTCGTGGATCGCGATCCCCGCCGTGGCGCGGCCGAGCACCAGGCCCTCGCCGACCGGCAGCGCCTGCCCGACCGCAGGTCCGAGCAGCACCACGAGTTGGATCTCTGCCTTGCCGCCAGCCGTCGGCATCGGCGTGCGACGCAACGACAGCGTCGTCAACTCGAGCTCCGAACCCACGCTCACGCGCCGCAGTATAGCGGAACCGCCGACGCCCATCCGCGATGCGGTGCGCCCCCGCCGCTGCGCGCTACCCACCTTGTGTCCCACCACGGTCCGCTCCGCGGCCGGAGTTCGCGTGGAGATCTTCCGTGCACTGGGAGACGGTCAGGGCAAGACGAGCAGATCAGTCCGCATGCCCTGGGGCAGCCGCTCCCGCAAGGTGAGCAGCTCCGCGTCCTCCAACGCGATGCAGCCCAGCGTCCAGTCGACCACCGATCCGCCGCCGTGGATGAGCACCGCGCCGCCGAGCTTGGTCGACTGCGGCGGAGTCCGACCCGCGCGTACGTCGGCGACGATGCGGTCCCGAGTCTTCGCGCCGATGCGACCATCGGCCGCAGCCGCGCGGGCATCCTCGTCATTGGGATAGTGGACGGCGATGGCGTGATCGAAGCTCGACCACGGCTTGTCCGACGTCCGGTACCAGCCTTCGGGCGTGCGGCCGTCGCCCTCCGCCTGCTTGTGGCCGGCGGGTGCGAAGCCCAAGCCGACGCGCATGCACAGCGTGCGAACCCCGTCCTCGAACAGCATGAGCCTCCGCGCCGCCTTGCGGACGACCATGACGCTGCCCTCGCGGCGGCGGCGACCATCCGCCGCGAGCATCCCGCCATCGGGCAGCATCTCCTCGAGGGACGGGACGCAGCCGACCTCGAGGGCGAGCGCCTCGGCGTCGGTTGCGGCGGCCAACGGGTCTGGATCCCCCGCGCGGCCGGCGGCCACGACGGCGAGGCTTGCGCCCGATCCTGTGTCCCGCGACCCCGCGGCTGCGGGTTCGGGCTCCGCGGGCACATTGGGCGGGGGGGGCGACTCGATCGCCGCGGGGACCGCGGGTGATGGCACGCCCGCGATTGCCGCGTCGGCCGTGCATGCGACGGTCGAGCTCAGCAGCAGCACCGCGGCGCGGCGGATCATGCGTGCAGCATACGCGCTGCCGCGGCGGTCGTTCTAGTTGCGTCCGGCACGCGCAAGTGGCCCGCGTCTGCCACAATGCGAGATCGTGAGTACGGACAGCACAGTCGCCGCGAATGATCCTGTGGCGCCGCCCATCGAAGACGGTACCCCGGTCGTGCCCGAGGGCGCGAGGACCCCCGCCCATCCCCCGTCGCCGCGCGGACTGGCGACATGGTCGCACCCGACCGACGCGAACGCGCCCGAGGCCTACCTCAACCGCGAGCTGACCTGGCTCAACTTCGCGTTCCGCGTGGTGCAGCAGGCCGCCGATCCGCGCACTCCGCTGCTCGAGCGCGTCCGATTCCTCGGCATCGTCGGCAGCACGATCGACGAGTTCTTCATGAAGCGGATCGGCGGTCTGGCCCAGCAGATCGCCGCTGGCGTCACCGAGCTGGGCGCCGACGGCTGGACACCGGCCGAGCTCATGTCCGAGTGCTATCGCGTGATCCGGGAGCTCGACGCCCAGATGCGCAGGGTCTGGAACGACCTGCAGGCGCCGCTCGCGGCCGAGGGCGTGGCCGTCGTCCCCTACGGATCGCTGCCGGCCAGCGACAGGCTGGCGCTGCGCGATCACTACTTCGACAATGTCTTCCCGCTGGTCACGCCGCAGGCGATGGATCCGGCCCATCCGTTCCCGTTCATCTCGAACCTGTCGCTCAACCTGCTGGTCACGCTGCACTACCCCAACGACGCCATGCCCCTGCTCGCGCGGGTGAAGGTGCCCGTCGGCGCCGGCATCCCGCGCATGCTGCGGGTCGGCACCACGTCGAGCTTCGTCACGCTCGAGGATGTCGTCGCCCACAACCTCGATCTGCTGTTTCCCGGCATGGTCATCGAGAGCTGCGCGGTGTTCCGCGTCACCCGCAACGCGGTGACCGAGGGCGACGAGGACCTCGCGGACGACCTGCTCACGATGATCGAGTCCGAGCTCCGCGAGCGGAAGTTCGCGCCGATCGTGCGGGTGCAGATCGGTCCCAACATGCCGACTTTGCACCGCGCCTTGCTGGCGTCGAAATTCGGCCTGCGCGACGCCGACGTGTTCGAGACCGTCGGGATCATCGGCATGCGCGATCTGACCGAGCTCGGGTCGCTGCCGATGCCGCACCTGCGCGAGGCGCCGCACCGCCCCGTCGACCACCCCGAGTTCAGCGAGGCCCGCAGCGTGTTCCACCAGATCCGGGACGCCCGGGCGATCCTGGTCCACCACCCATACGAGTCGTTCTCGAGCTCCGTCGAGCGGTTCCTGCGCGAGGCCGCCGAAGACCCCAAGGTCCGCGCGATCAAGATGACGCTGTACCGCACCAGCGCCGACACCCAGGTCGTCCGCCACCTCGTCAACGCGGCCCGCAACGGCAAGCAGGTCGCCGCGGTCGTCGAGCTCAAGGCCCGCTTCGACGAGCTCGCGAACATCCGCTGGGCCGGCGACCTCGAGGAGGCCGGAATCCACGTCAGCTACGGCGTCGTCGGCCTCAAGACCCACTGCAAGACGATCCTCGTCGTGCGTCAGGATTCGGACCGCCTCCGCAGGTACACCCACGTGGGCACCGGCAACTATCACGCCGGCAACGCCCGCGCGTACACCGACGTCGGCCTGTTCACCTGCGACGACGAGGTCGGCGAGGACATGACCGAGCTCTTCAACTACCTGACCACCGGCTACCGGCCCAAGCGCCGCTACAACAAGATCCTCGTCGCGCCCAAGCTCCTCAAACTCGCGCTGCTCGAGAAGATCGAGCGCGAGATCGCCGTTGCGCGTGCCGAGGGCGGCGGCCTCATCCAGCTCAAGTTCAACGCGCTCGAGGACTCCGACGTGATCGCTGCGCTGTACCGAGCATCGATGGCCGGCGTCCGCATCGATCTTTTGGTGCGCGATGTCTGCCGACTCCGCCCGGGCATCCCCGGTCTGTCGGAGACCATCCGCGTCATCAGCATCGTTGGCCGCTTCCTCGAGCACGCGCGCATCTACTACTTCCGCAACGGCGGCGCGGAGGAGTACTACATCGGCTCCGCCGACTGCATGCGGCGCAACCTCGAGAGCCGGGTGGAAGTGCTGGTCCCCGTCGAGGCGCCCCACCTGCGCCGCGAGCTGCGGTCGGTGCTCAAGTTGCAGCTCGCGGACCGGCGCAGCGCCTGGGACATGCAGCCCGATGGCAGCTACATCCAGCGCATGGGCGCGGACCGTGGCACCCACGATCTGCTCATCGACCGGGCCGAGCGGCGCCACCGCGAGGCGACCCGGCTCAAGCGACGACGCCCGCGGCCGATCGCCGCGGGACAGCGCGAGTAGGGCCGCCGGTCGCGGCCCCATCGGGCGGGCCCGAGCGCGGGGGGCTCACTCCGCGCCCGGACGGCCCTCGGCGCGGGCCGACGCGCCCATGCTGAGCTCGTCCACCATCGGCGACATGCCGCCGGATGGGGTCGACAACCAGCTGCCGACCTTGCGGTAGTGCACGCCGTAGGCGAACCCGAACACCAGGCCGTACATCGCGATCCACGGCATGATCGACGTGTTGGTGACGATGTGGACCAGACGGATGCTCATGTCGAGCTCGGCGCGGGTGCCGTTGCTGTAGCCCCAGATCAAGATGGCGAGGCCGCCGACGACCATCGCGAGCGAGTACATGTTGGTGTGGGTGAGCTTGCCCCACAGCTTGCCGCGATCGTCTTGACGGAAGAACTCGAGACTGTAGCGGATCGCCGAGTGACCGATGAAGTAGATGGCCGTGAGCGCGCCGTCGAACGGCATCAGCGGCAAGATCGCGTACATCGCCGCGAACATCGCCAAGTAGATACACAGGGCGTACAGCTGCGCCGGGTGGATCTTGACGTTGTGCAGGTGCGGGGCGCAGCGCACGACCTTCGAGTCGGGGCTGGTGTAGCGCACGCCGAAGCGGCTGTCGGTGGGACGACCCCAGCAGCAGCCGTAGACGTAGCAGCCGAGCCGCGCGATCGCTTCGCCCAGCGGCAGGGCCAGTGCCGGTGCGTCGAGCAGACGAAGCGTGGGCACGTCCGCGATGACGCTGACGGCGTACAGTCCGATCACGCCGCCGAAGATGCCACCGTGCAGCATGTAGCCAGGCTTCACGATGGTCTGCAGCGGCCGCTTGAACAGCTCGCGCCACTCGAGCAGGATGCTGAACAGACGCAGGCCGACGAGCACCGCCGGCACGGCGATGAAGAGGTACAACTTCGCGATCAGCAGGACGTCCATCCCCGCCATCGCGTCGTACCAGAGCGAGCCCGCGAAGCCGGTCGCGAACGCGGCAGCCGCGAGGAACGCGTACGTCGTGAAGATCCAGTTGCCGGCCTTGAACAGGATCGTGCGGTTGTGGAAATCGATCGTCCACCGCCGTAGGATCGACATCGGGCGCCCGGCCTCGATGGTCTCGGTTGCGGGCTCTTGCGCGTGCGACATTCCTGGGGTTTGTCGCCCGGGCGCGCCGCCGAGTCAATTCCCCGGGGGGTCCGGGCGGGTGCCAGGGCCAGGTGTGTGTCCACATGTCACGACGGTAGGTTTTTCGCGGGCGGTTTCGTGGCATTCATGTAGCGTGTGGCGAGGATCTCGGTGCACGTCTGCGACCACGACGACGACCACGAGGTGGATGAGCCCCCCGCCTCGACCGGCTTCTTGCCGATCTCGTTGGCGCTGGCGCTGTTCATCACGGGTCTGTTCGTGCTCGACGTGTTCGATCTCGACTGCGTCGCTGGGGTCGAGACGACCACTCGGTGACCATCGCCGCGCGGCGATCTCGTCTGGGCTAGCGCTCTTGGGCGATCCAAGCATCGATCCCCGCGTCGTCGGTCCGCGCCTTAGCCACGAGCGCACGCGCACCGGCGTCGTCGCCGGCGCGCTCGAGGCACAGTGACAGTCCGGCTCGCGCACGGGCGCGCTGCTTGGTCGCACCGCCGGCGATGACCGCGTCGTAGTCGGATCGCGCCGTGGCACAGTCGCCGCCGCGCCGCGCCGCATCCGCGCGGACGAGGCGATCGCCCAGCGAGATCGTCTTGCCCGGGGCGTCGCGGCCGGGGACGGCACCGCTGGTGGGGGCCGGCGAGGGGGGCGTGCGGGTCGGCTTCACCGCCTTGGCCTGCTTCGTCGAGGGCGCCGTTGGCTCGAGGTCGGCCTTGCGGTTCGACTCGCCGATTTCGTCGTACCTGTCGGCATCGACGGTGCGGGCGCGGCGATCGTCGCCGGCCGCTGGGACGTCGGTAGCAAGCGCCACCGCCTGCACTGGTTCGGCGGGCTTCGACTCCACGGCGCGCGCCTCCTCGAGCGCGAGCGTGCCGGCACCGCGGCCGGCGGCGGGCGGCGCCGGCATCGACGAGGCATCGGCGAGGGCGGGTGGCGCGGCCGGCTCGAGTGGCGCGGCCGGCTCGAGTGGCGCGGCCGGCTCGAGTGGCGCGGCCGGCTCGCGTGGCGCGGCCGGCTCGCGTGGCGCGGCCGGCTCGCGTGGCGCGGCCGGCTCGAGTGGCGCGGCCGGCTCGAGTGGCGCGGCCGGCTCGCGTGGCGCGGCCTGGGCTATCACCGCGGGGGACTCGGCCGGGTACGACGCGGGGTCGCCTCGTGGACGCATCACCACCACGGCGACCACGGCAGCGGCACCGATCGCCGCCAATGGCGGCAGCGACCACCACATCCATCGCCGCGGTGTCGACGTGCCGCCCGGCGCTGCGGGACGGTCATCGACCGCGACGCAGCGCTTGGCCACGGTCGCGGCGCGGGCCTGCGCGATGACATCGGCGAGCACCGACGCCGCCGGCTCGGCCTGCAGGAGCAGCGGTCGGGCGAGGGCCTCGATCGCGCGGTACCGGAGGAGCGCGTCGTGGATTCTGGCGCGGGCATCGGGATCGAGTTGCGGCGGCAGATGCAACGCGGGATCGGGCATCCGCTCGATGGCGTCTTCGAGCGCGTCGAGCTCGGCGGGCACGTACGTGCGCTCGGTGTCGGATCCAGACATGGTCGGCGGCGGGCGATGCCCGTGAAAACGGGGCGCTGCGGGAAACGGTCTAGCAGCCACGATGGCAGCCTCGCAACTGCGGCCCGCGTGACGTGATCGAGCGCATGCCTGGGGCGCGGCAGAGCCCCGTCTTGGCGACCCGGTGTGCAGCCCGATGGGGTTTCGGTCGAGCCGGCCCATGCCGGGCTGCTAGATTGCCGCGCGTGCGCCCCAAAATCGCCGTGCTTTCCGCCGGTCTGTTGACCGTCGCCTGCGCCGCCGGTGTGCGCACGATGGTGGACGCACGGTCGATCGCCATCGCGGCCTCACCGCGACCGATGTCGACCGCCAAGGACGTCCCGCCGCCACCGCCGCGGCTCGGTCCGCTGCAGCGTGCCTCGCCGATTTTCTTCCAGCCGTCGCACGAGCGCGTCGCGATCGCACCGGTGGTCGCCGCGGTGCGCGAATGGACCGCCAGCGACGACGGGGCCACCCGCGCGGAGATCGGCTGTCGCCGTGGGGTTCGCCTCGTGCAAGCCGACGGCATCCGCAGCGTCGGCCGCACGGCGACCCGCGTCACCATCGCCCGCGATGGCGGCGAGCTCGCGCGGGAAGAGGGCGGTCGCATCCACCGCGTCGATGCGCGAACGGGCAGCGAGCACGGCGCGGTCGAAGGAAGCGAGGCCACGTACCTCGACGACGGCGCCCTCGCGTGGCGCCGCGGCTGCGAGTGGCACGTGCTCGAGGTGGGCGCGGACGCACCGGCGATGCTCGGCCGCGGCTGCGGTCGAGTCATCCGATCCGAGCGTGGCCACGCTCGGCTGTGGCTCTCCGAACACTCCACCGACACGCTCGATGCCGCATCCGGTCCGGTCACCGCCATCATCGGGCTCGCACCCGACCAGGTGCCGCTGCGTATCGCGCTCGAGCCTCCGGCGCGCGACGTGGCGATCTCACCGGACGCGTCGATCCTGTGCGTCTCCGTCCTCGTCGCCAGCCACGACGTGCTGCGCTGCCGGCTCGCCGACGGCGGCGAGTTCGAGAACGTCGCCGACGATGTCGTCGGCACACCGCAGTTCGCCGACGATGCCCGGCGCATGGTGTTCACCACCGGGCACGAGGCCCACCCGCCGCACGATCTCCACCTCGTCGACTTCGACCACCGGATCGTGCGCAAGCTCGGTCGCGTCGCCCACCGCCGGCTGGCGTTCTTGCCGGGCGCCGAGCACGTCGTGGCCTTCGACGGGGCCCGCGGTCTCGTCTTCGAGCTCGCCACCGCGTGGATCACCCCCTTCGGCGAGGCCTCGGACGACTGGGTCGCCATCGGTCCAGCACCCGAGGCGGGCAGCTTCTTCGCGTCGCGGCGGCGGGCGAAGTGCCCGCAGCTCGTCCGCGTCGGCCTGCCATCCCGCGATCTCTAGGCGTGTGCGTCGAGAGGCGTGTGCGTCGAGAGGCGTGTGCGTCGAGGCGGTCGGCTCAGCAAAGCCCCGCCGCCGCGCGATCGAGCAGCTCGTCGAGGGCGCCGAGCAGGTCGCGATTGCCGTCCTGCGAATACGACGCCAGGCGTTCTTCGCACGCGGGCACGGCGTCGAGGAAGTCGCGCACCTGCTGGGGATCGTCGATCGCGGACGCCCACCGACCATAGCCGAGCTGCGCCAGCCAACGCGCGTTGAGGTTCTGCTCGAACTGATTGGCCAGGGGCACGACCAGCATCGGCTTGTGGAAGTACACCGCCTCGCCCATCACCGTGAAGCCGCCGCCGGCGATGACCGCCCGCGCGGTGGCGAGATCGTCGATGAAGCCGGCCTCGGAGAACGGCCGGTGCCGCAGGTTGCCATCGGTGCGCTCCTTCGCGAGGCCGCGGTGCATGCCGTAGACGCGGCACTCGATGCCGCAGCGCTGCAGGACCTCGGCGAGCGCACCGTGGCCCTCGGCGGTCTGATAGACGAGCAGGTGGTCACCGCGGCGCGGCACGCTCGCCAGGATCTCGGGCCGCAGGATGGGTGGGTGCAGCGACGTCCGCTCCTTGCGGATCTCGGGGCGGAAGAACGTCGTGACCAGATAGTGATCGCAAAACGGCAGTTTGCCCTTCACGAACGCGCGGGCGACCTCGAAGCTGGCCCCCTGCCCGGCCAACACCTCGGGCGGGTGGGTGCAGCGGTTGATGATCTGCATGTTGTCGATGCTGAACACCGGCAGCCGATGGACCTTTGCGTATAGATACGTCCACGACTCGAAGTCGCTGATCACGACCTCGGGACGGAACTCCGCGACGAGTTCGAAGTAGGCCTCGATGTTGCGTGGCAGGCCGACCGTGCCCGACAGCACGTTCGACCACAGCGTCCGCCCCAGGCGCACCCGGTTGTCCTCGGTGACGAAGTGCAGGCCGTGGATCCGGTTGACGCCCTCGAAGTGCTTTGCCAGAAAGTCCTTGGCCCGGCCCGAGGTCATGATCTCGACCTCGTGCCCCGCTGCGACCAGGTGCTCCAGCACGACGCGCGAGCGGGTCGCGTGTCCCATGCCCTCCCCGACGACCCCGTACAGTACGCGCATGCACGCCGACGATACTGCATCGGCCACCCGTCTGCGGGTGTTCGCGGAGACCGTCGATCATCGGCGGCTGTGCAGCCGTGAGGTGTTGGGGGCGCTGCGCTCGCGGGGGCTCCAGCTGGTGGTCTCTGCGACGCCGAGCGAGCCCGATCCGCGGGCGGTGATCCTCGCGGCGCGCTCGGCCGGGGTGTCGGTGGCGCTGTGGCCGATGCTCGCCGATCGGGCCGGGCGCTGGGCGAGCAGCGCCAACGCAGCGGCGTTCGTTGAGGCGGCGCGGCGCCAGCTCGACGTGCTCGAGGCCACCTCGGCCCTGCCCGACGAGCTGTGCGTCGACCTCGAGCCGCCGCTGTCACAGCTGCGTCGCGCGATCGACCGCGGACGTCTGTCTGTGCCGGGCAGCCGCAGCGGCGCCGTTGCCCAGCTCACCGCGCTGATCGACGACGCCGCCGCGCTCGGCATCGCCGGGTGGGCCGCCGTGGCGCCGGTGGTGCTCGCCGATACGCCCAGCTCGCCATCGTGGCAGGATCTGCTCGGCACGCCGGTCGACGCCCTGCCCTTGCGCCGCGTGTGCGTGATGCTCTACACGTCGATCGCGGTCGGATACGGCCGCGGTGTACTGCGCCGGTCCGACGCCGAGGGTCTGCTCGCCGCCGCCGCTGCGCATGCGCGCGCGCGCTTCGGAGCCCGCACTTCGGTGGCGATCGGGGCGGTCGGACGCGGCGCCCTGGGCGACGAGGCGACGTTCCGCGACATCGACGAGCTCCGCACGGACGTCGCGTTGGTGCGGACCGCCGGCGTGGACGATCTCGCGTTGTTCGATCTGGGCGGCGTGCTCGCCCGCGACGACTGGGAGGCGTGGCTCGATGCGTTCACGGATCCGAGTCCGCCCAGGTATCCGCCGCCGCCGAGCCGCCGCGCCCGCATGCTGTGGTGGACGGCGGGGGCGGTCGCCCGCGTGCGCGGGCTCAGGCGAAAGTGAGCGCGAGCCCTCTTCGGTCCGTGACTCGACGCCGGCGACACAGGTCTTCCGATCGAATCCGCGCGCGCGCGGCGATTGGAAAAAAAATCGCCGCTGGGTACCGTCACACGTACGGCCCCCGTCCTCCACCGCTGCGGGCGTCTGCGCCCGGCGGTCGCCGGGTCACCGCTGCCTTCGGAGACAACCCATGAAGCGCCCCAGCCTCGTCGCCCTGCTCGGTCTTGTTCTCGGCGTCGGTGTGGCCGCCGCGGCCCCCACGGCGACCGCACCCGCCGGCGGTCACTCCCCGGTCGCGGTCGACTGCAACGCCTGCCTGGGCGGCGCCCCTTGCTCGCCCGGGCGCAAGACCGCGTGCGCGAAGGAGATCGAGGACCGGCTCGTCGAGCACTGGAACGCGACGCCCGGCGTGCCGAAGGTCGCGATGATGCGGGTGTCGGGCACCCAGCTCCCGCGCGACATCAAGCAGGGCAAGTACTTTGCGTACGGCACCATCAACAACAACAAGCCCACCAGCACCGCGGGGCTGACGAGCGTGCTGTGGCCATCGGGCAAGCTCGCCGTGCTCCCGGTCAGTCGTGTCGCGCACATCGATCCCGCGGACGCGGCCACGGCCCATCGCCAGCCGAAGTGGGACGCCAACGGCCAGTCGATCGCGGACTGCGACGAGTACGGCTACGAGCAGATCTACGACGTCGGCCGGTTCCTCGACGCGGCGAACGCTTGTCGGGGCGACACCGACTGCATCTTCGATGTCGCGTTCATGCCTCAGACCCCCGGCATCGCCGAGCGAGAGCTGGAGCGCAAGGACGGCGAAAGGATGTCGGGTCGGCTCCCGCTCGCCACGGGTGTGTTCCCGAAGAACGACATGTTCACGCTCGGCAAGCGACTGCTCTACGCCGACGGCATGCCCGGTTCGAGCGACGCCCACGGCTTCGAACCGATCGAGAAGGACCCCGCGCTCGAGGCCGCGCTCGAGACCGGCCTCACCTACTACAGCATCGGCGCCAGCGCGAACGACAACACGCGGAAGTTCGCGAACGAGTGGCGGTGGCACAAGAAGCTACGAACGATGACGCAGTCGGTCACACCCGCCGAGCGCGAGGAGTACGAGCGGCGCAAGGCCAAGTTCCGGTTGCTCGTCGCGCAGTGGCACGCCGCCGTCAACGCCGAGCAGGCCAAGGAGGCCAAGATCATGCAGCCCAAGGAGCATCGGCTCGTGCTGCCCTACGACATGCAGACGCACGATCCGTTCGAGCGCTACGATCGCGTGCAGGACATCCGCGAGCGCGTGACCCGGATCGAGAACGAGGCGCTGAAGCGATTCGGTCAGGGCCACCGCATGAAGCCGGCGATCGGCGGCATCAACGTGCAGCCCGCGATCTCGACCCCCGGCACCCTGAATCCGGACGCGGTGAACCCCGGCGCGGTGAACCCCGGCGCGGTGAACCCCGGCGCACAGCAGCAGCAAGGGGCGCTCCGGCGCCCGACGCCCGCGATCGGGGTCCTCGGCGCGCCGGGGCCCGCCGCAGGGACGTCGAGTGCGGGGCCCGCGACCACCGGCGCGCTTCCGCCCGCTCACAAGGCGCAAAAGTCCAAGCTCCAGCTGGGCCGCTGTATGCGCACGGAGGGCTGGGGCTTCGAGATGCACCACATGGGTCCGGTCAGCTGCCGGATCGGCGCATTTTTACGCGACGAGTGGGCGCGCAAGAAGGCCGGCTTCAAGAGCTGCCTCGACCTCGAGAATCGCGACTGCGACTGGGCGCCCGAGATGCTCACGGGCAGCATCCTCGACCACGTTCCGGCGCTCGACCAGCACCTGCAGCACAGCAAACGCTGCCGCGCGTGGACCGACGGTACGTTCAGCCCGCCGGCCGCGAACCTGAAGGCGGTCGAGAAACAGATCCGCGATCTCGAGAAGCTGGTCGGCACGGCACGTCAAGAGCTGAAACCCTACGAAAAGAGCGAGAACAGCCACGGCCTCGTCTTCAAGCAGTCGTCGAGCATGATCGAGGATTATGGGCAGAAGAAGTGGTTCGGCGCGCACGCATCGTACGACGTGGGCTGGGACGTCGCCGCCGCCGCCACCGCCGCCGCGAAGGACGGCGTAGCCAAGGTCTGCGAGCTGAAGGGCGGTCTGCACGGCGACATCGACATGCACGCCTCGATCGCCAACAAGAAGTTCGCGCTCATCGACGGCAACGTACAGGTGCAGATCAACCAAAGCAACGCGTCGCACGAGGCCCGCTTCAAGTCGCACCTCGTGCTGAAGGGCGAGCAGGTGTACCAGACCGGCAACGGCAGCTCGCCGAGCTGGATCGCGTCCCAGGTGCTCGAGAGCCGCGAGCCGATCTGGGGCGAGAGATCGGACAGTGCGTCGTTCACCTACTGGATCGCGGGCGCGGTCCCCGTGACCGGGGCGATGTGGGGCGAGCTCGTGGTCGCGTTCGAGATCGCGGCGAGCGGCACGTCGCCGACCTCGTGTGACACCGCCAGCACCGCGTTCGAGACCAAGGGCGAGTTCGGCCCCACGATGTACGCCTTCGGTGTCGGCCAGGTCGGTCTCGGCGTCGCCGACCTCGTGAGCGCCGGGCTGCGCAGCACGGTCAACCTAGTCCAGCTCGAGTTGCCGCTGAAAGTGGGGATGAAAGTCGCGATGCTGAGCAGCCAGCCGACCCTCAAATTCGATTCGTCGATCACGCTCCGGCTGCGCACGCTGTCGGGCCGGCTGTCGCTCTACCTCCAGTTCCTGCTCTACGACGAGGAGTGGGAGCTGTTCCGCTGGAGCGGCATCGGGCCCGCGGAGGTACAGCTGATGCCGCGACTGACGGCGAAGATGCCGATGCTCGGCATGTCGAAGGCCCAGTGACGCCATGTTGTTGCGCATACTCCTGCTCATGATCGGCGTCGCGGCGACGTCGTGCACCAACGAGCCCGCACCCGCGGCGCCCGAGAACGCCGCGACGCGCACCGAGGCGTTCGGGCTGCCGCTGGGGCGGACGTTCGTGTACGCGCTGGCCTGGACCGTCGACGCAGGCTTCGACGGGTCCGACTCGCCAGCCGGGCTCCCGCTCGCCGGCGGCTTGGATCTCCAGGGCGAGCTCCACGTCCAGGCGATCGGCCAGCGCGAAGGCGGCACACTCGCCGCGATCTGGTTCGACGGGCTCACGGTGCGCGAGATCACCGTGAACGGCGAGCGCATCGAGATCGATCCCGGCACCCTGACGGGCCCGCGCGCCTACTTCGTGATCTCGCCCGGCGGTGACGTGCCGCAGACATGGTTCGAGCCCGGCAGCCCGTCGCTGTTCCGCCACGTGATGGGCGGGGCCCTGGCCCGCTTCGATCTGCGCGGTGCGTCCGCGGGATCGACCCCGCAGGTGGTGCCGACCGGTCACGGCCTGGCCGAGGTCGGCTACACGCGCACGGGCGCGCCCGGTGGCTACCGCCGCGATCTCCAGCGCATGGTCCGCTTCGATGCCATCGCCGGGATCGACGCCGATCGCCCCGCGGTCGAGGGTGTGCTCGAGCTCGACCTCGACGCCGACCGCATCCCGCTGCGCATCGAGGGCCGCCAGGACGTCGAACTCGCCGATCGCGGCTGGACGTTCGGATCGCACGAGCGATTCCGGGTCGAGCGCATGCGCGTCGACGACGGCGCACAGCTCCCGGATCCGGGCGACCTCACCGACCACGTCGAGCTCGACCCGGCGGCGATCCCCGATCCGAGCGAGGCCGAGCGCCAGCTCGCCCAGCGCTTCGCCGACGGCCTCGCGATCCAGGACGTCGGCATCGCGGTCACGGCGATGGACGGCGGCCTGCTGCCCGGTCGCGGCTTCGTGTCACAGGCGACGGGCCTGCTGCGCGGCTGGCCCGACACTGCCGAGGCGATGATCCCGATCGCGCTCGGGGCCAGCGGTCACGGCCGCCAGCTCGCGTTCGACCTGCTCGCCTCCGCGGGCACGCCCGAGGCGCAAGCGGTGATGCGCACGCTGCTCGAGCGCGACGACGTGCGCCGATGGCCCGAGCTACCCCTGCTCATCGGGCGATTCGGATTCGTGCACCGGCCGACCACCGAGACTGCGCAGTTCGTGCTCGCGCTGCACACCGAGGCGCGCGAAGGCGGGGACGCCACGCTCGCGCACGCGATCCTCTACCCCCTGGGATCGGTGGCCGGCGCGATCGAGCGCACCGAGCCGTGGCTCGCCGAGCTGCTGCACGCGCGCCTCGTCGAGGAGCTCACGCGCGCGCGCGATCCGGACAGCACGCTCGCGGCGATGGCCGGCCTCGGCAACGTCGGGCGGCTGGGCGACCGTCGCCTCCTGTTGCCGTTCGTCACCGATCCCGACGATGCCGTGCGCGCCAACGCCATCACTGCTCTGCGCAGCATGGTCGCCGCCGATTCCACCGCCGCGCTCGTGGCCGCCCTGCGCGACGTGGACTCCGGCGTCGCGCGCAACGCCCTCGATGTGCTCGCGCGGCATCACTACGAGGACAGTCCCGAGCAGTCCGCCGCGCTCGCCGAGATCGTGATCGCGGGACGGGTGAATCCCGAGATCGAGACGGCGGTGGTCAACGCGTTGTCGACCCGGATCGACGACGACCCGAGCGTTCGCATCGCGCTGCGCGATCTCGCCGCGCGCACGCAGGATCGGGAGATCGCGGCACGGATCGCCGCGCTGCTCGCGGCTTGATCCGGCGCTCGTCGACGCCCATCGCCCGCGTGCCCGGAATCAGGCGAAGGTGAACTCGAGCACGATCGGCGCGTGGTCCGACACGCGACCGCCTGGCATGTCGCGCGGCAACGTCAGCGCCCGCAGCGGCCGTAGACCGCGGCCGGCGAAGTAGTCGATGCGCATTGGCACGCAGCCGTCCCAGCGTCGCAGCTTGCGCTCGAGCCACCGAAACGCGAAGCCTGGCAGGTAGTGACGGCTCTTCTCGCGGACCTCGGGGTCGCGCAGATCGTAGAGGATCGTGCCCGAGTGCGGATCCGTGAACCCCTGGGTGGCGAAGCCGGCGGCTGCGAGCACGCCGAACACCCGGCGCTCGAACACCTGCTCGGGCGTCATGTACTGCTCGATGGTGCCAGCGAAGCCGAAACGCGCCAACTTGTGGGCGATGTCGACCCCGAGGCCGATCTTGCTGCCCAGGTGATAGGTGTTGGTGTTGAAGTCGCCGCCGATGAGCACCCGCGGTGTGCCCATGCGCTCCACCGCGGCGAGCACCGACCGCAGCTGGTTGGCGCGATGGGCCGGCGGCGCGAAGGGATCGAGATGGAGCACCGCGACGGCCAGCGGACCGTCCGGCGCCGCGACCTCGCACAGCAGCGCGCGCTTGGTCCCGAGCCGCTTCTCGATGGCGTGGAACTTGTCGGTGTACTCGGGCAGCCCGACCGCCCACGCCCGGCGCACCGGCCACCGCGTGAGCAACGCGGCGCCGTGGATGCCCATCGCGTTGGGTTCGCGGACGTCGAGCTCGGCGCTGTCCCCGGGCGCGAGCACCAGGTGATAGTTGGCGAACACGTAGCCCTTGCCGAGGCGGCGCGCGACCTCGCGGGGGACGTTGCGGTTGCCCGAACGCCCCATGCCGATGTCGAGCTCGGTGAGCAGCAGGAGATCGGCCCCGGCGATGACTGGTTCATCGCGGATCGCAGCCATGAGCGCGTCGAATCGTTTGCCACGCTCGACGTTCCACGCCACCGCGCGGATTTCCGAGGTGGACGCGCCCGCCGGGAGCGCCGGTGATGTGGCCCGCAGATCCCACTCGAACCCGGCGAGCACACGATCGATCTCGTCCCGCGCGCCGCGATAGCGCGCATCGCGATCGAGGGCGCGTCGGGTGCGGAGCTGCCCGAGCGGGATCAGCACCTCATGCAGCGCATGCTCGAGGCCGTGGGCCTCGCCGTCGAGTGGCGCTTCGACGATGGCGCCCTCCCGATAGCGACGGCGCGGCGGGATCAGCCGCCGGGCCGCAGACGTGGTCGCAAACAACTTGCGAAACCTGCGGTGATCCCTCGCCACAACCATCGCGGTACCAGACGGGCCCACCACGAGGCAAGCCCGCAGGCCGCCCCGCGCACCGACCATGCCGGGCCGCGGGTGAAGCCGGCGATCGCCGGCTCGGCGCAATCCTCGGCGGCGGTCTGGAACTCGGTCGCGACCGGTCCCGGCAGCACCTCGTGACGACTACCGTGCCGCCCAGGACGTCCGCCTCGCTCAGCTCTCGATCTCGACCGCGGTGGCCATGAGCACGTGCTCGTCACGCGCGCCAGAGACCGCGTTCGGATCGCCGCCGCGATCTTGCTCGAGGTGCTTGACCTGCGCCTCGTCGAAGGTGCGCTTGGTCAGCTGGCCCTCGACGAGCACCGGCTTGCCGCGGCTGTCGATCGGCACCGCGAACGCGTGATCCTTCATCATGACGCGGGCGGTGTTGGTGCCGTCCTTCACGACCATCCAGCAGCCCTTCTTCTGGCACACCGCCTCGACGGTGCCGCTGACGAGGACGGCGTCTTGGGTGTTCGCACCCAGAGCCGCGGTGAGGGGCACGGCCGCGGCCACCGAGAACGGCGCGCCGAAGTGTCCGCTGCTCTGGCTGGGCGCGTCGGGCTCGGACTGACCGCACACGCCCGCGCCGTCGGCGTTGGTTCCCGTGTAGATGCAGCCAGCGTGGGCACCCTGGCCTGCGTGCGACGCAGCGGCGGTCTGGGTACCCGCGGTCGGGGCGGCCTCGTGCTGCGCCTGGCTCGGCGCGTCGGTCGGGGTCGCGCCGGTGGGGCTGACATCGCGCGCGCACGCGGGAGCGAGACCGACCAAGAGCGACGCGAGGAGCAGGGCGCGGGAGGACGTCATGGCCGGCAATGATGACGCACCCGGGGAGCCGCGCAAAGGGCCCGAACACCAACGCGCCCCGGCAACGCGTGCGGAAGCGCTCGACGCGCGTGCCGACGGCGATCTCAGTTGCGCTCGACGATCACCCCGACCAGAGGCGGCGGCATCTCGAGGCTGCCCCCGACCGCGATGAACGTTCCGTCGCCGGGGCTCCACACCGCGTGCAGGGTCAAGTTGGTCGGTGCGGTCGTGCGCGCGGGCATCGTGGAGGCGGCGGCAACGTCGAGGATCGTGCCGGCGATCCCCACGGCAGTGGCGTGGCCGTCGGCGTCCATCCAGATCCCGTTGAGACCAGCGCTGTCGCCCAGCGTGGTGACGCTCCACGCCGCCCCGTCATGGCGCGCGAGCACTCCGTTGGCGCGACCGCCGACCGCGAGCAGCTCGCCCGGTCCGGTACCCCACAGCGAGATGATGTCCGAGGGTGTGTCGATCGCGACCTGTGTCCACGCCGCGCCGTCGTAGCGCAGCACCAGACCGGCGTCGCCCACCGCCCACACGTCGTCGGCTGCGACCGCGAAGACCTTGAACAGCGCCTTGGCGTCGATGCTCAGCGCCGGCAGCTCGACCTGTGTCCATGCGGCGCCGTCGTAGTGACACAGCACCGGCGCTCGATCGAAGCCGTCGCCGCCGACCACCCACGCGTCGTCGTCGGCCACGACCCACGCCCCCCACAGCGGCAGCACGGTGGCGCAACCGACCGTGTCCCATGGCGTCGCGTCGCCGTCGCCGTCGCGGGTGAGAATCGCACCCCGCTCACCCACCGCGACCCGCAGACTCGGGCCGCCGTGGATCCAGTGGAGCTTGGGCGTGTCGGTGGGCAGCGTCGCCGGCGTCCACCCGCCTTGGGTGCGTACGAGGAGCGCACCGGTGGAGATGCCGCCCGCCCCCTGTTGCCCGCCGACGGTGTAGACGTGCGCGGCGTTGGGGCCCCACACCGAGAACAGCGCGCCGACGTCCTCGTCGAGGGTGAGCGCGAGCTCCCACCCCGGCTCGCCTCCCGTCGTGTCGGCGGCGGTGCTCGACCCGTCGCCGGTGGTCGTCGACGCCTCGCCGGACGTCGAGGCAGCGCTGGACTCGACATCAGTTCCGGCCAGCGAATCGCCGCCATCGGCGCCGCATGCGACGGCGGGCAGCGGGCAGACGAGGCACCCGAGTATGCGCGAGATCCGACGAAACGACGATGTCATGGCGTAGGCCCGGGTATAACATGGACATGCGTTTGGCCTACCCGTGCGTGGCTTGCCTCGTCGCGCTCGCCGCGTGCGGCACGGTGACGCCGACCACCCAGAACGAGTCGAACTCGCTTTCGAGCACGTCGAGCACGGCGAGCACGGCGAGCACGGCGAGCGACGCGGCGAGCACGTCGAGCGACGCGGACGGTGGGACGACGACCACCACCAGCGACACCTCGACGACCACGGAGCGCTCGAGCGACAGCGCGACCGGGGATCCGACCGAGAACCCGGCCACCACATCGAGCTCGAGCAGCGACGACGGCTCGGACAGCTCGAGCACCGGCGAGATCCTGCCGCCGTGCACCGCCGGTTGCATCGTCGAGTTCACGTGCGGCGAGGGCGAGTGGGAGAGCGCCGAGGCGTGCACGGCCTGGTGCGAGGCGAACCTGATGAAGGCCGGGGCGTTCAGCCCGTTCTGCGAGGACGCGTGGTCGAACCTGTCGGCGTGCTTCGGCACCCTCGACTGTCAGGAGTACGGCGACTACCTCGCGCCCACGATGTTCCCCTACCCCTGCGCGCTGCAATCGGACGCCTTGATGTTCGAGTGCAAAGGCCAGTGACGGCGACAGCGCGCGCCCCATGTGGAGCCCCGCGGCGCGATGGCCGGCGCGGGGCTGCTCGCCGGAATAAGCTGCGCTACGATCCCGTCGTCGAGCTGGATCGCCCTGCTCGCCGCAGGATCCAAACCCAACGCACGCCCGGCGCGTTGTCACCGCTCGGCCGCGCGAGGACCCCCGCATGAACCTGCCCCTGTCGAACCTGTTGCGTCGGTGGGCGCAGGCGACCAACCGGCGCGTCGCGATGGAGGAGTTCGCGCGCGCGGTGGCGTGGCTGGCCGCGGGCGGCGTCGTTGCCATCGGGTTCAAACGCCTCCCGCATGGCCTCGCGGCACTCGGAATCGACGCACCGCCCGGTCTGGCGGACGCCGCGACGCGACCGTCTGCGATCGTCTGGATCGCGGCGGCGTTCGCCCTGGGCGTCGTCCTCCGCGGGGTGATCCGATTCGTCCGCCGCCGCACCGCGCCGTTTCGCCTCGCGCGGGCCCTCGACGCGCGTCTGCAGACCCGCGATCTCCTGGCGACGGCATGGGCGATCGAGGCCGGTATGATCCAGCCCGATCCCGGCCTCGCCGCCGTCGTGCTCGAGCGCGCGCGCGGGACGTCTTCGGGCATCATCGCACCGGTCGCACCGTGGTCCTCGCCGACGCGTGCCCTCGCGACGTTGGGCATCGTCGCCGCCGCCTTTGGCCTGCTCCCCACCGAGGCGCCGCTGCCCGAGCTCGCGGGCACCGCGAACGCGGCCGAGACTCCCACCGCGCCGCCGCTGCCCGACGCCGTGCGCGAGCGCTTGGCCCGGACCGCCGAGGCCCTCGCCAAGCTCGAGCGCCGCCCCGCGCTGCGCGAGGCCACCCGCTCGAAGCTCGCCGAGGCGCGCGCGCACCTCGAGTCGATCCAGCGCGATCCCAGCAAGTCGCTCGGCGCGCTGTCGCGGGCGGAGAAGGCGCTGCGCGACGCCCAGCGCGAGGCCTCGCGCGAGGGTCTGTTCGATCCGGCGGCACTCGGGCGCATCGACGCGGAGACGCTCGCGCGGGAGATGATGGAGGCCATCGAACGCGGCGACACCGACACCGCCGCGGCGATGGCCGAGGAGATCGCGCGGCGGACGGAAGACGCCAGCGACGCCGACCTCGAGAAGCTGGGCAAGGCGATGGACCGCGCGCTGCAGAACACGGAGCCCGGGAGCACGGCATCGCGCGAGCCCGGATCCACCCCTGCCGGTGAGTCGGGCAAGCCCGGTGAGTCGGGCAAGCCCGGTGAGTCGGGCACGCCCGGTGAGTCGGGCAAGCCCGGTGAGTCGGGCAAGCCCGGCGAGTCGGGCACGCCCGGCGAGTCGGGCACGCCGGGCGAATCGGGCACGCCCGGTGAGTCGGGCAAGCCCGGTGAGTCGGGCAAGCCCCGTGAGTCGGGCACGCCGGGTGAGTCGGGCACGCCGGGCGAATCGGGCAAGCCGGGCGAATCGGGCACGCCGGGCGAATCGGGCACGCCGGGCGAATCCGGTGCGCCCGGCTTGCCCGGAGAATCCGGCGCGTCCGGGGAGTCCGGCGCGTCGGGCCAACCGGGGGAATCCGGATCCGCCGGCGAAGAATCTGGCAGCGGCGGCGAATCGGGTGGGCCGACCCGCGGCGAGTCCGAGCGCCGCGCCCGCTGGCGCAACGATGCCGAGCGCCTCGCGGAGCGGCTGCGATCGGGTGAGGCGGGGGGTCCCCGGTCCGAGCTCCGCGAGCTCGCGGAGCGCATGCGCGAGCGCAGCGGATCGGGCTCCCTCGAGCGCGAACTCGATCGCGCGCTCGAAGATGTCGAACGCGCCCGCTCCCGTCAGTTCGAGGAGATGAACCGAGGCGAAGGCGAAGGCGAAGGCGAAGGCGAAGGCGAAGGCGAAGGCAAAGGCGAAGGCGAAGGCGAAGGCGAAGGCGAAGGCAAAGGCAAAGGCAAGCGGCCGGGCAGCGGCAGCCCCCGCGCGGGCCGTCCCGGTGGCAAGCCAGGGCCGGGCGGCGGCCGGGGCGGCGATGGCTACGGCGACGTGTCACCGCCCCCCGACGCCAGTCGCGGCCCCGCCGAGCAGGTCGACGCCCAAGCGGCGGGCCCGATGCGCGGCGCCGTCCGCTACATCGAGCGCATGGCCCAGGGCCAGCGCCCCGGCCCCGAGTACCGCGACGTCCACCGTGAGTACCAGGACATCGCCGAGGCCGCGGTGCGCCGCGAACAGATTCCGCTGACGCGCCGCGACTACATCCGCAGCTACTTCGAGGCCGTGCGCCCCGACTGATCATGAACACCGCAATCCCCACCAGCTCTCCCCACGGCGCACCCACAGATGATCGCATCGCGCGGGCCCAAGACGCCCTGGGCGCGCTCAAGACCGAAATCGAGCGGCGGCTGTTCGGTCAGAGCAACCTCGTGTTGCAGGCGATCATCGGCCTGCTCACCCGCGGCAACATCCTCATCGAGGGCCAGCCCGGCCTCGGCAAGACGTTGCTCGTGAAGGTGATGGCCGAGGCCATCGACCTCGAGTTCTCGCGCATCCAGTTCACCCCCGATCTGATGCCCGCCGACATCACAGGCAGCCAGACGCTGATGCACGACGAGCACGGCCGCGCGCGCCTCGATTTCCGCGCCGGACCGATCTTCGCCAACCTCGTGCTCGCCGACGAGGTCAACCGCGCCACGCCCAAGACCCAGTCGGCGCTGCTCGAGGCGATGCAGGAACACGCCGTCACCGTCGGCGGGGTGCGCCGCGCGCTACCCGAGCCGTTCCTGGTCGCGGCGACCCAGAACCCGATCGAGATGGAGGGCACCTACCCGCTGCCCGAGGCCCAGCTCGATCGGTTCCTGCTCAAGCTCGAGGTGCCGTTCCCCTCGTTCGAGGACCTCCGCGAGATCGGCCTGCGCACCACGGGCCGCACCGAGGACACCACCGCCCGCGCGATGGAACGGCAGACGATGATCGATCTGCAGAACCTGGTACGCGACATCGTCGTGGCCCCGCACGTCGCCGAGTTCGCGGCGTCGCTCACCATGGCGACGCACCCCGAGGCGCAAAGCGCCACCGCCGACATCAAGCGCTTCGTCCGCTACGGCGCCAGCCCCCGCGCGATGCAGGCGCTCATCCTCGCCGGTCGCGCCTACGCGCTCTTGTGCGGCCGCGCCTGGGTCGCCGAGGACGACATCCGGGCCGTCGCCCACCCGGTGCTCCGCCACCGCATGATCCCCAGCTTCGACGCCAAGCTCGAGGGCATCACCAACAACCGTCTGGTCGACGGTCTCATCGCCACCGTGCCCAACGTCCGTCCGGGCTGAGCCCACGATGCGCGTCGATCGTGCAGCGCTGTCCCGCTTCGCCGCCCTGCGCCTGCGCGCGCCGGGCCCAGCTACGGCGTTGCAACAGGGCGATCGTCGCTCGCCGTTCCGCGGCCGTGGCCTCGAGTTCGCCGACTTCCGCCCCTACGATGCAGGCGACGATCTTCGCCTCGTCGACTGGAACGTGTACTTCCGCCTCGGCGTCGCGCTGGTGCGGCAGTTCAGCGAGGAGCGCAGCCTGTCGGTCAAGCTGTGTCTCGACGTCAGCGCGTCGATGGGGTTCGGCGAGCCGCGCAAGGCCGATCATGCCGCCCAGCTGGCGGCCACCCTCGCGATGATCGCCCTGGGCCACCGTGACCCCGTCGTGCTGGCGTGCTTCGGCGGCGTCGAGCGTGCACTGCGGGCGCGCGCGGTCAACCTCGATGGCCTGCCCGAGCTGCTGCACCTGCTGGAGCGCACCGAGCCAGGCGGCCGCGGCGATGCCCACGGACAGCTCGTGGCCCACCTGGGCGGCGGCCGCACCGATCGCGTGGTGCTCATCTCCGATCTGCTCCACGACGACGCCGAACGCGACACCCTGCTGCGCCTGTGCGCTGGCGCGTGCCCGCGGCCGCTGGTGCTCCACGTGCTCGGCGGCGACGAACTCGAGCCCGACCTCGAGGACGTCGAGCGCGTCATCGATTCCGAGACCGGCGAGTCGCTCGTGATCCGCGACGGCAAGGACGCCGCGGCCGACTATGCGAAGGCCCTCGCGGCGTGGCTCGGAGACATCGAGGAGCGCTGCCGCGCCCTGGGGATCCAATACGTGCGCACCGACGCGCGCCGCGGCGCCACCTCGTTGGTCCACGGCGATCTGTACCGCAAGCAGGTGGTCGAGCACATCGCAGGAGGCGCGGGATGACGCCTTCCCTGCCCTGGGCGTTCCTGGGCCTGGTGCTCGCCGTGCCGCTCGTCGCCGCGTACCTGCACCGACGCCGTCGCCTCGAGATGCGCGTGCCGTCGGTGATCCTCCTGCGCGCGATCGCGGGCACGTCGCGGCCCACCCGTCGCGCCTGGTCGCGGCCGCGCCACCTGCTGTCGCTGCTGCTCGTGTTGCTGGCGCTCGTGGGCTTGGTGGTGGCGCTCGCGGATCTGCGCAACGACGACGATCGACCGCGCGACTTCGTAGTGGTGCTCGACACCTCGGCGAGCATGGCGGCCACCGACGGCACCACGCGCCTCGAGCGGGCCATGGAGGCCGTCGACGACGCGCTGGGCTCGCTGCGACCGGGCGACCGCGTCGCCCTCGTCACCACCGGCGCGCAGACCCACGTTCGCGTCGGGCTCACCGAAGATCACGCGCAGGTCTCGGCGCTGGCCCATCGGGCCGAGGCCGGCGGCACCAGCGAGGGCGCAGCGCGGGCTGTGGTGCTCGCCGACGCGATCTGCAGCGCGGGCAAGGCCAGCGCGGGCAAGGCCGGCGCGGGCAAGCACGGCTCGATCGTGCTGGTGTCGGACCGCGTCGGCGTCGATGTCCCGGCGACGCGCTGCCCGCTCGAGTACGTCGCCGTCGGCCGGGACGGCGGCAACGCCGGCATCGTGGCGCTCTCCGTCCGCGAGGCCGACGCCCTGGGCCTGTCGGAGATCCACGTCGGCGTGGTCTCGGAGCTCGGCCGCGAGCAGGCGCTGGAGCTGACCTTGCGCGTCGACGACGCGATCGTCGACGTGGTGTCGCTCGACGTGCCCGCCCATGGCGACGTGGAGAAGCTGCACCGCGTGCCCCTGCCGCCGGGCGAGCGCGTCAGCGCCGAGATCACGCATGCACCCGGGGATGTGCTCGCGCTCGACGACGTGGCCTCGGTCGCGCGACACGGCGGCGCCCGGGTGTCGGTGCTGCTCGTCGCTCAGACGCGGCTGTCGTTCACTGCCGAGGCGCTGCGGCTGCACCCGCGCGTCGATCTGCGGGTCATCGGTCCGCAGGACGTCCTCGCCGCCACCGACCGCTTCGACCTCGTCGTGCTCGAGGCCGACTACCAGGCCGGCCCGCTGCCGACTTCGCCCAAGATCGTCGGCCTCGGAATCAACGGGGCGACACTCGGCGTGGCGACGCGGGGGGATGTCGAGACCCCGGAGATCCTGCGGTGGTCGTTCGACCACCCGCTGTTCCGCTTCGTCGATCTCCAGGGGCTCGACGTCCCCACCGCGGCCACGTTGGAGCCGAGCACGGAGCAGACCTCGCTCATCGACACCGAGCAGGGTAGCTTGGCGCTCACCGGGCAGTGGGAGGGCCGCGAGATGGTCTACGTCGCGTTCGCTCCCCACCACTCGGATCTGGTGCTGCGTGTCGGCTTCGTGAATTTCGTCGCCAACCTCGTCGAGTGGGCCGCGCCGGCGCCCCCCGAGCAGGACGACGGCCGCACCGGCGTGCTCTCGGCGACGGAGACCCGACTGCGACCACCTGGCGCGTTGCCCGAGGCCTCAGGCCCGCGCTTCGTCGGCAGCACGCTGCCGGCCGCGCCGCTGTGGTCGTATCTGGCGGTCGCGGCCTTCGCCGCACTGGCGCTCGAGTTGTTGCTGCCCGCGTTCGCTGGCATGACCCGCAGACGCAGACGCAGCTCGGGTGCCCGATGATCTGGTTGCCCGAGATCGGCCGCCCTCACCTGCTGTGGCTCGCGATCCCCATCGTGGGCCTGGTCGCCTACGATCTGTGGCGACGCTGGGGCGATGGTGTGGGTCGCCGCGTCCTGGCGGCCGCGACCCGGGGCCTGGGCATGCTCGCCCTCGTGGCGGCGCTGCTCGATCTGCGGTGGCACGAGCGCGAAGCGGTCGGCCACGTGATCTTCGTCGTCGATCGGTCGGCGAGCATCCCGGACGCCGCACTCACGGCGGCGATGGCCGAGGTCGAGCGCCTGCGTGGCCAGCTCGGCGACGATATCCGCACCGGCCTGGTGATGTTCGACGGCGAGCCGGAGCTCACGGTGCTTCCTGGCGCGCCGTGGACTCCGCCGTCACCGCCGCGGGGCGACACGGTGGACGGCAGCGACATCGACGGCGCGGTGGCCATCGCCCTCTCGCTGGTGCCCGATGGCGAGCGCGGCGAGCTCGTGCTGCTGTCCGATGGCCGCCGCGGCGGCACCGTCGCCGGGCTCGACGCGGTGGCCCTGGCCGATGCCCGCGGCGTCACCATCGACACCGTCGTCGTCGACCCTTCGCGCGACGATCCGGCGGTGCTCGCCGTCGAGATGGCCGACCCGCAGGTGCGACCGGGCGCGACCGCGAGCGGTACCGTCGAACTCATCGGCGGCGACGGAGCCCATCGCGGCACCGTGACCATCGAGATCGGGGGGAAACTCGCGCACAGCCAACGGGTGGAGATTCCCGGCGGCGAGGTGCTCGAGGTGCCGTTCACCCATCCGATCGATCCGCAGGCGCCCCCCGGCACGCTGCCGATCGAGGTCACGCTCGCGCTCGAAGACGACGGGGATCTCGACCGCACCAACAACCGCGGTAGCGGCTCGCTGGTGGTCGGCGAGCCGCCCAAGGTCCGCGTGATCACCGGCGAGGACGCCGACGGCGGCGCGATCGCCCGCGCGCTGCGGGCCGAGCGGATGGAGGTCGACGTCGTCAAGGCCAGCGCGATGACGCCCGAGCAGGCTCGGCTCGACAGCGTCGATCTCGTCGTCCTCGCCAACGCGCCGGCCGAGGCGATCGCCGGCGAGCGTGGCCTGCCCGACTCGTTCATGGCCAACCTCGCGCGCTGGGTCGACGGGGGCGGCGGCCTGATCGTGCTCGGCGGCCCGATGGCCTACGACATGGGCGGCTACGGCGACACCGCGCTCGAGCGCATCTTGCCGATCAAGATCGATCCCGTCGAGAAGGAGATCGAGTCGGCGGCGACCATCGTCATCATCCTCGATCGCTCCGGCAGCATGTCGGCCATGGCGGGCTGGGCCAAGACCAAGATGGAGCTCGCCGACGAGGGCGCGGTCGCGTCGATGCGCCTGTTGCGACCGTTCGATCAGATCGCGGTGATGAGCGTGACCGAAACCGTGCGCTGGGAGGTCGAGCTGCAGCCGGTCGGCGACGGCGGCGACATGGAGCGCCGAGTGCTGCGGATCCGGGCCGACGGCGGCGGCATCTACGTCTACACCAGCCTCGAGGCCGCCCACGACACCATGAAGGGCGTCGACACGCCGCTGCGCCACGTGATCCTGTTCAGCGACGCGGCCGACTCGGAGGAGAAGGTCAAGGGTGATCCGTTCGGCGAAGGTACGGGTCCGCGGGCCGAGGATCTCGCCCGCACGATGCGCGACGAGGGCATCACCACCAGCGTGATCGGCATCGGCAGCGAGGACGACGTCGACACCGGGTTCCTGAAAGAGCTGGCGAAGGCCGGCGGCGGCCGCTTCTACCTCACCGCCGACGCCACCAAGCTGCGCTCTTTGTTCGTGCAGGAGACCGAGCGGCTGGTCGACAGTTCGCTCAAGGAGGTGCCGTTCCGACCGCTCGCCATTGCGCGTCATCCCGCGCTCGAGGGCATCGACTACACGCGCGCGCCGTTGCTTGCGGGCTACCAGCAGCTCGAGGCCCGGCCCACCGCCGAGATCGTGATGACGGCCGCCGAAGGCCACCCTCTGCTCGTCACGTGGCGCTACGGCCTGGGCCACGTCATCGCATGGGCCAGCGACGCCGGACCGCGATGGTCGGATCAATGGCTGCCGTGGTCGGGCTACAACGCGCACTGGACCCAGCTGGCGCGCTTTGCCCTGCGCTCGGGCTCGGGCTCCGACACGCAGATCGAGGTCGAGGTCGACGGCGGCGCCGCGCTGGTCAGGGTGGCCCGGCGCGACGACAAGGGGCTGTCGATCGACGACGGCGCGGTGCGGGCCCGCATCATCGACGGCACCGAGCAGCGCGCGCTCGAGCTCCGTGCCCGCGAGCCGGGGCTGTGGGACGCCGCGGTCGCCACGGCGGCGGGCCACACCTACACCGTCGAGGTGCTCGATGACGCCGACCGTGTCGTCGGACGCCACACGTTCGCGCCGCCGCCGTCCGCGGAACAGCGCCATCGCACCGCCGATCGCGGGTTTCTCGAAGATCTGGCCCGCCGCACCGGCGGCGAGGTGGCCCCCGCCCGGCTCTCGCCCGAGGTGTCGACCTCGGTGACCGCCGACGTCCACCGACTCTGGCCGTGGTTCGTGCTCGTGGCCCTGCTGCTGCTGCCGCTCGACGCCATGCTGCGTCGCTCGGCGCGCGTGATCTGACCCCAGTCTCGGCGCGTCCGGTCGACGGACATCTCGGGGATCGACGTCACCGCCGTGCGCGTGTCGGCGCGGCGTCCCACACCCGCCTCGCCACGCGCTTGGCACCGAACGCGTGCTCGAGGCGGGCCGCTGCGATCGCAGCCACGTCGGTGAGCCCGGCTTGGTGGGCGCTGCTCGATGTCGGCGTCGGCTCGGGCCACTGCACCAGCACGCAGCGGCGGCGACCGCCATCGCGCCGGTTCTGGCTGTCGACGGCCAGGGCGGTGGTTCCGGAGCCAGCGAAGAAATCGAGGACGAGGCCATCTTCCGGGCAGCCGAGCTCGACGCACCGCCGCACCAGCTCGATGGGCTTGGGATGATCGAACAGCGCGGCACCGAGGGCCGCGCGCAGCTCGATGCTGCCCTGCTCCGATCGCAGCGACGCGTCATCCCACAGCGCCCGCGCCTTGGTGGTCTGCTTCCGGCACTTCTCGTAGATGTTGTGGCCGCCGTCGCGGCGGCGCTTCGCGACCACGCCGCTGCCGCCCGGATCGCCGGCGACGATCGCCGCAGCGAGCTTGTCCCTGCCCCACCGCCACACGCTGCCGGCGCCGACGCGGTTTCTGGGCAGGACCGCAAACCCGCCGCGGATGCGCGACAGGCCCACCGGATGGCAGCCCGCATCGTCGGTCACCGCTGGATCCACCCAGATCGGATAATCGAGGTTGGGCCGGTTGGTGGGCGTGAAGCGGGGGTTGCGATTGCGCAGCTCCCGGAGCTCGTAGGGGCCGGTCGCATCGTGCAGCGGCAGCGGCCCGGCCTTGGGCAGCTCCGCGACGCGGGGATCGTCGCCGTTGCCGTAGCACAGCACGTACTCGTGGGTGACGGCGACGGGCAGATAGTCGCGCCCACCACGATTGCTGACCACGACGATCTGCGCGATGAACCGCTCGCGCCCGAAGACCTCGTCGAGCAGCATGCGCAGGTGGTGGACCTCGGCGTCGTCGATGCTCGCGAACAGCACCCCGCGCTCGCCCAGCAGCGCCCGGGCAGCGATGAGCCGCGGCAGCATCATCGCGAGCCACGGCGCGCTGCGGCGAGCAGGCGCCGAAGCGCTGCGGCGAGCAGGCGCCGAAGCGCTGCGGCGGGGGCCCGCGGTGGCCCATGCCTTCGCCGTCGCCGAGTAGATGCCGCGGTACACGAAGTCGCGACCGCGGTTGTAGGGAGGATCGATGTAGATCGCATCCACCGTGCCGGCGAGCTCTGCCCGCAACAGCTTGAGCACCTCGAGGTTGTCACCCTCGACGAGCGTCACCGCAGGATCGCGCGCGCGTCGGACCATCCGCAGACGTCCGATGGGCAGCGATTCGGCGGCGGCGACGGCCTCGTCGCGACCGGGGAAGTTCAGCCCGAACTCGAGCGCGCTCATGCGACGATCTCGGCGCGCTCGCCATCGGCGTCGATCCGCACCGCCACCCGCCGTCCCGCGTGGGCGCTACCGTCGACGACTCGGACGGCGAGGTCGTGATCACTGCGGGCCCACCAATGCCCGTCGCGACTGGGCGTCCGGTGCACCACCACGTCGAGCACCGTGTCCACGTGACGCGCACGGAAGCGCGCGGCGTGGGCCGCCGAGATCGCCCGCAGCTCGGCGGCGCGGGTGCGGATGATCGCGGGGTCTTTGTGGCCGTCCATCGTGGCCGCCGCGGTGCCACGGCGCACCGAATACGGGAACACGTGCAGGTAAGCGAGCGGCAGCGCGGCGAGGACCTCGCGGGTGCGCGCGAACGCGGCGTCGTCTTCGCCGGGGAATCCGACGATGACGTCGGTCGAGATCGCGATCCCTGGGATCGCCACCGTGGCGCGGGCGACGAGGTCGGTGAAGTCTGCGGTGCGGTGGCCCCGACGCATCCGCGCCAGAACGCCATCGTCGCAGCTTTGCACCGGCAGGTGCAGGTGACGACACAGCCTCGCGGGCGCGGCGGCGATCAGCGCGAGGAGGCGGTCGTCGACCTCGTGGGGATCGATCGAGGACAGGCGCAGGCGGGCGCCACCCAGCACGGGCAGCAGGTGCTCGACGAGCATCGCCACGGCGCCGCGGCCATGGCCCAGATCGCGGCCCCACGTGCCCAGGTGCACGCCGGTGAGCACGATCTCGGCGACACCCGCAGCGACCAGCGACGCTGCACGGCCGACGATTTCGTCGAGTGCGAGGGACCGCGAGGGGCCGCGCACCGACGGCACGATGCAGAAGCTGCAGCGGTGATCGCAGCCGTCTTGGACCTCGAGCAGGACCCGCGCGCGGGCATCGGCGACGGGCGGCAACACCCGCAGCGGCACGCCGCGCCGCAGCCGTCCGACCACCACGTCGGGCACAGCGCCCAGCGCCCGCGCGTGGCGGACGAAGTCCACGATGTCCGGCTTCTCGCCGTTACCCAGGACCGCGACGACGCCCGGCAAGGCCGCCGCCTCGGCCGATGACGACGCCGCATAGCAGCCGGTCACCACGATGCGGGCGGCGGGGTTGTTGCGGTGGATCCGACGCACCGCCGCAGCCGC
This sequence comes from Nannocystales bacterium, assembly GCA_038325765.1. Classification (GTDB taxonomy): domain Bacteria; phylum Myxococcota_A; class Polyangia; order Nannocystales; family Nannocystaceae; genus Xiheibacterium. The sequence continues at coordinate 61,246 of JBBQJI010000019.1, forward strand.
GTCGCGATCGGCGGCGTGGGTGATCGTGCACCCGTTCACGACCACGACGTCGGCGTCGCTGCTGTCGGCGCGACCGATTCCGCTGCGCTCGAGCGCCGCGGCCATCGCCTCGGTCTCCGAGGCGTTGAGCCGACAGCCGAAACCGATGACCGACGCGCGCATCGCCTCCCACGCTACCACGCCGCCGCGACCGCGCCGACGCGTTGCCCCACGCCTCGACACCCCCGCGCGGGCCGTGCGACGCTTGCCACATGCAGGGCACCGTCGCGATCGAGGCGACGGGCCCGACGCGGACGTCTGTGATCGTCTCGACGGATGCGGCTCGCGACCTGCTCGCGGTGCTCGCCGCGCTGCCTTGGCCGGGCTCACCGTCACGGACACCGGCTTCACCGACCAACCGCAACCGTGCCTTCGCGACGGCGGTGCGCGAGCCCGGTCGACTGAGAGAGCGTCAGCGAATGGGAGGGGGAAGGTTCCGCCGGGCGTTGCCCGGTGGAAGGGGGACCGGGCCGGTCCCCCAGAATGACTGAGTCGAGCCGGCGCGAGGCGGCCCCGAACGCGAGATGCCGCGCGCCCGGGTGGGCAGCGCGGCATCGTCTTGGGGCCTCGGGCCTGCGGATTCCGTCGGGGAATCTCGGCGAGAGACTACGGTGCGGTCTTGCCGCCCTTGATCACCTCGGCGTACAGCTTGTCCTTGCTGATGCCCTTGGCCAGCAGCGCGTCGGCCTTCTTCATCTCCTCGTCGATGAGGACCTTGAACGCCGGGAACGGCTGCGCGCCGCTGAGGTAGCGGCCGTTGACGAAGAACGCCGGCGTGCCGCGGGCGCCCAGGCCAGTGCCCTGCTTTTGGTTCTCGTCGACCTTCTTGCCGATCGCCGGATCGGTGAGATCCTTCTTGAACTGCTCGACGTCGAGCTTGATCTCCTCGGCCCACTTCACGAAGTTCTCGTCGGTGAGCTCCTTCGCGTTGGCGAAGAGGATGTCGTGCATCTCCCAGAATTTGCCCTGCTTGCCGGCGGCCTCGGCCGCGACTGCGGCGGGGCGGGCGCGGTTGTGCATCGGCAGCGCGTTGTGCTTGAACGCGATCTTCACGTCATCGCCGTAGGCCTTGTTGATCTCGCCGATGGTGGGCACCACGCGGCTGCAGAAGGGGCACTGGAAGTCTGACCACTCGACGATGGTGACCTTGGCGTCCACGCCGCCCTTGAAGTAGGCATCGCCGACCTCGACCTTGTAGACAGCCTTGGGATCGGGGCCGCCGGGCTTCTGGGCCTTGGGATCGGCGCCAGGGCGACCCGGAGCGGGGGCCTGGGCGAGCTTCTCTTCCATGGCGCCGAGCTTGGCGATGATCGTGTCCTGCTTCTGCTCGATGCCGGCGAGGGTCTCCTGCAGCTTCGCGAACGAGCCCGAGCCCTGGCACGACACCATCAGGGAAAGCGCAATGCCGATGCCGATGGCGCCGGTGGTGATGTTCTTCTTCATGAGGTCAACGACTCCTGTGGTTTTGCAATGCTGGGGCGAACCCCGGTGAGTGAAGCGAGCCGCGCGCCCGGCGAGCCTGGGTGCGGCGAAGGGAAGCAAACCCGCGTGCGGTTGGGTCTGGGCCGACGCAGCGCTCGGGTGCCGCCGAGGACCCATGGGGTGCTCCTGTGGCGATCCCTGCCTGCGAGCGATGGCACCGCGCCCCTAACGTCGAAACGCGGCGGAGCATATCGGCCGCATGTGCGACCAGCAACCCACAGCGAAGGCCGCGCTCAGGCGGGTGGGGCGCCTTGGCGTGGTCGAACGCACGGCGGCGCGCCCCGACCGGGGCTGCGCCCTGACCGGGGCTGCGCCTGACCGGGGCTGCGCCTGACCGGGGCTGCTAGGCTGCGTCCGTGGCCGATGACGCCGAGCGCCCCCGCGACCGTGACGACGCCATGCCCGCGCGCGCCCCCGGCCAAACCCTGACGAGCGACGATCTGCCCGTGGTCGCGCGCCTCGCGATCGAGATCCGCTCCGATGGCACCCGCACGGTCGCCCGCGGCGCGATGCACGATCTCGAGTCGGGGCAGCAGATCGCGATCGAGGTCGGGGCCGGCAGCGTGCTCGAGCTCGTCACCCAGCTCGCGGCGGCGGTCAGCAAGAGCCTGCTGTCGTTGCCGCGCCTGCTGCTCGGGCGGCGTCGAGCCCCCCGCGGTTGATTCGGGGAGCGCTCGACTCAGCGTGCTGCGAACGCGGCGGCCTGCTCGACCGACGCGGCGCAGCGGAACCCGAAGTGGTGGAACGGATCGTTGTTCGGGACGTGGGCGCGGCGATAGACGCCCGTGCTCTTGGCGTCCTCCCAGTACCAGGACCCGCCGCGGATGACCTTGTTGCGGGTGCTCGCACACGTGGTCTCGCCGCCACACGGCCCCCGCGGATCGACACCCTCGCACGCCGCACCGCAATGCGCCCAGCTCTTGCTGTACCAGTCGTCGACCCACTCCCACGAGTTGCCGACCATGTCGAACAGGCCGTACACACCAGCGGGGCGCGAGCCCACGTCCCACGGCCTGCCGGTCTCGGGCTTGCTGATCTGCTTTTTCAAGCCGCACGAACGGCCTGACGCATCGCGATAGATCGCACGCTCGCACGTGATCGGATCGTCGCCCCACGGATACAGGGCGCCACCGGGTCCGCGCGCGGCCTTCTCCCACTGCGCCTCGGTGGGCAGGCGCTTGCCGTGGACCTCGCAGTACTTCACGGCATCGAACCAGCTCACGCCGGTCATCGGCATGTCGGGGTGGTCGTAGTCGGTGTAGCGCGGGCGCGCGCGGTTGCAGCGAGCGTCCTTCTGACACGCGCCGTACTGGGCGTAGGTGACCTCGTTCAGATCCATGTAGAACGTCTGCGCCCATACCGTAGACCGCGGCTGTGCGTTGTCCGGGCCGTCGTCGTCGCCGCGCACGAACGGACCGCCGGGGATGCACGCCATGTCGGCCGGCGGCGCGGCGTTGCACGGCAGCGCGGCGGTGCCATCCGGGGCAGAGACGGGCGCCGGCGCGGCGGGTTCCGACGCGGCCGAGGGCGCCGCTGCGGCGGGTGCCTCGGCAGCCGCAGGCGCAACAACCTCGGACGACGCAGCCGGCGCGGCCTCGGCGGTCGGCGGCGCGGCGGTGGGGCGATCGCAGCCGACCAAGGCGAGGGTGATCACGAGGCGACGCATGGCGGGGCGAGCATTAGCATCGCCCCGCCCACGGCTGCCAGTTCGGGCCACCGCGGCCCCCTCGACCCTCGAAAGGCCCGCGAACGGCCGCGAACGGCCGCGATCAGTCGGCGACCGCGTAGTGCGTCACGCCGACGTCCTGCCACGCGCGATCGTAGGTGTGACCGCGTCCCGCGATGGCGAACGGGCGCGCCGGGGGCAGCGCGCGCTCGGGCGTGGTGCGGCCGTGCAGCGCCGCGTAGTCCTCGCGCGAGAGCTCGACCGCATCGGCCATCGCCGCCTCGAGTCCGATGCGCGCCGCGGCCTGCTCCCAGCCCGGCACGACCCGCCCGCTCCACACCTCGGCCGCATCGCCGCTGCCATAGCCCATGAGCGTCAACGTCCGGCCGGTCCACGCCAAGCCCTGCGCTGCGGCATCGGTGAAGGCGGCGGCGATCCACGCCGGCAGCGAGGCGGTATAGAGGTTGCCGTACTGACGCACGTGCGCGCGGCCGAACTGCGTCGCGGCCATCACCTGCGCGAAGCCGGGATCCTTGGCCAGCGCCTTGGCCACCGCGGCCGTGCGCGGCAGAGGCTCGAAATCCGGGCCGTGGGCGCGCACGCCGTCGCGCAGTCGCGCCGCCTGTTGCAGCTCGGCGGCCACCGCATCGAAGCTCACGTCGACCGCGGCGCACGCGGCCGCGAGCGACTCGCGATCGCCGGCGGCCACACATGCGGCGACCCACAAGGTGCCGAGCGCGGCGACCGGCATCCGGTCGTAGGGACGGTGGAGCATGACCGCGGCGGAGTCCCGCAGCAGCGCCCGCGGATCACCACCGTGCCGCACCGCCGCCGACTCATACGCGCGCAGCACCGCGTCCACGTAGCACACCGTCGAGTAGCGGCCGTTGAACACCGGGAAGTCGTGCTCGCCGCGGCACTGCGCCGGGTACTCCTCCATGAAGTGGCGCGCGACCGGCTTGCGGAAATCCCAGCCGCGCTCGTCGGACGAGCTGCCGGCGCGCCGCAGATCGATCTCGAGCAGCCGTGCGCGGGGCTCGACCAGCATCGCCACGGCGCCCGCGCCCTGGGTCGGCTCGCCAGACGTGCCCCGCTCGTACTGGGCGATGTCGGCCGCGATCACGATCGCGACCTTGTCGTCGCCGTCGGTCTGCACGTAACGGATCGCCGACTTCAGCGCATACATGCCACCGAGGCACGCGTGCTTGACCTCGGGCACCTCGATCGCACGCGGCAGCGGCGAGCGGCCGGCGTGGATCAGCGCGTCGTCCACCATGCCACGCACGATGACGGCCCCGACGGCGTTGTCGGTGCTCGACTCGGTGCCGAGCGCAATCATGCCGATGGTGGCGGGGTCGATGCCGTGGGCATCGATGAGCCGCAAGGTCGCGGCAGCGGCCATCGTGTAGACGTCCTCGTCGGGGCCCGGCAGACGGAAAGCATCGCCGACGACCGCGACGAGCTTCGACGGATCGGCGCCCGTCCACTCGGCGAGGGCGCGCAGGTCCACGCGGGGACGCGGCAGATACAACGACAGGCCGGACAGACCGGCGCCCGCGACATCAGTGGTGCGATCGTGATTCTCGGACATGGCTGTGAGGAGGGTACGGGAAGAGACGCACGGCGGTCCCGAATTCCTGCACGGACCTGTGCGACGCGCCACAACGATTGAACGCACGTTGGGCGCCGTCACCGTCACCCGGAGCGCTGTCGCATCCATGCGACAGCGACCGTCGTCATCGCGCAACACCGGTGCGAACGGGCGTGCACGCACCGACGGTCGCCGGCACGATTTCGAACCGGCGCGCCCCGCCCCAACCACCTCTACATCGATCGTCGGTACTCGCCGCCGACCTCGAACAACGCATCGCTGATCTGGCCCAGGCTCGCGACCCGCACCGTCTTCATCAGCTCGGCGAAGATGTTGCCGCCGGCGAGCGCGACGCGCCGCAGCTCCGCGAGGGCGGCCGGCGCCGCCTGGGCATGACGCGACTGGAACTCACGCAGGCGCTCGATCTGGGCCCGCTTCTCGTCGCCCGACGCGCGCGTCAACTCGAGCCCCGCAGCCTCCTCGTTGGCGTTCTTGTCGGGGTTCTGGAACGTGTTCACCCCCACGATCGGCAAGGTGCCGTCGTGCTTGAGGTGCTCGTACTTGAGGCTCTCGTCCTGGATCTTGCCGCGCTGGTACTGGCGCTCCATGGCCCCGAGCACCCCGCCACGCTCGTCGAGCCGCACGAACTCGTCCAGCACCGCCTCCTCGACCAGTTCGGTCAGCGCGTCGACGACGTAGGATCCCTGCAACACGTTGTCGCACTTGGCCAGGCCCTGCTCCTTGGTGATGATCATCTGGATCGCCATCGCCCGCCGGACGCTGGCCTCGGTGGGCGTGGTGATGGCCTCGTCGTAGGCGTTGGTGTGCAGGCTGTTGCAGTGGTCGTAGTAGGCGAACAGCGCCTGCAGCGTGGTGCGGATGTCGTTGAAGTCGATCTCCATCGCGTGCAGCGAGCGGCCGCTGGTCTGCACGTGATACTTGAGCTTCTGGCTGCGCTCGGCGGCGCCATAGCGATCACGCATCGCCACCGCCCAGATCCGGCGCGCGACCCGGCCGATCACCGTGTACTCGGCGTCGAGCCCCATCGAGAAGAAGAAGCTGAGGTTCGGGGCGAAGTCGTCGATCGCGAGGCCACGCGCCAGGTAGTACTCGACCAAGGTGAAGCCGTTCGACAGCGTGAACGCCAGCTGGCTCACCGGGTTCGCGCCGGCCTCGGCGATGTGATAGCCGCTGATCGACACCGAGTAGTAGTTGCGGATCCCGCGGTCGACGAAGTACGCCTGGATGTCGCCCATCATCCGCAGGGCGAACTCGGTCGAGAAGATGCAGGTGTTCTGGGCCTGATCCTCCTTGAGGATGTCGGCCTGCACGGTGCCGCGGACCTGCCGCAGCGTGCCGTCGTGGATCTCCTGCCACTCGACGTCGGTGACCTCGCGGCCCAGCGCCTCGCGGCGGCGCGCGAGTTGCTGATCGATCGCGGTGTTCATGAACAGCGCGAGCAGGATCGGCGCCGGGCCGTTGATTGTCATGCTCACGCTGGTCGAAGGCGACGACAGATCGAAGCCGGCGTATAGCTCCTTGGCGTCGTCGAGCGTGCACACGCTGACGCCGCTCTCGCCGATCTTCCCGAAGATGTCCGGGCGCTCGCCGGGGTCCTGGCCATACAGCGTGACCGAGTCGAACGCCGTCGACAGCCGCTTGGCCGGCTCGCCGCGCGACAAGTAGTGGAAGCGCAGGTTGGTGCGCCCGGGCCCGCCCTCACCGGCGAACATGCGCTTGGGATCCTCGCCTTCGCGCTTGAACGGGAACACGCCGCCGGTGAACGGGAACTCGCCGGGCGCACCCTCGAGCAGGCCATAGCGCACCAGGGCGCCGGGCTCGTCGTCGGCCGGCAGGGCGACCCGCGGCACCCGCAGCTCCGAGAGCGTCTCGACCGAGGTCGGGTAGCGAACCTCGCTGCCCCGGATCTTCACCACGTACTCGGGCTCTGCGTAGGCGGCCCGTCGCTCCGGCAGCTCGCGCAGCACCCGGCGCGCATCGGGGGCGATCGCGAGTTCGGCGCGGGCGTGGGCCTCGGCGAGCCACGCCGTGGCGTCCGCGGCGCCCGCCTGCAGCGCGTCCGCCTGCAGCGCGCACGCGTGGGCGCGGCGCAGCGCCTCCGCCTCGCGCACCGCCTCGACCTGGACCGCGACATGACGCTTGTACGCCCGCACTGCACGGGCGATGTCGCCGAGGTACTGCACCCGATCACCCGGGATGAGATCGCGGGTCTCGGACGCGATCGCGACCTGGTCCGGCGGGCACGTCGATCGCCACTGCACCGCGCCGATCTCCGAGATCGAGCGGCACAGCGCGCCGTACAGCGCGTTCACGCCGCTGTCGTTGAAGCGGCTGGCGACGGTCCCGAACACCGGCAGCTGCTCGTCCCCGATCGCCGGATCGAAGATCTGCCGGTTGCGCCGCCACTGCTTGCGGACGTCGCGGAGCGCGTCCTTGCTGCCGCGGCGCTCGAACTTGTTGATCGCCGCGAAGTCGGCCAGATCCAGCATCTCGATCTTCTCGAGTTGCGAGGGCGCGCCGTACTCGGCCGTCATCACGTACAGGGTGCGGTCGGCCAGCCGCGTGATCTCGGCGTCGCCCTGACCGATGCCGCTGGTCTCGACGATGACCAGATCGAAGCCCGCGAGCTTGCACAGCTTCACCACGTCGTCGGTGGCGCGGGCCAGCTCGTGCCCGGCGTCGCGCGTCGCCATCGAGCGCATGTAGACTCGGGGGTTGCGCAGGGCGTTCATGCGGATGCGATCGCCGAGCAGCGCTCCACCGGTGCGGCGCCGCGTCGGGTCGACGGAGATCACGGCAACCTGGTGATCGGCGTGGTCGCGGACCAGGCGAGAGATGAGCTCGTCGACCAGCGAGCTCTTGCCGGCGCCACCGGTGCCGGTGACACCGAGGGTGACGACCTCGGGCAGCAGCGCGCGGGCGATCGCGGCGCGCAGGTCGGCTGCTCCTTCGTCGTCGCGCTCGAGCACAGACACCAGCCGGGCCAGCCGCACGGTGAACGAGTCCGGCTCACGCAGGCGTGCCAGCTCGGCTGTCGGATCCTCGGGCGCCGTCGAGAAGTCGGCGCCGCGGATGATCTGATCGATCATCCCCTGCAGGCCCATCGTGCGCCCGTCCTCGGGGCTGAAGATGCGCTGGATGCCGTAGGCGTGGAGCTCGGCGATCTCCCGCGGCACGATCACGCCGCCGCCGCCGCCCCAGATCGTGATGTGCCCCGCGCCCTTGCTGCGCAGGAGATCGTGCATGTATTTGAAGTATTCGAGGTGACCGCCTTGGTACGAACTGACCGCGATCGCCTGGGCGTCCTCTTCGATGGCGGCGTCGACCACCTCTTCGGCGCCGCGGTTGTGACCGAGGTGGATCACCTCGGCGCCGGCTTGCTGGAGGATGCGCCGCATCACGTTGATGGCGGCGTCGTGCCCGTCGAACAGCGCGGCGGCGGTCACGACCCGGATCTTGTGGCGGCACCGGTACGGACCCTCGGCGCCCGCGACAGAGGAATCCATGGGATCGACGACGTGCAGCGCGGCGGGGCTCATGGTGTCGTTGCACCACAAAGTCGCCCGTAACAGAAGCGGCGGCCCCACCCGGGCCCGAAAACCCGGGGTTCGGGCCGATGTGCACGTACGGATCGCGAAGGCGGGCGGGCGGAAGCGCGCGATGCGTGCGTCACAGGGCCGTGGCCCGGCTCACGCGCCGGCGATTTCGCGGCAGGCGTCGGGGGGCGCGCGCCCCGACTTCCACCCCCGCGCGATCGTAACGACGTTCCGAGAGCGCACGCAGCATGCCGACACCGCCGGGCAAACCGCGCGGTCGACGTTTGACCGCAACAAACGTCTCATGCAACAACCCCGCCTCCGCGGCGTCGCGGGAGTCTCGACGTCGACCCGACGCGGGCGAAGATCCGGCGGCGATCACATCGCCCAGTTTGGGCGAGCACCGCATCAACGGGTACACTCCCCTACCACCCTCCGCGCGACTCTCCTCCCCCTCCTCCATGGTCGACCGTCCGACAGGCTTCCAGAAGACCGCGCGACTCGACTCCACGCCGGTTCGCACCGACGGCGTCGAGCCGGGGGCGGGCACCTCCGGATCCGCCGACGTGTCGATGTCGGGGGCCTCCGCATCCAGCATCGAGATGTTCGTCTCCGAAGACATCGGTCGCACGATTTCTGGCCGCTATCGCATCACCGACGTGATCGGCGAAGGCGGCATGGGCGTGGTGTACGAGGCGTGGGACGCCCAGGTCGAGCGCAAGGTCGCGATCAAGCTCGTCCGCTCCGACTCGACCTCGGATCGAAAGTTCCTGTCGCGCTTCCGCCGTGAGCTCGAGATCACGAGCCAGCTGCGTCACCCGTCCACGATCCGCGTGTTCGAGCACGGTCAGACCGACGACGGTCGCCCGTACATGGTGATGGAGTTGCTGACCGGTGAGAGCCTCGCCGATCGCATGGAGCGCGGCAGCATCTCCGAGATGGAAGCGTTGCAGGTCGCCCGCCAGGTCGCCGAGAGCCTGAGCGAGGCCCACGAGCACGGCGTGTTCCACCGCGATCTCAAGCCGGACAACATCTTCATCGAGACTGTCGGCGTGTCGAAGGTCGTCAAGGTCCTCGACTTCGGCATCGCCGGTGGTGTCGACGCGACGCGGCTCACCCAGGCCGGCGAGGTGTTCGGCACGCCGCAGTACATGTCACCCGAGCAGTGCAACGGCCTGCCGCTCGATCACCGCACCGACATCTACTCGCTCGGATGCATCTTGTACGAGATGATCGAGGGTCGCCCGCCGTTCTCGGCCGAGACGCCGATGGCGACGATGCTCAAGCATGTGCGCGCCAAGGTGCCCGCACCGCGCCGCGCCGGCACCGAGACAGCGCGAGTGATGCTGATGGGGCTGCGCAAGGATCGGTCGAAGCGAATCCAGACCGCCGGTCGTTTCGCCGAGCTCATCGGTCACTGCATCGGCGCCCTGCGGGCGGTCAAAGAGGGCCGCGCCCCCGACAGCAGCCGGTCGATCGCGGTGCAGTCGCCGATCACGGGCTCGGCCCCCGTGAGCCCGATGCCGAGCGCGGCGATGACGAGCCCGCCGGGCATGGCGACCCACTCTGGTGTCGATCGCAAGGGCTTGGCGATCGCGCTGGGACTCGGCGGCCTGGCCCTGGCCGTGGTCGTGCTGCTGGTGTTCGGCAACCTCGGCAACACCGCGCGCACGCCCGAGACGCCGGCGCCCGCGGCCGCTGGTGCTGCACCGCCGGTCGCCGACGACCGGCCCAAGAGCTATCCCTACAATCGGGCGCTGGTGCGCAGCAACGTGCCGGCCGCGACGGTGCTCGTCGACGGCACCGTTCAGTGCGAGACGCCGTGCGAGATCAAGGTGCCGGTCGGCGACGAGGTCGCCCACGAGATCCGGCTCGAGAAGGACGGCTACGTCGACGTCGTGCACAACTGGCGGCCCAAGACCGTCGGTGAGCCGCTGCCGCCGCTGCCCGATCTCCGCAAGCTGTGAGGCGCCCGCACAATCCCCTCGCGCGGGGGGTGGGGCTCTGCCATGCTCTGCGGCCCCATGGCTGACGAAGACGATTTCGCTGCGCTGTTCGAGCAGTCGGCAAAGCAGGGCCCCACGGCGCGACGACTGCGCCAAGGCGAGCCCGTCGAGGGCATCATCGTCGCGATCGGCGAAGACACCGTGTTCGTCGACGTCGGCACCAAGGCCGAGGGTCGCATCGACAAGCACACGCTGACGGACGAGCACGGCAAGCTCCGCGTCGCGCTCGGCGACCGCATCCGCGCCACCGTGTCGGACACCGGCGGTGGCGGGGCGCCGCACCTGGTCGTCCACCTCGGCCGCGGTAACATCGATGTCACGACGCTGCAGTTCGCGATGGAGGGCGGCACGCCGGTCGAAGGCGAGATCAGCAAGGCGGTCAAGGGCGGCGTGGAGGTCATGATCGGGGGCGTGCGGGCGTTCTGCCCCGCCAGCCAGATCGAGATCGGGCCCAGCGGCGAGCTCGAGAACTGGGTCGGCCAGCGCCACTTCTTCCGGGTGATCGAGGTCCGCGACGGCGGGCGATCGGTCGTCGTGTCGCGCCGCGCCCTGCTGCAGGCCGAACGCGAGCAGCGGGCCGCGGCCCTGCTCGGCAAGCTCGAGGTCGGCGCCGAGCTCGACGGCATCGTGCAGACCGTGCAGCCCTACGGCGTGTTCGTCGATCTGGGCGGCATCGAGGGTCTGGTCCACATCTCCGAGATCTCGCACAGCCGGGTGTCGTCGGCCGCCGATGTGGTCTCGGTGGGCGAGCAGGTCCGCGTGAAGGTGCTGGCGATCGAGGCCGGCACCAAGGGCGGCGCCCGCATCTCGTTGTCGATGAAGGCGCTGGTCCAGCCCGAGGCCAGCACCGCGGTCGCCGAAGAGATCCTGAGTGGCACCGTGGGCCGCATCGAAGGCAACGGCATCTGGGTCGACACCCCGCAAGGCGGCGGCTTCGTCTCCAACACCGAGCTGGGTCTGCCACCCGGCAGCGATCCGCGGCGCGCGTACGAGGTCGGTCAGAGCCTCGACGTCGTGGTCATGCGTCGCGACAACACCGGCAAGCTGCGGCTGTCGGTGCGCAAGGTCGCCGAGGCCGAGGCCCGTCGCAACTACCGCGACTTCCGCAGCAGCGGCAACGACGGACGCGGCCCCGGGGCGATGGGATCGCTCGGCGATCTCTTCCGCGGGCGGCTGTCGAGTGCAGACGTGCCCAACGCACCTACGGCGAAGTCCGAGGCCCGGCCCGCAAGGTCCGAGGGCGCGCACGCCAGGGCCGAGGGCGCCCCCGGCGGCAAGTCTCAACCGCGGAGCAGCGAGCCCACCGTGCGCTCGGGCGCCGCAAAGCGCTCCTGACCGGGGCCGCGGTGGACGGCGCCGGCGAGACCCCGACGATCACGCTGCGCAGTCTCGTCACGGCGCGGTGGATCGTCCTGGGGTTGCTCGCCGCGCTGGCGCTGCTGCACTGGCAGGCGCCCGAGGCGGTGGCCGACTGGCTGCGGTGGTCCAAGGACGACATGCGCCCCGTGCTCGCCGTGCTGCTGGTGTGGACGTCGATCAACATCGGCACCCGGCTGTGGTTGTCGTCCCACGATCGTGTCGGTGCCGGAGCGGTCGGGGGCCAGCTCGTCACCGACGCGGCGATGCTGACGCTCGCGCTCGGGCTGTGGGGCGGGCCGACCAATCCGTTCGCCGCGCTCTACTTCGTGCCGGTGATCCTGGCGACGCAGATCTCGCAGACGTGGACGTGGACGATGGTGGGGGCCAGCGCGATGGGCTCGGCGCTGCTGTTCGTGTGGCGACCGCCGCCCCCGAGCTCCGGGCCCGCGTTCGTCGGCCACCTGCACGGCGCATGGATCGCCCTGGTCGGTTGCAGCGCCCTGGGCGCGTGGATGATCCTGCGCGTGACCCGGCAGGCGAAGCGCGAGCGCGACCAGCTCACGCGGCTGCGCGACGAGAACATCGCCGACGCCCACCTCGCCGCGCTGGGTACCCTGGCGGCCGGAGCCGCCCACGAACTCGGCACCCCGCTGGGCACGGTGAACCTGCTCGCGGCCGAGCTTCCCCACATGGAGGCCGACGAGCAACGCAGCGCCATCGACACGATCAAGCGCGAGGTCGAGCGCTGCAAGGACATCCTGCACCGCATGGCCTCGCCCGAGGTCCGCGTCAGCGCGCTGTCGGCCCGCGACGCGCAGCCGTGGTTTCTGTGCGAGCTGCAAGACGAACTCGACGAGCCCGAGGGTGTGAAACTCACCTTCGTCGCGACCGCCGCGACCCGCGAGATGCGGGGCACGACGACCCTGGCGCGGGCGTCGCTTGGGCAGATCATCCGCGAGCTGGTGGCCAACGGCGCCGAGGCGTGTCGGCGCAAACCCGCCAATCGCGGGGTGACCGTGCGCATCGACGTGGTCGGCGACGACGCCCTCATCGAGGTCGAGGACGACGGTGTGGGCATGGAACCACACATCGCGACCGCGGTCTTCGACCCGTTCTTCACCACCAAACCCGAGGGCCAGGGCATGGGCCTGGGCCTGTATCTCGCCCGCGCCCAACTCCGTCAGCTCGGCGGTACCCTGGAGCTGGAGTCCGCCCCCGGCCGTGGGACCAAGGTGACGCTCCGGGTAGAGCTGAGGCCGGCGGAACCGTATCCACGATGACCCCTGCGCGATGACCCCCGCCACCACAGAGGCGTCGGACACGAGTCACGCCGACGAGCAGACCTTCTTGCTCGTCGACGACGACAAGGTGTTCTGCGGCGCGCTCGCGGGGGCGCTGCGACGGCGGGGCTACCGGGTGGTGGTGGCGCACAACCACGACGACGCGGTGTCCGAGGCGACGGCGTGGAGCCCCGAGCGGGCCCTGGTCGATCTGCGCATGCCGGGCAAGGGCGGGCTCGAGGTCGTGTCGGAGCTGCTGCGCCTCGACCCCGAGCTGCGCATCATCGTGCTCACCGGCTACGGCAGCATCGCCACCGCGGTCGAGGCGATCAAGCTCGGCGCGGTGCACTACCTGACCAAGCCCGCGAGCGTGGACGAGATCATGGCCGCGTTCGATCGGACGGCTGCCGTCGTCGAGACCGAAGCCCCCGCCGCGCCCCGCCCCCTCGACGAGGTCGAGTGGGAGCACCTGCAGAAGGTGCTGACCGACTGCGGCGGCAACGTTTCCGAGGCCGCGCGGCGGCTCGGCATGCATCGGCGCAGCCTGCAGCGCAAGCTGGCCCGCGGCCGGCCCGAGGCCTGAGAGAGCGTCAGCGATTGGGAGGGGGAAGGTTCCGCCGGGCTTTGCCCGGTGGAAGGGGGACCGGCCCGGTCCCCCAGAAGGACTGAATGCACCGCATCTTCGTCGGCCTCGATCTGCCCGGCGCGATCGACGACCACCTCGACCTCGTCGGCGGCGGCATCCCGGGCGCAAGGTGGGAGGGTGCGCAGCGCCTCCATGTCACGCTGCGATTTCTCGGCGACATCGAGGGCGCGCGGCTGCGGCGGCTGTATGACGCGCTCGCGCAGGTGTCAGCGCCGCCGATGACGCTGCAGATCGCCGGCGTGGGCTGCTTCCCGCCCTCGGGACCGCCGCGGGTGCTGTGGGCCGGCTTCGATGATCCGGCGCCGGTGGTCGAGCTCGCGCGACGGATCGAGCGCGCGTTGGTGCGGGCCGGCTTCGAGCCCGACCCACGCAAGTTCAACGCCCACGTCACCCTGGCGCGACTGCGGGATCCGCCGCGCGAGCGCGTCGCCGCGTTCATCGCTCACCACGCCCTGCTGCGCACCGCGAGCTTCACGATCGACGCGTTCTTCGTCTACAGCTCGATCCTCACCCCCTCGGGGGCGAAGTACCGCATCGAACGTCACTTCCCCCTGCACGGCTGACGCGGCGCGCCCGTCACCCGGCCTGGCGACGGTGCGGTCCCGCGACCTCCACGATCGCCGGGTCCACGACGCGGTTGTCGTCGTCGACCAACACCACCGTCGGCCTCCACGTGCGCGCCTCCGCGTCGTCGATGACGCCGAACGTCGCGATGATCACCTTGTCACCGGGGCCGGCGAGGTGGGCCGCCGCGCCGTTGATGCAGATGATGCCGCTGTGATCGTCGCCGCGCATCGCGTAGGTCACCAGCCGCGTGCCACGGGCGACGTTCCACACGTGGACCTGCTCGAACGGCAGGATGCCGGCGGCGTCCATGAGCTCGCCGGAGATGGTGACGCTGCCCTCGTAGTCGAGGTCGGCGTGGGTGACGGTGGCGCGGTGGATCTTGGCGGCGAAGACGGTGCGTTGCATGGCGCAGCTCCGAGCCGGCGGCACTCCGGCGTCGGTGCACGGTGTCCGAAGCGCGCCACTGCGGTCAAGGACGTGGGTTCGGCGCCGTCGCGGCTGGTCCGGTGCGCCGCGGCACCACCACCCAGCCCGCGCCGATCCACATCACGCCGAGCGCCCGCGCGGCGGCGGCGACGGTCGCGGCGCCCTCCCGGGTGAGCTCGGCCACCGCGGGCCCGCCGTGGTGGACTCCCTCACCGAGATCGCCGCCGTCGTCGCCCCCATCTTCGCGCCCGTCGACGCCCCCGAGGCCGCCGGGCTCGACGACGCGCCCGGTCGACCACAGATACCCCGTGAACGCGCACAGCACTGCCGCGAACACGTGGGCGTTGCGGACCACGAGCTCGGGCCACACGTAGTCGAAGGCGAGATCGTCTGCGAGCGCGCCGAGCATCCGCTTGCGCTCTTCCCACACCGCGGCCTGATCGCCGTGGTGGGCCCGGGACGCCCGCGCCGCCCCGAACAGCTGCACCGCGGTCGCCATCGGCGACACTTCGATGAGGTTCTCGTGCAGCCGCAGCGCCGGCGAGAGCCGCCTGCGCAAATGGGCCGCGCGCGCCGCCAGCGGTCCGGTGCCCTGCCCCATCGCCTCGCGCATGGGCAGGCCGGCGCCGCCGAGCAGCAGCTCGACCGCGCGCTGGGTGTACGGGGTCACCGACGGCTTGCCCGGATCGGTGCGCCCCCGCGTGCGCAGCCGCGGCGCCCACTCGCGCATCCACACCACGTCCTCGACGACGCACGCGGAGACGCCGGGGCACGCCAGCGGACAGCGCAGACACGGTGGCAGCACCAACGGCGCGTCGATGGCGACGACGGTCTGCGCGTCGGTCCACCGCAGCAGGTAGTCGGCGAGGACCTCGTCGCGGAACAGCACGTCGCCCGACGTGGGCTCCTCCTCGCGCGCACCGGTGCCGCGCTGGCCATAGCGCGCCTTGGCGTCGGCGAGCACCAGGCGCCAGCCGCCGGGCTCCTCGGTCTGCTCGAGGCGGGCCACGGCGGTGGTCTTGCCGCGCCCGCCACCCAGATCGACGCCGATGAACCGGCGCAGCCCCGAACGCTCCCGCGGCGGCTCGCGCCGCGGGTCGATCTCCGAGGACGCGGGCGCGCTCACTCGATGGGTCGCTGATCGCCCTCGGCCGTCGACGGCGTGCGATCGCAGAGGAAACGGATGTACGCGATGAGCGCCGGCAGCTCGAGGGCCGGCAGCGTGTCGACGAGCTCACGGGCGTGCCGACGCAGGGTCTCGGTCGGGCCCTCGCCACGCTGACCGATGGGCTTCTCGAGCGGGATGTCGGGCTCGGGCGGCTCCTCGGGCGCGCCCCACGGCGTCACTTCGCCGAGCTCGATGTCCTGGGCGTCGAGCCAGCCGTTGATATAGATGTGCAGCAGGTTCGCGCGGTAGGTGAACCACCTATCGCGCTCGACCGGATACGAGAGCAGCACGTCCTTGAAGCGGCGGAACGCGCCTTTGCCGTCGATGGCGAGGATCAGCCGCTCGCGCAGGGCGTCGTCGACGACCGATTGCACGAAGCGCTCCATCCATCGGTACTGCTCGCGCGACGACGCGGGGTCGAGGTGCACGAAGCGCCCCTCGGACTTGCGCATGAGCTGGCGCTTCTCGTCGTCCTCGGGCCGCGAGTCGACGATGGTGACGACCTGGCCGGTCTTGAGGTCGACGTAGCTGTGGGTTTCGGGGGCGTTGTGCTCGAACGCCGTCTCCATCGCAGTCCAATCGGGCTTGGGCCCATCGGGCGAGACTCGCATGTTCTGACTCCAATATAGAGGGTGGGTGGTCGCTGTGGCGGGGTTGGTCAGACCCCCTGCGCCCACGATGGTGCTGGGTTGGTGCGGCTGCGCCCTGGTGAACGCAGTCCCATGCAGCTTAGTCGCGCGCCGGGGGTGGCGGCAAGTCGCGCACGGCGAGCATCGCCGTCCGGTTCGCGGCGGGCCGGTCGCGCGTGACGTGCCGTGGGCTCAGCCCCGCAGTCGACGACGCAGGGCAGTCAGCTCGCGCCGCAGGGACGCCCGACAGACGCCACCGTGGTCGATGCGGCGCACCAGGCCCTCGATCACGCGCAGCGCCGCCTGGCGTCCCGAGTCCGGTCTGCGAGCCCCCAGCCGACGCGCGGCGTCCGGGTTGCCTGGCGTGCGCGGGTGCACGCCGCCCTCCAAGGAGACGGAGTCGATGACGGCGCCGTTGCGGCGATCGTCGGGCGTTGCGGTGTCGGCGGCCTCGAGGCGGGCACGCAGCGTCTCGAGCTCGGCGGTGACATCGTCGACCGGGCGCACCCGCAGCTCCGCGACCTCCCGCTCGAGGGCGGCGACGCGCCAACGCAGGCTCTGCTCCCGCGCGAGCGCGGCGTCGAGCCGTTCGCCGCCGAGGGCGGGATCCAGGGCCGAGGCGAGCTGCTCGCGGAGCTGACCGACCGCGGAGCGGAGCCCGGCGTTCTCGGCCTGGGCCGTGTCGATGCGCTCGACGAGCCGCTGGCGCTCGAGCGCGCCGAGCTCGGCGACCTTGCGGGTCTCTTGCAGCTGGAGGCGGAGCGCACCGTGGCCATCGTCATCATCGTCGTGCGGGCCGCGTCCTGCGTCACCCTCGAACCCGTCGCCGCTTGCCTCCGATGCAATCGGCAACTCGATGAGGGTCAGGCCCTCACCAAACTCCGACGCCGACCCGATGATCCCGATCCACACCGTGTACTCGGGCACCGCCGGCCCCAGGGTGTTGTCGAACGACAGCGGGACAACGTCGTCCTCTTCGTCGAGGGCGTCGCCGTCGTCCCAGCGACCGTCCTCGGCCTGCCGCGCCGTGGGCTGGCCGGCCTCGAGGTGCCCGTCGCCGTCGCGCTCGACGCGGAACGTCTCGGGATCGTCGTCGGTCATCTCGAACTCGCCGGCGATGGCGTCGTCGCCGTCCACGGCGAACTCGGCGAACGCGAACATGCTCGGCGCATAGCCGCCATAGACCCGGGCCTCGCCGAAGGTCGGGCGCAGCAGCTCCACGAACTCCTCGTAGCCGAGCTGGGGTCCGCGGGCGGAGATCACCGCGATGCGGCCACTTCCACAGGCGGCGGCGACATCGACGAGGACCGACTCGGCGGTGTGGGTCGTGACACCGAGGTGCCCGGACGACAGCCGGTGGTCGTCGTCGTCGCGCAGATCGACGGTCACCAGCGCCGTCTCCCACGGCAGCCGCGCGAACCGATCGTCGAGCGCGTCGGCCGGTACGAAGCGGACCCCGGCGAAGTACGGCGCGAGTAGGCGGGCGGTCTGCTCGCTGCCCACGACCATCCACGTCGCGACCGACCGCTCGCGTGGCACCAACGACTCGAGCAGCCCTCGCCACGGCGCATCGAATCCGTCTTCGTCCTCGACGGTCGCGCGCAGCACCGACTCGAGCTCGGCGTCGACGATGAGACGCGCGCGACCCCGCCAGATCGAATCGCAGAACGCGTAGCGAGCTGCCCATGTGATCGCGGGCCCTTGGTGTGCCGTCGCCGTCATTGCGTCGCGTCCTCCATATCAGCACTGCCGCCGCACCGCCACGGCGCCGAGCGATCGACGCCGGGCCGCGGCCTCTGGCGCCGCGATGGGGACTCGCCGTGTTCGCGAGCGGCAGCCCGGCGGCGGCAGACGGCACGCGCGCACCGACGCCGGCGCACCCGCGGTGGCCGCTTTGCCGCCACGGCGCGAATTCTCGGGCCCGCAGCGGGTGTCCGCACTACACTCGCGGCCCGCTGGCGGCCATGGACGCGACCCTCCGATCGAAACTCGAACACATCCGTGAGCGCTATGAAGAGCTCGAGGCGATGCTGTGCGCGCCGGAGATCACCGGCGACAAGGCGCGCATGCTCGCGTTGTCGCGCGAGCACGCCGACGCGCGGCCGGTGTCCGAGGCGTTCGCCCAGTACGTCATCGCCGAGCGGGCCCTCGCCGAGAGCCTCGCGCTGCTCGACGACCCCGACATGCGCGAGCTCGCCCAAGCCGACGTCGACGCCCTGCGCCTCCAACTCGCCCAGCACGAGCTCGAGCTGCAGCGCGAGCTCATGCCGCGCGATCCCAACGACAGTCGCGACGTGCTGCTCGAGCTCCGCGCCGGCACCGGCGGCGAAGAGGCGGCGCTGTTCGCCGGCGAGCTGTGGCGCATGTACACCCGCTTCGCCGAGCGCCTCGGCTGGCGCATCGAGGTGCTGTCGCTCTCCGACGCCGCCGCCGGCGGTCTCAAGGAGGTGATCGGCACCGTCCGCGGCAAGGACGTCTACGCCAAGCTCAAGTTCGAGTCCGGCGTGCACCGCGTCCAGCGGGTGCCCGCCACCGAGACCCAGGGCCGCATCCACACGTCGGCGGCCACGGTCGCCATCATGCCCGAGGCCGAAGAGCTCGACGTCCACATCTCCGAGTCGGATCTGCGGGTCGACACCATGCGCTCGTCGGGCTCGGGTGGTCAGCACGTCAACACCACCGACAGCAAGGTCCGCATCACCCACGTGCCCACCGGCATCGTCGTCGAGTCGCAGCAAGAGAAGTCGCAGATCAAGAACCGCGAGATCGCGATGAGGATGCTGCGCACCAAGATGCTCGACGTGCAGATCCAGAAGCAGCAGGCCGAGCGGGCGGCGGCGCGCAAGTCACAGGTGGGTTCGGGCGACCGCTCGGAGAAGGTCCGCACCTACAACTTCCCGCAGGATCGGATCACCGATCACCGCGTCGGCCTCACCCGCCACAACATCGACGGCTTCATGGCCGGTGATCTCGACGACGTGATCGCCGCGCTGCGCAGCCACGACGAGGCCGAGCGCCTCGCCGAGGCCCAGTCAGGTGGCGCGTCTGGTGGTCCCTCCAGCACCGCTGCAGGGGCGCGGCCGTGAAGCAGAGCGTCGAGGTCGAGATCGCCGGCCAGCGACTCACGATCAAGAGCGACGAGGGTCCCGCATACGTGCAGGAGCTCGCCGACTACGTCGACGGCCACCTGCGCCAGCTCGTCCCCGGTGGGCGCGCAGGCTACAACCTGCAGCGGGTCGCCCTGCTCGTGGCCATCCAGCTCGCCGACGAACTGTTCCGCGAGAAGGACCTCCACCGGCAGTTCCGCCAGAAGGTCGGCGCCAAGCTCGAGGCCCTCGAGGCGGCGCTGCGCGAGCACGAGCATCGACTCGAGGAGCTGGGATGAACGAGCCCACCGACACCTTCACTTCGCCGGCGCTGCGCGAGCTCGCCGCCCGCGGACTCATCGAGCAGATGTCCGACGCCGCCGCCATCGACGCGGCGCTCGCCGCCGGCCCGGTGACGTTCTACATCGGCTACGACCCCACCGCGCCGTCACTGCACGTCGGCAACCTGGTGTGCATCATGGCGATGCGCCGGTTGCAGCGCCTGGGCCACAAGCCCATCGTCGTGATGGGCTCGGGCACGGCCCGCATCGGCGACCCGAGCGGCAAGACCGAGATGCGCAAGATGCTGGACGGCGAGGCGATCGCGGCCAACGTCGCGCACATCTCCACCGTGTTCGGGCGCTTCCTCGAGCTCGGCGACACCGGCAACGGCGCCGTCGTGCTCGACAACCACACCTGGCTGTCGCAGCTCGGCTACCTCGACTTCCTGCGCGAGGTCGGCGTCCACTTCACGGTCAATCGCATGGTCGCGACCAAGACCTACCGCGATCGTCTGGATGCCGAGGAGCCGCTGTCATTCATCGAGTTCAACTACCAGCTGCTGCAGGCCTACGACTACTGGCGGCTGTACAGCGAGCGCGGCTGCACGCTGCAGCTGGGTGGCGGCGATCAGTGGGGCAACATCATCGCCGGCGTCGAGTTGGTGCGGCGCATGGGCATCGGCGCCGCCGGACCGGCGCATTGCCTGACCTTCCCGCTGCTCACGACGGCCGACGGCCAGAAGATGGGCAAGACGGTCAAGGGCGCGGTGTGGCTCGATCCCACGATGTGCGCGCCATTCGACTACTACCAGTTCTGGATCGGCTGCCACGACGGCGACGTCCGCCGGTTGCTGTCGATCTACACCGACCTGTCCACCGACGAGATCGACGTGCTGTGCCAGGCCGAAGGGGCCGCGCTGCGCGAGGTCAAGTCACGCCTCGCGTACGAGGCGACCGCACTGTGCCACGGTGAAGATGCAGCCATCGCCGCCCGTGACGCGGCGGTCCAAGCGTTCGGGGGCGGCACCGACTGGAGCGCGGTGCCGCAGATCACCCTCGCGGTGGCGTCGATCCGCGTCGTCGACCTCGTCGTCGATCCGCAGGTGGCCGCGTTCCCAAGCCGGCGACAGGCCAAAGAACGCATCGAGGCCGGCGCGGTCAAGCTCGACGGCGAGCCGTGCCGCGAGGCGGATCGCGTGCTCACGGCCGACGCGTTCGCGGACCGCACGGTGCGGCTGCAGGCGGGCAAGAAGTTACGCCTGCGCGTCGTGCTCGGCGGCGACTGAGCGCGGCACCGCGGGCGTGCGCGGCACCGCGGGCGTGGGCAGCACCGCGGGCGTGCGCAGCACGGTGATCGCCGCGCGGGCCTGCGCCAGCGTGGCGCCACGACCGAGCTCGGCCACCTGCGCCCGCGCCCGCCGGGCCCCCAGGACGCCATGCCACAGCCCCAGCGCGTGGCGGGTCACGGCGTGGGCCCTGCCGCCCTCGGCGACGTGACGGGCCGCGCGCTCGAACACCGACTCGGCGATCTCGGCACGCGACTTGGGCTCGCTCGGATCGCGAAACGCGATCCGGTCGATCGCGATCCAGCGATACGGATCGTCGTAGGCGGCGCGCCCCACCATCACGCCCCCCGCCACGCCGACGTGCTGCCACCGCGCCTGCGCCGTCGCAACGTCGTCGATGCCGCCGTTGTCCACCACCACCAGCTGCGGCCGCGCGCGCACCAGTGCCGCCACGATCTCGGGTCGCAGCGGCGGCACTCGGCGGTTTGCGGCCGGGCTCAGGCCGCCGAGCACCGCGGCGCGGGCGTGCACGATAACCCGCGCCGCGCCAGCGGCGGCGACCGCATCCACGAAACCGACGAGGTGCTCGAGGTCATCGCGACCAGCGATGCCGATGCGGTGCTTCACGGTGACCGCCACCGGCGATGCGGCGACCATCGCCGCCACGGCATCGGCGACTCGGCCGGGGTGATCCATGAGCGCCGCGCCCCACTGCACCCGCGACGCCGCCGGACTCGGACAGCCGCAGTTGAGGTTCACCTCGCAAAAGCCCAGCCCAGCGGCGATGCGCGCGGCGGCGGCGAGCACCGCCGCATCACTGCCACCCAGCTGGATCGCCAGCGGCGTCTCGACAGCGTCGAAGCCCAGCGGGCCCGACGCCATGCCGTCGACGATCGATTGCGCCGCGATCATCGGCGTGTAGAGCAGCGCGTGTCGCGAGATCGCGCGGAACATCGCCCGGAAGTGACGGTCGGTCCGATCCATCATGGGCGCCACCGAGAAGCGCCAGGGCATCGGCGCCACCCCAGCGCGCCCATCGTCGTCGCTCGTGGTCACGGCGCCGGCAGGGTGCCGCTGTCGACCGCTCCCGCGCAAGTCGGGCTCACGCTGCGCCGTGCTATCGTTCGCGTCGCGTGCCGCGGACGATCGCCATCATCGGTGCCGGTTGGCTGGGGGCCGAGATCGCCAACGCATGTGCACCGCCGGTGCTCGCGACGACGCGGAGCGACGCGCGACCGGATGGCCTGGCGGCCCACGTCACCCACATGCCCTTCGATCTCAGGGCCTCGACCCCCCGCCCTTCCGCGCTCGATGGCGCCGACACCTGGCTGTTCGCGATCGCGCCGGGCCGCGATCAGGACCGCCGCGCACTGTACGTCGACGGCCCCGCCGCCATGCTCGCCACGCTCGCGCAGACCCGCGTGCGCAGGGTCGTGTGGATCGGATCCACCTCGGCGCTGCCCGACGTCGACGGCGTCGTCGACGAGACCTGCGAGATCTGGCCCGACGATCCGCGCGGACGGATCCAACGCGAGGCCGAGGCCGCTGTCATCGCGGCGAGCGGGCGGGCCGGCGCGCAGTGGATCATCCTGCGTGCGGGCGGCCTGTACGGGCCGGGCCGCGAGCTGGGCCGCCTGTTCGGGCGGGGCGATCCCGAAGGCGACGGCGATCGCGTGACGAACCTGGTGCACCGTGACGATGCGGTCACCGCCGCCCTCGCCGCCATCGGCTCAGAGGCCGTGGGCATCGTCCACGTGGTCGACGACGATCACTGCACGCGCCGCGCGATGATCGATGCCGCGCGCACCGCTGCCGGCGCACCGGCGGCCCACTGGCCGGCTCCGCCCGCTGCGCCGCGTGGCAAACGGGTCGCCAACGGCCGGCTGTCTTCGTGGCTGGGCGTGAGCCTGCGCCATCCTCGTCACGGCCCCCTTGCGTCGCCGCAGGGCCGTGCTTAGACCTGTGCCTCATGAGCCCTGTCACGGCCGCGGTCACCGACGCCCTCCCCGTCCCCGTGGCCGAACGCGCCGTGGATCTACAGGCGCTCCAGCTCGAGCTCGATGGTGTCGCCGTGTGCGCGCTCGAGGCCCGTCGCGCCGGCATCGGTCTCGATGTCGCCGTCCGCGATCCGCGGTGGCCCGATCTGGTCCGCTTCCACCGCGACCTCCAAGATGCGTTGTTCGTCGAGACCAGCCCCCAGATCGAGGGTTGGTTCTCGTCGCTCACCACCGGCGACGCGGCCGATCGCGCCCGGCTCGATCGCTTCGCGGGGAACCTCGCGAGCACGGCCAGTGGCGACGACGCGGTCACCGGTGAGGCCTCGGTCGCGCTCGCCGAGCTGCTCGTGTTCGAGGCCGTGCGCCTGCGCCTGTGCGTCGCCGCGTGGAGCAGCGAGGACTTCGAGCGCACCGGCGGCCACGATGCCGAGCTCGACGCGATCGCGTGGGCCGAGGTCGACGCGATCCTCCACGATCCCGAGCTCCGCCACGGGGGCGTGCGTCCGCTGCAGGTGATGTTCGCCTCGGCCTTCGTCTCGCTCGCCCGCAACGCTCATCGCCGCGTCGACGAACTCCGCCTCACCTCCGAGGACGTGCTCGAGCAGCTGTCCACGCGCGCACGCCTCCGCGGCGCGTTGCGGGAGCTGCGTCTGCCCGAGGCGGTATTGCTGGAGAACGCCCTCTCCAACCTCCTGGGCGAGGAGCGCGTCGAGCTCGCGGAGCTGCAGCAGGCCCACCCGCTCGCGCTCGAGGGCATGTCGCGCCAGGCGATGGATCAGCGGGTCTCGCGATCGCGGCGCCAGCTCGGCGGTGGCCCCAAACAGTGGCCACGCCGCCGCCGCCCGGCCCTGTTCGACCTCCTGCGCGAGCGCAGCTGAGGCGCGACGACCCGGCGGCCGCTGCCCGCTGCCCGCGGCATGGGCGTGCGTGATGACGCCGCTCTCTCAGTCGATCGTCAGCACGTAGTTGCCGGTCGCGCCGTTGAAGCCGTCGACGACAACGATCACCGTCTCGCCGGCGGCCACGGCGGCGACCACCTCGGACTGCAGGCCCGTCGCGTCGTCGTTGCAGGCGATCTCGGCCCCGCGGCATCCGTCCCCGACGACCGAGATGATCGTGTCGTAGCTCGAGCCGACCAACGAGAACGTGTAGCTGCCGCCGACGGTGGCCGTCCAGGCGAACGCGACGTCGGGACCGCCGATACCGCCGCACCCCGGCGTGAAGTCGTTGGTCGCGCCCACGGTGCTGCCCATCGCGACGGCGCCGAGCTGACCGCCCAGATCGCCGCCGTCGGCACAGGAGATGTCGGCGGCCTCGCGGATGCCCAGGACATAGTTGCCGGTTTCGCCGTCGTAGCCGTCGATGACGATCACGACCTGCTCGCCCTGCGCGAGTTCCATCGTGAGCTGCGACGCGCCATCGTCGGCGGGCCCGTCGTCGTTGCACCCCAGGGCTGCGCCGTCGCAATCCTCGGCGAGCACGGCCAGGGCAGTGTCGTAGCTGGAACCCGCGAGATCGAAGGTGTAGCTGCCGGCCGCAGGTGCCGCCCACACGTGGGCGACGTCGTCGCCGCCACCGCTCGCGCAGGCGATCGCGACATCGTCGCCGCCCATGACGTTGGATCCCACCGCGACCGCGACGCCGAGCACGCTGCCCAGATCGTCGACGGTGCAGGCGAGCGGATCGGGCTGCGGGCCGTCGCTGCTCCCCGTGCCGCCACCTGTGCTCGTCGCGACGTCGCCGGAGCTGCCGTCGGATGCACCGGAGGTGCCGTCGACCTGTGTCGGGTTCGCCGAGGTCTCCGGCCCGTCCGAGCCCTCGGTCGGTCCCGCCGAGGCGCCGGTGCTCGACGTGTCTGCGGTGTCGTCCGTCGCGCCCTGCGAGACCGGACCGAAGCTCCCCTGACTCTCGAAACTCGGTCCGTCGAGCGCGGCACCCGAGCACGCCGCCACGGCGGCGCCGCACAGCCCAACCCCCACCAGCGTCACCGAGCGCACCATCCGCACATCCTACCACCTCGAAACGGAGCGCTGCGCGGGCTTCGGCGCAGCGGGTGTTCCGGCGTTGTGGGGGATGCCCAGCCCTCAGGCCAACAGGCGCATCGGGTGCTCGAGCATGCCTTGCAGGGTCGCGAGAAAGCGCGCGCCCGCGGCCCCATCCATCACCCGATGATCGCAGGACAGCGTCACGCGCATGCGCTTGCCGATGCCGAGCTGACCCTCGACGACCACCGCCTCGTCGGCGATGCCACCGACGGCCAAGATGGCGCCCTCGCCGGGGTTCACCACCGCGGAGAACGCCTCGATGCCGAACATGCCGAGGTTCGACACACTGAACGTCGAGCCCGACAGCGCCGAGGCCTCGAGCGTCTTGGCGCGCGCGCGCGTGCCGAGCTCGCGCGCGGTCGCGGCGATCGTGGACAGCGTGAGCGTGTCGGCGTGGCGCAACACCGGCACCACCAGCCCTTCGTCGAGGGCGACGGCGATGCCCAGGTGCACGTCGCCGCGGCGCACGATGGTCTCGCCGTTCCAGAACGCGTTGACCTCGGGGTGGACGCGCAAGGCCTTCGCGCAGCCCATTAGCACGAAGTCGTTGTACGAGACCTTGATGTCTGCGGCGGCGATCTCGTCACGCATCGCCGCGACGCGGCCCATGTCGATCACGATCGTCAGGTAGAAGTGAGGGATCTCGGCGTTGGCCTTGGCCATGCGCCGCGCGATCGCCTTGCGCATCTGCGACAGCACCACCACGGTGTCGCCCGCGGGCTTGGGGGCCAACGAAGCCCCGCTGCGACGGGCAGCCGCCTTGGCGGCCGTCTTGGCGGCCATCTCGACGTCGGTCTTGACCACCCGGCCGCGGGGGCCAGAGCCGGGGATGTCGGCGAGCGAGAGGCCCTTTTCGCGGGCGAGCCGCCGCGCGAGGGGGGACGCGGCGATGCGGTCGCCGCGGTCGTCCGGCGTCGCGGCGAGCGCGTCCTCGTCGTCCTCGTCGTCCTCGTCGTCGGCGTCGTCGGCGTCGGCGTCCGAGCCCTCGGCGTCCGAGCCCTCGGCGTCGTCGTCCCCGTCATCCCCGTCCGTCTCCGGATCGGGGACCTCCGTGACCGGCGACGAGACGTCGCTCGTCACCTTCTGCTGTGTGAACGACTTTTTCTTCTTCTTCTTGGCGGGCGGCTTCGCGGCCGGGGTCTGCTCGGGCTCCACCACGGCGGTCTCGTCCGACGTCGGCTCCGGCTCGCCGGCGGCATCGTCGCCGTCCCCGGTGGACTTGGCCGCGGCCTTGCCCTTGACGGCGCCGGCCAGGGCCTGCTCGGGATCTTCGCCGGGCTTGCCGAGCACGGCGATCGTCGCGCCGATCGGCAGCGTCTCGCCCTCCGCCGCGACGAGCGCGAGCACGGTGCCCGCGTCGAACGACTCGAACTCCATCGTCGCCTTGTCGGTCTCGATCTCGGCGATGAGCTGGCCGCGCTTGACCGTGTCGCCGGGCTTGATGTGCCACTTGGCGATCACGCCCTCTTCCATCGTGTCACTCAGGCGGGGAAGCTGGACAATCGTGGCCATGGCGGTTCAGACCTTGCGGTAGGCGACTTCGCGGAGGGCCTCGAGGGCCTTTTGCGCGGTGGGGAGCACGAGCTGCTCGAGGTTCTCGGCGTAGGGCATGTTCACGTCCTCGTAGCACACGCGCAGCACCGGAGCGTCGAGGTGATCGAACGCGAGACGCTGGATGCGATCGCTGAGCTCGGCACCGGTGCCGCCGTACGGCCAGCCGTGATAGACGAGGATCACGCGGTTGGTCTTGCGCACCGAGGTGAGCACGGCCTCGTCGTCGAGCGGTCGCAGCGTGCGCAAGTCGATGACCTCGCAATCGAGGCCCTCTTTCGCGGCGAGCTCGGCGGCCGCGAGCGCCACCGACACCCCCTGCCCCCAGGTGATGACGGTGATGGGGATGTTGCCCTTCGACGCCTCGCCGCACGCGCGCTTGATGTCGGCCTTGCCGATCGGGATCAGGTACTCCTCGTCGGGGACCTCGCCGCGGTTGGCGTACATGATCTCGCTCTCGAAGAAGATGATCGGGTTGTCGTCCCGCACCGCGCTCTTGAGCAGACCCTTGGCGTCGTAGGGCGTGGCCACCGAGACGACCTTCACCCCCGGGAACCCGCAGTAGAAGCTCTCGAACGCCTGGCTGTGCGTGGAGCTCAGCATGTGGGCGGCGCCATTGGGCCCGCGGAACACGATCGGCAGCGTGAATTGCCCGCCGGTGAGTTGGCGTATCTTGGCGGCGTTGTTGAGGATCTGATCGAACGCGACCGCCGAGAAGTTGAAGGTCATGAACTCGATGATCGGCCGCAGGCCGCACATCGCCGCGCCGATGCCCACGCCGGCGAACCCGGCCTCGGCGATCGGCGTGTCGACGACACGGCGCTCGCCGTACTTGGTGAGCAGGCCCTCGGTGACCTTGTAGGCGCCGTCGTAGTAGCCGACCTCTTCGCCCATCACGAACACTCGCTCGTCACGCGCCATCTCTTCGTCGATGGCGGCGCGGAGCGCCTCACGGATCTGCAGCGAAGCCATGTTCAGACGTCCTCGACGAGGTTGTTGCGAAAACGGTGTTCGGGCTCGGGCAGCGGGGACTCGTCGGCGAACTCGGCCGCCGCGTCCATCTCGGCGATGACCTCGTTGTCGATCGCCTCGAGTTCTTGCTCGGTCATGCCGGCCTCGAGCAGTTGAACCTCGCAGTGGTGCAGCGGATCGCGGCTGCGCCACTGCTCGACCTCTTCCTTGGTGCGGTACTTGCCCGGGTCCGACATGCTGTGGCCGCGGAAGCGGTACGTGAGCAACTCGACCAGCGCCGGGCGGTTGTGGTGCCGCGCATGCTCGACCGCCTCGGCCAGGCGCGCGCGCGTGTCGACGACGTCGTCCACGACGAAGCGATCCGCGGCCAGGGCCCAGCCCGCCGCGCGCGTGGTGAGATCCTCGACCGGGCTCTGCCGCCGCAGCGGCGTGCCCATCGCATACATGTTGTTCTCGATCACGAAGACGATCGGCAGGCGCCACAGACCGGCGAGGTTCATGCCCTCGGCCGTGGCGCCGATGTGCATCGCGCCCTCGCCCAAGAAGCACAGCGTGACCTTGCCGTCTTGGTTGTACTTGCTCGCGAACGCGTGGCCGGCGGCGACGGGCACGTGGCTGCCAACGATGGCGTAGCCGCCCCACAGCCCCTTGTCCTTGGCGAAGAAGTGCATCGAGCCGCCGACGCCACCGACCAGGCCGGTGGCCTTGCCGTAGAGCTCGGCCATGCACGCGCCCGCGTCACAGCCCAGCGCGATCGCGAAGCCGTGATCGCGGTAGGTCGTCACCACGCGATCGCCCGGGATCATCAGATCGGCGGTCGCCACCGCGATCGCCTCTTGGCCGATGTAGAGGTGGAGAAAGCCGCTGATCTTGCCCTGGGTGTACGCCCGGGCGGCGGTCTCCTCGAACCGACGGATGCGCAGCATCTGGGTGTACAGACGCTGGAGCTGCTCCGGGGACCGCGCGTCGTCGGAGTTCACATCGGGCTTCGGCGGGGCATCGGCATCCGGCGGGGCATCGGGCTTCGGCGGGGCATCGGCATCGGGGAGGGAGGCTTCGGTCTGCAGAGCTGTGTCGCGACTCACTCGGTCCTCGCGTTCGGGGCGGCAAAGCTAGCACCGTTCACCGGGATTGGGGACGCTGTGACGCGCGGGTTCTCCACCGTTTGGTCGCGGCCATCGCGGGTGTATCTTCGCCGCATGTCCGTGACCGCGCCCGCCGCCATCGCCGATGCCATCATCGCCGGCGATCTCCACGCCCTCGCGCCAGCCGGCCTGCTCGCCTATCTCGGCGGCGGGCCCGATGCGCCGCCAGAGCACCGCGTCGACGTCTGGGAGCTGATGGCCGCCGCCGATCGCGTCCGTCGTACCCGCTTCGGCGCCGAGGTCCACCTGTGCTCGATCATCAACGCAAAGGAAGGCGGCTGTCCCGAGGACTGTGGCTTCTGCGCGCAGTCGAAGCACTTCGACACCCACGTCAAGCCGACCAAATTCACGCCGATCGACGCGATCGTGCGGGCGAGCGAGCAGGCCGCGGCGCGCCACGCATCGGCCCTGGGGCTGGTCACCGCGACCCGCGGCCTCGAGGACGACGGCTTCGGGCTCGACCACATCGTCGCCGGCTTGCGCGCGGTGCGTGCGGCGGGGCACACCGAGGCCCACGCCTCGCTCGGCTTCGTCTCCGACGCCGGGTTCGACCGCCTCATCGACGCCGGCCTCACCGAGTTCAACCACAACCTCGAGACCGGCCGCAGCTACTTCGGCAAGATCGTCACCACGCACACCTACGACGATCGCATCGACACGATCCGCCGCGCCAAGGCCAAGGGCTTGCGCACCTGCGTGGGCGGGATCTTCGGCATGGGCGAGGCCGCATCCGATCGCGCCGAGATGGCGCAGACGCTCCGCGAGCTCGACGTCGACGAGGTGCCGCTCAACTTCCTGGTCAGCGTCGACGGCACCGCCCTCGCCAAGGTCGAGCCCATCGCCCCGCTCGAGATGCTGCGCATCATCGCCGCGTTCCGGCTATTTCTGCCGCGGCAGAACATCTTCATCGCCGCCGGCCGCATGCACCTCGGCCACCTGCTGCCGTTCATGTTCGCGGCCGGCGCGTCGGGCATGATGGTCGGCGACTTCCTCACGACCCCCAACCGCAGCGTCGATGACGACCTGCAGATGCTGGCCGAGCTCGGGCTCACGCCGCGGGTGTGCGGCAGCGGTCGACCCGAGCTGGCAGGCGCGGCGACGGCTTCGGGGAAACCCGCGGCGGCGTCGCGGCGGCTCCCCGTCGTCGCCTGAGCACCAGGCGGGGGCGCCGCCCGGGCGCGCGGGCACGACGACCGCCGTTGCAGAGCCCGATGGCCCGCTGCTAGGGTGCCCGCATGCGCGACGCCCTCGCCCTCCGCCATCGGCTCCTCACGCTCGCGTGCCTGCCCGCGCTCGCGCTCTCGGTCGGCTGCTCGGGCTCGGAGTCCGGGCCCCCGAAGGCCGACGCGAAGAAGACCGACGCGAAGCGAGCCACCGCGGATACAGCCGACGCGAAGAAAACCGACGGCCGACCGCCACGCGCCCAGCGAGGCGATCCGAAGGCCGCGGCCCTCGCGGAGCCGGCGGGCGACCTCGACGCTGCGCCCGGCAGCCCGACGCCACCGGCACCGCTCGCGGCCGCCGACGAGCCGCGGCTGATGCCGACCGCCGGGGATCCGCCGTACGTCGACGGCTACAACCCCGAGGAAGAGACGTGCCCGTCGGGCAACTGGTGTGGCAACGCGAAGACGGCCGCTGCGATCGCACCCAAGGGCGACGCGTCGCCGCCGGTGATGGACTGCCCGGCCCGGATCGTCGGCGCCCACGACCCGAGCCCGCTCGCGGGCGCGGCATACGAAGGCCTGCCGGACACACGTCAGATGCAGGGCGCGTTCAACGACGGCCGCACCACGAAGTGGCGCGCCGAGGGCAAAGCCGACGCGTGCTGCTACCACTGGTTCGAGTACTGCAGCGGCCGACCGCTGCTGGACGGCACCGACAGCGTGGTCGCCGAGCCGCGCGCCCTCGCCGGATGGCTCGATGCCGACGTCGCGCCGGTGCTCGACGGACTGACCGAGGAGGCGCGGACACTGCTCGCCCGCGCGTGGCTCGACGACGCGCTACGCGAGCACGCCAGCGTCGCATCGTTCGCCCGCGCCGCGATCGAGCTGATGGCCTGCGGCGCACCGCCGGAACTCGTCGATGGCTGCATGCGCGCCGGCCAAGACGAGGTCGACCATGCCCGCCGCTGCTTCGCCCTCGCCAGCGCCTATGCCGGGCGCGCCCTGGGGCCGGGACCGCTGCCGCCGCTGGGACCCCGCACCCGCGAGCTGCCGATGCTCGCGGTCGAGACCTTCCTCGAGGGGTGCGTCGGCGAGACGATCGCGGCCCTGGTCGCCGAGCGATCGCTCACCTGCGCCACCGACGAGGCGGTGCGGGCGACGCTCCGCATCATCGTCGAGGACGAGTCGAGCCACGCCGCGCTGGCCTGGCGCACGGTGTCGTGGGCCCTCACCCATGGCGGTGCACCGGTCGAGGCGGCGCTGCTGCGGATGCTCGATGCGCCGCCGCAGATCGCGTCGGATGGCCCCGCGCCCGCGGCACGCCGCGCGCGATCTCTGCTGCGGGCCCACGGCCGGCTCGAGCCCGCGGCGCTGACCGAGGCGGTCGACGACGCGTGGCGCGACATCATCGCGCCGATGCTGCGGGGCCTGGTCGGTCGCCGCGGCGAAGCGCTGCCGACCCAGGCGGTGTGAGCCCGACTCGTCGGCGCCGGGCCGCCGCGGGTCTCACAGGAACGGGCGCAGCGTCACCACGAGCTGCGGCACCGCGGCGCTCACGTTGTCGCGGGCGCCGCCACGCAGCCGCTCGTAGGTCTTGCGGATGGTCGCGTTCTTCGCCCGCTGGGCCCGGGCATCGGTGACCGACAGCAGCGCGTCGGCGACTTCGTCCTGGTGGTTGTGCAGGTATTTGGCGAAGGCGTCGGGACCCGCCGCACCCTCGCGGGCGTACATCGGCTCCATCGCCGCCGCGAACTCGGGCAGCAGCGAGTCGACGACCTGGGCGACGAAGCCGGGCTTGATCGCCTTGATGATCTTGTAACCGGTCTTGATCGCCATGCCCGAGAGCCCGCCCTTGGCGTCGACCTCGCGGTCGACGAGATCGACGCAGGCAGCGACGACCTTGGGACGGACCTCTTCACCGGTGAGCTTCTCGACGAGCGTAGACATAGGCGTGCGGACGCTCCCCGATTTTCGGCGTCCCCGCAATGCCCGAGCACGCGGGGATGCGGCGATGGGCGCAGAAGACGCTCGGGGCGGCATGCGCTGGCACATGGGCGAGCGCCCCGCCTATCATCGCGGCCATGCGTCGTCTGTTCGTCCTGGTCGCCGCGCTCGGGCTCGGCTGCGACGCACCTCCACCGGCCGCGACCACCACTGCAGATCCGCCGGCGCCCGCGAACGCCAGCGATGTCGCCGGCTTTCCCCCCACGAGGACCGCGATGAACGACACACCCGGTGCGATCACGACCCAAGACGTGGCGCGCTATCCCCTGCCGGGGATGGCCGGCCTGCCGCAGGCGATACGTCCCGATCCCACGGGCACGATGCTCACCTATCTGTGGAGCGACGACGGCAGCCTCACCCGCCAGTTGTACGCCCACGATCCCCGCACCAACACCCGCACGCCGATGTTCGTGCCGCAAGGCGGCGGCGTCACCGAGGAGAACCTCTCGGCGGAGGAGAAGCTCCGCCGCGAGCGGACCCGCGAACGCGGGCTCGGGGTCACGCGCTACACCTGGGCCACGGACGCGGATCGGGTGCTGGTGCCGCTGGGCGGGGCGGTGTGGGTGCAAGATGGGACAGGCGGCACGCCGCGCCGCATCGCCGAGGGTGGCGAGCACCCGTGCATCGATCCGCAGATCAGCCGCGATGGCCGCTGGGTCGCCTATGTGCAGGACGCCGAGCTCTACGTCGTCGGCGCGGACCAGGGCTCCGCGAAGCCGCGGCAGATCACCCACGGTGCCCGCGGCACCGGCCGCACCCACGGCCTCGCCGAGTACATCGCCCAAGAAGAGATGGATCGCCACCATGGCTTCTGGTGGAACCACGCCGGCGACGCCCTCGCGTACACGCGCGTCGACGAGAGCCACATCCCGGTGTGGCGCATCACCCACGAGGGCGATGCGGCGCCGCGCTGGGAGGACCACCGCTATCCCTTTGCCGGGGCGGCCAACGCCACGGTGCAGCTCGGCATCGTCGCGCGTGATGGCGGCGAGACCACGTGGATGGATCTGCGCATGCAGGGCGAGGACGAGGTCTACCTCGCGCGCGTGCACTGGACACCCGGCGGCGATCTGCTCGCGGAGCTCGAGAGTCGCGCCCAGGATCGACTGCAGCTGGTGCGCTTCGATCGCGCCACCGGCACGCCCACCGTGCTGGTCGAGGAGCGCAGCGACGTGTGGATCAACTTGCATCACGCCTTCGAGGTGCTCGAGGGCGGCGAAGGTGAGCTCGTCGGCGCCTTCGTGTGGGGCTCGGAGCGCACCGGCTTCCGTCATCTGTACCTCGTCGATGCCACTGGCCGCGTGATCCGGCCGCTCACCGCCGGCGAGTGGATGGTCGATGGCCTGGTTGGCGTCGACGAGAAGGCCGGCGTCGTCTACTTCACCGCGACCTTGGACGGCCCGACCGAGCAGCACCTGTATCGCGTGCCGCTCGGCGGCGGCGAGCCGGTGCGGCTCACCGAGGGCGCGGGCATGCACGCGGTCGCGATGGACCGCGATTTCACGATGTTCGTCGACACCCACAGCACCTTGCACGCGCCGCCGCAGGTGTCCGTGCGCGAGGCGACAGACGGGGCGCTGCGATCGCGCATCGACGTGCCCGCCGATCCACGCCTCGCGGCGCTGCAGCTGCCGCCGCCCGAGCTCGTCACCCTGCCCGCCACAGACGGCCTCACGCTGCACGGCGCGATCTATCGCCCCGCGGGCGCCGGTCCGTGGCCGGTCGTGGTGTCGGTCTACGGCGGGCCCCATGCCCAGCGCGTCACCCACGGCTGGGACATGACGGTCGACATGCGCGCCCAGTACCTGCGCAGCCTCGGCTACCTGGTGTTCAAGCTCGACAACCGCGGCTCCGCGCGCCGTGGCCTCGCGTTCGAGGGCGCCATCCGCCACGACCTGGGCAACCTCGAGATCCGCGATCAGGTCGACGGCGTGCGCTGGTTGGTCGACCAGGGGCTCGCCGATCCGGCACGCGTCGCCATCTACGGCTGGAGCTACGGCGGCTACATGGCGGCGATGGCGTTGGCGCGGGCGCCCGAGACGTTCGAGGTCGCGATCGCCGGCGCGATGGTCTCGGCGTGGGATGGCTACGACACCCACTATACCGAGCGCTACATGGGCACGCCGGCCAGCAACCCCGGCGGCTACCAGAGCAGCAGCGTGATGACGCACATCGACGGGCTCACCGGCCACCTGATGATCGTGCACGGCCTCATCGACGAGAACGTCCACTTCCGCCACAGCGCCCGGCTCATCGACGCGCTCAACCGGGCGCGCAAACCCTACGAGCTGCTGCTGTTCCCCGCCGAGCGCCACATGCCGCGGGCCGAGCCCGATCGCGTCTACATGGAGGAGAGGATCCGCGACTTCCTCGGCGCGCACCTGTGAAGTACGTCATCAAGACCGAGCGCCCGCGTCACCCCGGCTTCGACGCGGCGAAGGATCTCAACCCCCAGCAGCGCGCGGTGGTCGAGGCCGAGCCCGGGCCGCTGCTCGTGCTCGCCGGCGCCGGCACCGGCAAGACCCGTACGCTCACCTATCGTGTCGCGCAGCTGGTCGCGGCCGGCTGCCCGCCCGATCGCATTCTCCTGTGCACGTTCACCAACCGCGCCGCCCGCGAGATGGTCGCGCGCGTCGAGGGACTGCTCGCGATCGACATGGCGCGGTGCTGGGCGGGCACGTTCCACCACGTGGGCAACCGGCTGCTGCGCCGGCACGGCGAGCACCTGGGCCTGGGCTCGGACTTCGGCATCGTCGATGGCGAGGACGCGCGGGCGATCCTCGCCGGGGTCATCGCCCAGCTCGGCCTCAAGGCCCTGTCGGCGCGCCGCTTCCCCGAGCCCAAGGTGCTGCACATGTACATCGGCCTCGCCCAGGGCACGGGCACGCCTCTGCCCGAGCTGATCGGCGCCCGGGCACCGCAGCTGGTGCCGCAGCTGCCGGCCATCGTCGACGTGTGCACCCGCTACGCCGAGCGCAAGCAGGCGATGAACGTGGTCGACTTCGACGATCTGCTGATCCACTGGCACACGCTTCTGACCTCGCCCGAGCACGCGGCCGTTGCGGCCGAGCTACAGGCGGGCTTCGACCACGTGCTGTGCGACGAGTACCAGGACACCAGCGCGCTGCAGGGCGC
The DNA here is from genome assembly GCA_038325765.1 of Nannocystales bacterium. Lineage (GTDB taxonomy): Bacteria > Myxococcota_A > Polyangia > Nannocystales > Nannocystaceae > Xiheibacterium. Next base: position 96,327 of record JBBQJI010000019.1, read on the forward strand.
GCTCGTGGATCTGATGGCCACCCGCGCCGGCAGCATCACCTGCGTCGGCGACGACGCGCAGTCGATCTATTCGTTCCGCGGCGCGGATTTCGAGCAGATCACGGGCTTTGGCCGCCGCCACCCGGGCACGCGCGTGCTCGAGCTGACGATCAACTATCGCAGCACGCCCGAGGTGCTCGAGCTCGCCAACCGATCCATCGCGCGCAACGTCCACGGTCACGCCAAGGAGCTGCGCGCGGTCAAGGGATGTGGCATGCGGCCGGCCGTGCTGCCGCTGCGCGACGTCTACCAGCAGGCCGAGTTCGTGGCCCAGCGCGTGCTCGAGCTCCACCACGAGCAGAACCTGCCGCTGTCGAAGATGGTGGTGCTCTACCGCAACCACAGCCACAGCCTCGAGCTGCAGGTCGAGCTCACCCGCCGCCAGATTCCGTACGCGATCCGCAGTGGCGTGCGCTTCTTCGAGCAGGCCCACATCAAGGACGTCGTCTCGTACCTGCGCGCCCACGACAACCCGAAAGACGCGATGGCGTGGGTTCGGCTGCTCAAGCAATGGCCGGGGATCGGGGTCCAGAGCGCCGAGCAGTACGCGGTGGCGCTGGGCGACGGCGTGCACGCGCGCGAGGTTTCCGCGCGCCTCGAGCAGCTCGCCCACGGCGCCAGGGGCCGGGCCGCCGACGCATTGCAGCGGCTCGCGACGCTCTTCGGATTGTTGAACGGCACCGCCGGCGACGCGCCGGGCGACGCGCTGCGCCGCGTGGTCGAGTCCCACTACGGCGAGTACGCCGATCGATCGTTCACCAACGCCACCGTGCGCAAGGACGACATCGAGCACCTCGCCGCCTACGCCGAGCGCTACGGCAGCGCCCAGGAGTTCCTCGCCGACCTCGCGCTGTTCGAGGGCCTCGCCGCCGAGAGCGTCGTCGGTGCCGAGGCCCCCGACGATCGGCTCGTGCTGTCCACGATCCATCAGGCCAAGGGCCTCGAGTGGCCGATCGCGTTCGTGCTGTGGCTCGTCGACGGCCGCTTCCCCACCGCCCAATCGATGCGCATCCCCAAGGATCTCGAAGAGGAGCGCCGGTTGTTCTATGTCGCGGTGACGCGGGCCGCGGATGAGCTGTACCTGTGCTATCCGACGATCGAGCACGGCAAGGACGGGCCGGCGACGTTGATGCGGCCCAGTCGGTTCTTGATCGAGATCGATACGCAGCCGGTGGTGTTCGACCGCTGGCAGATCAGCGAAGAGCCTGGGTGATGGGGGGGGTGATGGGGGGGGTGATGGGGGAATGATGGGTTCAGCTAGCCCTCGGGGAGCAGCACCTTGAGGAGCGGATTCGGGAAGCGTCTCACCAGCGTGATGGCGAAGAACGTCTCCACGAGTGGAAGCCGTGCGAACTCGACCAGCATCCGCGTCTCGAGCTCGTCCTCGACGACGATCGAAGGGACGACGGCGAGCCCGATGCGCTCGCGGGCGAGGAGCCGGAGCATGGCCATGTCGTCGACCTCCGCGGCGATGCGCGGGCGGATCCCGAGCCGACTCACCAGCGCGTCGAACCCCGATCGGATGCTGCTCTCCGCGGTGGGCAGGACCAGCGGGTGGGTCGCGAGCAGCTCCTTCAAGGGTCGCGCGCCACGCTTTCGTGGCGGCGCCCCCACGAGGCTGACGGCCTGCTCGGCGATCGCGTGGGCGACCCATGGCGTCGTCGCGTCGCGTGGCGGCGCCACGTTGGCGAGAACGACGTCGATGCGGTGCGCCTCGAGTGCGCGCAGCATGTCGCCGAAGGCGCCCGAGCGCACGACGATCTCGACGTTGTCGTGTCCGAAGAGCGGCCGCAGGAATCGGAGCTGGAAGTTCCTCGACAACGTGGCCAGCGATCCGACGCGGAGAACGGATCGCCCCGGCCCGGACTCGCCCAGGCTGCTCACGAGCTCCTTGCCGCGTGCGAAGATCGCGTCCGCGTGATCGAGCACGATCCGCCCCGCCTCGGTGAGGAACAGCCGCTTGCCGCGACGCTCGAACAGCGCGTGGCCGAGCTCCTCCTCGAGCTTGTGGATCTGCACCGAGACCGCGGACTGCGAGACGTGGAGTTGCGCGGCGGCCCGGGTGAGGTTCTCCTCGTGCGCGACGGCCCAGAAATAGTGGAGGTGATGGTAGTTGAGCGCCGCCATGGCTAATGTTCTACGAGAACGAACATATTCCGCAATTCAATCTATTGGAAGAAAGAACTGGGGAGTCGTACTTCTCGACCCGTGGACCTGCTCGCGCTCACCCCAGTCTTGGCGCCCCTCGCCCTCGTCGTCGCCGCCGTGCTCGCCCACCTCGACCGCGGCGCGCGGCCACGCCTGGCGCTTGCCGCGACGCGCGCGGCGACGCGTGGGGCGCTCGTCGTCGCCGCAGCCACTGCGGTGATCGCCGTCGTGCGCGGCCCGCAGGTCAGCCCGCTCCTCGGATTCGACGGGCTCGGCCTCTCGGTGCGGATCGACGGGCTCTCCGTGGTGATGCTCGGGCTGTGCGCGGTGCTCGGGTCCGCCGTGATCGAATTCAGTAGGAACTACCTCGGCGGTGACCGCCGCCAGGCAATGTTCCTCGGATCTCTGTCACTGACCGTCGCCTGCGTCATGCTCCTCGTGCTCTCGGGAAACCTGGTCCAGCTCGCGTTGACCTGGAGCGCGACGAGTCTCGCGCTGCATCGGCTGCTCCTGTTCTACCCGGAGCGCCCCGGCGCCGTGATCGCGGCGAGGAAGAAGTTCCTCGTCGCCCGGGCGGGCGATGCCTGTCTCGTCGCCGCGTCCGTCCTGCTCGTCCGCGCGCTGGGGACGGGCGACATCGGTGGGGTGCTCGAGGCGGCCAACGCACTCGCGCGAACCGGCGCTGTCCCCATCGCCATCCACGTGGCGGCTGCTCTGATCGCGGTCACAGCCGTGCTCAAGGCCGCGCAGTTTCCCACCCACGGGTGGCTGATCGAGATGCAGGAGACACCCACGCCGGTTTCGGCGCTGCTCCACGCCGGGATCCTCAATGGCGGCACGTTTCTCGTGGCCCGCCTCGCCGGGGTCATGGCGCTGTCGACACCAGCGCTCGCAGCGCTCGTCGTGGTCGGGGGCTTCACCGCGATCTTCGCGTCGGTGGTGATGATCACCGACACCCGCGTGAAGGTGACGCTCGCGTATTCGAGCGCCGCGCACATGGGCTTCATGCTGTTTCTCTGCGGCATCGGGGCCTACGCGGTCGCCGTCGTGCACCTCGTGGCCCACTCCTTCTACAAGGCCCACGCGTTCCTCTCCTCGGGGAGTGCCGTCGAGATCGCACGCGCCAGTTGGGTCCCTGGCAAGGGCGCAAAGGTCCCGCTCGGACGAATCCTCTTCGCATACCTCGCCACGGCCGCCATCGTGTGGGGCGTCGCGACCCTCGCAGGTGTCTCCGTCTTTGCCTCTGCGACGAACCTCGCGCTCGCGGCGGTCATGGTCTTCGCCCTGTCCCACTTGATGGCGCAAGGTGCGAGCGGCGAGCCGAGCGGGCGTGTCCTGGGCAAGGTCGCGCTGATGGTCGGGGTGACCGCGGTCGCGTTCTACGCGCTCGAGCACGGCGGCGCTGCGCTGCTGGGCGAGGTGGTCCCAGAGGCGAAGGCGGACCCGATCCTCGTCGCGCTGATCGGCGTGGTGACGGCGGGCTTCGGGATCGTGACCCTCGTGCAGTTGCTCCTCCCGGGCGTCTACACGTCACCGGCGTGGGCGTCCGCCTACGTCCTGGCGCGCAACGGCCTCTACGCGAACGTGTGGTTCGACCGCCTCGTCGGTGCTGGCAAGGTGGCGAAGTCGCCGGCGCCCGCCGTGACCAAGCGCGGTCACCCCGAGGGCGGCTCCACGGATGGCCGCGCGCGCCCCTCGCCCGACGCGATCACGCGCGCAGTCGACCGGGTCACCCACGCAGTCGCGCCGGTCTGGCCGCTGCGGGGCTTCGTCGCGGTCAACCCGTTTCTTGGTCTCGCGGACCGCACGCTGGCCGAAGCGGCGGAAACCGTGGCGCGAACCGCTGGCGCGCGGATCACGATGCCGCGGAGCTTCTACGCCGAAGCGATCGCCTCTGGGCGGATCGGCACCGCGGACATCACCGCTGCGCTCGCCGAGGCGCGCTCCCGAGGTCGCAGCGGGCTCCCGCCGGACGCCGCGCGACTCATCGCCCTCACGCGGGAGCAAGGCGAAGTGGCCGCGCCGACGCTCGTGCCCACCGTCGCGGACATCGCCACCGCAATCACCGGGCGCGACTGGAACCAGATCCTCGTCGAACGCGTGGGCGCATGGGCCGCGACGTACTTCGACGAGGGCCAAGCTTCGTGGCGATCGCCGTGGCGCGAGCTTTCGGCCTATGCGGCGTTCCGAGCCGAGGCGGCGCTGGACGCCACGCCAGAACTGCTCGGCGCGCACGGCTTTCGGGCATCCCTCGCGAAGCTCCCCGCTGACGCTCCCAGCGCTGTACAAGCCGCGATCGAGCGCCTCGGGATCCCGGAGGCGAGCGTCGAGCTCTACCTCCAGCGTCTCCTCGCTTCGGTGGGCGGATGGGCCGCGTACGCGCGCTACCGCCTGTGGGACAACGAGCTGTACGGGAGAGCAGACAGCGCGCTCGCGGAGCTGCTCGCGGTGCGCCTCGCCTGGGAGGTCGCGCTGCTCGACGCCTTCGCGGCGTCCGGCGCACAGGCCCGGTGGTCGGCCGCCCGGATGACGATCGCGGATGCACCCGAGGAGACCGCCCGCGATCTCGACATCGACCTCGTGCTGCAGTCCGCGTACGAGAAGTCGTGGCAAACGGGTCTGCTCGACAAGCTCGTCTCGAACGCCAAGGCGCCCACCAAGCCACGCAGCGAGCGACCGCTGGTGCAGGCGGCGTTCTGCATCGACGTGCGCTCCGAGGTCTTCCGTCGCGCCCTCGAAGGCGTCGCCCACACGCAATGCGAGACGATCGGCTTCGCCGGGTTCTTCGGCTTTCCGATCGAGTACATCCCGCTCGGACACGACAGCGGTGGCGCCCAGTGCCCAGTGCTCCTCACGCCAAGTGGCGTGATCGTCGAGACCGTGGTCGGCGCCTCGAACGACGCGGCAGCCGAGGCCGCCCGGGCACGCCTGCTCGACCGCCGCTCGCGAAACGCGTGGAAGGCGTTCAAGACCAGCGCGATCTCGTGTTTCGGTTTCGTCGGACCGATCGGGCTGGCCTATCTGCCCAAGCTCGTCGGAGACGCCCTCGGAGTGACCCGGCCGGTGCCGAACCCCTCGCGTGATGGGATTTCCCCACGCGCCGCGCTGGGTCCCGAGCTCGCACGGAAGATGCACGGCGGGCGGCAAGTGGGTCTGACCGAGCAAGAGCGCGCGGCGATGGCCGAAGGGCTCCTGCGCGGGATGTCGCTGACCGCTGGCTTCGGACGGTTCGTGATGCTGACCGGTCACGGCTCGACGACGGTGAACAATCCCCACGCGGCGGGCCTCGACTGCGGTGCGTGCGGGGGGCACACCGGAGAGGCCAACGCCCGGACCGCGGCCCTCGTCCTCAACGAGGTGGCGACACGCGCCGCGCTCGCAACCAAGGGGATCACGATCCCGGAGGACACCGTCTTCATCGGTGCGCTTCACGACACGACGACCGACCAGGTCACACTCTTCGACCGACACCTGATCCCGTCCTCGCATTCGGCCGACCTCCGACGCTTGGAGGCGCACCTCGAGGCGGCGAGCGCCATCGCGCGGCGGCTTCGCGCGCCGCTTCTGGGCGAGGACCCCACCCACGGGGCGATCGACGCGAAGGTGGTGGGCCGCAGCCGCGACTGGGCGCAGGTGCGGCCCGAGTGGGGACTGGCCGGCTGCGCGGCCTTCATCGTGGCACCGCGGCACCGTACCGCCGGGACGGATCTGGCGGGGCGCTCGTTCCTCCACTCCTACGCGTGGCGCGAGGACGAGGCCGCGGGCTTCGGGGTGCTCGAGCTCGTGATGACCGCGCCGATGGTGGTCGGCAGCTGGATCAGCCTCCAATACTACGCATCCACCGTCGACAATCGCGCCTACGGCTGTGGAAACAAGGTCCTGCACAACGTGGTCGGGACGCTCGGCGTCCTCGAAGGGAACGGCGGCGATCTGCGGGTCGGGTTGCCCTGGCAGTCGGTGCATGACGGCGAGCGTTTCGTCCACGAGCCGCTGCGTCTCAATGTCGTCATCGAGGCGCCGATCGACGCCATGAACGCGATCCTCGCGAAGCACCCGGGCGTCCGATCGCTGGTCGACAACGGCTGGCTCCACCTCTACGCGCTCGGGGACGCGGGCGTGATCACCCACCGATACGTCGGCGCCCTCGCGTGGGAGAGCGTCGATGCCGCGTCGGGCGTACGCGCGGCCTGAGTCGTGGGCAGCGCGGCGATTTGCAACCCGTGACAAAGACGCCTCCCGTCATGAAACCGATCGGTCGTGAAACCAATCCGGGGCACCCCGCGATGCGTGGGATCTTCATCACCGGGACCGACACCGGGGTCGGAAAGACGCACGTGGGCGGGGCGATCGCCCATCTGCTCACACAACGCGGACTGCGGGTGCGGACACGCAAGCCGGTGGAATCGGGCTGTCCCACAGGGCCTGAGGGCCTGATCCCCCGGGATGCATCGGTGCTGCGCGAAGCCGCCGGATGCGTCGATACGCTGGAAGGCATCTGTCGCCATCGTTTTCGCGCCGCCGTGTCGCCCGAGCGAGCCGCCAGCCGGGAAGGAGTCGACCTGGGGCTGGCACCGTTGTACGACGCCTGCATCGCCGATCTCGCGGACGATGACTTCTTGCAAGTGGAGGGGGCGGGCGGTTTCTACTCCCCGCTCGCCACGCGCGCGCTGAATGTGGATTTGGCGGGCGCGCTGGGCCTACCGGTGTTGTTGGTCGCCGCCGACCGGTTGGGCACCATCAACCATGCCTTGCTGACGCTCGAGGCGATCCGGACGCGCGGCCTGGCGCTGGCCGGAATCGTCCTGAACCAGCCGCTTCCCGACTCCGACGACGAGATGGACAATGCCCAAGACATCGAGCGCTGGTCGGGCCAGCCTGTGGTGCGGCTGCCCTACCGAGAATTCATCGGGGTGCCGGCGTGGCGAGCGGAAGCGCCGTTGCTGGCGCCACTGGTCGAGTCCTGGCTGTCGCAACTTCCGTAGCCGAACGAATCGAGCCCGGCCATGACTACCCCTGAACTGTTACCCCGAAACCGACTCGTCCTGACTCGCCCCGACGACTGGCACCTGCACCTGCGCGACGGTGAGGTGCTCGCCTCGGCGCTGCCTGACACCGCGCGGCGCTTCGCACGCGCGATCGTGATGCCCAATCTCGACCCGCCGGTCACGACTGTCGAGCAGGCGCACCGTTACCGCGATCGGATCCTGCATGCGCTTCCGCCGAGCGCGCGCTTCGAGCCGCTGATGACGCTCTATCTCACCGACGTCACGCCGCCGGCGGAGGTTGCACGGGCCAAGGCGAGCGGGTTCGTGAACGCGATCAAGTACTACCCCGCTGGCGCGACGACGAATTCCAGAAGCGGAGTCACCGAGTTCAGGAACGTGCTGGCGGTGCTGGCGGAGATGGAGAAGCACGACCTGCCGTTGCTGCTGCATGGCGAGGTCACCGACCCCGCGATCGACGTCTTCGACCGGGAGGCGGTCTTCATCGACCGTCACCTGGCGCCTCTGCTCCATGCTTTCCCGGGTCTGCGCATGGTACTGGAGCACATCACCACGATCGCCAGCGTGCAGTTCGTCGGCGCAGCCTCGCAGAACCTCGCAGCGACCATCACCCCGCACCACTTGTTGCTCAACCGCAATGCGATGTTCCAAGGAGGATTGCAACCGCACCATCACTGCCTGCCGGTACTCAAGCGCGAAGCGCACCGCCAGGCATTGATCGCGGCGGCGACCAGCGGCAATCCGAAGTTCTTTCTCGGCACCGACAGCGCGCCGCACCATCGGCATGCGAAGGAGTCCGCCTGCGGCTGTGCCGGCATCTACACCGCGCACGCCGCCATCGAGCTGTATGCCGAGGCATTCGAGGCCGCAGGCGCTTTGGACCGGCTGGAAGCTTTTGCCAGCTTCCATGGCGCCGATTTCTATCGGCTCGCGCGCAACTCCGAGACGCTCGTTCTCGAGAAGCAGCCCTGGACGGCGCCCATGGAGATCGGCGTGGGGCGCGATGCCATCGTGCCGTTGCGTGCCGGCCAGCCGGTTCAATGGCGGCTCGCCGGCATGTCCGATGGGTGAGTGCGCAAGGGGGCGCTTCGCCCCCGCAGCATGATGCTCCTGGTGGGTGCGGTCGCCTGCGGCGACGGTTCGGGCGCGGCCACGGAGGCGTCGACCGGCGCCGCCGAGAGTTCCGGCGTGACCCAGAGTCCCGGTTTGGAGGCGCACCTCGAGGCGGCGAGCGCCAGCGCGCGGCGGCTTCTGGGCGAGCACCCCACGCACGGGGCGATCGACGCGAAGGTGGGGGGGCGCAGCCGCGACTGAGCGGAGCGGCGCGGCTGCCTCGGATGCACTAGGCTCGGGCGACTCCCTCCTCACCGCAAGGCACCGAGGCCGATGAGCACCCACCCCATCTACGCCTTCGAGCACCCACCCACGGGCACGATCGTGCGAGCGCACCACCACTCGAAGCGCCTGCAGGTCCTGCGCAACGATGGCGACGGGCGCTTCCGAGAGGTGGCCAGCTTCGACGCGCATTCCAACTACCAGCTCGGATACGCGGATGGCGTCGTGGTGTTCGCGGATGCCGGCGGGTGCGCGCGAATGCTGGACCTGCGAGCGCTGGAACATGGGCCCCTTTTGGCACCGCGGCGGCTCCGGGTGCTCCTCGACCAGGCACGAGGGCTGGTGCTCTGCGATCCTCGCTTCCCCTACGAGGCGCCCGACGGGACGACCGCGGCGGGACTGCTGGTGGTGTCCACCGCCGACGGTCAGGTGCTGGAGCGCTGGGCCCGGCTCGATGGTGAGATCGGGCGTATCGAGCCGTTCGGACGCTCGTCGAGGTCGAGGGCTCCCATGGGTGCGTTCACCGAGGACTCCTTCGAGATCGTCGTCGCGGACGATCGGCAGACCTGGGCCCTCGTCGCAGCCCAACGGGTGATGATCGGTCGCGGCGCCGAGACGTTCGCCCGAGTCGAGTGGATGGGTCCGCAGGTGTTCCCGCCGATGGCGAGCCTCGATCCCTCCCGCCGTCGCCTCGTCCTGTGCGCCCGCGCCGGGGTGGCCGCGGTGGGCTTCGACGGCACGGTGGCGGCGTCGTGGTCGGGGCACTTGCCGGGCGAGGCCGGGGGCCCCGCCCAGCCGCTGTCGCCCGTGCTCATCGATGGCGACGAGCTGCTGGTGGTGGTCGCCGAGCCAACGACCGAGACGAGCGCTGCGGGGGAGCCTCGCTGGACCCGGGTCGTGCGGCTCGACGCTCACTCCCTGCGCCCGCTCGGCGAGCACGCGATCGGACGGCTTCGGGATCCTGGCGATCAGGCGGCGCTCGTGCGGCTGGCCGACGACTCGCTGGCCTGGGTCCCGCGCTCGCTGCCGCTGCGCATCGCGAGCTCGCAGAGGGCCGGGCTGCGCACCAGCGAGCACGCCCACATCGTGGGGGACGAGCCGACCGTACTCGTCCCGGAGCCCACCGACGGCTGGTACGACCCCACCATCGGCGGCGGGGGAACGCTGGCGCTGGCCGATGTCGCGGCCGCGGACCAAGGCCAGCGTCGCAGCCTCGCGCGCTTCCTCCTCGAGCAGCGGGCGCCCGATCCTCGCTGGCGTGAGCTCCTGCTCCGAGATCCCGCTGCGTTTCGTAGCCATGCCGATCTCATCGTCCGGCTCGGCGATGCCGACCAGATGCGCCTGCGCGACGCCGAGCCGCGCCTGAGCGCGTGGACGGCCTGGCACGCCAGCGACGACGCGGTCGACGAGCTGGTCGCTGCGATCCGAGCCGGGATCCCGGGCGAGGGACGCCTGCCACCGGTCGTGGAGCATCGCGTGCGCTTGCTGGCCCACGTCCACACGCCCCACGCCCTGCAGGCTGCGGGCGGGCTGGCCCGTGACGAGCCGCGCGCGAGGATCGTGCTGGCCGATGAACTCGTGGAGACACCAGGCGAGGGTCCGGCTCGCGTTCGCTACGCGGTGGAGACGCGCGATCTGTTCGCCGTGGCGGAGAGTCGGACGAGCCCGGAGACCCCCGCAGCCGCCGACGGGCTCCGCTCGGGCAAGACCTTCGTCCGCGGGCCGAGCTGCGCGCTCCCGCTGGTCGAGGTGCTCCGCGTCGAGTCTCCACTGCTGACCGGCGTGCCGGGATGGACGTTCTTCGCCTCGCGCTGCGAGGACTGCGACGAGTCGCTCACGAGCCGCTATGACCTCACGTGGGTCGAGCACGAGCCACGGCTCGAGGTCCCGACCGACGACGACGACGACGACGACGACGACGACGACGACGACGACGACGAGTGCGAGGGCCACGCCGACGTCGTAGACGATCCCGTTCGCGTGTGGATCGGCCACTACCAGCGGCCCAGCGGGGTGGCGCGCCACGCTGGTCGCCTGGGAGGACGCCCCCCGTGGCGGCAGTACCCCGAGCCGGCGAACTGCTCCACCTGCGAGCGCATGATGGTCTACGTGGGCTGCGTGTTCGCCTCCGCCATTCGCTCCGACGTTCCCGACGTCACTCTGTATGGGTTCTGGTGCGAGGACTGCGGGCGGGCGAGCCAGGTGATGCAGATGACCTGAGCAATTCCGTGGGCGCGCGGTGCGGGCCGCGAGCGCCTCGGGTTTCGTGACCGAGGCCCGCTCGTGCTCGCGTCGCGTGTCGCACACGCTGCAGCCGTGCACACAGGTCTCGTGGCTGAGCACCCGATGCGTGCGCACCTCGGGGGATCACGCCGGCCCCGGCTTGCGATACGCTCGGGGCATGCGTGCATGCGGCGTGATGATCCTGGTGGGTGCGCTCGCCTGCGGCGAGGAATCCGGCGCGGCCACCGAGGCGTCGACCGACGCGGGCGAGAGCTCCGGCAAAGCCGGCAGTTCCGGTGCGGCCGAGAGCTCCGGGCACACGACCGCCACTGGCGCTGGCGACAGCACCAGCACGACCGGGACCTCGGGCACCGGCGAGCTGCCGGACTACTCCGGCTCGCCGTGCTGGGGCATGCCCGCGTCCACGCTCGTCTACGACGGCCAGACCCACCAGACCGTCGAGGTCGCCGCGACCTGTCGCGCCGAGGGCGATCGCACGTTCGTCATGGTCGCCGACTCGCTGTGGGACAACGGCATCGATCAGGCGGTGGTCAACGGCTTCATGCACCGCTACGAGCTGTTCACCCCCGCGGGATCGATCGATCCGAACCGCGGCGTCATCGTCAACGACGAGGCGGTGTTCGGCCCGCTGGACACCGCGTCCCTGCCCGGGGGCAAGGTCTCCGTGTTCGTCGTCGACAGCAACGGCGGCGGTGACGGCTATCTGTGTGGCTGGTGCGACTATCCCCAGCTCCACCTCGACGGCACCGTGCTGGTGCCGCTCGACGGCGACGACGCGCTGTCGATCTCCGCCCACGAGAGCTACCACATCATCCACCGCGGCATCGACAGCAACGAGGAGACGTGGGTCGACGAGAGCCTCGCCCAGGCGGCGATGACCGCCAATGGGTTCTTCACCGACGACGAGTGGCTCGACGACTTCCGCCTCGATCCCGATCAGGACTGGGGCCCCGGCGGCGTCGACTTCGGATCGTTCAACTACGGCGCCGGCCTGCTGTGGGGCACGTTCTTGTACGAGCGTGGCGGCGTCGAACTCATGACGGCGATCACGGCCGAGCCGAGCGACGGTTGGGCCGGACTCGACGCCGCCCTGGCCAGCGTCGGCGACGACGCCGCGTTCCCCGTGTTCCTCGAGATGGCGGTGGCGATGGTCGCCGACCGCCCCGAGCTCGGGTACGGCTTCGCGGCGTTCGACGTCGGCGAGGTCGCGCGCGAGGGCGACCTCGCCGGCGGCGACGCCCGAGACGGCGTGGTGATGCCCGGCGGCATCGACGTGTATCGCCTCGTGGGCCCGGGACCGCTCGAGCTCGACGTCACCGGTGCCGGCATCGGCGCCCGCGCGTTTCGGATCGCCGACGACATCGTCGTCGTCGATCCCGTCGGCGGCGCGACGCTGGAGCTCGGCGCCGACGAGGACGCCTACCTCGTGGTCTCGGCGCCCGAGGGCGGGGCGTACTCGATCACCGCGCAGTGACCACCGCGCACTGCAGCATGCAGCCGAGGATCCACCGGCCGTCGGACGTGGGCCTGCTCCTCGCGCTCGCCGCCCCGTCCGACGCGAACGCCCTCGTCCCAGGACGCATGCTCCAGGCCGTCGCGCCGTCGCGGAGCTGAGTCGCCACTTCGGTGAGCGTTCCACGCCGTGGTACCTTGCCTGCGATGACGGTCTGGTCTCCCGCGTTGATGCCCCGCCAGGCGAACGATGGACGCCCCATGCTCCTCGACGAGTGGGCGGAGCTCCCCGAGGACGTCGAGGGTGAGCTCGTCCTTGGCCACCTCACGGAGGAAGAAGTGCCTGAACCCATCCACGAGCTGACGGTCTCATGGCTGATCATTCTGTTCGGCGCATGGCTCAAGGGGCGCGGCGGGTTCGTCTTCGGCTCGGAGCTGAAGCTCAAGGTGAGCGCGCGCTCGGGTCGGAAGCCCGATGTCAGCGTGGTGCTTCCGGGGGCGCCGACTCCACCGCGTCGCGGGTTACTCGCCGTACCGCCGGACATCGCGATCGAGGTGGTCTCTCCGTCACCACGCGACGAGCGTCGTGACCGTGTCGACAAGATGACCGAGTACGCCGCTTTCGGTGTTCGGTTCTACTGGCTCGTCGATCCTGCCCTCGGGTCAGTCGAGATCTTCGAGCTCGGAGCTTCGGCCAGCTACACCCGCGTGCTCGCCTTGACGGAGGGGGCGGTGACCGAGGTTCCGGGCTGCCAGGGACTCGAGCTCGATGTCGACGCGCTCTGGGCGGAACTCGAGCGTCTCGGACCGGAACCATGAGTTCGAGGGCATCGATCGGGTCCGGAGACGAGCCGGCCGCGAATCGATCGTGTGGCATCATCACGGGGTGAACAGCGAGCGCCTCGATCCGATGCCGGCCGCGGAGCCGCGCGCCCGCGTCGAGCGACGCAGCGCGGACGATCGCGCGTTCGTCGGGCGCAAGAACGATGTCGAGCGCATCCGCGACTGGGTGCGAGGCCACGGCTGGGTCGGCAAGGTCGCGGCGATCTCGATCGAAGGGCCCGGTGGAATCGGCAAATCGACGCTGTGCGAGCACGCGCTCGAGCCCGAAGAACTGGCGGCACGCGGCTATCTGCGGGCAGACATCGCCGGACAGGACGATCCGGCCGACACCAGCGTGTTCTCGTGGGTGGAACGGCTCGTGGGTTCGGCGGCGGCGCGGCTCGACGATCCCGGGGCAGCATTCGCTCGAACCCGACGCGTGCTCGGCTACCACCACGAGATCCTGTCCGCGCTCGAGAGCGAGCTGCGCATGGCCCACGCCGGCGAGGAAGAGATCGGTGCGGCGCGAGCGTTCTTCGGCGCGGCCCGCTTGGGGCTCGGCACGGTGCGCCGGGACTTGAAGGCGCTGGCCTCGAACCAAGCGCGCGAGGACGTCGAGCGGATCTGGAAGACGATACGTAGCGCCGCGGCGCTACAATCCCGCCGCTGGGATCAGGTGTTACGCCCCCTGAAGAACGATGTGCGCCGCACACCGATGCGGGCCCTGACGCGCTCGCTGGTCCTCGACATCGAGCAGCTGTTCGATGCCGGATTCGGGCGCGAGTCCCCGGCACACGGCCGCCTGCTGCTCGTGCTGGACGACTACGAGGGGTTGTCGACGGTGCTCGGTCGCATGCTCGTGGCCGAGCTGGTTCCGCGGCTGCGCGATGCGACGTTCGAGACGCTGCTGGTCGTCATCGGACGCGACGACATCCGCATGACGGACGGCGCATGGGAAGGGAGCCTCGCACCGGTGCTCGCCGAACGCCGGGTCGTGCTGCGTCCCCTCCATGCCGACGACGTCACGCAGCTGTGCGCCGCGCGATCCGTCGACGATCCCGCCACGGTCACCCGGATCCGCGAGGAGTCGCACGGCTATCCGTGGCTCGTCGACATCCTGCTCGACGATCTCGGGACCACCGGCAAGAGCCCCGTCACCTCCTACCACCGCTTCGTGGAGCGAATGGCGCGGTTCATGACCGACGTGCAGCGCCGCTGGTTCGAGGCGATGTGCTTCCTCGACGCCGTGAGCTACGCGACGATCGCCAGGGTCCTGCCCGACACCGATCGCGAGTTGGTGATGAGCTGGTTCATCGACGAGCAGTCGATCCGCAGCTTCGACGCCGACACGTGGAAGGTGTGGCCGTACATCCGGCACCGCGTGCTGCTGTATCGGTGGTCGATTGATCCCGATGGCTGCGAGGTGCTCGCCGACACGACGGGCATGCAATGGCGGCCGGGAAGACCTGCGTCGTTGCTGTGAGTCGTGGCCGACCGACCCAGGGCCGCCCTGTCGACGCGGCAGCGCGGTCGCTCACTCGTCGGCGGCGTGGTCGGCGATGCGTGCTCGGGCGCGCGCCGGAACGACGCGGTGGAAGACCGCCGGCGATAAGGCGTCGGTGTGGCCGCGGAGGATCGCGGCCACCGCGTCGCGCAGCGCGGCGGGCTCGATCGTGCGGACGCCGTCGAAGACCGACGCGATACGGCGCGCGAGTTCGCGGGCGCTGCGATACGCGACGGTGCGCTCGAGGATCTCGCCGGGCAGAAGCCAGCGATCGCGCTGTCCCGGGTGCCAGCGGACGCGATGGACCCACCGCGCGACGGCGCCGTGCAGGACGACGACCGCGGTCGCGGGGCGATCGAGATCGATGCCGTAGGCCGGGTCGGCCTCGCCCCAGATCTCGGCGGCCACCGGCACGAGCGCCGCCTCGAGTTCGTGTGGGCAGGGATCGATCGCGTCGATGTGCGCGACACGGTAGGTGCGTGCCGACGCGGTGTCGCGGCGCCACGCCCGGAGGTACGCGGCGCCGTCGTGGACGCGCAGGGCCCACGGCTCGATGTCGACCCACACCGGCGGGGTGTTGGCAGGCTTCCACGGCGACGCGTACGCGATCCGCAGGGCGCGACGACGGCACGCGTCGAGGAGCGCCCGCAGCACGCCGGGCGCGGCGGTCGTGCCCAGGGTGAGCGTCGAGCTGAGCGCGCCACCGGGCGGCAGGCCGGCCGCACCCACGCGCGCACGCACCCGGGCGTCGAGCTGCTCGACGAGGCGATCGACGCGGCCGAGCATCTCGGCGTCGCCCAGCGGCTCGAGGATCGCGCGGGCGAGCAGGACCGCGACGACGTCCTGGGCTTCGGGCGACTCGAGCGGCATCGTGAACGGCGTGCGAAGCCGCCAGCGCCCGGCGACATACGCGATCGGGGCGTCGTGCTCGTCGCGCAGCCGCGTGAGCGCGCGCTGGATCGACACCGCCGAGGTCGTCCCGAGCGCGCCGCGGATCACAGCGACGATCGCCGCCTTGGTGAGCCCGCGCTCGCCGGCGTCCGTCACGACGCGGAGCACGGCCGGCTCGAGCACCGCCCGCCGCAGGCCGCGGCGACGTCCGCCACGGTGGGCGCCGTCCTGCACCTCCGCGGACGCCTCGGACGCCTGCGCGGAGTCCTTCACCTTCGGCTTGCCCGCGCCGCCCACCACCATTGCAGCGTCGGGGTCGGGCACGGGCGTGGTCAATCGGGGCAAGTGTTCAGATCATTCGGGAGTACGGACCCACCGACGCAACGCGTGCATGGACCTCGGGTGTGGGCAAAGGTGCTCAGATCACCACCACGCCGAGCGCTTCGGGCAAGTTGGGCGAGCCGAGCACGCGCATTCCCGGGACGAAGGTGCCGGCGACGGACGCGACGGGGCCCAGATCGACGAGCATGACGTTGTCGGCGCGGGTATCGATGACCTCGAGCAGTCGGCGCTCGAGCTCGGCGCGGGCGGAATCGGTGAGACGGCACGCGAAAACGCTGTACTGCAGCGCCGGCCCGAAGTTGCGGACGATGCGATGGACCCGACGCAGGCGCCGGGCATCGCGGATGTCGTAGCAGACCAGGTAGTGGCGGCGCATGTCAGCGGGTCCACAGCGGGGTGTACTGCGGCAGCTCGCCGACGAAGACCTTGGCGAGGATCCGCACCTCGAGCTCGAGCAGGCGGCGGTAGCTCATGCGGTAGCCAAAGCGCGGGTGGGTGGTCTGCTCGTCGGCGCGGCGCTCGTAGGCGCGGATCATCGCCCGGCGACCGCCGTCACTGAGTTCGACGCCGGCGGCCGAGAGGTGGAACTCCTCGCGGGTGATCCCGCCGGTGCCGACGAGGCGGAGCACCGCGGTGTCGACCCACGCCGCGCGGAACGGCTCGATGACGTCGAGCGCGAGGGCGGGCCGCCCGGGGATCATCGTGTGCAGCAGGCCGAGCATCGGGTCGAGCCCGACGCGGCCGCAGGCGGCGACGGCGTCGCGCACGAGCAACGCGTAGCCGAAGCTGAGCAGCGCGTTGATCCGATCGCGCGGGGGTCGGCGCGAGCGCCCGCAGAAGTCGGCCTGCCACGGCCGGGGTAGCAGCTGCGGCAGCGCGTCGAAGTATTGGGCCGCAGCGTTGCCCTCGTGCCCGCGCAGCACGTCGAGCGTCGCGGCGGTGGGGCTGTTGCGCAGCGACTGCTGCATGCGCCGCAGGGCCAGCGCGACCGCGCCGTGGGCATCGGCTTCGCTGACCTCGAGCTCGGGATCGGGCCCACCGGCCCACTCGGGCAGCGCCCCGCCCTGGGTGTCATCGGCGACCAGCGCGAGGCCGCGGCGATGGCGACGCAGCACCGTGCGTTGGTTGCGGATCTTCGCGACCACGATTGCCCGGGCGATCTCGAGGGCGCGCGCAGGATCGTCGGCGACGCGGAACTGCGCGCGGCGAAGCGCGACGTTGCGGGTGCCCAACGGCGCGGTGATCCCGAGCAGGCGCCCGGCGCCGGTGTGATGCGAGACGGCGACGCCCTCGCGCAGCAGGTGGGTGAGGCACGGCTGCGTCACGTGGATCGGGCCGAACAGCGCGAGGTGGGCGACGTCGTGCAGGACGAAGCGATCGCTACCGCCGTGGCGATCGGTGACGACGAGGGACTCGCCCTCCTTGCGGACCGTGCTCCCGGGACGCAGCACATGGATGATCGTACGCTCGTCGGCGCCGGCGACGATGCGGCGGACGGCGGGGTGGCGCTCGGGCTCGGCACGGACGGCGTCGGTAGGGAGCCCGTCGGCCGGGTCCGGGTCGGCGAAGTCCGGCTGGGCACCGAGCAGCGCGCGTTCGGCTTCGTGGCGCGCGAGCGCTGCAGCGTCGGCGAGTAGCGCGTGGTGTTCGTCGGGGAGGCAGATTTCGTGCAGGGAGCAGCCGGGGCACTTGGGGCTGTCGAGCAGGGGCGCCGGCGGAGGATCGGCGAGTGCGACCTCGCGGGCGCGGGCGATGACTGCGTGGGCGAAGCGCTCGAGTTCGGCGGTGAACGGGATCGTGACCCGCTCGCGGCTGCCGCGGTAGACCAGGCGGGCCTCGTGGCACGGCAGGCCGTAGTCGCGCAGCAGCGCCATGTACAAGACGACCTGGACGACGTCGGCGGGCCAGGCCTTGTACGGGAGCTCGAAGTCCTCCCAGCGGTGTTCGTCGCGCCGGGGCGCGCGGCCGTGCTTGGCCTCGACGACGATCACCTCGTCTTGGGTGACCTCGACGAGATCGATCTCGCCGCGGATCCCGAGGCGCTCCGACGCGAGGGCGAGCCGGCGGGGCAGCGCAGCGAAGAGCTCGTCGATCGCCGCCGCGTCGACGGGCGTGTCGTCGACGACGCGCAGCCGGGTGCCGCGCTTACGGGCACGCTCGTGCTGCCCCTTGCCCTCGATGGTGTCGGCGCTGTGCACGAAGAGCCCCTGAACGTGCTCGAGGTGGAAGAGGCGCGGGCAATAGACGAGCTCATTGCACATGCGCACGGGGATCAAATCGGCGTCTTCGTGCGCGCCGGCGTGGATGATGGATTCGGACATGACGTGGACCTCCCAGGGAAAGAGAGATCCACGGGATCGGGTGATCTCGATGATCTTTGGAGGATCACGCCCGAGGTGGCCGGGCCCGGTGGGATGTGCATTGGGGGACAGTGGAGATCGGTGGGGCTGCGGTGGGGTTGGGAGCGGTCGGGGGATCCGCCGAGGGGGGTGGTGGTGCCGGCGGGGGGCGGTGAGAGGAGAAAAGTGGGGTGGGATCGGGGGGATGGCCGCGGGGCGCCGCGACGGAGCGGGGGGTTGGGGCGGGGTTGGGGAGGGGTTGGGGCGGGCGAGAGCGCGCGTGCGGTGCGGCTGGAGGTGTGGGTGGCGGCACGGTGGCGGCCGGGTGGCGGGGTGGCGGGGTGGCGGGGTGGCGGCGGGGCCCCGGCGGCGCGGCGGGCTGTAGAGGATCGCGCGGGGATCCATCATGATCCCCACCTCGACGAGGCGCCGGCCCCGGCGGCGCGGCGGGCTATAGATGATCGCGCGGAGCGGAGGAGCGCCGCCGAGGCCCGACCTGGCCGTCGGCGTCCATCGCGACGGACGCGTTGCGCGGCGTAGAGGCGAAGCGCGCTGCGGGCGTCGGCGCCGGAACAGGACGGGAGCCGCGCGGCGGGATGCAAGGCATGCCAGTCGCGCGGGGTCGCGCGGGGTCGCGCGGGGTGTGGTACGCTGGGTCCGCACGGTAGCTCTGGCGTGGAGATCGACGGGGATGGCGTGCATTCCTTCGATCTTGGCTTCGTAGGCCGGTGCCCGACCCCGTCTGAGAACCGAGAGGAGAACAAGCATGAGCGCCGCTCCACACCGCCGCGGACCTTGCGTGCGCCGGGCCTGTAGAAGCCCGGCGATCACGGGAGGTTGCAAGGCGGACCCTTACGCGTCGGCAACGACGCGGCCCCATTGAAGCAAGGCGGTGCGCGAGCGCTCTGTAAGGGCCCGGATCCTTCCGCGTCGGCAACGACGCGGCCCCATTGAAGCAAGCCCACGCCGGGCACGGCGAGGTCGAGCTCGGCGCCTTCCGCGTCGGCAACGACGCGGCCCCATTCAACGGTCGTGTTCGTGCTGTTGCGCTGGTGCCCC
>JBBQJI010000020.1:0-111033 GCA_038325765.1 Nannocystales bacterium
TCGAGTCCTCGGGCGTGTTCGAGTACCTCGCCGCAGCGCACATCTCGACGCACTCCTTCTCGGATAGTCGATGGTCGCCCGCGTTGTCGACGAAGATCCCGGTCGCGGCGATCGCCATGGGGCTGTCGAGGAACACCGGAACGTCGCGCATGCGGCCCGACTTCGCGAGCACCGCGACGGCGTGGAGCAGGTGCTGCGCCCGACCGACGGCGAACGCGGGGACCACCACCACACCGCTGCGGGCGAACGTCTCGTCGAGGATGGTCGCGAGCTGATCGAGCGCCTCGGTCGGACGATGCCGACGATCGCCGTAGGTCGACTCGACGACGAGCAGATCGGTCGCGGCGAGCAACTCGGGTGGGCGCATGAGCGGGTCGTCGCGGCGCCCGACGTCACCGCTGAACGTGACGCTGCGGTTGGCGACCTCGACGCGCACGCTCGCGGCACCGATGATGTGTCCGGCGCGGCGCAAGGTCGCGCGCATGCCCGGCGCGGCGTCGAAGGGCACCCCGAACTCCACCGGACGCACCTGCGTCAGCGCAGCAGTCGCCTCCTGTTCGGTGTACAGCGGCAGCACGGGTTCGTGCCGCGACGCGCCACGCCGGCTCAGGAACCGAGCCTGTTCCTCCTGCAGGTGCCCGGAGTCTGGCAGCAGCACGCGCAGCAGATCCCGCGTGCCCGGGCTGCAGAAGACGGGGCCCGTGAACCCGTCGCGGCACAGCCGCGGGAGGTAGCCCGAGTGATCGATGTGCGCGTGGGTCAGCACGACGGCGTCGATCGATGCCGGATCGATCGAGAACCGCTCCCAGTTGCGCTGCCGCAGCTCCTTGATGCCCTGGAACAGCCCGCAGTCGACGAGGATCCGGTGTCCGTCGTGCTCGATCGCGGTCTTCGAGCCCGTGACCGTGTCGGTCGCACCGAGGAACTGCAGTGTGGGCATGGGCGAGACGATACCGCGTCGGCGCTCGCCCATGCGCGTCGACGCACACTCCTGACCGCGAGCATCGCCTCGACGACCCGCGTTCACCATGCTAAACAGCAATGCAGCACAGTGAACCGTCGAAACGACCGCAATCGCGCCAGCGACAACGCCCAGGGCACCGGGGCCGGGACCGGCGCGCGCGGGGTGCTCGTGGTCGGGGGCACCCACCCCGCGCCCGTCGAGGCGTTGCTCGGGGCCGAGGGCTTCGATGTGCAGTGGTGGTGCGGGCAGCGTCACGATCAGTTCCGGCGGCCGATCCCGCGTCAGACGGCGCTGGTGATCGTGCTGACCGACGCCATCAACCACTCGATGCTGCGGTCGATCCGACTGCGCTGTCGCACGATGTGCATCCCGCTGCTGTGCTCGCGCTCGCGCAAGAGCGAACTGCACCAACAGCTGCGGGCGTGGCGCGCGGCCAGTTGATCGCCGCCAGAGAGGGGCGACCGTGATACCGTCGCGACCGACGATGGCCCGCGCAGCCCGTTCTTCCCCTCGCTCCACGCCTGCCCTCCCGGCGGAGACTTCAGACGTCTTCACGCGGCAGGTCGGTGAGCGATTACACGCGATCCGACGCGCGCGCGGCTACTCCCTGGATGAGCTCGCGGCGCTCACCGGCGTGTCCAAGGGCACGTTGTCGCAGATCGAGACCGGCAGCACCAACCCCACCCTCGCGGTGCTGTGGCGGATCTGCGACGGGCTCGGCCTGCCGTTCTCGTCGATGCTCGGCGAGGGGCAGGCCGAAGGCGGCACGGTGGTGCGGCACACCGACCAGGCCGTGATCCGCTCGTCCAACGGCGAGCTCGAGAGCCGACCGCTGACGCCAGAGCGCGCGCTCGGGGACACCGAGGTCTACCAGCTCCACCTCGCGCCCCGCTCGACGCACGTCGCCGAGGCCCACGGCCCCGGCACCCGCGAGGGGATCATCGTGCTCAGCGGCGTGGTGCGCATCCGTGCGGGGGGCGCGAGCTACGACCTCGGCCGCGGCGACGCCCTCAGCTTCGCCGCCGACGTCCCCCACGCCTACGAGAACCCCGGCAAGACCGAGGCGCGCCTGTACAACGTGATCGTCTATGGGCGGCGCTGACGGCGAGCGGCGGCGCCGTTCATCATATTGACCGTCGGTGCCGTTCGCTGCACACTCGCACCGAATGTGGGGCGCGAGCAGGGGGAACCGTCGAGGTTGGGCGGCGTGGTCGGCGTCGTGGTCGGCGTCGTGGTTGCTTTTGCAGCTCGCCTGCTCGGCCGGTGACACCAGCGTCCTGCGCTTGGGCTACTTCCCCAACGTCACCCACGCGACCGCGATCGTCGGTCTCGAAGAGGGCATGTTCGCCACGGAGCTCCAAGGTACCGGGCGCACGCTCGCGCCGTCGTCGTTCAACGCCGGGCCCTCGGCGATCGAGGCGCTGCTCTCGGGCGCGCTCGACGCGACGTACATCGGGCCCAACCCGACCATCAACGCCCATGTGCGCTCGCGGGGCGAGGCGGTGCGGGTGATCGCCGGCGCCACGTCGGGCGGCGCGTACTTCGTCGTCCAGCCAGGCATCGAGGGCGCCGAGGATCTCCGCGGCAAGACCATCGCCAGCCCCCAGCTCGGCGGCACGCAGGACGTGGCGCTGCGCACCTGGCTCGCGGCGCAGGGCCTCGCGACGGATCCCCACGGCGGGGGCGACGTATCGATTTCACCGCAGGAGAACGCGCAGATCCTCGAGTCGTTCGTGGCCGGCACCTTGGTGGGCGCGTGGGTGCCCGAGCCGTGGGCGACACGGCTGGTGCTCGAAGGTGGCGGCAAGGTCCTGGTCGATGAACGCACGCTGTGGCCCGAGGGTCGCTACGTCACCACGCACCTCGTGGTGCGGGCGGCGATGCTGAAGGAGCGTGCCGCAGAGGTCGACGCGCTGCTGCGCGGCCACGTCGCCGCGACCACGTGGATCTCCGAGCACCCCGCCCAGGCGCAGGCCGACGTCATCGATGGCATCGAGCGCGCGACCGGCAAGCGCATCTCGGCCGACGTCCTCTCCCGCGCGTGGGGCAACCTCGAATTCACGACCGACCCCGTGCGAGCCTCGTTGCAGCGCAGTGCGGCCGATGCCCAGGCAGTCGGCCTGCTCGAGCTCGAGGGCGCCGACCTCGACGCCCTGTACGTGCTCGAGCCGCTCGCACGCATCACCGCGGCAGGGCGCGCGCCATGAAGCTGCTCGGGGTCGCGCCCCGCCTCGATGCCCCGGTGGCCGAGGCGTCGGTCCTCGCGGTGCGGGCGGTCGACAAGACCTTCGGTCGCGGCGCCCAGGGAGTCGAAGCTCTGCGCGGCATCGATCTCGACGTGCGTCGCGGTGAGATCGTGGTGTTACTCGGCGCGTCGGGCTGCGGCAAGTCGACGCTGCTCTCGATGATCGCCGGGCTCGAGGCCCCGAGCCGCGGCACGATCGAGGCGCCTGTGGGTCGCACCGCGCTGATGTTCCAGGACGCGGCGCTGTTTCCGTGGCTGACCGTCGCCGAGAACGTGGCGTTCCCGCTGCGCATGGCCAAGGTCGCCCGTGCCGAGCGACGGCGCATCACCGCCGAGCTGCTGGCGATGGTGCGCCTGGGCGACTTCGCCGATCGCCGGCCCCACGAGCTGTCGGGTGGCATGCGTCAGCGGGTGGCGCTGGCCCGCGCCCTGGCTCAGCGCGCCGAGCTGCTGCTGATGGACGAGCCGTTCGCTGCCCTCGACGCGATGATGCGCGACCACCTGCACGAAGAGCTCGAGCGGTTGGCGCGCGAGGCCGGCTTCTCGGTGTTGTTCGTCACCCACAACGTGCGCGAGGCCGTGCGCCTCGGTGACCGCGTGCTGCTGCTGTCGAGTCGACCCGGTCGCCTGGTCGACGCGTTCGCCATCGATCTGCCCAGACCGCGGCGGATCGAGGCCAGCGAGGTCGCCGCGCTCGCGCGACACATCGGCGATCGGCTCGCCGCTTTGGGGGTGGACCGTGGCTGAGCGCAGCGAGACGCGGGGCGCGACGGGCTGGATCGAGGCCGCGTTGCCCAAGGCGATCGCGATCGCGATCATGCTCGGGCTGTGGGAGCTCGTGGCGCGATCGGGCTGGCGGCCCGACTACGTGCTGCCTGGCCCCGGCCCTGTCCTCGCCCAGCTGTGGTCCGACACCGTGAGCGGCGAGGTCTTCGCGGCGGTGGGGATCACCATGCGGCGGGTCGCGGTGGGCTACGCGATGGCGATCGTCATCGGCAGCGCGCTGGGCCTGCTGCTGGCGCGCGTGCGGTGGCTGCGGCTCGCGATCGGCTCGCTGCTCACCGGCTTGCAGACCATGCCGTCGGTGGCGTGGTTTCCCCTCGCGATCCTGCTCTTCCAGCTCAGCGAGTCTGCGATCATCTTCGTCGTGGTGCTCGGCGCGGCGCCGTCGATCACCACCGGCCTGCTGTCGAGCTTCGATCACGTCCCGCCGTTGCTGGTGCGGGCAGGTCGGGTGCTCGGCGCCCGCGGCTTCGGATTGTATCGTCACGTGGTGCTGCCCGCTGCGCTGCCCGGGTTCGTCGGGGGCCTCAAGCAGGGCTGGGCGTTCGCGTGGCGCAGCCTCATGGCGGGCGAGCTGCTCGTGATCGTCGGCGCCAAAGCGTCGCTCGGCGTCCGCCTGCAGTTCGCCCGCGAGTTCAGCGACGCGGTGGGATTGCTGTCGTGGATGATCGTGATCCTGGTGATCGGTGTGTTCGTGGATCTGGTGGTGTTCGGCCGCATCGAGGCGGGGCTTCGCCGGCGCAGGGGCCTGTCGTAGGCTCGCCGCTGGTCATCGGGGTCTCGCGGTTCACGACCACGCCAGGCGGGATCGACGGTTTCGGCCCGTGACACGTCCGCGATGGGTTCGAACCGCCGGTTGGATGTCGCTCGCACGCGAGCGGAGGTCCTGTAGCGGGCCAGCGAAGGACACTCACTCCAATCAATTCCGGATCCACAGCCCGCGGTGATCGGCGACGAACTGAGCGATGGTTCGCCCGGGGCGACCGAGCAATCGTTCGAGCGTGGGATCGACGCCCTGCGCATGGCCGAAACGCAGGCCCACGTGCAAGACCGTCTGGATCGCGGCGTGTCCCCACCGCAGCCCGCGTCGACGCAGGTGCCGGAGGTAGCCCGGGATCGAGGCAGGCTCGTAGCGGATCGGGCGGCCGAGCGCGTGCGTCAGCGCGGGTGACACTGGGCGAAGTCGACCGCCACGGGTCCCGTGAGGGCGTAACCACGCCGCCGATGTGCGCGCGGGTCGGCGAACACCAGCGCCGTCACGTCGGCCAGGTCGCGAACGTCGATGAAGGCGGCGCGGCCTCGGCCTGCGGGCACGTAGATCCTATCGTCCTCGAGGATGTCGCGCCGATAGGCATCCGAGAGGTTCTGGGCGAAGAACCCCGGGCGCAGGATCGTGTACCGGACGCCGGTGGTCGCGAGGTGCTTCTCGACGCGGTGATGGGGTACCGGCGGCGTGCGGTCCGCCCCGAGGACCAAAGCGAACACTACGTGTTCGATGCCGCGCGCCAACGCGACGTCGACCAGCGGATTGAGCGTCTCGCCCACGTCGGCGATCGCGGGCGGTCGGAGCAGGAACAGCCCGTCGCAGCCCAGGCAGGCGCCGGCAAAGCTCGCAGGATCGCGGAAGTCGAATGTGACCTGCTCGATCCCGTCGTCGCGTTCGCGGGGTGCTCCTCCGCCGCGCACGCCGACGCGGACGTCCATGCCGCGGTCGCGCAACGCCGAGACCACGGCTCGACCCACGTTGCCCGTGGCTCCGTTCACGAAGATGCGGCTCACACCGAGAGTCTACGCGGACCACCGTTCCAGCAGGACGAGCTTGGACGGTAGGCGCCAGCGCTATCGGACTCTCGCGGGATCGCGACGTCGGGCGCGCCACTCGCAAGGGCACGGCGCGAACTCTATCGCACCGCGGTACGGGACCGTCACGCCGCCGCTCAGAATCGGCTGGTCATCCGCCGATTCGACGGTGGCGCCCCCCCGCGTGCGGGGCGCGCTCAGGCGACCTCGTCGATCATCGTGGCGGTCCCGGCGGGGTTTCCCGTGGGCGCGGTCGACTGCAGCAGATCGAGGATCGCCTCGCCCTCGAGCTCGCGCTGCTCCTTGACCTTGCGGAGCATCGCGACCTCGTAGGTGCGGGGCGGCGTGGCGGTGGGACCCGAGACGGAGGACACGACAGGAGCATCGTCCGCAGCGGGAGAACCTCGAACTCGCTGCCGCGCTGCGAACGCGGTCCGGTCGGCCCCGCTCGAATTCTGGCGTGAAACTCAACGTGCCGCGGTCACACGACCGGGCTGGGCGCTCTACCCGTTGTCCCCCGCGAGGCGCTGCGGCACCCCAGAAAGTGGTGTGCGGCGATGCTCCGCGGACTTGCAGACCCACACCGCTCGAGAAGGAGAACCTCACCATGTCCGCCCATCGCATCGTCATGTCCGTGTCCGCCGCCGTCCTGTTGCTCGGGGCCGGTTGGGGTGTCGGGATCGCCGGGGCCAACGCCGCGACGACCACAGAGCACGCCACGCAGTACCAAGCGGCGGCCTCCACCGTCGAACAATCGAGCGCGCCGACCCTCGGTCCGGCGACTGGTCACAGCCCGCCGACCTATTCGCTAGCGCCCTCGCTCAAGTGCGTGCAAGCGTCGTCATCGGGCTCGACGTCGTGCAACGACGCAGGCAACGTGGCCAGCCGCTGCGCTGTTGCGAAGTGCGGCACCGGCTACACGCTCACCGGTGGCGGTGGATCGTGCGCCGCGGGCAACCGCAAGATCAAGGCGCTCAACCCCAACCTGTCGGCCAACGAGTTCCACATCATGTGCGAGGACCAGGGCGTGGCCCCGCTGGCCCGCGCGATCTGCTGCAAGCTGTAGCAGCAACACGGCTCTGCCCTCGCGCGGTGCGGAGGCAGAGCCGTCCCGTAGAGCGTTCGGTCCTGCTCGCGCGTTGGCCTGGTCCGCGGCACCGCCACTCGGTACCCTCCACGTTGCCACCATGCGATCCTCCATCACGGTCGTCCCCCTGTGCGCTGCGCTGCTCGCCGCCGCCTGCACCTCCCACGTGCCGCCGGCCCCCGATGCGCCGCCGCTCCTCGAGGCAGCGCCCGAGGCAGCGCCCGAGGCCGCTCCCGAGCCGGAGGCCGCTCCCGAGCCGGAGGCCGCTCCTGAGCCGACGCCCGAGCCCACGCCGCCGCCGCGCGTCGTGGAGCTGCACGGGGCGATCTCCTCGGTCGCTTTCATCGAGGATTGCCCGGACGCACTGCCCACGCCCTCGCCGCAGGCGCCGGCGCCATCCGGCGTGGTCGCGCCGCATGCGGTGGGTGACGCCGCTCCCAGGCTGCACGCCATGGGCGACACTGCCGACCACAACTGGCCGCCGCCGTGCCGGCAGTCGACGATGCAACTCACGCTGCTCCACGACGGCGAGGGGCCGCTGCGTGTCTCGATCGTCGAGGCGCGGCTCGTCGATTCCGCCAGCGGCAACCGTCTCGGCACGGTCTCGGTGCGCGGACCCACCCGGTGGGACGAGGCCGGCCACTACGTTCCATGGGACGAGGAATTGCCCGCCGCCACCAACCTCCTCACCAGCTACAAGCTCGCTGCGCCGCAGGAGCATCTCGCCGCGCGGGCGCTGCTCGAGGTCGATGTCCGCTTCGAGGGCCGTGTCATCACGCTGCGCTCGCCCGAGTTCCTCCAGTCGCCTCCCGAACAGATGGTGACGTGAGAGCGACGGTGCACTGGCACGAGCGGACGATCCGCGGGGCTCGTGGTCGGCTGCTAGGGCTGCGCGGCGCGGACCAAGCGATCGCCGTCGAGTCGCAGACGCCCGGCGTGGACCTTGCCGACGATCTCGGCCGGCCCCGGCGCGAGGCGAACGACCGCGCCGTTGAATGGCACGAGGCTCTGCGGCACGCCGCACTGGATCGCGAGCTCGGCGTGCGCCTCCATGTGTCGCCGCTCGCCGTGGACCGGAATCACCATCTGCGGCCGCGTCCATGCGTAGAGCTCGCGGAGCTCGTCTCTGGCGGGATGACCCGAGACGTGGACGAAGGCGTCGTGCTCGCCGACGACGTTCACGCCGTTGCGGCGCAGGCGACGGTGCAGCGCGTCGATCGGCTGCTCGTTGCCGGGGATGATCTTGGACGAGAACACCGCCGCGTCGCCGCGCTCGAGGAAGACCTCGCGGTGGTCATTGGTGCTGATCCGCGACAGCGCCGCGCCGGGCTCGCCTTGGGTGCCGGTGCAGATCAGCATGACCTTGCTCGGTGGTAGGTACCCGATGTCGCGCGGAGCGACCTCGGTCTCGAAGCGCGGCAGATAGCCGGTGCGCCGTGCGGCGGCGATCATCCGCAGCAGCGAGCGGCCGGCGATGATCGGGTGGCGGTCGAGCTGGCGCGCGATCTCGATGAAGGTCGCGATGCGGGCGATGTTGCTGGCGAAGCACGCGACCGCGATGCGCCGATCGAAGCGGCCGAGCACATCGAGCACGCTCGGGCGGAGCTCGCCCTCGGACTGCGAGCGGCCCTCCTTGGTGGCGTTGGTCGAATCCGAGATCGCGGCCAGCACTCCGCGCTCACCGCAGCGGCGCAGGACTTCGGCGTCGGTGACCGGGCCGACCAGCGGATCGGGGTCGAGCTTGAAGTCGCCGGTGTGGACCACCGTGCCCAGCGGGGTGTCGATGATGATGGCGCTGCTCTCGACCGTCGAGTGGGTGACGTCGACGAAGCGGAGCTCGAACGGCGCCAGCGACAGCTGCCCCGAGGTGGGGATCTCATGCAGCGGCACGTCGTGCGTGAGCCCGGCCTCGTGCAGCTTGCGGCGCAGGATCTCGGCGGGGAACGGTGTCGCGTACACCGGACAGCGCAGGTGTCGCCACAGGTAGGCGATCGCGCCGAGGTGGTCTTCGTGGGCGTGCGTGACCACCAGGCCGAGCAGCGAATCACGGCGACGGGCGATGAACTCGGGATCCGGCATCACGACCTCGGTGGTGCCGTGGGTGCTGTCGAAGCTGATGCCGCAGTCGATCATCAACCACTTGCCGGCGTGGCCGTAGAGGTTGAGGTTCATGCCGATCTCGCCCGAGCCTCCGAGCGGCACGAACACCAGCTCGTTCGGTCGCACGCCATCGCGGGAAGTCGCGTTCGATGCAGTCAAGCGCGGCCGAGCCTAGCACGGGCAACGGTGGGCGCCGCTGGCGGCGTCGTGCCGTGCGGCGCGGTGCGCAGACCGACGTGCGCGTCAGGCCCAGCGGGCGCATGGGACCGGCGATCCGTGAGGCGGCAGCCGGGCACCAGATCCAGTTCGTCGTCGATCGCGGGGCTCGCATGCGTGCGAGCAGGCTCCCCTCCCGAGGACCGAGTGTGGTTCGTTCGACGACGTTGCCGACGGAACGTCCTCAGGCTGAGCCGGAGCCCGCCCGACTCCGACCCGCGCGGGTGAGCCGGTCCGACCGACGCAGCGCGCGACGTTGCGGGTCACCACACTCCTGGCCGCGCACGCCCCTGCCGCAGCCCACCGGCACAAAACCACTGCGGAATCCAGCCCCGGCGCCCTGGCGTGCAATCCGCTTTGCAGCGACGTCATGCCGACCCGAAGCATCCTCGCCGCGCTCCCCCTCGTCCTGTTCGCCGGGGGCTGCTGGCAGCAGGGCTCCCACGCGTTTCCCACCACCGATGACGTGCGCATCGCCAAGTCCGACGCGGATGTCGATCGCGAGGCGAGCACCGGCCAAAAGGGGGGTGAGTACGGCGATGTCTACGCGCTCGGCATGCAGACCGCCCACGAGGTCAACGGTTGGATCGCCGAGGGGGTCGACTCGGCCGGTCGCATCATCCGTGTCGTCGAGTTGTTGCCGCCGAGCTCGACAGACGGCGACTTCGACGTCTTCGGCCCGTACTACGACCTCGAGACCGATCGCAGCTGGCTCGTCCGCATCGCCGGCGACGAGGACGACAGTCACTTCGAAATCCTCGTCGGCGCGGGCAGGGCCAAGGCGTCGGAGATGTCCGAGCTGCTCGACGGCGAGATCACCATCGACGGCGATGTGCGCAGCGGCGTGTTCGCGATGAATTTCGACACCGTCGAGCAACACGATCTGAAGCGCGGCCCCGACCGTGACCGCACCTACGCCGGCAGCCTCGAGATCCGCTTCGAGCGCGACACCAGCAGCGCGCACAAGATCGTCGAGATCGTGTACGACGATTTCGAGGTCACCCAGACCGAGCCGATCAAGGAGTACTTCAGCGCGGACATGTACACCTTTCGCCGCAACGCCGACGGCGCCGGCGAGTTCGTGTTCTCGTTGGTGAGCACATTCCAGGCCCAGGTGTGGAGCGGTCCGGCGCGCGAGCGGATGTCGCTCGAGCTGCAGTGGAACGCGCGCGGCGCGGGTCGGGGTCGCGAGGAGATCGCTGCGCTCGAGGACGGCGAGGGCGACCTCGCCCACGGCGACATCGTGCTCGAGGAGTGCTTCGACGAGGACGGGTACTTCACGTGGCGGATGCTGAACGAGGCCTACGCCGCCGCGATCCCGGGGTACGGCGCAGGGGATCGGTCGTCGTGTGTGGCGCTCGACGAGTCGCTGCCGAGCTTCGCATCGCGGCGATGAAGCGCGCACGGCGTTGGGCGATGCTGGGACGGAGATGCCGCCCGCGCCCGCACGTCGCGTTGGGCACGGAGCTCGGGCCGCCGTTCAAGTTCGGCAAGGGTGGGCCAGGTGGCTGGATCATTCTCGATGAGCCCGAGGGCGCGGGCGGCAGGCATGCGTGGCTCGTGAATCCAGCGCTCCATACGCTCGAGGTGCTACGACTCCACGAGGGTCGGTGGGGGTCGGTGGGGGTCGGTGGGGGTCGGTGGGTTCGGCGCCGCCTGATCGTCGGCTCCTGAACGTCACCGCGCTGCCGGCGAAGACCAACTCCACGACGCCCGAGCCATCGCTGAGGTCGCACCACAGCGCCGCTCGAGAGCATTCCTGCACATGATCCGAGGCTACCCGGCAACAGGACGCAACCACGGTCTCCCCACGACATCTCACTGATCTTTCGGCCACGATGCCGTGCCGAGGCGAACGGGCGAACCGTCGCCCTCCTCTGCGTGCCGCCGGCGCCAGGTTCTACCGCAGCGCCGATCGCTCGCAGCATCTCGCGCGCTCCTTCGACGGCGCCGCGAACCGCGAACAGGTGGCCGGGGTTTCGCAGCGCCGGTAGGCCCCCGCACCGAACGGCCCGTCCGTCCGATTATAATTTGACAGACCTGCCCCCGCCACCCCCCGGGTGCGAGATGGGTGGCGATGTCCCGGGACATCCCGGAACAGGCTGCGAGATGGGTGGGAGATGTCCTGGGACATCCCGGAACAGGCTGCGAGATGGGTGGGGGATGTTGGGACATCGCCCCGGCATCTGCCCAGTTCCTGGCGATCGGGACGGCCAACCGTCCTATGCTTCGCGCCGCCATGCGTCGCCCTCGCCTCGAGTCCATCGCGCGTCTGCTCCCCCTCGTCGCCCTGGCGTGCTCGCCCCAGGCGAAGCCCTCGCGCGCCCCGGACGCTGCGCAGGCCGCCGCAACCGTCACACCGGGATCGCAGGGCAACCCGCGCTTCGGCGATCCGATCATCGCTCGCATCGTCGAGCTCGGCACGACCGCGTCCGAGGTCGACGCCCACCTCGAGCACCTCGCCAACGTCATCGGCCCGCGCCTCACAGGGTCGCACGGGCTGATGGTCGCCGAGCAGTGGGCGCGCGACCGCTTCGCATCGTTCGGCCTCGACGCGAAGCTCGAACGCTGGGGCGAGTTCCCGGTCGGCTTCGACCGTGGGCCGAGCTCGGGTGCCATGGTTGCGCCCGAGCGCGTCGCGTACGAGTTCACGACGCGGGCCTGGACGCCAGGGGCGCTCGGCCCGGTGCGCGGGCCGGCGCTGCCCTACCCCGCCAGCGTCGCCGAGGTGAAGCGGGATCCCGACCGCTTCGCAGGCGCGTGGATCGTGCACCCCGATCCACGGACGATCACCACGCCGCCTGCCGACGCCAAGCGCGAGGCTGCGCGCATCACCGCGATCGACGACGCCCTGCACGCGGCGAAGATCGCCGGCCACATCGAGCGCGCCCGCGATCCAGCCGGCGTGCTGGTGCACACGGGCGGCAGCTACGAGATCGACTGGAGCACCCTGCCCGAGGACGTCCGCGTCAGCCTCCGCGGCTCGCAGCACGACGACCTGGTGCGGCGCATCGCGGCCACCGAAGCGGTGGAGCTCGAGTTCTCGATCGACAACCGGTTCTTCAACGGTCCTGTGCCCCAGCACAACGTGATCGCCGATCTGATCGGCAGCGAGTTTCCCGACGAGCTGGTGATCGTCGGCGGTCACCTCGACTCGTGGGACGGGGCCCGCGGCGCCGTCGACAACGCCACCGGATGCGCGACCACGCTCGAGGCCGCGCGGCTGCTCGTGGCCGCCGGCGCCAAGCCGCGGCGCACCATCCGGTTCATGTTGTGGTCGGGCGAGGAGCAGGGCCTGCTCGGCTCGCGGGCATACGTGGACCAGCACCCCGAGATCGCAGAGCGCACCTCGGTGGTGCTTGTCCACGACGGTGGCACCAACTTCCTGTCGGGTCTGCGCGTCACCCCCGAGATGGCCGACGATGCGAGGCGCGTGTTCGCACCGGTGATGGCGCTCGATCCGGCGCTGCCCTTCGCGCTGTGGTACGCCGATGCGCTGCGCAAGGGCGGCAGCGACCACACGCCGTTCATCGACAAGGGCGTGCCCGGCTTCTTCTGGGAGCAAGACGGCCGCGCCGACTACGATCACTCCCATCATACGCAGTTCGACACCACCGAGTTCGCGATCCCGGAGTATCAGCGCCACTCGGCGATGGTCGTCGCGATCGCGGCGCTGGGCTTCGCGAACCTCGATCACAAGCTCGATCGCACCGACAGCGCCGCCCTCGACCGTCGGCGGCTCGGCGCCGAGCTCGACGGCACCACGATCAAATCGGTCACGGCCGGCAGCGCGGGCGCGCGGGCGGGGCTGCGCAAGGGCGACGTCGTGACCGCGGTCGAGGGCCAAGGCGGCACGGCGCGCGAGATGATGCGCCGACTCGCCGGCGAAAGCGCGACGCCGACGATCACCGTGCTGCGCAGGGGCAAGCCCGTGGCGCTGACCCTCGACTTCGCGCAGGATCCCGCGCAGCTCGAGCAGGACGCACGGCGTGCACGTCGGCAGGCTCGCTTCGGCGCGCTCGACTACGACGCACCGTTCGCGGGACGCACCTTGCCCAAGGCCGAGCCGGCTCCGGTCGCGACGCCGGCGCCCGCAACCACGCCAGCGCCCGCGACCACGCCAGCGCCCGCGACCACGCCAGCGCCCGCGACCACGCCAGCGCCCGCAACCACGCCAGCGCCCGCAACCACGCCAGCGCCCGCAACCACGCCAGCGCCCGCAGCCACGCCAGCCGGATGACGCGCGACGCCCCGACCGCGATCAGTCGGGCTCGTACGCCGCGCCGTCGTCCGTCGCCCGATAGACCACGGCGCCGTCGTGTTTCACGCCGGCGTCGTCCGTACATTGCACCCGAAGACCCTCGATGCCGACCGGCATGCCCACGACGCGGCGGGCGATGAGCCGCGCGCGTTCGCATCGGCACCGCTCGACCCGCCGACCGTCCTCGAGCTCGACGGTCACGCGCACGACCGGCCGTTCGGCGCCGTCGAGCTCGACTGTGAACGTGTACTCCTTGTCGTCGCCGGCCATGCGCACGTCGAGCTTGGCGGCGCCGCGCCTACGGCTGTCGAGCGCGATGTAGCGCCGCAGGTGGGCGCTGAGCGGCTTGCGTCGATCGGCGTCCTCGACGTTGACCCACCACAGCCGGATGTCGGCGATCGTGCGATCGCCCTCGGCCGGCAACCAACTGTCGAGCGCCAGCTCCCACTTCGCCATGCCGAAGTCCCGATCGATCCGCAGGATCTCGTGGTGGCGCAGGGCCTCGGTCGACAGATCCGCAGCCGCAGTCGGGCGCTCGGGAATTCCGCCGCCGACGAGCAACGACATGGCGATGGCAGACACGAGCATTCCATCGCAGCGTACCGTGCAATCGCCGCGGCGTCAGCGACTGGGGCGGGCACGGCGGGAGACTCGGGACTGATCCTCGAGCGCGCGATGGCGCCCGTGCCGTCGCCGGCCGTGACGCCGTCGCACGCGCATCGTCAGAACGGCGCCCTCACCGGGTGCCAGCTGGCGATGGGATGGTTGAGGGGGGTCCGATTGGGCGGGCGAGGGGGCGGGCGAGGGGGCGGGCGAGGGGGGTGGGCGATTGTGCCCGGCCGTCGGAGGTGGCACTCAATGGGCCTGGCGATTTTCGGCAAACCACCCGCGATGCCCGTCCCCCGCCGCGTCGGCAAGCAGGCGCAGTCCGTCGGCGAGTACGAGTGGCTCCGCACCGTGCCGTTCGTCGGCGTGCACGTGGCAGCGGTCGCCGGGTTCTTCCTCTCCCCCACGCGCGCCGACTGGATCGGCTGCGCGGTGTTCTTCGTGGTGCTGATGTTCGGCGTCGGCGCGGGCTACCACCGCTACTTCTCGCACCGCGCCTTCAAGACCAGCCGCCTGTTCCAATTCGTGCTGGCATGGATCGCCCAGTGCACAGCGCAGCGCGGCGTGCTGTGGTGGGCGCACCACCATCGCGGTCATCACCGCCACTCCGACGCCGAGGCCGACGTCCACTCGCCGGGGCGATGGGGCTTCTGGCACTCGCACATCGGCTGGGTCTACGACCGCAACCGCGACACCGACTACAGCAAGATCGCCGACTTCGCGAAGTATCCGGAGCTCGTCGCACTCAACCGCCTGTGGCTCGTCCCCCCGGTGGCGCTCGGCGTCGTCACCTACCTGCTGATGGGCGTCTCCGGGGTGTGCGTGACGTTCGCGCTGTCGGTGGTGCTGGTGTGCCACGCGACGTTCGCGATCAACTCGCTGTCGCACATCTTCGGCTCGCGCCGCTTCGCGACGTCCGACGACAGCCGCAACAACTGGATGCTCGCCATCGTGATGATGGGCGAGGGCTGGCACAACAACCATCACCACTACCAGTCGTCGGCGCGCGCCGGGTTCTACTGGTGGGAGATCGACCTCAACTGGTACATCCTGCTCGCGCTGTCGCGGCTCGGGATCGTCTGGGGGCTGCGGCCGGTGCCGCAGCATGTCTACGCCGCCGCGCTGGCGCGTCCCGTCGTCCCGTCGACCGGGCAGTGAGCCTGGCACTGGACCCCGGCGGCGCCTTGCGGATCGCGACCATCCGCGATTGACTCGTGCTCGATGGTTCACGCGCGGGTCACCGCAGAGATGCCCGCCAACTGCGATGAGGTCTTCGATCTCGTGCACGACTACGACGCGAGGTTGCAGTGGGACACGCTGCTCCGCGCCGCCTCGATCGAGGGTGGAGGGCCGGCGGAGCGCGGGGCGGTGGCGGTGTGCAGCGGCCGGTGGCTCGTCGGCGGCCTGACGCTGCGGACCGTCTATGTCAGCTTCGAGCCCGGGGTGGTCGCGGCGGTCCAGATGACCAACTGTCCGCCGATGTTCTCGCGTTGGGCAGCTTCGATTCGCCACGTCGCGATCGCGCCGGGGCGTAGCACTATCGTCTACACGTATAACTTCCGCGCCCGACCGCGCCTGCTGGCGTTCGTGCTCGAGCCGGTCCTCGCGGTGATCTTCCGTTGGGAGACTCGGCGACGGCTCGCTGCCCTCCACGATGCGCTGCTCGCCCGTGACCGCCGGCCGTCCGTGTGAGCCCGCATCGGCGAGCCGCCACGTCCGCCCCGCAGCCCCGTGGGCTACCATCTGCCCCATGTACGCCGCAATGTTCCGCCAGATGCACAAGCAGCTCGGGCAGCTCGACGGGTGGCTCGAGGCCGCCGACGCCTTCGCGAAGGCCAAGTCGTTCGGCCCCGAGATCTTCCTCGGATTCCGTCTCGCCCCCGATCAGTTCGCCTTCGGCCGCCAGGTCCAGATCACCTGCGACACCGTCAAGCTCGCCGCCGCACGGCTGGCGGGCAAGGACGCCCCCGCGCACCCCGACACCGAGCAGACGCTCGAAGAACTGCGCACGCGGGTGGCCACGACCCGCAGCTTCCTCGCCGATCTGAACGACGCGGATTTCGATGACGCGGCCACGCGCGAGATCACCCAGCCGCGTTGGGAGGGCAAGATCATGTCGGGCGCCGACTATTTCCTCGAGCACTCGGTGCCCAATTTCTACTTCCACCTCGCGCACGCGTACGCGATCCTGCGGCATAACGGCGTCGCGATCGGCAAGCGCGACTACCTGGGCCCGCTGTCCCAGCGCATGCCGGCATAGGCGCTCGCCCCACGCATCGTCAGCCCGCCGGACCGATGTCGTCGCAGGTCTGGGTGATCACCTGCGTGAGCGTGGTGGTGAGCAGCGGCAGGAAGTCGTTCGGATCGATGGTGTCTTCGTCCGGCAACTCCTGGGTGCTCGGCGCGATCGGCAGGCCGTCGAACAGGGCACCGAGCGCGTTCTCGCCGAGGCAGCCCTGCTGGATGAAGCCACCGGCGACGACGCAATCGAGACCTCCGCACGCCGACTTGTCGGCGGCGATCTTGTCGAGCAGCGCGAGGCCGGTCTCGGGCATCGTCATGCCCGGGGCGTCGCTCTGATCGGGCTCGTCTTGCTAGGAGATCACGAGCACCGCGCCCTCGTCGCGCAGGAATCCGGCGTTGGTGGCGGCATTGGCCGCATGCGGCGAGCCGCCGTGGGCCTCGAGGAAGGCACGGGCGCGCAGCACACCTTTGCAGCGAGCGTGCCCGCACGTGTGCCGTCGAGCACGGCGCTCGATCGCACGAGAGAACGAGCCGCACGCAGCTGCGGTCCATACGTCGTGCCCGGGCGCGGAACAACGTTGTTCGCCCGCCGCCGCCCTTGCGCTGCTTCCGTGATACGCCACTGTGCAGTCTCAGTCTCTTGTCGAGACGTATCCCGTTCCATGGGCCGCGAATCCAGCCGATCCAACGACGCGCCCGCAGACGGCGACGCATTCCTGATCGTGGGCATCGGGGCCTCGGCCGGCGGGCTCGAGGCGCTCGAATCGTTCTTCGGCGCGGTCCCGGCCGAAAGCGGTCGCGCGTTCGTGGTGGTGCAGCACCTCGATCCCACCCATGAGGCCCTGCTCGCCCCACTGTTGCAGCGGGTCACGGCGATGCCGGTCGCCGAGATCACCGACGGCCTGCCCATCGCCGCCGATCGCGTCCATGTGATCCCGCCCAATCACGATCTCACGATCGTGGGCGGCGTGTTCCACCTGCGCGCGCCCGCCGAACCGAGGGGACTGCGGCTCCCCATCGACTCCTTCTTTCGGTCGCTCGCCGAGGACGGGCGGGGCCGCGCCGTCGCGGTGGTGCTGTCGGGCATGGGCTCCGATGGCACGCTCGGCATCGCCGCCATCAAGCACCGTGGCGGGGCCGTGTTCGTGCAATCCCCGCAGACGGCGAAGTTCGACGCCATGCCCAAGAGCGCGATCGACAGCGGGCTCGCCGATGCGGTGGAGCCGGTCGAAGCGATCGCGGCGCGGATCGTCGAGTACACGCCGACGTCGGATTCGGATCTCGACGACGACGACGACGGCACTCCCGACGACGGCGACATCATGCAGATCTGCCGCCTGCTCCGCGCCGAGACCGGCCAGGAGTTCTCCCAGTACAAGCGCAGCACGATCCAGCGCCGCGTCGAGCGGCGGATGGGCGTACACCATCTCGATGACGTCGCCGCCTACGCTCGCCACCTCGAGCACAACCCCGCCGAGACGCGCCTGCTGTTCAAGGAGCTGCTCATCGGTGTCACGGCGTTCTTTCGCGATCCGGCGGCCTGGGAGGCGTTGCGCAACGCACTGACGGCACTCGTGGCCACGCGTCCGGCGGGGGTCTTGCGCGCGTGGGTCGCGGGCTGCTCCACCGGTGAAGAGGCGTACTCCCTGGCGATCCTCTTCGACGAGGTTCTGACGCCGCTGCGGCCGAGCCCGCGGCGCACCGTGCAGATCTTCGCGACCGATCTCGACGCCGACGCGATCGAACGCGCCCGGCAGGGTCGCTACCCACTCGAAATCGCGGCTGACGTCACCCCCGAACGCCTCGAGCGCTACTTCCAACCCCCCGACGAGCACGGCTATCGCCTGCGCCAAGAGGTCCGCGAGCGGATCATCTTCGCCGTGCAGAACGTGGCGATGGACCCGCCGTTCACCAAGCTCGACGTGGTGTGCTGCCGCAACCTCCTCATCTACCTCGCGCCGGATCTGCAGCGCGAGGTGTTGCCGCTGCTCCACCATGGCTTGCTGACCGGCGGCCTGCTCTTTCTCGGCAGCTCGGAGACCGTCGGGGCCATCGCCGACGCATTCGAGCCGATCGACGTCAAGGCCCGGATCTACAGGCGCACGGATCGCGCCGAGACGACCGCGCCCTTCGCGATCCAGCACATGTCGAAGACGCGAGAGCGCCTCGCGGACGTACCCGCGGCCGCTTCCTCGGGCCCCAACCTGCAAGACACGATCGAGAGGTTGATCCTCGAGCGTCATGTACCGCCGCTGGTGCTCACCAACTTGCAAGGCGACGTGCTCTACGTCAACGGGCGGACGGGCCGGTATCTCGAGCCCGCTGCCGGCAAGGCCAACTGGAACATCCATGCGCTGGTCCGCGAAGGGCTGCGCCACGGGCTGTTCGCCGCGCTGCATCGGGTCGTGCGCGACGGCGAGACCGCGTCGCTACTGGGCGTCTGCCCCGAGTCGGGCGCCGCGCCGGTCGACGTGACGATCGAGCGGATGACCGAGCCCGCCGTGCTCCGCGACACCTTGCTGATCACCTTCGACGACACACCCGCCGCGACCGCGCGTCCGACACCGCGGGTGACCCATCGCATCACGCCCGGCATCGAAACGCTCGAGCGCGAGCTGATGGTGGCAAAGCAGGCGATGGAGTCGACGCGCGCAGACATGCAGGCCTCGTCCGAGGAGCTCACGTCGGCCAACGAGGAGCTGCAGTCGACCAACGAAGAATTGCAGTCGACCAACGAGGAGCTCACGACCTCGAAGGAGGAGATGCAGTCGCTCAACGAGGAGCTGGAGACCGTCAACGCCGAGCTGCAGGCCAAGCTCGACGAGCTGTCGCGGAACAGCGACGACATGCGCAACCTGCTCGACAGCACCGACATCGCCACTCTGTTCCTCGACGGCGCGCTGCGGGTGCGGCGATTCACGCCCAAGGTCCTCGAGCTCATCAAGCTCATCCCCGGCGATCTGAACCGACCGATCACGGACCTCGCCTCGGACCTGATCTATCCCCGGCTGGTCGACGACGCGCACGAGGTGCTGCGTACCCTGGCCTTCTGCGAGACCGAGGTCGCCACTGTGGACGACCGGTGGTTCGTGGTCCGCATCATGCCCTATCGAACCCTGTCCAACCGCATCGACGGTGTGGTGATCACCTTCGTCGACGTCAGCGCCGCCAAGTCGCTCGAGGCCGAGCTACGTCGTGAACGGGCGACACGGGAGCAGAAGCCACGATGATCAAGGAAAACGACGACGAGTCGCTGCGCGCGCGGGCTGCAGCGCAGCTCCCTCGAAACGCGATCGAAGGCGGCGCCACGGTGCCGCCCGAGACGTTGCGGCTCGTGCACGAGCTGCAGGTGCACCAGCTCGAACTCGAGCTGCAGAACGAAGAGCTGCAGCGCGCGCGCGCCGAGGTCGAGCACGGTTTGGCGCGGTACGCCGAGCTGTACGAGGACGCGCCGATCGGCTATTTCACGCTCGGCAGCGACGGCGAGATCCTCCGGGTGAACCGGGCCGCCAGCGCGCTGCTCGGGCCAGGCCGTGGACCGCTGGTCGGCCAGCGCTTGGGGCTGTGGGTGCGGATGCCCGATCGCACTCGGTTCAGCCAATTCGTGGACCGCCTCTTCGCGGCCGCAGGGCAGGGATCGTGCGAGGTGGTGATCGAGCGCGAGGCCGCCGCATGGGCGGTGGTGGTCGAGCTCACGGGGGCCGCGAGCGCCGATGGCCGTCACGCGCGCGTCATGGCCACCGACATCACCGAGTCGCGGCGCACGTCGCAGGCGCTGCACGACCGTGAAGTCCGCTATCGCACGCTGTTCGAGCGCTCCCGGGACGCGCTGCTGACCCTGTCGCCGCCGGGCTGGTGCTTCTCCTCGGCCAACCGCGCGGCGCAGGTCATGTTCGGCGCCGACGAGGCCGCGCTCGCCCTGCGGACGTTACCCGAGTGCTCGCCGCCGATGCAGGCCGATGGCGGTGACTCGGCCGCAGCGGTGGGCAGACACCTGGACACCGCGATGCGCGAGGGCTCGCATACGTTCGACTGGACGTTTCTGCGGGGCGCGGACGGGGGATTCCCGGCGGCGGTGTCCCTGACGCGGATGGATGTCGACGGCATGTCGGTCATCCACGCGAGCATCCGCGACGAGACCGAGAAGCGGGCTTCGCTGGCCCACCTCGCCCAGGCCGATCGCCTCTCGAGCATGGGCATGCTCGCAGCCAGCGTCGCCCACGAGATCAACAACCCCCTGGCCTACGTGCTCACCAACCTCGAGTTGCTGGCGACGGACCTGCCAGCGCTCGTGGCCGCGATCGCGCGGTGCACATCGGCGCTGCACGAGCGCGTCGGGGAGCCCACCTTCGCGCGGGTGATCGGGACCAGCCTCGATGGGCTCGGCGCGCTGCAACTCGGCGACGTGGTCGATCGCGCCACCGAGGCACTGCAGGGCACCAGGCGCATCTGCGACGTGGTGAAGGGCCTGCGCACCTT
The DNA here is from genome assembly GCA_038325765.1 of Nannocystales bacterium. Taxonomy (GTDB): domain Bacteria; phylum Myxococcota_A; class Polyangia; order Nannocystales; family Nannocystaceae; genus Xiheibacterium. Next base: position 20,786 of record JBBQJI010000020.1, read on the forward strand.
CTCTCGGGTCGAGCAAGTCGAGCGTTCCCGCGTCGACATCGAGCGGGCGGTGTCGTCCGCGATCGCCATGGCCCAGAACGAGATCAGGTATCGCGCGCGGCTGGTCACCGAGTTCCGCTCGGTCCCGAAGGTCTGGGCGTCCGAGGGCAAGCTGTCGCAGGTGCTCTTGAACCTGCTCATCAACGCCGCCCACGCGTTCGAGGACGCTGACCCGAGCGGCGCCCTCATCACGGTGAAGACCTGGGTCGATGGCGACAGCGTCTGCATCGGCGTCGACGACAACGGTCGCGGGATCGCGCCCGATAACCTGGCCCGCGTATTCGAACCATTTTTTACCACCAAGGGCGTGGGCAAGGGCTCCGGGCTGGGCCTCGCGATCTGCCGCGAACTGGTCGCCGAACTCGGCGGCGCGCTGACGGTGACGAGCCAGGTGGGGGTGGGCTCTGCGTTCTTGGTGCGCCTGCCGGCCGCCGCACCGGCCCGCGACAGTGACGCAGTCCGGCCCGAGCACGCACCGCCCGCCGCCGCCGTCACGCGCGCCCGCGTGCTGGTGATCGACGACGAGCCGTCGATCCGCGGGGCGCTCAGCCGCCTGCTGCGCGGCGCCCACGACGTGGTCGCGGTAGGCTCGGGCGCCGAGGCCAAGGCGCTGATCACCGCAGATCCGGCGTTCGACGTGATCCTGTGCGACGTGATGATGCCGGGGATGACGGGCATGGAATTCCACGCGTGGCTGGTGGGCAGAGATTCCGCTCTCGCCGCGCGCGTCGTGTTCGTGACCGGCGGAGCGTTCACGCCCAAGGCGGCGGACTACCTCGAGCGGGTCGCCGCTCCGCGCCTCGACAAGCCCTTCGACAGCGCGACCGTGCGCCAGGTCGTGGCCGACATGATCGCGGCCGATTGAACTGGCCTGCGGGTCGGGTCCGGTCGGACCGCGACGCTACGCGCCCGCCCGTGGGATCGCCACGCGCATGCACGTGCGGCCCTCGGCGGAGTCCACCTCGATCGTGCCACCGTGCGCGGTGACGATCTGCTGGGCGATGTACAGCCCCAGGCCGAGGCCATCGCGCTTGACGGAGGCGGGACCAGGGGATTTGAACGGCACGAAGAGCTCGTCTCTGACCTCGTCGCGGATCTCCCCGCCGTTGCTGATCTCGAACGTCACGGTACGCTCGTCGGCGGTGATTCGGGCCCCGATGGGCGTGGCGGCATCGCCATGGCGCAGCGCGTTGCCGACGAGATTCGAGAGCACCTGCGCCATGCGCCCCTCGTCGCACACCACCTGCAGAGACACCGGCACCTCGAGCGCGATCTGGCGACCCCTGGCCTCGAGCTCGTGCACCGTCCGGCGGAGCAGGGCGACCACGTCCACGGCGCGCGCATCGAGCACGAAGCCGCCGCCCAGGCGTGCGCGCGACAGATCACAGAGCTGTTCGATGAGGCCGGCCATGCGCGCGGTGCTGGTGCGCAGTCGTCCAGCGACCTCGGCGACCTTGGTGTCGTGCGAGGCGCTGAACAGCTCGACCATCATCGAGATCGACGACAGCGGGGTGCGGAGGTCGTGGGCCATCACGGCGACGAAGGTCTCGTTGAGGCGCAGCGCGTCTTTGAGCTCCTCGCGCTGGCGCTGCAGCTCGATGAACACGTCGACCTTGTGGCGCACGATCGCGGTCTCGATGGGCTTGAACAGGAAGTCGACGGCGCCCAGCTCGTACCCGCGGAACATCCGCCCCTGATCGCGGCTGCCGGCGGTCACGAAGATGATGGGGATCGATCGCGTCCGCTCGGCGCCCCGCATCAGCTCGGCGAGCTCGAAGCCGTCCATCTCGGGCATCTGCACGTCGAGCAACGCGACGACCACGTCGTGGGTGAGCAGCAGCTCGAGGGCCTCGCGACCCGAGCGGGCGAGCAGCACCGCCACGCCGGGATGATCGAGCACGGCCTGCATCAACAGCAGGTTCTCCTCGACGTCGTCGACGACCAGGATCTGGAGCGGAGTCTGTGTGCGTTTCATGCTGGAGCGCCTCCTGCGGTCATCTCGGCGAGCAATGCCGCGATGGCGGGCCTGGCCGCGACGATCTGCGGGTCGGCGGCGGCGATGGCCGCGGCCGGCATCACGGGAAATTCGACAGTGGCGGGGTCTTCGACGACGACCAGCCCGCCGCGCTCCCGCACCGCACGGGCCCCATCGGCGCCGTCGCGGTTCGCTCCGCTCAACACGATCGCCACCAGGTTCGGACCCCACGCATCGGCCGCGGACATGAACAGGGAGTCGATCGCCGGCCGCGAGAAGTGCACCGGTTCGTCGAGCGACAGCGCGAACGAGCGGTCGAGTTCCACCAGGAGGTGGAAGTCGGGCGGCGCCAACCACACCACGCCCGCCGAGCACGGCTGCTTGTCGTCGGGGATGCGCACCGGAAGCGCACACCGGCGCGCCAACACGAGCGGCAGCATCGTGGGCTCGCTGGGGCGCAGGTGCACCACGACAACGACCGGCACCGCAGCGCCCGCGACCAGCGCCGGCATCAGCACACCGAGCGCCTCGATCGATCCGGCCGAGCCGCCGATGACGATTGCCGCGGGCACGCCCCACGCACGCCACATCTCGCTCAGGTGCGCTGGTACCATCGAGTCTCCTCGTCGATCAGACGGAACGCTGCGCGATGGGGCGAGAACTGCAGCGTCTCGCGGGGCCCCAGGCCGAGGAAGCCCAGCGGGCACAGGGCGTCGGCGAACAGCCCGAGCGCGCGGTCTTGGAGTTCGCGGCCGAAGTAGATCAGCACGTTGCGGCACACGACGAGCTGGACCTCGGCGAACACGCCATCGGTGGCGAGGCTGTGATCGCTGAAGACCACGCGCTCGCGCAGTGTGCGATCGAAGACCGCCGCGTGCTCGTCGGCGTGGTAGTGGTCCGACAGCGACGTCTTGGCGCCGCTGCGCTGGTGCTGGCGGGTGAACGCGGCCATGCGCTCGACGTCGTAGATCCCGGCCTCGGCGGCCTGGAGCGCGCGGGGATTGATGTCGGTTGCGTAGATGAGCGAGCGTTCGAGGAGATTCTGCTCGCGCAGCACGATGGCGACCGAGTACAGCTCCTCGCCGGTGCTGCACCCCGCGATCCACACCCGCACCAGCGGAAACGTCGCGAGATACGGCAGCACGCGCTCGCGGAGCTCACGGAAGAACGGCGGGTCGCGGAACATCTCGCTCACGGGCACCGTGAGCTCCGAGACCACGCCGGTGAACAGCTCGGGACGGGCCGTGAGCAGCGCCTGCAACGCCGCGAGGTCGTCACAGCCGTGCCGCCCAGCCACCCGGCTCGCGCGCCGACGCAGCGAGCTCTGGGCGTACCCGGTGAAGTCGTAGTGGAATCGCGAGCGGACGAAGCCGAAGAACTCCGCGAATGGATCGAGTTCGGCGCTCATGTGGGCGCTCCGGGCCGGATCCACACGCGCACGAGCGAGAGCAGACGATCGACCTGCAGCGGCTTGGTGATGTAGTCGTTGGCGCCGGCCGCCAGGCACTGGTCGCGGTCGTCCGGCATCGCCTTGGCGGTGAGCGCGATGATCGGCACCGTGGCGATCGCCGGCGTCGCCCGGATGCGTCGCGTGGCCTCGAGGCCGTCCATCTCCGGCATCATGATGTCCATGAGCACGAGGTCGACGCGCTCGCGCCCCAGCCGCTCGAGCGCCTCGCGGCCGTTGCGGGCGATCACCACCTTGCAACCCTCGGGTTCGAGCGCGCTGGACAGGGCGAAGATGTTGCGCACGTCGTCCTCGACGATCAGCACGGTGCGGCCGGTCAGGCGCGATTCCTGCTCGCGGGCGCGGCGGAGCATCAGCTGGCGCTCGGGCGGCAGCTCGGACTCGACGCGGTGCAGGAACAGGCTGACCTCGTCGAGCAAGCGCTCGGGCGAGCGGGCACCCTTGACGATGATCGCCGGGGCGAGCCGCCGCAGGTGCTCCTGGTCGTCGATCGACAGCGCGCGACCGGTGTAGACGATCACCTGGGGGAACGCGATCGACTCGTCGGCGTCGAGGGTGCGCAGCAGCTCCAGGCCCGAGGCGTCGGGCAAGCCCAGGTCGGTGACCATGCAATCGAACGTCGACGCACGCAGAGCCGCGAGGGCCTGGGCGGCGCTGCCGACCGCGACGATCTCGAGATCGGGGCCCTCGAGCAGCTTGGTGACGCTCTCGCGTTGGAGGGCGTCGTCTTCGACCAGCAGCAGCCGGCGGCGACGCGGCTGGGCAAACGACTCGAGCCGCTGCACCGCACGCACCAGTTCGTCGCGCGAGACCGGCTTGATCGCCGCGCCGGCGGCCCCCAGCGCGAGGGCATGATCGACGTGGTCGTCGGCCGAGATCACGTGCACCGGGATGTGCCGCGTCGAGGGTCGTTGCTTGAGCGCGTCGAGGACCCCCAGGCCCGACTGGTCGGGCAAGCGGATGTCGAGGATGATCGCGCGGGGCAACAGCGAATTCGCCAGCTCCAGCCCCAACGCGGCGGTGCCGGCGACCGCCGACTGGTAGCCGAGCTCGCGGGCGAGATCCGCGAGGATGCCGGCGAACGCGATGTCGTCCTCGATGATGAGCAGCACGCCCGACTCGCTGGGGACGGGCATCGACGCGCCGGGCGCGGGCGCAGGCGCGGGTGCCCGCGGGGCGATCGTCGAGGGCAGGCCGCCGGACACCGCCAACGGCAGATCGAGATGGAACGTGCTGCCGCGGCCCGGCTCGCTCTGGGTGGTGAGCTCGCCGCCGAGCAGCCGCGCGAAGTCCCGCGAGATCGTGAGGCCGAGGCCGGTACCGCCGTACTTGCGGCTGGTGGTGCCGTCGGCTTGGCGAAACGCGTGGAAGATCACCTCGGCCTGCTCTCGCGAGAAGCCGATGCCGGTGTCGCTGACGTCGATCCGCAGCCGGCCTGCGGCCACGCGCGCGCGCACGCCGACGTGGCCGGCCGCGGTGAACTTGACCGCGTTCGACAGCAGGTTCTTGATGATCTGTTGCAGCCGCTGAACGTCGGTGAAGAGCGGCACGCCGCGGTCATCGCCGCAGTCGAACTCGAGCCGCAGACCCTTGTCGGCGGCCAGCGGCTCGAACCCACGCACCACCGGCTCGAGCACCGCGAACACGTGGGTCCGCGACGGCCGCGCCTCCATCTGCCCGGCCTCTATCTTCGACAGATCCAGGATGTCGTTGACGAGCTCGAGCAGATCGTTGCCGGCGTTGTGGATGGTCTCGGCGAAGCGGACCTGCTCGGCCGTGAGCGTGCCCTGCTGGTTGTCGGCGAGCAGCTTGGCGAGGATCAGCGTGCTGTTGAGCGGCGTGCGCAGCTCGTGCGACATGTTGGCGAGGAACTCGCTCTTGTACCGGCTGGCGCGCGCCAGCTCGGCGGCCTTGGCCGAGAGCTCGTGCTCGGTGCGGCGCAGCTCGAGAGTCTGGGCCTCGAGGCCGGCGTTTGCCTCCTCGAGCGCCTGCTGGCGCTCTTCGAGTTGGGTGTGCGCCGACCGGACGATGGTGCCCTGCTGCTCGAGCTCCTCGTTGGTCACGCGCAGCTCCTCTTGCTGCGCCTGCAGCTCCTCGCTCTGGCGCTGCTCGCGATCGAGGGCGTCGCGCAGCACGGTGCGGAACTCCGCCGATCGCACCGCGGCACCCAGCGGTGCGCCGAGCCTGCGCAGGAATTCGCGGGTGCGCTCGGGCACCTCGCCGAGGAAACCGAGCTCCAGCAGCGCCGTCACGCGGCGATCGGAGAGCGCTGGCACGCCGACCACATGCACAGGCTGCGTCTCGCCCAGAGCCGAGCGCACCCGCAGGTAGTCGTGCGGCGCGTGTTCGAGCCAGACCGGCGCGCCCTGCTGCGCGGTGCGGCCGAGCAGACCGTCGCCGCGCGGGATGCTGAGCGACTCGGCGGGGGCGAAGCCGTGACCGGTGCGGAACGACCACTGCTCGCCGACGGCGACGAACGCCGCGCCGACCTCGGCGTTCACGCGCGCGGCGATGACCCGTAGCGCGCGACCGATCACCTCGTCGACGTCGAGTTCGCCCTGGACGGCCTCGGTGAGCTCGATGATGCCGGCGCCGATCCAGTCCTGATCCTCGAGCTTGCTCCGCGTGGCGTGTTCGCTCGACAGCGCCGCACCGTAGGTGCGCACGATCGCGCCGAGCTGGTTGCGCGACAACGCGGCGATCGACGCGGCCAGCCCCACGAACACGACCAACATGCCGATCCGCATGGACCGGGCAGAGACCTGTGCCGCGGCGGCGCGCTCGGCTCGGAGCGAGAGTTCGGCGTCGATGAGCGCGCCCATCTGCGCGCGGACCTCGTCTGTCCGAGCCTTGCGGGCCTGCATCGCCTCGGGGGAGGCCAGCGGAGCGATGTCGGCCTCGATGTGATCGAGGATCTGGGCGACGCTCGCCTCCCACTTGGCATGGGTACGGGTGACGACCTCGGCGCGGGCGAGCTGCGCAGGATTGTCGGCGGTGAGGCTGACCAGTCGCTCGAGCACCTCGGTTGGCCGCGCGCCGCGGTACGGCGCGAGAAAGCCGTCATCGCGGGTGATCAGGAAGCCACGGATCGCGGTCTCTTGATCGAGGATCTGCGCGCGGGCCTCGAACGCCGTCGACAAAACCGACTGGCTGTGGTCCAGCCAGGCGGCATCGTCCGACATGCGCCCGATCTGATAGGCCAGCAGACCGCCGCCCATGAGCAGCAGCAGCACCGGAGCGAGCAGTGCCGTGAGCAACCGACGTGAGAGCGAGATCTCCATGGCCGGCGGCGCGTCCGCGCGCAGCATCCCACGGCGGGATCAGCACGGCAACGAGGGCCTTCGCACCCCGAACGCGTGGGCGGCCCGCAACGCTTGCGTGACGAGGCGCTCTTCATCTGTCAACGCCCGGGGCGTCTCGTTCGCTTGGGCCGATAGACCTTCGGTAAGTCGAGCTCACGACCGACGCCACCCTCGACGTGCCACTCGCGCTGGTCGAGGTGAGTCCGACGGAGCGAGTCCGGATCTACGCCGAGACGCGCGGCGGCACGATCGCGGCGCGCAACCGCCAGCGCCATGGCCGGCCTGCGCGGCGCTACGGATCGACCAATCGACCCATGAACAGGATTGCGCCGGTCTTGGTGTCGCGCACGAGGAACAGGAACGGATGGTCGACGACGAACGGCACCGGCTCGGCCTTCGGCGCCGCGCTGCCCACCTTCATCGACACGGCGGTCGCGGCCGCGGCCTCGGTGCCAGCCTCATCCACGGCGACAAAGGCCTTGTGGTAGGCCTCCGAGATGACGAGCTGCTCGCCAGCCGGGGCCATGCCGGTGAAGTCGGCGCTGGCCGCGTCCCAAGCCGTCACCACGCCGAGCGCCTCGAGGGGCGCGCGCAGCTCGAGCGCGGCGCCGGGCTCGATGCGGAAGCGCGGCAGCTGCAGATCGACGCCCTCGATGGCCGCGCCCGCGATCCACCCGGCCAGCGCCTCGGCGGTGAGCGCCTTCTCGACCGCGGCGAGCCCACGGACCTCGTCGGGCAGGACGATCACCATCGAGTACGCACCGCCGTTGTATGGCAGCTCGAGCGTGCGCACCTTCGCGGCCTTGTCGACGCCGAGGCGGAACGAGTCGACGCGGTGCATCAGCTTCGCGGTCTTGGCGACCGAGCCGCCGAAGAATGGCGCGTCACGGGTGCTGCTTGGCTCGAAGGCCTCCTCCCACTGCGCCTTGAAGTAGATCGCGTTGACCAGCACCAGTCGGGTCTGGGCGCTCACACCCGAGGGCGGCAGCAGGTCGCGGATCTTGTCCTTGGTCTGCGCAGCGACCCAGTCGTTGATGTGGACGCGCGCTGGCTCGGGGGCGCCCTTGAAGTCGAGCAGCTCGAGCGGTGCGGCGAACACCGACTTGGTCAGCTCGACGTAGGGCGCCTCGAACGCGACGGTCCTCTCGCCGAACAGCCGGTTGGCGACGTCGAGCTCGAGACCGCCGACTGCGTCCTCCCACCGCGCGAGGGTGCCGGCGAGGCCGCGGTGCAGATCGGCTGACTCCGGGAAGTGGAACGCCTTTGCCAGCTCGCTGGCGGTCGCGCCTTTGGCCCCTGCGTGGGTCATCGCGAACGCGATCGCGATGCTCGCGGGCGACACGAACACGTTGCCGGGCTTGGCGCCGAGCTCGCGATGCAGATCGATCGCGAAGGCGTTGAGTCCGGTCGCGACCGCCTGCTCGACCTCGGGCGTGAGCGCGGTCGGCTCGGGCGCGGGATCGGGCGGCTTGGCGTCGGGCGGCTTCGCGTCGGGCGTCTTCGCGTCGGGCGTCTTCGCGTCGGTGGTCTTCGCGTCGGCCTTCTTTGCGTCGGCCTTCTTCGCGTCGGCCTTCTTTGCGTCGGCCTTGCCCGCCTCCTCGGGGGGGCTCGGACAAGCCCCGAGGGCGAGCAGGAGAGCGACACCGGTGCGGCGCAGGCGTTGGGATGGGGACATCGCTCACGGTTCTAGCGGCTTTGCCCGCCGCGAACCACGGCTGCGTCGCCACGCCGCGTTGGACTTAGCCATCTCGACCGACTTCGCCGCGGCGGAGATCGAGGATCTCGCGGTCGCTCGGCGCGGGTTCGCGTGGGTGGAGGGCGGCAGCGTGCGCGCGCTGCTGGACGGCGACGAGTCGCCGCGCGTACTCGCGGCGATGCGCCGGCCGGCGGTGAGACCCCCACGGTGCGGCTGTGGGATCCGGACGGGGTGCTCGTCGATGCGTGGCTCGTCGAGCTCGACGGCAATCCCTATGTTAGCGACGTCGCGCTGACCGACGAGGGCGACGTCGTGCTCGGCGGCCGTCGCCACGGCGTCCCGTGGGTGCGGCGGGTCGACGCTGGCGGCGAAGGGATCTGGGATCGGATGCACACGCCGCCCGACGAGTACGGCGTGATCGAATCGATCGCACTCGCCCCGGGCGGAGACGTGGTCGTCGCGGGCTGTGTGGGCTTCGACTTCCTCGGATCCTCGGACGTGTGGGTGCGCCGCTACGCACCCTGACGCGCGCATGGTGCGAGGCGAGCGCGGCCGTTTGGCCACGGCCCACGCCGGTCCGCGTGTGCACGTCGGCCGCGTCGATCTTCGCCGCGTCGGTGGCGCATCCACGAGCGCTGCTGCTACGGCGGGATGAAGCGCGGTCTCGGGCTCCTCGATCTACTCGGAGCTTGCGGTCTGCCAGCTGCCGTCTGGAACTGTCACTCCGACATCGATCACGCTGGCTTGCGCGCCACGCCGCGGATGCTGCGGCGGGTCAGCGGGTTGGCCTTGCGCATCGACGCGCGCTCGACCTGCTCGAGCCGTAGCCCCGCGGCGGCGATTGCCTCGTGGGTGCGCCGCGTGAGGTGGCAGCCGCCGGCCAGCCGCTTCCACAGGGGCTCCAGCCGAATCTGCCAGCGCAACCGATCCGGGCGCTCGTCGTCGGCGACGTGCTCGAGGAACAGCAGTCGCCCGCCGGGTGCGAGCACGCGGACGATCTCGGCGATCGTGGCCTCGGGATCGGGCACCGTGCACAACACCAAGCTGCTCACCACCGCGTCGAAGCTATTCGCGGCGAACGGCAGGCGATCGCCCGGGGCGTCGATGATCTCCACGCGCCCAGCCAGCGCCGCCGGAACCCGCCCGCGCAGGCGCGCGCGCATATGTCGATCGGGCTCGGCGAGCACCAACCGCTGTACCGTCGGCGGATAGTGGACCAGCGACTGCCCGGTGCCCGCGCCGATCTCGAGCACGTGCCCGGCAACGTCGGCGAGCAGGGCGCCGCGCCACTGCTGCAGGCACGCACGCTCCGCCGCCGCCATGAACGGGTCGTAGATCGCGGCGAACAGCCAGCCCATGGCGAGAGGAGCATACGCCGGGCGACGCGCCGCGCCACCGCAAGTCCGCCCGGGGCCGCGGTCTGGGGCGCGGCGCCGTCGCAGTCTTCGCCAGGATCGAGCACGTCGTTGCCGTAGGTGTCGGGGGGTGGATCCGCGTCGCCGCCGTCCTGGTCGTCGCCGCCCGCCGTCGCGTGGGCGTCACCGCTGCTGGCCGTCGCGGGGGCATCGCCGTCACCACCGTCCTCGTCGGCGACGACGGGCCTCGGCCGTGCCCTCGTCACAACCGGTCCCGCCCTCACCCCGCCGCGATCTTCATCTCCGAGTACATCCCCGCGGGCATCGGCACCGCAAGGTCCCACTCGATCTGCATCGGTCGTGCCCCGCGGTGCGCCGCGCAGTACACCTCCCCGAGCAATGTGTAAGGCGTCGTCTCGCCCCGCGCGTCCTGGTTCCGCGCCCGCACGAACAACAGCACCTGCCCCGCGCCCGCCTCGGCGTGCTCGCGCGTCGATCGCAGGTAGCGCTGCCCCGTCGGCGTACCCGCGTGGGCGCTGCTCTGCGACTCCCAGTGGAAGCGCGTCGGCGAGATCGCGAAGTCCTTGTACAGCGTGGTCGGCGAGTAGTCGCGCTCGCTCTTCTCCAGCGTCACGAATAGCAGATCGGTGCGGTGCGCCGCCGCTTGGAATACGCCGGTCTGGATCCGCTTCACGCCGCCGTCCTTGGTGCGCTCGTCGAACGCCGCGAGCACCTCGTCCAAACTGTACGTCGCGTGGACCCACAGCGGCACCGCCGCGAGTCCACCGGTCAGCGGGTGCACGACGTGACGCACGCGATCGTCGAGGACCTCGAGCAGCGCCGCGAGTTCTTCCCGCAGCGCCCGGGCCTGCCACAGCGCTCGCCAGGCCTCGGCGAGCGCCGAGAACGGCTGGCGGACGTAGCCCAGCAGCACGAACAGCGCGCGCTGAAGGGGATCCGCATCGTCTGCCGCGGGGGGCTCGGCGCCGCGGAGCATCGCCCGGATTCCGTCGAGCCGGAACGGGTCGTCGAGGTGGAGCATCCGCGCGAACGCCCGAGCGAACTGCGGCTCGGCAACGCCGTGAGTCACCGCCTCGAAACCCGCCGCGCGCCGCAGCGTCGTGAAGCACCGCCCGTTGGAGTAGAGATCCTCGAGGTCGATCCCCGCGTGCTCGAGGAACGCCGCGAGCGACACATCCCCGAGCCCGCGAAGATCATCGATGAGGCCGCGCACGCCCACCCCGAGCTGGCTGCGCACGTTCTCCAGCACCGCCTCCTGAGCCTGGCGATCGAGCTGGATCATGCAACCGCTCGGCAACGACGGGAATCCCCGCTCGATCTGCTGTTCGATCGTCCGCCGCGTGCCGCCGACCAGTGCGCGGTATCGCCGGTCGAACCGGAACTGGCGGTGGGCATCGCCGATGAAGTCGAGGACGGTGAGGCAGTCCTTCTTGTCACTGTTGCGCAGGCCACGACCGAGCTGCTGCAAGAAGATCGTCGCGCTCTCCGTCGGGCGCAGGAACAACAGCGTGTCGACATCCGGAAGGTCGACGCCCTCATTGAACAGATCGACGCTGAACAGGCATCGCAGCTCGCCGGCCCTGAGCTCGGCGAGCCGGGCCGCGCGCACCGGGGCGGGAGTCGACCCCGACACCACCGCCGCGCGGAGCCCTGCCTTCTCGAAAGCGCCCGCCATGAACGTCGCGTGCGCGACGTCGACACAGAACCCCAAGGCCCGCATCGTCGTCGCGTCGGTGACCTTCGCATGGACCTCCTGGATCACGCGGAGTGCGAACAGGTGATCGGCGGTGTACACATTGCTCAGCGCCGCGGCGTCGTAGCGACCGCGAGACCACTTCACCCCCCGCAGATCGGGTCCGCCGCCGACGCCGAAGTAGTGGAACGGGCACAGCAGCCCCTGGTCCAGCGCCTTCCACAGCCGCAGCTCGGACGCGATGCGACCATCGAAGTGATGCAGGATGCTCTTGCCGTCGGCGCGCTCGGGCGTGGCGGTCAAGCCCACCAGCACCCGCGGCTCGAGGTGCGCGAGCAGGGTGTCGTAGGTCTTCGCGGCCGCATGGTGGAACTCGTCGACGATCACCACGTCGAACGCGTCCTTCGGCAGCGTCTCCAGCATCTCCTGCGTCAGCGACTGTACACTGGCGAAGACGTGCTCCCAGCGATCGGGCCGCTCGCCGGCGACGAACAGCTCGCCGAAGGCGCCGTCTCGCAGCACCACACGAAAGGTGCTGAGACTCTGCTCGAGGATCTCGCGGCGATGGGCGACGAACAGCAGTCGATCGCGCGGAAGCTCCCCGCGCAACCGCTTGTAGTCGAGCGCGGCGACGATGGTCTTGCCGGTCCCCGTGGCCGCGACCACCAGGTTGCGGCGGTGACCACGGGACCGCTCAGCGGCGAGCTGCTCGAGCACCTCAGCCTGGTGCGGCCGCGGAGCCACGTCGAGGAAGAGGTACGGCGCGAGCACGAAACGCCTGCCCCGCTGCACCGCGGCGTCGAACTCATCGGGATCGTAGGCGCGGAAGATGGGATCGGCCCAGTACTGCTCGAACGTCGACGCGAACTTGTCGAGGATCGCTCCGTTGTCGACCGCCGAGAGCCGGACGTTCCACTCGAGCCCGTCGAGCATCGCGGAGGCCGAGAGGTTCGACGAGCCGACGCACGCGGTCGAGAACCCGCTGTCGCGGTGGAACAGCCACGCCTTGGCGTGCAGGCGCGTGCGCGCCGTGTCATAGGAGACGCGAACGACGGCCCCTAGCTCCACGAGCGCGTCCAGGGCACGGCGATCCGTCGCCATCATGTATGCGGTCGTCAGCACGCGGAGTGTCCTCGCGCCCCGGCGCCGCACCAGGTCACGCAGCTCGTGCTCGAGGATGCGAAAGCCGGTGTACTTGACGAATGAGCACAGCAAATCGACGCGATCCGCCGACGCGAGTTCGCGGCGTACCTCGGGGCCGAGGTTGAGATCATGCGGACCGTTGACGAGCAGATCGCTCGAGGACAGCGGGATCGACGGCCGCTCGGGCGCCCGCGCGACCGCGGGCGCCACGGCGGGCGCGAGGATCGCCTGCAGCTCACGCGCGGGCTCGGCGAGCCGATCCGATGCGGCGACCGAGGTCGCGTCGACCGAGCGCAAGAGCTCGACGACACGGTTCGCGAGGTCGACCTGCTGCGCGACGCGATCGTCCCCGCGGAGCCCCGCCAGCACCGCGACGATCCGCGACGCGAGCAGGCGACCGATCGCCCGCGGAGCATGATGCGGATCGACCTCGGCGGTGACGCAGAGCTCCGAAGGCAGCCGAGCGAGCGCCGCCTCGAGCTCGCGCGTCACCAGCTCGTCGTAGATCCCCGGCGGCCGTGCGCCACCCTTCGCGTCGCGTGCCACGGCCCATGATGCTCGAGTCGCGGGAGAACCTCGAGCTCCACCGACGCCTGGTCACGCCCTCAATCCTCGACCACGTCCCCCGCCCGCTCGATGACCGCGCGCCCTCCGCTCGGTACGATCCCCATCCGCGGCGCGCCGTCCGGGCAGACGAACACCGCACCGCCGGCGTCCTCGAGCTCGGCGTCGAGGCCGACGTCGCATTGCTTGCGGATCTTGAACATGGCGTGGATGCAGTCGCGCCCGTTCTCCGCGATGTACTCGCAGCCGGCAGACTCGAGCGAATCCAGCTGCTCCTGCAGCTCGTTCTCGGCCGAATCCCGGTAGTCACGCATCGTGTCGAAGGCGGCCTCGTAGGCGTCGCGCTCGCACTCGCGGGCGTTGACGCAGCTGAGCTTCGCGGCGCGGGTGATGAACGCCGCGCTGTCGCTGTAGCAGCCGACGCTCCCCCAGACGAACAGGGCGAGCGCGGCGAGCCGGCCGAGGATCGGCGCGGTGGATCGGATCAGAAGGGTCACCCCGAGCAAGCGCAGCAGGGGGCCGGATCGATCCGCGCGTGGTCGGGAATTCCGCGGCGGCGGCCGGTCGATTCCCCCACGGATCCCCGGCGCCCCCCGCATTCCCCTGCGATCCCCCGGCACGAGGTCGACGGCAGCGGCGGGTTCGGAGAAGCGATCGCCAGCGCCAAGATCCTCGACGCGCTGAATCGCGCCCGAGCACTGCTCGCGCGTTGAGCCGCCCAGTCGTTCGGTCGACGGATACCAGTCGCTCACCGCTCGGGTTGGCGTCGCGCACGCCCCCCGGGGTGAGGATCACTGCGGTCGGATCGCCCCGGCGGCGTCGGCCCGCCTCGGGGACTCCGGACGTCACCGCGTCGCGAGGTGCCCACGGCACCAACTCGCCAGGGTCGATGTGCCCGCGCTCGGGCAGTGGGACCCATCTTTGACCACGGGATTGTTGCCGAGCTGCAGCCCGGTCAGCTCGGTCAGTCCCGACAGCGGCGACAGATCGGTGATCGGGTTGTTCGACAGCCGCGCGAACGCGAGCTTGGTCAGCGTCCGCAGCGGCTCGAGCGACTTGATCCGGTTGTCGTCGACATACAGCTGGGTGAGGCTCGCGGTGTCGGCGACGAAGCCCAGATCGGACAGGCCGCAGCGCTCGAGGTGCAGGGAGTTCAACGACGCCAGGCCCGCGAGCGCCGGCATCTTCGCGCCCGGCGCGAGCGTCAGCGCGAGGTCCTCGAGCTTGGTGAGATCTGCGACGACCGCGGGGTCTTTCACGCCGCGTCCGCCGAACACCGAGAGCTTCCGGAGGGCGACCAGCGGGGCGAGTTGGGCGAGCGAGCGGACGCCGTTCGGCCCGTCGATCTCGAGCACCTCGAGGGTGACCAGACCCGACAGATCCGAAAGCTCCGAGAGCCCGCGGTTGTGGCCGAGCCACAGCACGCGCAACTTGGGGAGCTTCGAGATAGGCGACAGATCCGTGGGCTCGACGTACTGCAAGTGGAGGACCTCGAGCCGTTCCAGATCCGCGAGCGCATCGATGTCCTTCACCGCGCGCGCGGTGGCTGTCAGCTCCACCAGGCGGCTCAGCGCACGCAGCGGCTCGAGGGTGGGTGCCCGCAGGCTGTGCAGGTTGAGCGTCTTCAGGTTGTGCAGGGTGCCGATGGGGCCGAGATCGCGGATCTCGTTGAACGCGACGTCGAGCTCGACCAACGCGTCCAGGCCGACCAATGGTGCCGCCGTGGTGATCCCCTTCATCGAAAGGTCGACCTTGTCGAGCTGCTGCAGCGCGGCGAAGCGCGCGGCACAGCTGCCGGGATCGACCAGCGACGACAAGAGCTCGACGACCTTCTGCTCACCGGCGGTGGCCGGGCCTTCGCAGTACTCGAGGAACGTCTTGCGATCGCGTGTCGCCGGTGGCGGGAGCAGCGGCTCTATGGGCGTCGGCGGTGGCGCCACGTCCGTCGCGGACGACGGCTCGGGCAGGGCGGCGTGCGTGTCGGTGGGTGGTGTGGGGTCCGGCTCGGGGTGCGGCGCGTCGTCCGGTTCAGACTTCGACTCGAAGCGCTCCGACGCGGCCCGCGGGTCCTCGGGCGCGCCCGGTGGCCGCGCACACGCGACGAAGATCAGGAGGGATGCCGGGATTCGGGGAAGCATGGGGGTCGCCGATCCTCCGACGCGCCAGCGCGCTCGTCTACTCCCACGCGTGGACTCGCGGGAT
Source organism: Nannocystales bacterium (assembly GCA_038325765.1). Lineage (GTDB taxonomy): Bacteria > Myxococcota_A > Polyangia > Nannocystales > Nannocystaceae > Xiheibacterium. The sequence goes on from JBBQJI010000020.1 coordinate 36,244, forward strand.
CGACGACGGTGGCCGCGGCGACCTCGCCGCGCTGCCCTCAGCGCTGCGGTGACGCGCCGAGCGAACCTCGCGGATCCCGACGACGAGCCCAGCGACGACGAACTGCGTGAGCTGGCCCGAGTGGCTCGGTGTCGTCACGGTTGCGCCGCGCGCTCGTCCGCGCACGCCGCTCGCTGGGCCGCGTAGAAGCCGGTGAGAGGCGTGTGCCACAGCGCGGTGGCCACGGTGCAGTCGGCGCTCGTGCTGCCGACGATCCCTTCGGCATGCACGCTGCTGGCGAAGTGGCCCGACAGCCCGATCGCGCACACGGCAAGGGCGACCGCCGTCACGCGGCGCAGCGTCGCGGCACGGATGCACACCATCGCGCTAGCCATTGCGACGCATGGGATGGCCCACTGCAAGACTGGGATCCCGCGATCGCAGCTGTGGATGCCCAGGCCGAGTGACGCGAACGCCACAAGCACTGGCATCGCGATCGCGAGGAGGATACGTCCGCGCGGCGGTCGGCCCCCACGTCTGTCTGCAGGCGTCGCGCCGGGCGTCGCGATCATGCTGGGCGGCCTCGCAGGCGCCGCCACAGCTCGCCCGCGGGCACGCCCTGCACGAGCGTTATTCGCAGACGCTTCGTATCGTTTCCCCCCGACGCACCTGGCTCCTGCCCGATCTTTCGCATCGCGGTGCCGATCGCCCGCGCAAGCGCAACATGATCGGTGACCAGCTTCGTCACGAGCGGGTACGGACGTCCGCGGATCGCGAGCGTCCGCTCCGAGATCGGCATCCCGCGCCTGATCAGCGGGGAGGAGTCGACCTCGATGCGCTCGATGTCGATCTCGGCACGGCCCAGCCGCCGGAGGATCGTCTCCAGACCGCGGCCGTACTCGGTGTTGCGCGCGCCGGCCGACGCCGACTTGTTGTCGCCGCGACTGTGGAACACCACCGTCGTGCGCTCGCCGTGGCTCTCGACGTCGAACCGTGCGTCGATCTCCGCCCCGTCGTCCCCCAACATCCGAGGCAGCTTCATCGACGACTTGCTCACGTCCTCGTGCCAGCGCTCCAGATGAAGATCGACGAGCTCGCCGACGAGGCGTGCGAGCGCACTGGCGGATCCGTTCGCGAGCCGCGAAGCATCGAGGAACTTCGCATCGTGCAGAAAGAACGCGCCACCGCCGAGCCGCGCGAGCTCGGCAAAGGTGGCCGTTTCCAGCACACGCTCGACTGACGCTGCGTCCGTCGCGTCGACGGCGAGGTCGCGCATGATCGCGGGACTGCGTCGTGCTCTCGTCGCGATCCACTCCGCGATCGCGCGCTTGCGGATGCGCCCGGGAAACGGCTCGAGGTGCAACAGCGCCCCGAGGACCAGCAGCATGTGGATGTTCTTCTCCTTCAATGCTTCGAGCTCGGCGAGCAAAGGGCGGCGCTGCTCGAACACGCCGAGGCTGTCAGGCTCGAGGTGGCCTCGCGATGCGACGAACGCTAGCCAGCCACCACCCTTGCCCGAGAGATCCTTGAGCCACCCGGCGCGCCATGCCTCGAGCGCGTTGGGGCGCGTGCCATGGATCGAGTAGAACTCGGCGTACCACCGCTCGGCCTTTGTGCCCGCCTTCGCGCTCTGCTTGCGCAGCTGCGTCAGGATGTCCTGGGCTTCGAGATCGAACTGGATCTCCACGCCCGGCGGCAGATCGGCCGCGCGAAATCCCGGGCGCCACGGTTCGTCCCGCGTCGCGATCGTGATCTTCAGGGTCTCGAACAGCATCTCCGGCCGCCGCCCGAAGACCTCATGGTTGCCAATGAAATCCAGCACCGTCAGCGTCTTGCCCTCGACGTGTCGCAACCCTCGTCCCAGCTGCTGCAGCCACACGACGCTGCTCTGCGTGGGGCGCAGCATCATCACCGTGTCGATGTTCGGAATGTCCACGCCCTCGTTGAACATGTCGACGCAGAAGACGATCTCGAGGTCCCCGCGCGCGAGGGATTCGAGCGAGGCCGTCCGAGGTGCCTCGCTGCCGGCGTACACGGCTGCGCATGCGCGCCCATGCGCCCAGAAGTACTTCGCCATGAAGTCGGCGTGCCCAGTGGTGACGCAGAACGCCAGTGCACGCACGCGACCGGGGGCGTGCGTCTCGAGGCTCTCGAGGATGTGTTGCGCGCGTGACTCGATCGCGACCGTCGCGGTGAGGCGATCGTTCGTGTACGCGCGCCAGGGGATCTTCTCGTACTCGGTCGGATCCCCGATCCCGAAGTACCGGAACGCCGACAGCTGACCGTCCTCGATCCCCCTGGGCATGTCGGCGCGGTAGACCTCGTTGCCCCCGCAAAGCGACAGGATGTTCGCGCCATCCGTACGATCGGGCGTGGCGGTCAAGCCGAGCAAAAACTTGGGCTCGAAATAGTCGAGTACGCGCCGATAGGTTTCCGCCGCCGCGTGGTGGAACTCGTCGATCACGACGTAGTCGAAGTGCGTCGGCTCGAAGGACTCGAGGTGCTCATCCAAGGAGAGCGTCTGGATGGAGGCGAACAGCACGTCTGCGTGTGGATCTTTCTGGGTGCCGTGGTAGAGGCCCAGCCGCGCGGACGGGCGCACCTTCCGGAAGGTCTCGAGCGCCTGCGTCAGGATCTCTTCGCGGTGGGCGACGAACAACACGCGGCGAAACGGCTGAGAGTCGAACGCGCTCACGTAGGTCTTGCCGAGCCCTGTCGCGAGGACGACGAGCCCGGCGCGTTCGCCGAGTTGGCGCGTCTGCTCGAGCTTCAGGAGCGCTTCGCTCTGGATCCCGGGCCGAGGCTCTACCGGCCGTACGGGAGCGTCCTGCGCCACGGCGAAAGGCAGCACTTCGGCGCCGCGCGTGGGTGGCCGGCGGTTGCGTTCGTAGGCGTCGATCCAGTCCGCGTCGATCGGCTCGGTTGCCGGGTGCTGCCAGAGCTCGTCGAAGGCGGCGCGCGCCTCGACGAGGCCTTCCGCAGTCGCGATCTCGTAGCTCCACTCGAGGCCGGTCTTCAACGCGGTCTCGCTCATGTTGGAGCTGCCGATCCACGCGAGAGCTTTGTCTCGGCCGCGGACGATCCAGACCTTGGGGTGGAAGGAGTCCCTGCGGTCCGGCTTCACCCGGTAGGCGCGTAGGTGGAGCGTCGGTTCGGAGGCGTTCGGGGTGGCGATACTGGAGAGTGTGAGGAGGTGGCGTAGGGCGTTCGGTTCGGTCACGCCCTGGTAGTCGCCGGTGATGATTCGGATCACGGAGCTTGGGCGCCGCAGGATGTCGACGAGTCGGTCGTGCAGCAGGGTCACGCCAGCGTCGAAGATGAACGCGATGGCGAGGTCGACGTGGAGCGCGTCGTCGAGCGCGGGGCGGAGTCGCTGGATGAGCGGGTCTGCCTCACCGCCGGACACGACTCTGCGCTGCGCCACACTGGGGAGCTTGTCAGCCCGGGGAGTTCTTCTCGAGTCCGATCACGACACGCGGACTCGTCGTGCTCGACTAGCGATCACGCGCGCTCTCGAACCCGCGCGATCAGATGGCCACTCGCGATATCGCCCCGTGACGTCCGGCGTCGCCCCATGCCGCCCGCGCGGTTCGATCGCGACGCCAGCCCCGTGCAGCGGTGGCTCACGAGCCCCCCGAGACCCCCACCGAGACCCCCTCACGCAACCCCACCACCGCCGACCCGATCGTCATCGCGTCCTGTTCGTGATGCGTGACCCACAACGCCACGATCCCGATCTCGTCCACCAGCGCCTGGATCTCCGCCCCCAGCTCCACCCGCAGCCCACGGTCGAGCGCCGAGAACGGCTCGTCCAGCAGCAGCGCGTGGGGCTCCGACGCCAGCGCGCGGGCGATCGCCACGCGCTGCGCCTCACCGCCGGACAGCGACGATGGCCAGCGATCCGCGAGATGCTCGACCTTCGCGCGAACGAGCCAGCGCAGTGCAACCTCTCGCCTGCGGGCACGCGTGGTCGAGCGCAATCCATACGCGACGTTCTCCCAGGCGCGAAGGTGGGGAAACAGCGCCAGCGATTGGAACACCAGCGCGATCCTCCGCCGGTGGGCCGGCACGGACCTGCCGCCCTCGCCGTCGAAGAGCTCGACGTCGCCCAGCGTGATCCGCCCGGCCTCGGGCACGACCAGTCCCGCGATGGTCGCGAGCAGCGTGCTCTTGCCTGCGCCGGAGGGACCGACGATGGCGGTGATGCCCGGGCGAAACGCGAGGTCCACGTCGAGTCGCGGACGGCTCGACTCGCCGGCGACGCGGACGCGCACGAGCAGCCGCGGATCACCAGGCATGCAGTCGCCTGCCGACGAGCTTGGTGCCGGCATACAAGGCGACGAAGGCGGCGGCCGACATCACCGCCACCATGCCCGCTGCCTCCGCCTCGCGGTTGGCCTGCACGGCGTCGTAGATCGCGAGCGCGCCGGTCTGCGTGAGCCCGGGGATGTTGCCGGCGATCATGAGCGTCACCCCGAAGTCCCCCAGCGCGCGGGCGAAGCCCAGTGCGAGCCCCGCCAGGATCCCACCGCGGCACAGCGGCAGTGAGATCGTCCAGAAGACGCGCACCGGCGACGCACCGAGGGTGGCCGCCGCGCCGAGCAGTCGAGCGTCGACGTCCTCCATCGCCGTCCGTGCGGTCTTGACCACGAACGGGAGCGCCGCGATGGTCGCGGCGACGATGGCGGCGGTCTTGGTGAAGACCAGGGGCGATCCCGTCAGCGCCTCGTACGCGCCGCCCAACGTGCTGTTGCGGCCGATGCCGAGCAGCAGATAGTAGCCCAGCACGGTGGGCGGCAGCACCATCGGCGCGGTGATGAGCGCGTCGAGCACATCGCTGCCGAAAAATCGCGTGCTCGACATGAGCCACGCGATGCCCACGCCCAAGACCCCGGCGATGCCGATCGCGACCACGGCGACCTCGAACGAGAGCAGCAGAGGATCGACGTTCATGGCTCGCGCGTCAGCGTCTCGTCCGGCAAGAGGAAGCCGTAGCGTCGCATCACGGCGCGACCGGACTCCGCGTTGATGAACGCCGCGAACGAGGCCCCGCCCTCGCGATCGGTGCCCTGCGTGCAGACCACCAGCGCCTGGTCGATGGGCCGATGGGCCGCCTCGTCGATCAGGATCCACGGATCGTCGTCGTCATCGACCACGAGCGACAGCGCGACGATGGCCGCCTCGACGTTGCCGGTCTCGGCGAACTGCAGGGTCTGCCGCACGTTCTCGCCCAGCACCAACCGCGACTCGACCGCGCCGTAGATGCCGAGCGATTCGAGCGCCTGCTTGGCCGCTTGTCCGTAGGGCGCGTGCTCGGGGTTCGCGATCGCGATCCGCGTGAACCGGGGATCCGCGAGGTCCGCCGCCGCCTTCGGCGCCGCCACGCGGTCACGCTTGGTCCAGACCACGATCCGCCCGCGGGCATAGGGAGCCTTGGTCGCGCCGTCGCACACACCGGCGGCCACCACCTCGTCGACGAACGAGACGTTCGCGGCCGCGAACACGTCGAAGGGTGCACCCTCGCGGATCTGCTTCGCCAACAGCCCCGTCGAGCCGAAGCTGAACACGACCGCTCGCCCTGTCTCGCGCTCGAACGCGCGCGCGAGCTCGTCGAAAGCGTCTGTCAGATCCGCCGCCGCAGCCACGCGAACAGGCGGCGGCGCCACCGGCTCCCGCCGACACGCGATGGCGCCCAGCAGTGCGACGCCCAGGATGGCACCGACGATCCCTCGGCCCACAGGGCCGAGGCTGCCCTCGCTCGCGGCGTCCACCGGCCCGGAGGGTAGCAACAGCGCACTGCAGGGGATAGCCGCGATCAGAACACCGGCACGTCGCCCACCGCGGCCGGCGTCTCGTCGTCGCCGACCGACTCGAGGTCGCCGTAGCCGAGCCGTCCCTCGTTGCCCAAACCCCAGCAGCGCACGCCGCCGGCCCCGAGCACCGCGCACGCGTGATCGTTGACCAACGCGAGCTGCACCGCCGGGCCACCGAGATCGACGACGCCGACGCTGCTGGGGAGCTCGTTGTCGCCGATGTCGTCGAAGTTCGCGCCGCCGAGGCCACCGTAGCCGCCGAAGCCCCAGCAGCGCACCGTGTCGTCCTCGAGGCGCGCGCAGGTGTGCAAGAAACCGCCGAAGATGTCGGCGGCGAAACCATCGATTGCGACGAACCCCACCGCGGTGGGCAGCTCGTCGTCGCCGATCGTCGCGACGTTTCCGTAGCCGAGCTGGCCGAGCAACCCGGCGCCCCAGCAGCGCACGTTGCCGCCGTCGAGCACCGCGCAGGTGTGACGACCGCCGGCAGCGAGGTGTGAGACCGGACCGCCGACCTGCACGACGTCCACCGCCGTGGGCAGCTCGTCGTCGCCGATCGTCAGCGTGTTGCCCTGGCCGAGCTGCCCGTTGGCACCTCCTCCCCAACACCGCACCGCGCCGCCGACGAGCAACGCGCACGTGTGCTGATAGCCGACGACGAGCTGCGTCGCCGGGTCGCCGGTGTCCACCAACCCCACCGCCGTGGGCAGCTCGTCGTCGCCGATCGTCGAGGTGTTGCCGAGCCCGAGTTGGCCATCGTTGCCAGCGCCCCAGCACCGCACGTCGCCGCCCTCGAGCAGCGCGCAGCTGTGATAGTAGCCGGCGACCAGATCGATGGCGATGCCGTCCAGGGCGATGGGATCGACGGTCGAGGGCGTCTCGTCGTCGCCGATGTCCTGCTGGCTGCCGTGCCCGAGCTGACCGTACTCGCCGTCGCCCCAGCACCGCACCGCGCCGTCGTCGAGGCGCGCGCACGTGTGCAGATACCCCGTCGCGACCTGGACCGCCGTGCCGCCGAGATCGATCGTGCCCACGGTGCTGGGCAGCTCGTCGTCGCCGATGGTGTCGACGTTGCCCTGGCCGAGCTGGCCGGAGCTGCCCAGACCCCAGCACCGCACCGTACCGCTGTCGAGCAGCGCGCAGCTGTGCTGGCCGCCGGTCGCGACCGCGACCACCTCGGTGGCGGTGCAGTCGTTGTCGCAGCCGTCGCCGTCGGCATCGTTGCCGTCGTCGCACGCCTCACCGTCTTCGACCATCGCGTTGCCGCAATCCGGATCGACGCCGGTGTCGTCGGTCGTACTGCCGGACTGCGTGCCGCCGGAGTCCGTGCCGCTCTCCGATGCGCCGACCTCCGATGAACCAACTTCCGATGAACCGCTGTCCGACGAGCCGACCTCCGATGAGCCGACCTCCGACGAGCCGACCTCCGATGAGCCGCTCTCCGACGAGCCGACCTCCGACGAGCCGACCTCCGACGAGCCGACCTCCGACGAGCCGCTCTCCGACGAGCCGCTCTCCGACGAGCCGACCTCCGACGAGCCGCTCTCCGATGAGCCGCTCTCCGACGAGCCGCTCTCCGACGACGAAGTATCGTCGCGCGTCGTGCTCGTGTCGGCGGGCCTGCCCGACGAATCCGAGCTGCTCTCTTCTTCGCTGGTGATCGACGTCTGGGTGGTGGTGTTGGTGGTCGGTTCGGTGGTGTCGGTCGAGTCCGCGGACGCGGTCTCGGCTTCGACGACGTCACCGGGACAACCGGCGGCGACGAATGTTGAAAATAGGAGGGGAAAGGGACGCCATCCGGGCGGCTGCATCGAGCGGACACTAACCCAGCACCTGTCGATGACCAAACCGCCCCACACCGCGGCGATGCGCGATCTTGGGAAACATCGTTCATTTCGCGAAGCGATACACAGAACCCATTCCGTGTCGCACGCGTCCGGTCGCCCCCGGCCGTGTCACACCGGGGAATCATTCGGCGCTTTCACGCTGGCTCCGCCGTGACGATGCGAACTGCACGTGCCCAAACGCCCACAGTGTGCTCGCGACACGTCAGGGCGATCGGCCGCGGACCGCGAACCATCCGCCCACGCCCACGCCGGCGCCGAGCTCGAGTCCGCCCGCGCGTCCCAGCCCGCGGCCGGCGGCGCCGGCTTCGACGTAGCGCAGCACACCGGGCCTTGCGCGCGCCTCCACGCTGGCGGCGAGCTCGAGATCGACGAACGCCCGCACCGCGGCCCGCTCCGATCGGAGCCACCACACCACGCCCGGTGCGGCGTGCAGCAGCGCGCCGACCCGCGGCACCGGCGAGGCCTCGCCGCCACCGGTCTGACCGAGCCTCGCGCCCGTGCCCACCACCGGCTCGACCGTCAACACCGCGCGCAGCGGCAGCGCGAATCGGCCGCGGCGCAGGTGCAGGCCAGTGCGTCCCGCTCGACCCGAGCCGCGCGTGAATCGCGAGTCGATCTCCGCCGAACGGAGGAGGTTCACGCGTCCACGGCGAAGCTGCGGTGATACAGCCGCGCATAGCGTCCACGCTGCTGCAGCAGCGCGTCGTGGGTGCCCGACTCGACCACGCGCCCGCCTTCGATGACGAGGATGCGATCGGCCGAACGGATCGTCGACAGCCGGTGGGCCACCACGAACGCGATGCGCCCCGCGAGCACCTGTGTGATGCCAGCCTGGATCGCCGCCTCGGTCTCGGTGTCGACCGACGAGGTGGCCTCGTCGAGCACGAGGATCTGCGGATCCGCGAGGATCGCCCGCGCCAGCGCCACGAGCTGGCGTTGCCCGGTCGACAGCCGCGCACCGCCCTCGCCCACCGCCGTGCGATAGCCGTCTGGCAGCCGGATGATGAACGCATCGGCGTGGGCCAGCTGCGCCGCCGCGACGACCTCGTCGTCGGTCGCGCCCTCGCGGCCGTAGCGGATGTTCTCGAGGATCGTGCCGGCGAACAGGTGCGGCGTCTGGAGCACCACCCCGATGTTGGACTGCAACCACTGCAAGCTCCGCGCGCGGTGATCGACGCCGTCGAGCAGGATGCGCCCACGCCCCGGCTCGTAGAACCGCGTGAGCAGCGAGACCACGGTGGTCTTGCCGCCACCGGTCTCGCCGACCAGCGCGATGGTCTGCCCGCGCACAGCGTGGATGTCGACGCCGCGCAGCACCCACGGCCCTTCGCCGTAGGCGAACCACACGTCCTCGAACGCGACCTCACCGATGTCGGCGCGACCACCATCGATCGCCCCGGTGCCGCCTGCGGCCGCGGCGATCGCCGCGATGACCTCGGGGCTGTCGCGGATCTCGGGCTCGGTGTCGAGCAGGCTCTGCACGCGCTCGGCGGCGGCCTGGGCCCCCTGCAGGTCGGCAACGCGCCGCGCGATGTCCTCGATCGGCTGGTGGAACAGCGCGGCGAATTGCATGAACGCGATCAGGGTGCCGAGGCTGATGTCGCCATCGACCCGTACGCCCCCCTGCCACAGCGCGAGGCCCACCCCGATCGCCCCCAGGGTGCTGACGATCGGCAGGTACACCGCGCCTTGGATCGCGTTGCGCAGTGCGTGGGTGCGCGATTCCTCGACCAACACCGAGAACTCGCCGAGGGCATCGGCCTCGCGCACGAAGCTCTTGGTGGTGCGCACGCCCATCACCGCCTCGCCGATCGACGCGGTGATGCGCGAGTTGGCCCGCCGCAGCAGCCGCGAGCTCTGCAGCATGCGGCGCTTGAACACCATGCTCACCAGCGTCAGCGGCGGCACGATCACCAGCACCGCGAGGGCCAGCCGCACGTCGATCACGAACATCGTGACCGCGATGCCCAGCGCGAGGCTCGGCCCCCACACCAGATCGAGCGAGAACCACGGCAGCAGGTTGGCGATGCGATCGCAGTCCGAGGTCAGCCGGCTGACCAACCAGCCGACCGGCCGCCTGTCGAAGTACGAGAACGAAAGCTCCTGCAGCCGCGCGAAGCCGGCGCGCCGCAGCTCGTAGCCCACCGACGACGCGAGCTGACCGGCGAAGACGATGAGCGCCCAGATCAGCACGCCGAACACGCCCACCGCCGCCGCCCACGTCCACCACACCCAGCGCAGTGCGCCCTGCGGTTGGGCTTCGGGGCTGACGACCGCATCGATGACGACGCGGGTGAGCAGCGGAAACGCGATGTCGACCAGCGCGAGCGCGACACCGCAGCACACCAGGGCCACGAGCGCGCGCAGATGGGGCCGCACGTGCACGAGCAGGCGCCGCCACAGGCCCCAGTCGATGCGCTGGGGCAGCCGCGCGTCGTCGTCGACGTCGTCGAGCGAAGCGTTCACGGCACCGCGCTCCCCTGCTCGCCCGCGTCGCCCTGCTGCAACGCCCACGCGCGGGCATAGCCACCATGAGCCGAGATCAGCGCGGCATGGGTGCCGTGCTCGGCCACGCGGCCGCGCTCGAGCACCACGATCTGATCGGCGAGCATCACGGTGGTGAGCCGGTGGGCGATGATGAGGGTGGTGCAGCGACCGCGGCGGGCCGCGAGCGCCGCGAGGATCTCGCTCTCGGTCTCGGTGTCGACGGCCGACAGCGTGTCGTCGAGCACCAGCACGGCGCGCTCGCGCAGCAGCGCCCGCGCGAGTGCGATGCGCTGGCGCTGACCGCCTGACAGCGTCACGCCGCGCTCACCCACGGCGGTGTCGTAGCCCGCGGGAAACGCCTCGATGGCGCCGTGGATCCGTGCGATCGCGGTGGTCGCGATCACCTCGTCGAGCGTCGCTTCGGGGCGCCCGAGCCGTAGGTTCGCGATCACGGTGCGCGAGAAGAGAAACGGCTCCTGCAGCACGGTCGAGATCTGGCGCCGCACCTGCTTGCGATCGATCGTGGCGAGATCGACGCCATCGAGGGTGATGGTGCCACCTTGCGGATCCCGCAGCCGCAGCAGGAGTTCGACGAGCGTGGACTTGCCCGAGCCCGACGCGCCGACGATCGCCACCGTGGTGCCGGCCGGCACGTGCAGCGAGACGTCGTCGATGGCGGGCGGGCCGTCGCCGTAGGCGAAGCGCACCCGATCGAGCACGAGCTCCCCGCGGGCACCGTTGGCCGTGGCGGCGGGCGCCATCGGGACCGATTCGAGCGGCGCGTCGAGGACCTCTCCCAGCCGCACGATCGCGACCTTGGTCTTGCCGAAGTCGGCGAGGATCCGGCCCATCATCCGCAGGGGGAAGATGAACATGCCCACCGCGGTGACGAAGTACAGCAGCGCACCGACCTGCAAGGTGCCCTCGGCGACCCGTACGACGCCATAGGCGAGCACGATCCCGCGCTGGGCCAGGCACAGCACGTCGGAGCTCGACCAGAACTGGGCGAGCAGACGGAACACGTCGGCGGTGGCCTTGCGCAGGGCCTCGTTGGTGACGCCGAACCGCTCGCGTTCGTAGGCCTGACGCGCAAAGGCCCGCACCACGCGGATGCCGGTGAGGTTCTCCTGCAACGTGGCGGTGAGCTTGCCCTCGGCCTCGTCGACGACGAGGAAGCGTGGCTGCGTGCGCACGAAGAACACCACCGAGAAGCCGACCACCACCGGCACCAATGCGACCGCGACCGCGGTCATGCCGGGATCGATGGCGAGCATCACCGGCAGCGGCACGGCGAACATCACCAGTGCGTGGCCGATCTCCGGGATGTGGCTCTCGAGGAACACCCGCACCCGCTCGACGTCGGCGGTGCAGCGCTGCACCAGGTCACCCGTCTCGGCGCCGTCGTAGTAGGCGACCGGCAGGTGTTGCAGGCGGTCGTAGAGCCGGCGGCGCAGATCGGCGATCGACTGCTCGCTGGCCATCGCGCCCAGCCGGCCGCGCAGGTGGGTGAACACGCCCGCGAGCGCGAGCACGAGCACCGACGCGCCCGCGGGCAGCCACAGGTTGGCGCGCACGAACGCGGGGCCACCGGCGCGCGCGACGACGTCGTCGATCCATCCGGGCGCGCCCTGCCCGGCCGCGAGCACGCCATCGAGCACGATCTGCCAGATGAGCGGCGCCGCGTACTGCAGGCTCGACGCGACGACGAGGGCGATCACCGCCGCCGCGAAGCGGGGGACCTGCCCGCGCACGACGACGCGCAGAGCGGTGAGGGCGGTGCTCATGAGCAGGGGCGCGCGGGAGTTCGCGTGTACCCCCGCTCAGCCCGTCAGTCCATGACCTCGTTGCCGGTGTGGAGCGCGCCGTGCTCATCGGCGAGGGCGTCGAGGTGAGACGGACGGGTCGCGTCGGGCGCCGCATCGCGAGGCGGACTCCGGGCGACGGGATAGGCGCGTTGGCAGCGAGGACGCGCGGAGCCCCCAGCACCGCCACACATGCGGCCCGCCGCCGCCCGATCAGCCGTTGCCGCTGCGCAGCGACGAGTTGTCCCAGGCGGCGTCGGTCTCGCCCAGCTTGTCGGGATCGGCCTCTCGCATGAGGCGCTCGGCCTCCTGCATCGCGAGGCGGGCGCGGGCGAAGTAGGCCTCCTCGTCGGACTCGCGCAGGTGAATCACCGCCTCGAGCTCGCGCTCCTCGTGATCGCGCCAGCGCTTGGCGAGGCGGTGCGCCGTGTGGGCCCGGAAACCCAGAGCCCGCAGCGCGCCGATGCCGGCCTCGTAGCCGGAGGCGAAGGTCTCGCGGTGGACTTCGGGGATCCCAGCGCGGCGCAACTCCATGTAGTGCCGACGATCGCGGGCGCGTGCGATGATCCGCAGACTCGGGAAGTGCTCGCGCACCGTCTTGGCGATCGTGACCGCGACCTCGGCGTCGTCGACGGCGAGTACGAAGAGTTCGGCGTGGGTACAACCCGCGGCGTGCAGCAGCTCGATGCGCGACGCGTCGCCGTAGTGCACCTTGATCCCGAGACGCGCGAGGATGTCGACCATCTCGGGGTCGAGGTCGAGCACCGTCATCGAGATGCGGTTGGCCCGCAGGATGCGACCGACGATCTGGCCGAAGCGACCGTAGCCGGCCATCACCACCCGCGCGTGGCCGTGGGCCTCGATGGCGTCGTGGGGCCGGCTTGCGGTGGGCTCGGCGACCGCGGGCAGCACCCAACGCTCGAGCGCCACGAAGAAGAGCGGCGTGACGGCCATCGAGATCGCCACCACGGCGAGCAACGGCGCGGCGGTGGCCGCGTCGAACACCGCGCTCTGCTGCCCGAACGAAATCAGCACGAACGCGAACTCGCCGATCTGCGGCAGCGCGAACGCCACGGTCCACCGCGCGCCCCGATCGAGCCCGAAGCCGCGGGCGAGTGTGTAGAGCACCGCGAGCTTGACGAGCATCCCGAGCACGACCATGCCGAGGATCGTGGCGGGCTCGGCGATGATCAGCCCGAAGTCGATCTGGACCCCGACCGAGATGAAGAAGAGCCCGAGCAACAGCCCCTTGAACGGCTCGATGTCGGCCTCGAGCTCGTGACGGTACTCGCTGTCGGCGAGCACCACCCCGGCCATGAAGGTGCCGAGCGCAGGTGAGAAACCCACGGTGTCCATCAACAGGGCGATGCCGACGACCAGCAGCAGCGCGAAGGCGATGAACGACTCGCGCAGCCGCACCTTGGCCAAGAACTGGAACACCGGCCGCACCACGAAGCGACCGCCCGCGACGATGCCGGCGACCGCGGCCACCAGCGCGAGCGCCGACTGCCAGGCCGGCCGCGCGTCCTCGACTCCCTCGGCGCCGTGGCCCACGGCGGCCCCAACCGCGCCATCGCCCATGGCGAGCAGCGGGAACACGGCGAGGATCGGGATCACCGCGATGTCCTGGAACAATAGGATCGAGAAGCTCGCGCGGCCGCCGTTGGTCTGCTGCAGGCCGCGCTCGCCGAGCGTCGCCAGCACGATCGCGGTGGACGACATCGCCGCGACCAGACCCACCGCGACGCCCAGGCGCCACGGCACGCCCAGCGCCACGGCGATCGCAGCCGTGGCCGCGGCGGTGGCGAGCACCTGCAGCCCACCCAAGCCCAGGATCGGCCGCCGCAGATCCCATAGCAGCGCAGGCCGCAGCTCGAGCCCCACGAGAAACATCATCATGACCACGCCGAACTCGGCGAAGTGCATGATGTCGCTACCCTCGTTACCGACGAGGCCGAGAATGTACGGACCGATCGCGGCGCCGGCGATGAGGTAGCCGAGCACGGCACCCAGGCCGAAGTGCTTGGCCAGCGGCACGAACACCACCGCCACGCACAGATACACGAACGCCTGGCCCAGCACGTCACCGGTCATCGTCGGCCTCCACCATCGAGTTGATGCGCGCGGCGCCCTGGGCCGCGGCGAGATCGACCTGGTCGTCGCGCAGCGCCTCGAGCAAGCGCCGGTAGGCCGCCCCGTAGCGCTCTACACCCACCTGCTCGATCGGGCGCAGCGCGCCGTGGGTGACGAACGGCGCCAGGAATCGCATGCCACACAGGTTCGCGGTCTGCTCCCAGGGGGCGAGCAATTCGCGAACGGTGAAATGGTTGGAGCCCTCGCGGTGGTACGCGGTCTCGGGCCCGCCGGTGGTGAGCACGTGGATCGTGATCTTGCCGCGGAGCTGCACGCCCTTCTCGCCGTAGGCCCAGCCGTGCTCGAGCACCATGTCCTGCCACTGCTTGAGGATCGCTGGCGTCGAGTACCAGTAGAACGGGTGGTGGAACACGATGACGTCGTGGGCGAGCAACAGCTGCTGCTCGCGATCCACGTCGATGTCGAGGGTCGGGTACGCCTCGTACAGGTCATTCACGTCGACACCGTCGATGCCGCGCACAGCCTCGAGCAACGGGCGATTGACCCGTGAGCGTTCGAGGACCGGATGGGCGAACTGGATCAGCACGCGACGCGCGGGCGTGGTCACGCGGCGGAGCATACGGCGGTGGGCCGCGGCTGTGCACGGCAGCCCCACCCAGCCCCCACGGGACGCGGGGGGTCACGCAGCGAGGCGGGTCACGCAGCGCGTCACGGAGCGGCCGCGTACGGGGCAAATTTGTCGCGGCTGACACGGCGGCGGTTGAGCTCCGCCAGCTCGGCGCTGTCGTAGGCGTCCTCGCTGCCCGCCGGCAGGTGTTTGCGGATGAAGCCGGTGATCGTCGTGCGTGCGCGCAGGCCGGCGCCTTGGCGCAGCTCGTCGATCGTGGAGTGGGTCTCGCCGTCGAACCCGGGCAGGCTCACCGCCATCGCCTCGTCGCACTCGTCCCAGCGCTCGAAGAGGATCTTGCGGCGGGCCACGGCCGGGCGCGCATCGTCGCTCCAGATGGTGATGAGATCGCGGTACAGCGCCTTGAGGCGACGCTCGACGTTGCGCTCGGCGAACTCGATCGCGACCAGAAGCCGCAGATCGAAGGTTCGCTTCAGCAGCTCGGCCTTGTCGCGTGACCACAGCTCGCGTTGTTGCGCCTTGCGCACCACCGTGTATAGATCGGGCATCGGCACGTTGGTGAGCGTGGGCTTGAGGATGTGATCCTTGAAGTGGACGCGCCCGTCGGGCAGCAGCTTGGCGGTGAAGTGACCGGCAGGCTCGCGGTAGACCCGATCGCCCGAGCGATCGCGGGCGAAACCTGCCTCGTCGAGCGAGCGCGGCGTGCCCCGATCGGCGCCGCCGTTGCGGGGTTGCGGCAGATCGACACCCGGCTTCGCGGGCTTGCCCGTGCCCATCGTCGAGGCCGAGACCCGCGGTGCCGGCACCGTGCCACCTGGCTTGCCCAGACTCCGCAGCCCGTCGAGGGCGAGGGCGTCGGTCGGCGGCTGCGTGCCCGGGCGCGCGGCATGGGGCTCGGGTGCCGCGGGGACCGTCGCGGGCTGGAACGCGCCGGGATCGGGGGCGGCCGGCGGTTGCGGCGCGGCAGGCTCGGGCGTGGCACCGCGCGATGCGGCGGGCTCGGACGGCGCGGGCTCGGACGGCGCGGGCTCGGACGGCGCACTCGGATCCGCCGCCGTCACGGGCGGGAGTCCGGCGGTCGGCGATCCCCCGCTCGGATCTTCGCCGCGCCACGGCACCAACTCGATCGGCGTCCAGCCGACCTCGTCGGGCACCGCGCGCGTCGGCTCCGGCGCCATCGACAGAACGACGAACATGGCGACGTGCAACACCACCGAGGCAACGACGATCGCGCCACGTCGTGTCGGCGGCATGCGCTCTTCGCCCCGCACTACCGGTGGAGCGTGGCCGAGATCGGCGCGGGTTTCAACGATGGAGACATCCGCGTCGACGACAGCCGCGGGGCGCGCGGCCGCACGCCGGGACGCTCGCGGCCTTTCGGGGCGGGCGCGCAACATGGGAGGGCGTGGCTCTACGATCGCCTAGCACAACGCGAGACGCCGCCATCTCGCCCGGGCGAGATGACGGCGTCGACTCGAGGCGTTGCCGCTGGCGTCGGCTAGGTCGCCTTCTCGCCGGCGACGTTGACGTCCTCGGCGTTGCAGTTCTCGAGCACCTCCTTGGCGCGATCCCTCAGTTCGTCGTTCTCGACGTGCACCGACATGAGGATGTTGCCGCCCTCGATCTTGCCGGCGTACTGCTTGGCCTCGACCTCGGGGATGCCCATGCCGACCAGCGCGCCGGTGATGCCACCGACCGCTGCGCCCGCCGCTGCACCGCCGAGCGCGGCCATGATGGGGCCGGCGGCGATGAAGGGCCCGAGGCCTGGGATCGCGAGCAGGCCGATGCCTGCGAGTAGACCCAGCGTACCGCCGAGGGCTCCGCCAGCTCCGACCCCACCGATCGCCCCCTCGGGGGCCTTGGTGCTGTTCTCGTGGGCGAAGTCGCGGGTGCCTTTTTGGTCAGGGAGCAGCACCGAGATGTCGTTCTCGACGAAGCCCGCGGCGCGAAGCTGCCGCACCGCCTCCTCGGCCTGTCCGAAGTTCTTGAAGATTCCGATGACTGCGTGCTTCTTTGCCATGATGTGCTCCGTTGCTGTTGTGCCGCTCAAGGTGCGGCGATTTCGAGTTGGTCTTCGACGCGCTGCACGCCGGGGGTGCTGCGCGCGAGCGCGGCGATTTTGGTCTTCTCTTCTTCCGACGCGACCGGGCCGCGCAGGGTGACCACACCGCCGTCGGTGATGATCTTGGCGTTCTTCGCGTTCATCGAGAGGGCGTCGTCGGCGACGACCGCCTTGCGGATCGACGCGGTGATGTCGATGTCCTCCTTGCCCTGGCCCTGGTCACCCGGCGTCTTCGCCGAGCTGTCCTTGTCGCGCTCGTTGACCTTGGTGTTGTCCGCCGGCTTGTTGGCGTCGGTCTTGTCGTCGCATGCGGGGGCCACGACGAGCGCGGCGATGATGAGCAATCGATTCACTGTCGAAGTCCTTCGCTGGGGTGTTCGGCACACGACTTTGCAATCGGTGGACCGTGAACGATCACGGTGGGTTGGTGCCTTGGGCGCCGACGTGGACCCCACGACGCCGTGCGTCACGGCCCGCGCGACGTTTTTGGGCACGCGCGCGGGCGCCCGGGGATGGTGAGCGCGCCGCGGCTCACACGCGCCGATCGAACCGAGTCGCCCGATCGCATAGCGCCGCGTCATGCATCACCCCCGCGCCCATGCCGGCGGACAGCGGCGACACCAGACCGGTGGGCAGCACGACCGATGCCGCGTCGTGCACGTCGGCGTGGACGATCCGCGCGAGGTGAACCAGAGCGGTATCGTTGTCCTGCGGCGTATTCGAGGCCACGCAGTCGCGGGGCACGGTCACTGCGAAGTCCCGCATGTGCGCGTCGTGGGCGGTGAACAGCACGCAGATGTTCCCCGCGAGCCCGGTGAGGATCAGGCGGCCGACACCGAGATGATCGAGGAGCAGCTCGAGCGGCGTGTGCAAGAATGCCGAGTGCTTGGGCTTGAGCACGAAGTAGTCGTCGTCGCGCGGCGTGAGCAGCTCGACGATCCGCGCGCCGCGACGCCGAAGGCAGCGCTCGATCACCCGCTCGAAGTCCGAGCGCCAGCAGCCGAAGTTGTCGTTGACGTAGATGACGGGGATTCGGGCCGCGGTGGCGCGCTCGCGCAGCTCGGCGGTGCGCTCGGCGGCCGGCAGCGCAGCCGCGAGCAGGCCGTCGGCGTCGGGGAAGTCGAAGTCGTTGATCCAATCGACCAGCACCAACGCGACGCCGTGACCGCGCGGCGACCGGGCCACGTCACGCTGCGCATCGATGCTCGGGAGTGTCGGGACCACGGGTCGGGGCAAGCACCCGCGATGCCAGGCACTCACCTCCGCAAATGCATGCATTCGCGCCACCGCGCGCGTGACGGCGCTGCGCGTGTGCGGTGGTGCACCGGGCGGCATCGCCTCGCTGGGCTGTTCTGCCTGTGGCGGTCGAGATCAGGGGTTCGTCTGCGTGACCACGCCGCACGCGACGCGATCGCCCGCGGCGCCGGAGGGTTGGCTGGTGAGATCGTCGGCTTTGGCGTGCACAACGACCGACTTGCCGACCACCGTCGCCGACTCGCCCATCGCGAGGGTGAGATCGGTGGCGAGCGCGTGGATCTCGGCGCGGCCGTCGGCGTCTGCCTCGATGTTGCCGAGGTCACCGAAGTGCCGCGGGGACACGTTCGGGCCAGCGTGTGGCGCGTCGCTGGGATTGAAGTGCGCCCCCGCCGACTCGAACGTGGGTCCGGTGCACATGCCGACCTCGTGGATGTGGAAGCCGTGAGCGCCGGGCTCGAGGCCGGTGATCGTCCCATCGACGGCGATGCCGTCGGGAGTGGTGGTGAACATCAGCGTGCCGACCACGCCGCCGGGCGACTGGAGCTCGGCGGTGGCGTCCTTCGCGGGCTTCGCTTCGCTGCCGCCTGCGCCAAAGTTGGGATCGCCGCCCGGCGCGGAGGCGGTGGTGCCCGACTTGTCACAGGCGAGGGCGAGCACGAGCACGGCGAGTGGGACGATGCGCTTCACGACCCGTGACATAGCAACGCCGGCGCCTCCGGCAAACCAGGAACCGCCAGGCACGGCCGGCGGCGCGGCACTCAGCGCACCGCGAGTTGTCAGCGAACCGCGAGTTGTCAGCGAACCGCGAGTTGGTTGAGGCAGTGATCGACGCTCGGCACCGACCACGCCAGATCCTCCACGAGCAGGCGGGTCAGCAGGTCGCGGACCTCGCCCACCAAGGTGACGTGGGCGCCTTCCACGATGACGTCGACGTCGTGGGGATCGACGTCGGCGTCGCGGATCATCCGGCGCAGGCGCGTGCCGACATCGGCGTCGGCCATGCCGTCGTCGAGCGCCTCGAGGAGCACTCCCAGGGCGAGTCCGCTGCCATGCAACGCGTTGTCGAGCTCGGCCTTGGTCGCGGGAC
The DNA here is from genome assembly GCA_038325765.1 of Nannocystales bacterium. Lineage (GTDB taxonomy): Bacteria > Myxococcota_A > Polyangia > Nannocystales > Nannocystaceae > Xiheibacterium. Next base: position 55,300 of record JBBQJI010000020.1, read on the forward strand.
GCGAGCGCGAACGCAGCGGCGCCTCGGCGGCGGGTGCTCCAGCGCGCTTCGCTCGGATCCAACGCCCGGCCGGCACCGCGACCGTCGTACGCCCCCGCGCAGCCGGCCGCGGACGCGGGGCGTCAGCCTCGCGCGAAGACGCCGAAGACGGGGATGCAGTGAGGGACCGATTCTGAGCTGCCACGGATACGGGCGGTGCACGGGGTATGCCGGAGCGAGGGCGAACGGGTCCCGATGCGATCTCGGCGATCGGCACCGTGGTGCCCACCATGGTGCCGCGCGACCGCCCGTGCTTCGACGCCCGCGTGAGACGGACCGCGGCAGCGACGATGGCGGACCAGCGCCGACATGCGCCCGCAGACCGTGCGGCGGTCAGGGCGCGGGCGACGGCTCGCTGCGGAGCTTGCCGAGCCACCGCTCGAGGCCCTCGATCGTCGAGCTGCGCAGCTCGGGCGACTCGTGGAGCGCCTCGATATGGGCGCGCAGCTGCTCGCTGCCCCGGCGGATCCGACCGCGCGCGGTGCCCTCGGGGATGTCGAGTGCAATGGCGAGCTCGGGCCCGCTCAGGCCCTCGAGATAGTAGAGCTCGAGCGTGACCTGGTAGACGAGTGGGAGCCTCTGCAGCGCCTGCAAGAGGATCTGCTGCTCACGGTGCTTGGCGTACGCGGTGCTGGGGCTGGGCCCCAGATCGGCGAGCGAGAACGTCTCGGGATCGAACTCGCTGTCGCGACGGCGCCGCACGTGCTCGTACAGCACATACCGGGCGGTCATGAACAGGTAGGCGCGGAAGCTCCCATCGTCGCGCAGCCGATCACGGCCGCGCACGCACGCCAGCATCGTGTCTTGGACCAGGTCCTCGATGCCGCGATCGACCTTGTTGCGGAAGAACCGCATGAGCGAACGGAAGTGCCGATCGAACAGCGCGCTGCCGGCGGTGCGATCGCCCTGCCGCCAGCGCTCCAGCAAGCTGCGATCGTCGTCGCCCTCGTCCACCGCGCACCAGGGTAGAGCCGGCCTCGGCTCGCGGTCAACGGTCCGCAGCGCGCTTGGCGGTCTCCGTCGTCTCGCGCGGCGCACGTGCGCGGCCGAAACGGCGTCGCCACCACACCTCGACCGCGCCCTTGGCGGCGTCGCCGATGAAGGTCTCGATGGTCCAGGCCGGCGGCTTGATCGCGTACTCGAGGTGAATCTCGGCCCGGTTTTGGTCCGCGGGCGCGTTGTGGTGGTAGCGCGTCTCGACGTAGATCTTCGGCGAGACCCGCTTGCCGACGGCCACGATCGGCTGATCGATGGTGTCGCCGAACGACAGACCCACGCGGTCGATGCCGAGCCGATCCTGCAACTCGCGCTGCAGCACCGGGTTCTGGAAGGCGGCGAGCAGGGAGGCCGCCTTGGCCTCGACGTCGCCGCCGCCCTCGCCCTCGGCGCCGCTGCTGCTGCCGGTGACCAGCAACGCGAAGACATCGGACTCGGGCAGCGGAGGATCCGATGACAGCCGCAGCTCGGGCCGACTCGCGCGCCCTTGGATCTCGATCGTCACCTCGCCCTCCTTCGTCTGCGTGATCGCGGTCAGCGCGATGTACGGATCGAGGTCGCCGCGCTCGGGAAGCGTGACGCGACCGCTATCGATCACGAAGTCCTGGCCGAGAAAGTTGATGCGCCCGCGGTCGGCCGTGAACGCACCTTGCGCGCTGAGTTCTTCGCCCTTGCCGTGCTCGAGCTCGACGCCGCCACGCCAGCTCATGTTGGCCTGGGGTCCACGTACGAACAGCGGGTCGCCGAGCTTGATGCGGACCGCCATGTCGGTCGGCAACAGCGGCGCCTTCGCGTTGGGGTCGGTGGTGGCATCGGCATCGGGATCGGCGGTGGCATCGGCGCCCGGCTTCGCGCCGATGCGGCCGCGCACGTCGGTGAACACCACGCCCTCGGCGGTGGGCAGCGGCTTGGGTGCGGTGACCATGGTGGTGAACACGTCGACCGTCGTCTTGCGCAGGTTCACGTCGATCTCGGTGCGTTCGCCCCGGGCATCGAGCGCCACCGAGGTCCGCGTCGACAGCTTCATCAGCGGCAGGCCGGGTCGGACGATGGGCAGGCCGTCCAAAGCGAGCGTGAGATCGGCGACGGTCGCTCCGCGCTCGAGGTGCAGCGTGCCCTCGGCGCTCGCGGTGCCCGATCCATTGCGCGCCGACAGCTTCGTGAGCCGAACATCTTGCCGATCGAGCGCGATCTCGATCGTGATCTTGTCGAACCGCTGGCGCAGCGGCACAACTGTGACGGCGCCCTCGCGCATCGCGACCGCCCCGCGAAGATTCGGCACGCTGAGGGTGCCGTCGACGCCGATGTGGGCGTCGAGCCGGCCCTCGAGGCTGTCGAGGGCGTCGGGCAGCAGCGAGCCCAGGGCGTGCAGCGGGAATTTCTCGGTGTCGAGCGACGCCACGATCGGGACCGTCTGCCAGTCGAAGGCGGCGCCGTCGATCATCGCGCCGAGCGGAACCTGGGTCGTGGCGCTCACGGTGAGCGCGGTGTCCTCGAACGGCCCGAGTACGATCTCGGCGAATTGCTCGACCGACGACACCACGAAGCGGGCGGCCACCGGCGTGTCGACGCCCTCGACGTCGTCGAGGAGGGCGCGGATCTGCCCGCGCGCCGCGATGCTGTCGATGTCGCCGCGCGCCTGGATCGCGGCGTTCACCTCGAAACCGAGGTCATCGGGCACCGCGACGAACGCGGCCAGCACCTCCTGGTCCAGCGCGACCACGTCGACATCGACGGTGTGGCTCGCCTTGCGATCCCAGTCGAGCTTGCCGGCCCCCAGATCGAGGGCCATCGGCACATCCGCGTCGACGTCGACATGCCCCTTGCCGTGGGCCTGGTGCACCGCCACACGCACGCGGCCGCCGTCGTGGTCGACGCCGATGTCTACGTCGCCGACCGGATGGCCGTCGAACGCGAGCCGTCGGCCGGCGAGATCGACCGCGATGATCGGCGTGGTGGCCGTGCCGTGCAGCTCGGCGGTGCCGCCGACACGCCCGGCGAGACCGCCGACCTTGGCCAGCCGCCCCAGCGCGCCGAGATCGGCCTCGTTCAGGGTGAGCATGACGTCGTGGGGGCGATCGCGGTGCCACACGAACTCGCCGGCGCGGGCATCGACCTCGACCGGAACGCCGACGTTCAGCTCGATCAGCCGGACCGAGGGACCGCTGGCCTGCAGCTTCGCCCGCACCGCGTCGCCATCGAGCGCGCCCTCGAGCGCCACCGTCGCGATGCGCTCGCCGTCGCGCGACAGATCGCGGACGAGCAGGTCGGCGCGGGCCGTGAGCTCGCCCTTCGCCAGCGCCGCCGACACCCGGCCATCGACGCGTCCACCCAGCTCGAGATCCGGCGCCACCGCGTCGAGCCCGCTGAGCTCGACGCGCTCGAGGGCCAGGGCGACGTCGGCCGGCGCGTCGAGATCGGCGGTGTAGAACGGCGCCACCGCGGCGATGCGCACCGGCAACGACGCCGCGAGCGTCAGCCCCTCGATCCAACGCGTGTGCACGTCGACCCCCACGTCCACACGACCATCGACGTGGCCGATGCGCGCGCGCACGGTCTGCAGATGGAGATCGTCGAGCCGCAGATCCTTGCCCTCGACCCCGACGGCGACGAGCGGGGCCGCGGCGGTGCCGGCGATGCGCACCGAGGTCGACAGGCGGCCGTCGATCGTGCGCTCGCCGAGCAGCGGCTGCAGGCGGCCGAGCTCGAGGCCAGTGGCGTCGAGCTGGACGATCAAGGGCGCGCGCGCCACCAGGCCCGGCCTGCGCGCATCGAACGGCCGCAGCTTCGCGCGGCCGCGCAGCTCGACCCGCTCCTTGCTCGACGGCGACCACTGGACATGGGCGTCGAGCTGACCGTCATCGAGATCGATCTCGGTCGAGAGATGGCCCAGGGCGTGCTCGTCGACGCCGAGCCGTTGACCCTCGAGTGACACCGCGATCGTCGGTGCCCGCATCGCCCCGTCGAGTTGGATCTGGGCATCGATGAGCCCGCGCAGCTCGACCGGCAGGCGCAGCGGCTTCAGATCCGCGAGGTCCATGCGCTCGATGCCGACGAACGCGTCGCTGTTGGGCCCGACCACACCCCGCGCCGCCAACATGCCGCGGTTGACCGCTAGCCGCAGATCCTCGATCGCCACCTCGCCGGCGCCGATCTCGATCTCGGTGGGCCGTTCGAGCCGCACGTGCAGCGTCTTGTAGTCGATCTCGAGGCCGTCGAGACCGATCGCGGTGCGCGGGCCGGGCTCGATGGTCGCGAGCACCTCGGCGCGGCCACGGTAGGCGTTCGCGTCGGCGCGGATGCGGATGTGCTCGGCGTCGCCGCTCGCGTCCACGCCCAGCTTCGTGACCACGTGCTGCTGGTAGCGCAGATCTTCGGCCCGCAGCGCGACCGAGCCGCTGGGCTTGCCGTCTTGCAGCGACACGTCGGCATCGACGTCGACGTGGCCGATGCGCGCCTCATCGTAGGCGAGGGCGCGGGCGTCGATGCCGAGTTCGCAGCGCAGCAGGGCGTCTTGGCCGATACACGACGCATCGCCCTCGACGCTGCCCTCGACGGGCGGCAACGCCAGCCACGGCTGCAAGGTGGCGCCGATCTTCGCGAGCGACGGCAGCGAGAGCTCGGCCTTGGCCGAGCGCAGTGCACCATCGGCGATCCGCGCGGCGGCGGTGACCTCGGCATCGGCGATGAGCGCACGCGCGTCGATGTCGGTGGCGCCATCGGTGCCGGTCGTGCTGCGCACGAGCGCGATCACGGCGTCGGGGCAGCCCAGACACGCGAGCTGTAGACCGGCGCGCAGCGGTGCGCCTTGCAGGCGGACGACCTGGGCGGCGAGCATGCCCGCGAACGGGTGCTCGGTGCCGGGCGGGATCACCTGCAAGACGCCGGTACCCGCCATGTCGAGCACGGGCGCGATCGATCCGGCGAGCAGCAGCTGCGCGTGAGCCTCGGGCTCGGCCCGCACCGCGACCTCGGCCCAGGCGTGCTCGGCCCCACCGACCGCCTGCAGCTCGACGGTGACCGAGCCGAAGATCGGCAGCTTGGAGTCGGGGGCAATCGCAGAGACATCCGCGAGCGCGCCGAGCTTCACGTCGCCCATCTGCGTGTACGTGTCGAAGCCCAGCGCGCCGTGGTGCACCATCGCGCGGTCGGTGACGACGAGCAGGTCGTCGAGGCGCACCTCGGGATCGGTCCAGCGCAAGGTGCCGCTCAGCCCCGCGATCGCGAGCTCGGGGTTGCCGAGCAAGCCGCTCAGCGCATCGATGCGGAGCGTGGCCTCGCGGCCACGGGAGTGGAGCGCCGCGCGGACCGAGCCGTGCGTCAGCAGATCCGCGGTGCCGCCCTCGGTATCGTGCAGATGGAAGACGACGCCGTCGATGGCGAGCGGACCCTCGAAGCCCAGGGGCAGATCGGGTCCGGTCATGCCCTCGGGCTTGGGCGTGGGCTCGCCCTCGGGGCCCAGATCGCCGAACTGCGCCCGATCGCCACCGGCCCACACCTCGAGGCCGTCCACGGTGAGATCGTGGAACGCGAGCGTGCGGCTGAACAATCCGCCCAGCCGAAGCGACAGCCGCAGCGCGCCGATCGACACCAGCGGGTTGTCGTTGCGATCACCCAGGGCGACATCCTCGAGCTCGAGCGTGCCGCCGAGGGTTCCGCCGATCGACCCGACCGACGCAGTGCCAGGGATCGCCCCATCGTACTCGTCGACGGCGAACGCCAAGGTGGTGCGGGTACCCCACGGCGTCCACAGCACCACGGCCACCGCGACGAGCACGAGCACGAGCACGCTGCCGATGAACCAAGCCAGGCCCTTGACGATGCGCAGCAACACGCGTCCGAGGGTTCGCAGCACTTCGCGTCCGCGACCCATCAGAACGCCTCCCCCAGGCCGAAGTGCAGCGCACCGATCGGCTGCCCTTCGCCGTACTCGGTGTCGTTGAGACGAAAGCCGCCGTCGAGTCGGAACACGCCGATCTTGCTGTGGAAGCGGATGCCGGGGCCCATGGTGTAGCTCCACACACGGGGCGAGAACTCGTTGACGCCGGCGCGCACGTCACCCATGTCGGTGAAGGCGACCAGCCACAGCTTGCTCCACACCCGCAGCCGGATCTCGGCGCTGGCGCTGACCATGGTCTGGCCACCCACCGGGATGCCGCGGCAGCTCTCGTCGTCGTTGCAGAAGTTGACCGCCGGCGAAATCTCGCGGAAGGCGTACCCACGCACCGTGTTCGATCCGCCGAGGTAGTACTTGAGATCGAACGGGGCGCCGGGCTTCTTTCCGTAGGGCACGATGAACCCCACCTGCCCGCGCACGGCGAACTGCAGTCGATCGCGCAGCGGGGTGTAGTAGCCGCGGATCTCGGGGGTGACGCGGTTGTAGTCGTAGTCCCCGCCCAAGTAGCTACCGGCGAGATCCCACGTGTTGCCGAGCACGACACCGTTGCGCGGATCGACGGCGCGGTCGGTCAGGTGCACGGTGGCGCGCAGCTGGATGAAGCTGAGCAGATATGGATCGCGGAAGTCGAGCCCGAGGATCGATCGACTCTCGTCGAGCGCCGGGGCCACGTTGAAGAAGTCGACGAAGCGAAAGTTGTGGCTGAGATCGAGCTCGAAGAACCGCGTGAAGAACCGCGAGACGCCGAGGCGGGTCTTGGGCGCGTAGAACTGGTAGCCGTTCTGGATGCCGAGCTCGAACGATGGTGCCGCGGTCCACACGAGCTTCTTCTCGAGCCAGCCCTTGCGTCGCACGGTCGGCGTGAGCTCGCCGATCGGACCGTGCTCTTGCGGATTCCAGATCGCCGGCAGCTCCGCATAGCCGATCTTGAGCCCGAGATCGAAGCGCGCCAGCTTGCGATCGATGTTGCTGTGGCTGTATCGCATCGCCCCGTACTGCTCCCAGCGGTTGGGGTCGACGCCGAAGCCGCCACCGAGGCGAATCGACTGGGGCTGCGACTCGGTCACCGTGATGAGCACGTCGACGAGCGGACCATGGGGGCCTTCGCGGGGCTTCTCGGCCAGCGTGACCGCGACGGTGCTGAAGACCTCGAGGCCGTACACCAGCTGCTCCATGCTGCGGATGCGGGTCGGCGAGAACGGCTTGCCCTCGTAGTTGTCGACTTCGTTGCGCAGCGCCTTCTCGGGCACCGCGACGAGGCCTTCGATGCGGATCTTGCCCAGGCGTACGAACGGCCCCGGACGCACCTCGAACTGCACGTCGGCGGTGCGGCCGATGCGATCGACCTCGGCCGAGCCCACGACCTCGGCGAAGGCGTGACCGCGGCGCAGCAATGCCTCGCGCATCGCGGCCTCGGACGTGCGCAGCTCCTCGACGTCGAATCGCTCACCGCGCGTCAGCCCGCAACGGGCGGCGATCGCCGCAGGTTGTGTGCGTCGATCGGGCGGGCCATCGGGCACGCCATCGGGCCAGTCGAGCCGGACCTCGCGCACGAGCGTCGGCGCGGACTCGTCGATCTCGATCTCGATGTCGACGACCTCGTCCTTGCGCCGGAACTTCGGCTCGATCGAGGTCACCTGCGCGTCGTGGAATCCCCGCAGCGCGTAGTATTCCTCGATGCGCTTGCGGTCGAGGGGGATGAGCCCTGGCAGGTACCACTCGCGCTTGGGCAACGGAAACCATCGGGTCTCCTGCAGATTCATGTTCTCTTCGATCGCCTTGTCGTCGATCGACTCGTTCCCCTCGATGTGGATGCGGCCGACCCGCGCCTCGGCTCCGGCGATGCTCTTGAGCGTGGTCCGCTTGTGCCCGCAGGCGCCGAGCACGAGGGTGCCGACGAGCAGGGCGAGGACGAGCTCGACGAAGCCGCGCAGGCGCATCACAGCCCGCGCCTAGACGGTTCCCGGCTCGCGCAGGACGGTTCCCGGCTCGCGCAGGACGTGGCCCGGCTCGCGCAGGACGTGGCCCGGCTCGCGTAGGACATGAATGGACCGATGCATGGGGGCGTGGCGCCACCCATCTAGCAAGTCCGGTGCCGGTGTCACAGGGTCGAGGGGAAGCGACACGTTGAGGGTGTCGCGTGCGCGATCCGGCCACACGGGGCGATTGCGGCACAGTGGGCGGTGGCGCCCCGTGCAGGGCCGGCGAGCGTTCTAGGAGCTGCGCGCCCACTGGCCCGAGAACGAGATGACCTACGGCGTCCCCGCGACGGCGTCCCCGCGACGGCGTCGCCCGGCGGCGTCCGCCGGACGGCGTCCCCGGTCCGTCACCCGCAGGTCAGCCCACCGATGCCCTGCTCGCACATCAGTGGATCGCAGCATCCGCCGTTGTCCAACCCGTTGGGCTGGCACGGATCCCCAGCGATGCCGCACGGCACACACGACAACGAATCCCCCTGCACCACGCACTGACTGCCCGCGCAGCACTCCGCCTGGCCATCCGCGCAGGGCTGTCCGACGTCGACGCACGCCTCGCCGGTCGAGCTGCTCTCCGCGTCGCCGCTGCTGCCTTCGCCCCCGTCGGTGCCGGTCGTCTGCGATCCACCATCGCTGCTGCCGGTGTCTACGCCGCCGTCGGAAGACGAGTCCGCGGATGCGGTGGCATCGGTCGGATCCGTCGACGGCCCCGTCGCCGAGTCGCTGTCCGACGCGGTCTGCGTCGCCGAAGCCGAGACCGACGCGGACACCGTCGCCGCCTCGCTGTCCGAGGCCGAGCCGCCGCCGCTGCTACTGCTACCGCCTGCCCCAGTCTCGACCGGATCGCCGTCGGTCGTGCACGCAGTCGCCAGGGTCACCGCAAGAATCATCGATACACGCAAGTTCATGGTTCGTCTCCTGCCGGTGAAGTACCCCGAACCCATCACTTCGGCTCACACGAGTTTCGTCGACACTCGCAGCGCGCGTCACAGCGGGAACGCCAGCCCGACGATTCCCCCGCCCATCGGCAGGCCCCACGTGGCGACGCGTTGGCCGGCGATGCGGATGCCCACGCGCGGCACCGCGGCACCGATCGTGCCGTCGACCCAGATCCGCAGCCGCGGATGCACGGCGATGCTCAGCGCCGCGTCGAGCTCGAGCATCGCACCGACCACGAGATCGCGGCGGCCAAGGAAGGGCGCGGTCGCCTCGCCGCGCATGGCCGCGAACACGGCGCCGACGTGGGCACCGATCGCCACGCCGACGGTGCGGTCGGGCTTCGTCAGCCGGACGCGGGGCCCGACGCCGAGCCAGCCGACCAACATGGTCGCGCTTCCCTCGCTCGCACGCGTGCGGACTCCGGCGAAAGGGGCCCAACCGCGCACGCCGAGGCCGATACGATCGCGGGGCCAGAACTCGAACGCGAGCACGCCGTGGGCCATCGCGCCCAGACCCCCCGGCGATCCCGACATCGCGGGCCCGACCGCGAGCACGAACCGCGGCGGCTTGGGTTGGGCGACGCGTCGCACCACCGGTGTGGGGGCGACCTCGGCCTCGGGTGGCTTCGGATCGACCTCGATCTCGCGGAAGCTGGCGCGCAGCAGGTCGATCGCCCGCACCGCAGTGATCCGCGCCGCATCGACCCCCTCCGCCCCCTCGGCACGCACCCGCCGGATCGACGTCTTGCCCGTGACACGGTCGACGACCCACAGATCGACACCGTCTGCGCGGGTGTCGACGAGCACGGCCGCAACGACGTCGAGCCGACGGGCGAGCTCGGACAACGCCGCGGGATCGGTCTGTGCTGGCGCATCGGCGTGCACGACCTCGAAGCCGAGGAGCTGCAGCTCGGCGTCGAGCTGCTGCGCGACCGCGGCGTCACCATCACCGAGCACGGCGATGCGTGAGGTCGAAGACGGTGCACGCGATGCGGCGCCCGCCGATGTCGCGATCATCCCCGATGCGAGCGAACCTCCGAGCACGAGCGACAACGCGGCCCACCGCATCCGAACATGCGTGCGGACCCGCCACATGATCAACCCGGACCGGTCGCCGCGCCGAGACGACGGGCGAGATCGCCGTCAGGGCCGTCGGGCCAGCGCGCGAGGTAACGCCCTGCACTCTCGCGGGCGTCGCCTGTGCGACCGGCCTCGTGCTGCGATTCCATCAGACGTCCGGTGGCCTCGCGTGCGATCGCTCCGTCGGGGCGCTCGCGCAGATACACCGCGAACCATCTCGCCGCATCGCCGTGGGCCCCGCGACCGAACGCCATGCGTCCACGCTCGAACGCAGCCATCGCCGCACCATCGCTGTCCGGGAATCGTTTGCGCACGGCATCGAGGGCCGCCGCAGCGCGTTCGGGCCGCCGCGCGAAGCGGGCGACGTCGGCGAGTCGCAGCAGATCCTTCGCCGGCAGCGTGTCGCACAGCCCATCGAAGCCCTGGGCCTCGGCGGCGGCGAGCGCCTCGCGGTAGCTCGCGCCCTCGGCCAACAACCGCCAGTCGGGTGCACTCGGCGTCGGGGCGCGCGGCCGCGACGGCACGCGCCCCTTGCTCGGCGTGCGGATCTCCCTGTGGGGTTCGGCAGGCTCGGCGACCACCGCGATCTCGGGCGCTTCGGTGACCGCAGCGGCAATCAGCGGTGCGGGGATAGGCGGTCCGACGCGCATCGCCTCGCCCATGCCGACCGAACGCTCGCCGTCGATCCCCGGACCGCGCACCGTGACCGATCCCTCGTGCAGCGTCAACGCGAACACCTCGGCCTGCGGATCCCAGGCGACATCGAAACGTGTGCCGGTGACGTCGACGAGGTAGGGCCCCGCATCGATGCGCCACCGCGACGCGCCGCGCGGCACGATGGCGAGATGCGCCGCGCCGGTCTCGAGCACGACCTGCGCCCCATCCTCGTGCAGTTGCACGACCCTCGCGCGCGACCCAGCGTGCAGATCGATCACGCTGCCGTCCGAGAACCGCAGCGAGTGCGCCTCGGCATCGGACGCCGCCAACCACGCCCCCGCGACCCCCGGCGATGCCTCGGGCCCGATCGCGAACGTCAGCGCGCGGGGCCACGCGATCCACAGCGTGAGTGCGGCCGCGACGCTGAGCCCCAACCCGACCACCCACGGCAACGTGTGCGATCGCGTCGTCTCCCGTCCGGCGCGGTCGAGCAGCCGCGCACGCACTCGCGCGCGTCCGCCCGTCGGATCGCCGTGGTGCCCGCCGTCGTGCGCCGCCGCGATCGCGCGACCCAACGCGAGAAGACGATCGTCGTCGATCATCGCGCCACCTCCTCGATCCATCGACCGAGCAGGCTGTCCTTGGCCGCGAGCTGCTCGAAGCGCACCCGTGCCCGTAGCAGTCGACGCTTCACGGTGGCCAGCGAGGTGTCGCAGGCATCCGCGATCTCGCCCAGCTGCATGCCCTCCACGAACCGCAGGCAGAACGCGATGCGTTCGTCGGCCGGCAGGCGATCGAGTGCCGCGTGGGCCCGTCGCACCGCCGTCTGTTGTTCGGGATCGACGGCATCGGGCGCATCGGGCAGCTCGCCTGGGGTGCGCAGTCCGAGCATGCGCCGCGTCGTACGACGGCGGATGCACTTGCGAGCTGTGCGCACAGCGATCTGCAGCAACCACGGTCGCAGGCTCGCGCTGTCGCCCCGATACCGGGAGACGCCGAGCATCGCCTGCACGAACACGTCGTGCAGCAGATCGGGGACCTCGGTATCGCAGCCCAGCACCCGCTCGAGCACCCGTTCGATCGCCGCGCCGTGACGATCGAAGACGATGGCGATCGCGGGGCGATCCCCCGCACGCAGCCGCTCGACGAAGACGCGATCGTCCGCCGTCGGCAGGTACGCCAGGGTGTCGTTCCTCGAGTGGTTCGCGAGCGCGGGCATGCGCAGAGGCTGGCCAAGGCCGGGGGGTAGGTTCCCCGACCCGACCGGGACGGCTCGAGGAAAGTTCGCCGAACTCGCCAGAGGACCCGCACGAAGCACCTAAGCTCTCAATATGTATAGAAACTTTCGGAGACCTCGGCGCGTCCGTCCAGGAGGAGCGAACCGTGGGCGACCTGAAGGTGCCGGCCGACGTCGCCCGGCCCGCACACGGGCCACGGCCGGCCCGCATACGGGCCACGGCCGGCCCGCACACGGGCCACCCCGGCGGCCGACCACGCCAAACCCTTGAAATCGAATGTCCCGCGCCTTGGCCCCGACGGTGAAAGGAAGCGTCGCCACCATGATGCGTCTCGCCCTGTCCCCCCAGTTGCTCCTCCTGTCGCTGTGCGTCGCCGCGTGCGGTGGTGACGATGGCGACGATTCCAGAGTCGTGATGCCGGCGGCATCGCCCGCCGCCACGCCTGCGCCGAGCGATGACGATGATGACGACGATGACCCGGACAACACCGCCGCCTGCGAAGACCTCGCCGAGGAGCTGACCTGCGAGGGCGGGGTCGACATCGGCATGGTCCTGCAGTGCCGTAGCTACGGCACGTACGCCTGCGACCTCGCGCCGTACTTCGACTGCATCGCGGATGCGTGGTCGTGCGACCCGGCGGAGCTCGACTCCGCGGGGCTCACCTCGTGCGCGCAGAAGCTCTCGTGCTGAGATGCGGACCCCGGCCGACTGATTTGCCGACGACGCGGCTCGAGCCCGACTCGGGTGGGAGCTTCTCGGGGTTGCGGACCGCCTAGATCGCGACGATGCGATCGCCCTCGATCTCACGCGCGACGGTCTCCATGTCTTCGCTCAGCCCATCATCCACGGCAGCTCGCCTCCATGACTCACGCGATAGGCATCGACCGCCGCCTCGAATGCCCGCCGCGCCAGTCGCAGGCGCGAGTACACGGTGTTGAGCTTGGTCTCGGTGAGCGCGGCGATCTCGGGCGCGGTCAGATCGACGATGTCGGCCATCACCAAGGTCTCGCGCTGCTCGTCGTCGAGCTGGGCGAGCAGCTCGTCGAGCACACCCGCGGCTTGCGTCCGCGACAGCTTGCGGTCGGGCTCGGTGGGTGGCCGTCCTCCCGTGGCCTGGGCCTCGCGCCGGGCCCGCGCCGCCGCACCGCGTCTGTGATCCCGCACCACGCGATAGGCGATCCCGAACAACCAGGTGGTGATCGCCGAGCGGCCCTCGAATTCGCCGAGGCGGCGATGGACCACGACGAAGACCTCCTGCACCACGTCATCGAGCTCTGCATCGGCGACGCCGAGTCGACGCACGCTGCGCCAGACGAAGGCGTAGTGGCGCCGGTAGATCTCCTCGAAGCCGGCTCTTGGCACCGGTGACAACTGTGTCGCGGCGACCGCACGGCGTCAAACCCTACCGTCTGTCGCGATGTCGCCGACGCGGCGGACGTCGGCGTGCCGACCTCGGCCCCGCGCGTCACAGGCAATCGGGTTCTTCGTCGCCGGGGCAGCCGTTGTCGGTGTCGCGCGGCAGGCTCACGCCGCACGCGGGTGAATCCGCGAACGTGTTGCCGTCGGCGAACGCCTGCGCGGTCGCGGACGGCGACGCGTCGAGCCACCCCAGCAGCAGCTGCGTGTCCCCGCCGGCGTCGGCGATGGTGACGTCGCTCAGGAACGGGCTCAGCGGCTGCGCGGTGAGCAGCAAGATGCTGGCGTCGTTCTCGGCCGGACCGCAGCCGAAGCCCTGCGCACCGCTGCTCGCGCCGGCGTGGGTGATCGTGACGTGGTCGAGCACGTTGCCGTCGGTCGGACTGTAGCGAAAATACAGCCCCATCCAGTCGCCGGCCGCAGGCGTCGCTTCGGCCGAGCGCATCACGATCGGCCTCTGCGCTGTCCCGGCCGCCACGATCTGTCCGAGGTGTGTGTCGTCGAGGCCGATGATGATGCCGCTGCCCGCCCCGCCCGTGGCGAACTGCAGCTCTACGCCGGCTTCGATCGTCAACGTCGACAGTCCGTCGCTCTCGACCGTGCCCAGATACAGGGTGTCGTCGATGCGCAGCGGCACCCCGCGATCGGGGAACGTGTCGCCGTCCACGTTGGTGAACGTCTCGACGAGCACGACGTCCTCGGCGTTGTCGACGATCTCGAGGTCGGCCGGCAGGCTGCCCACCGCCCCCGCCTGCACCCAGATCGGAAAGCCTGCAGCGCCGGTGCCGGTGATGCGCACGTCCGCGGAGTCCGGCGTGAACGCACCGCGGTTGGGCAGGTAGATCCCGCTGCTCTCGGCGTCGACCACGGTCACGTCGCGCAGACGAAGGTTCGGCGTGGGTGCGCCTGCGGGATCGGCTCCCCAGCCGACGAGGATTCCGCCCGCGTCCACGCTCCCGCCGCCGACGAAGTCCGCGGTCTCGGCGTCGAGCGTGCCGGTGACGTCGACCTCGATCGAACCCCAGGCGCCGCCGGGGTCGAGTCGCTCGAAGCGAACCGGCCGACGCAGCGCGCCGCCTTCGCCGTCGTCGACGACTTCGCCGTGCGCGACGACGCCACCGGGCGCCGGATCGTTGCCCACCAGCAGACGGGCCGCCGGCGCCAACGCGACCACCGTGCACGGCTCGAGCGTGATCGTCGCGGTGAGGTACGTCGTCGCCGAGATGCGGTAGGGGCTGCCGTCCGCGGTCCATGTGGCGTCGGCATCCAGTGTGGTGGCGACGTCGGTGCCCGGGCCCGTGGGTGCCGGACAGGCGTCGGGCGGCGGCGCGTCACCGGTCGAGTCCGCGCCGGTCGAGTCCGCGCTGGTCGGTTCGGTCGAGTCGGCGCCGGTCGAGTTCGCGCCGGTCGAGTCCGCGCCGGTCGAGTCCGCGCCGGTCGAGTCGGTCGGACCGTCGGGCGTACCCTCGGGCTCGGTCGTGCAGGCCGCGGACAGGGCGGCGACGAGGATCGCGGACGGGGGACAGACGCGGGGGATCGGCATTTCGAGTGAGTGGGTGTGACGCGGGAGATCCGTCACGGTGGGATGGGACGGCAGCGACGGTGGGCGACGGCGACGCGGGTACGCAAGACGACGCTGCGACGACGACGTCGATGGGCGATGACGGGCCCATCGCCGCCTGCAGCGATGCCCCATCTCCGGGGCGATCGCCGATCCGGCGCCTCACAGCCTTCGAGTACGACGCAACGATCGAAGACCTGTTCGGTGACACCACACACCCCGCGGCCGGCTTCCCGCAAGAGGGTGGCTCGGGCTTGGACAACAACGCCGAGGTGATCTCGGTGAGCCCGCTCCACGCCGAGAAATTCATGCAGGCCGCCGAGTCCGTGGCCGCCCGCGCGACCGAGGACCTCGCCGCGCTGCTCCCGTGCGATCCGGCGAGCGTCGACGATGCCTGCGTCGCCGATTGGCTCGACGAGTTCGGCGAGCGGGTGTGGCGACGGCCGCTCGACGCCGCCGAGCACGCCGAGCTGCTCGGGTTCTACCAGGAGGCCCGCGAGCTCCACGGCGTGACCGAAGCGGTGTCACTCGTGCTGCAGACGATGCTGCAGTCGCCGTACTTCCTGTACCGCGTCGAGTTCGGGCCCGCGTCGGCCAGCGACGGCGTGGTCCGCGTCGGCGACTGGGAGATGGCGACGCGGCTGTCGTATTTCCTGTGGGGATCGATGCCCGACGACACGCTGTTCGCGGCGGCCCGTGCTGGCGAGCTCGCGACCACGGAGCAGGTCGAGGCCCAAGCTCGACGCATGCTCGGGCAGCCCCGCGCGCGGGCGATGCTCCTGCACTTCCACGAGCAGTGGCTCGACTACGCGGCGATCGACGGCATCACCAAGGACGCCGACGCGTTCCCAGACTACGGTCCCGACATCGCCGCGGCCCAGCGCGCCGAGGTCGACGCGTTCATCGAACACGTCATCTGGGAGGACGACGGCACGGTGACGTCCCTGCTGACGGCGCCCTACACCTTCGTCGACGGCGCGCTCGCGGCCTACTACGACCTTCCAGCACCCGGCGGCCCGGGCATGCAGCAGATCACACCCACCGGGCGCGAGGTCGCCGGCGTGCTGACTCAGGGCGCTCTGCTGGCCGTGCATGCCAAGCCCCACGAGACCCATCCCATCGCCCGCGGGCTGTTCGTGCGCGAGCAGCTGCTGTGCACGATTCCGCCGCCGCCGCCGCCCGAGATCGACCTCGTGCCGCCGCCCATCGACCCCAACGCGACCACCCGCGAGCGCTACGAACAGCACCGCGACGATCCGGCTTGCTCGGGCTGCCACAACCTCATGGACCCGATCGGCTTCGGTCTCGAGACCTTCGATGGCTCGGGCCGCTGGCGCACCACCGAGAACGGACTCGCCATCGACGCCTCAGGTGATCTCGTGGGGACCGATGTCGACGGCGCGTTCGTCGGCGCCGCGGAGCTCGGCGCGCGGCTCGCCGGCTCGCAGATGGTCAACGATTGCGTGGCCACGCAGTGGTTCCGCTACGGATACGGCCGCACCGAGTCGCTCGAGCAAGACGCGTGCTCGATCGCCCAGCTCCGCGAGGGCTTCTCCGCCGGCGGCTTCGACATCAAGGAACTCCTGGTGGCGCTGACCCAGACCGATGCGTTCCTGTTCCGACCCGCGGTGGAGGGCTGACATGCGACGACCGATCAGTCGACGAACTCTGTTGCGCGGCGCCGGTGGTGTCGCGATCGCGCTGCCCATGCTCGAGGCGATGCTCCCGCGGCGCAGCCACGCCGGCGGCACCGCGGACTTCCCCCGGCGCTTCGTGGTGTTCTTCAGCGCCAACGGCACGATCCACGAGCGCTGGAACCCGCTGGGGACCGCCAACGACTTCACGTTCGTCGATCCGGCCAACCCCGGGCAGCTGCGGATCCTCGCTCCGCTCGAACCGCACAAGGGCGATCTCGTGGTGCTGCAGAACCTCGCCCAGCAGACGCGCTCGCACGGCCCGGGCGGCAATGGCCACGACATGGGCATGGGCCAGATGCTCACCGCCAACACCCTGGTCGAGGGGCCCAGCGGCTACGCGGAGTTCAGCCACTTGCCCGATGGTTCGGTGGCGGGGCCGTCGATCGACCAGGCCATCGCCGAGGTCATCGCCGGCACCACGCCCTACCGCTCGCTCGAGTTCGGTGTGCGCGCCAACCTCGACCTGGCCCGGCAGCTGACCAGCCGCATGTGTTACCGCGGCCCGTTCGAGGTGCTGCCCCCCGAGAACGACCCCCAGGCAGCGTTCGATCGCCTGTTCTCGAGCCTCGACGCCGACCCGGCCGAGGTCGCGACGCTGAGGGCCAAGCGCAAGAGCGTGCTCGATCGCGTCGGCGAGGACTTCCTCCGGCTCGAGGCCAAGCTCGGGGCCAGCGATCGCCAGAAGGTCGAGTCGCACCTCGACGCGATCCGCGAGCTCGAGCAGAGCCTGAGCAACGACCACGGCCTGCTCGACGGCTGCGCGATGCCGAACGTCCCGGGCAAGCTCGACTACAACGCCAACGACAACTATCCGCTGGTCGGCAGCGCCCAGATGGACCTGATCGTGATGGCGCTCGCGTGCGATCTCACCCGCGTGGCCAGCCTGCAGTGGTCGACCGCGCAGAGCGGGGTGCCCTTCACCTGGCTCGGTCACAGCAGCGATCACCACGGCATGTCGCACGAGGCCGACAACGACGCGACGATCCGCGAGCAGCTGGTGGCGGTGAACCACTGGTATGCCGAGCAGTTCGCAACCCTCGTCACCGCGATGAAGCAGGTCGTCGAAGGCGACGGCACCCTTCTCGACCACAGCGTGGTCATGTGGTGCAACGAACAGGGCAACGGCGACACCCACTCGGCGAACGAGATCCCGTATGTCCTCGCCGGCAGCGCCGGCGGTGCGATCGAGACCGGCCGCTGGATCGACGCCCAGGGCCGCGCGCACAACGATCTCTACGTGTCGCTGTTGCGGGCCTTCGGCGCCGATGTGGACACGTTCGGGCTCGCCGACGTGTGCACCGGCCCGATGCCCGAGCTGTAGTCGGCGCCTGTACCCGCGCGTCGAACACCGCGGGGGAGCGGCGTTCGACGACGGCCGGCCGCAGGTTCACGCGCGCAGCGAGGCACCCAGTGCGCGCACGGCCGTCGCACGTGCCGCGGAGCGTTGGGCCACTTCCTCGATCTCCTGCTCGGAGGAGGCGAAACGCTTGGACTGACTCGGCGCCTCGTCGAAGTACACGGCGAGCCGCTCGAGCTCCTCGGCGAGGGGGCCTCCCTGCTTTCCGCCCCCACCCTGGGACGTGGCCGCCATGAGCGCGTCGATGCTCGACTGCCACGCCGCGACACTCCGACCCGTGCCCTTCTCGAATCCGGCAGTGACCATGGGACGAATGAGGATGGGGATCTTTTTCATCTCGGTCGCGAGGTCGCGGAGCACGTCGCTCACGCCACGGACGAGGGGCGCCGCGCTGTGCTCCTCGAGCGACGGTCCAGCGGGATCGCGGGACGCCACGGACTCTTCAGCGCCGTCGGAGCGCCCGCGTTCGTAGCAGGCGCGCCCGACCCAGAACTCCTCCTCGTTCTCCCGGGGCTCGATGCCGATCGCGAAGAAGCCCATCCGGATCTGGTTGATCTCCCAGCTGTGCAGCTTCATCGCGGGTTGTCGGGTGAGCCCGCCGTTCCCGCCCACGCACCATTGATAGTACTTCTGCGCGTGCCAGTTGTAGGTGCCACTCATCACGGTCTGGTTGAACTGCTGCTCGAAGATGTTCCTCATGGGCGCCAGCTTCCAGTAGAGCTCCATCCCGGCGTCGTGTTCTCCCTCCCGCAGCAGACGGAAGTACTCGACCAGGTTCGGCTGCTCGGGCGTCTGCAAGACCTCGTAGCAGCCGGCGCCCATCCACTGCATGCCGAATCCCTGGACCAGGAGCGGCACGTAGCGCTCGACGGGGCAACCCACGAGAACACGGTCGCCGAGGACTCGCTGAGCGTCAGCGAAGAGGCCCAACTCGCCGATCTTGACCGCGACGACATTGTCGAGGTCTGCGAGCCGGCTCATCACGTCGATTGGAAATCCGCTCGGGTGGAAGTGGTCGAACGGGAAGTGGGGAGAGGGATAGAGGGTCACGTGGAGATCGGTCGCATCACAGAATCGCTTCGTCTCGCGATAGATGTCTGCTTTTTCCTTCGGATGAAAGGTCGCCGGGTATCCCAGCAGGATCCCGTCGACGCCGGCGCGGCCGGCGTGCTCGAGGAGCGACATGTTCTCCTCGAAGCTGTTCAGGATGAGCGAGGTCGTGACGAGGATCTTCCCCCGCGCTTCGTCCGCAGCGATGGAGAGGAAGCGTTTGGCCTCGTCGAGCGTGAGCCCCGTCTCGGTGGCGCACATCGTGGAGAAGAAGCCATGCGCGATGCTCTGGCGGACATCGTGGCGAATGCCCTCTTCGTCGAGATCACGCAGGCCGACGCCGAACGACGGGAACAACGTGTTCTCGACGCCCTTCATGGATTCGCGGGCCCAACGCTTCAGTTCGGTTCTCTTGCGGCTCATGATTATCTCCTCGTCATGTGGGTTGAGATGTCGGTCGAGGCCGATCGAAGATCAGCCCATCGACCATTGTGGTCAGGAAGTCCGTGTCGTTGCCGGGGGCGTACTCGGCCCCGCCCAGGTACGCGTTGAAGCAGCGGGCCTCCATCGCGCCGAGCAACCCCTCCGCTGCGGCATGGCTGTCGACCGTGGGAATTTGGCCGCCGGCGACGCCGCGCTCGAGCCATGAGGCGAGCAACCGGCGCAGCAGCAGAGGCGGCGGCACACCGAGCGGCGTGGGCGAGGTCTCGGACAGCGGCATGCCCGCGGCCTTGCGCACCACGAGGTTCGGCACGAGGCGGCGCAAAAAGCCCATCAGTTGGCCCAGGGTCGTGATGAGCGCCTCACGTACACCGTCGGTCGGAGGCTCCGCGAGCAGCCGCTCGAGGCCGTCGGGCTTCCCCGAGCCGAGCGCCAAGCGCAGGAGGGCTGCTTTGGAGCCGACGCGCTGGAACAGCGCCGCATGGGTGACCCCGAGGCGCTTGGCGATCATCGACACGGGCGCGGAGGGGCCATGCTCGACGAAGACCGCGCGCGCCGCCGCCTCGATTTCCTCGCTCGAGATCTTCTGCGGCCGCGCCACGTTAGATACTTACTCCAGGGTAAGTAATCGGCAAGGCGCATTCTTTTCGGCCACCCCTTCCATCTACCTCGACCCTCTCGAGTGCGGCGAGCCGGGACTCGTCAGTTCGATCAGGCTCGATGAGGCCGATCCCGTCGGCGACTGCGAGCCGTCGGCCGTCGGGCCGACGGGGGAGTTTGTTCCGCTCAACCCGACGACGGTGTGCTGCACCGAGTGAATCACCGAACGCGTGGGCGTGCACAGTCTGTCCAACGACGCCAGCGTGGCGCCGTTGTTGCCCATCCATCCCATCACCCCAGCTCGAGCGCGATCACCCCCGCCGCCATCACCAGGAACCACACCGGCATGTACGGGTTCAGCACCCGCCGCCGGAACCGTTGCCACGTGGTCCCCTGGGTCTGCGCCCAGCTGTGTTCCACGGTCTCGAGCGACGATCGCCGCGCCCGCAGGTGCCGGAGAAACGGCGGCAACCCAAGGAGCAGCCCTGCGATCAGGCCACCCGCGTGCCCGAGGTTGGCGACCGGCCCCAGCCACCCCGTCGCGCACGCGATGAACCACGCCATCGAGAGCACCACGTCGAAGTCCGAGAGCACGTAGGTGCCCGGCTTGCCGAAGCGGGCGTGCATCCACACGAAGCCGAACAGGCCGTAGACGACGCCCGACATGCCGCCGAAGTTGGGACCGACCACAGCGTACTGCGCGAGCGATCCCAGCAGCTCGGAGCCGAGGACCACCGCGATCATGATCGGCATGCCGTGGTGCACCTCGACCTGGGGGCCGAGGCGGCGCAGCCACATCATGTTGAACACGAGGTGGAACAGGCCGAAGTGGATGAACATCGGCGTGAACAGGCGCCACACTTCGCCGCGGAGCACGTGGCCGAGGAAGATCGGCGAGTCCCAGGGCTCGATCGAGAGCTGCTGCAGCGCGACGATGCTCGGATCGCCGAGCTTGGTCAGCCAGGCGACGACGACCGAGCACAGCACCAACGCCGCGGTGACCGGCTGCAGACCGAACTCCGCGACGGGATTCCACCGATCGCGCACGTTCACGAAGCGGCTCGCGGCGCCAGCGTTCGCCGCGGCACGTTCGGCACGGATCGACTTGGCCTTCGCCCGCACGGCGCGGCGATCTTCGGCCGACGCCGGCGCCGCGCGGATCGCCTCGGCACGGACGAGGTCGTCCTCCTCGATCACCCACACCTCCCAGCCTTCGGCCTCGCGGACGTCGGCGTCGATCCCCGCGACGAGCAATTGGTCGGCGAGCGCCTCCGCGGCCTCGCGTTCGTCGCAGCCGGTCAGGCGCAGCACGCCGGCGAGGGTACCGGCGCGGCGGTGGAAGAGACAGCATGCGTGCTCGGGGTCCGGGGCGATCACTCCCAGCCCTCGATCGCTGCTACCCTGGGACGATGCGACTTCCATTCGCGCTCGCCTGTGCCTGCGCCTGTGCGTGCGCCGGCTCGCCGGTCGAGGCCGAAACGATCGGTGGCACCGCCGACAGCAGCGAGGGCACCGCGGTCACGAGCCCGAGCAGCAGCGCCACGGCGAGCGCGACGTCTCCGGACGGCTCGGCCGGCGATCCGAGCGGCGATCCCACCGGCGATCCGAGCGGCGATCCGAGCGGCGATCCCACCGGAGACCCATCCGGTGAGGCGAGCACCGACACGGGCGCCACCGACACATCGGGCGCCAAAGGCACCAGCGACAGCTCGACCTCGTCCTCCGACGAAGCCACCGGTGATGGCGGCGGCTGCCTCGGCGAACCGCTCCCCGAGGTTCCGCCACAGGTGTGCTCGATGAGATCGGCAACGCCCGCCGAGCTGGAGATCGAGAACGAGTGCGCGTACAGCATCAGGGTCTTGTGGGTCGACGACGACTGCGACGAGATTTCGTACCAGGTGGTCTCGGGCGAAGACTCTTGGAGCGTGTCGAGCTTCGTGACCCACCCCTGGCGCATCCGCAACCAGCAGACCGGCGAGCTCATCCTCGAGATCCCGCCGCTGTCAGGCGACACCAGCATCGTCGTGCAGTGACCGGTCGACCCGCGAATCTCTGCCTGCCGCCTGGGTGAGCTCGACGCCCGCGAAACTCGAGCCCCTCGCCGCGCCCGGTCTCGAGCCGGCCGCGGCGCTCGGGCCGGTCGCGTCGCAGCGTCGCGGTGGCTGAGACTTCGACGGTATGCTGGCGTGTGCACGCAAGGTCCGGGGGAAGTCGCGGATCACGAAGGCGCCGAGGGCGGCAAGGCGGACCGGACGCGCCCCGTACAGCAGGTTGTGGGCGCCAGCCGCGATGCGGTCGAGGTGCGCGAGCAGTTCGGTCTCGTAGCCAGCCGATCGCGCGTGCATCAGGTCGGAGCACACGCTGCGATACAGCGCGGCGACCCGCGAGATCGTGCTCGGCGGCAGCCGATGTAGCGCCGGCGCGCGGATGAGCACTGCATCGAGTTCGTTCCACTCGGCCTTGCGTGCCGAGACGAAATGATCCTGGGGCTGCATCGGCGACGTGGAATCAGGTGGCGCGACGCTCGGCGGCGCGGAGGTGGAGCAACGCGAGGCTGCGGGCGGGGCGGTCCGCTGCGTCCGGCGGCAGGCGATCGGCGAAGCGCGGCAGCACGAGGGTCGCGAGCTCGTCTGCGCGGGCGGGACCGAGCCGCGCGAGCCGGCGTACGAACAGATCGAGGGCCTCTCGCTCGGGTGCGAGCAGTCGCGCGGCCGCGGGCATCGCCGCCAGCTCGGTTGCAGACGGCGGCGGGCTCAGGGTCAGCGGCGCGGCGACGTGCGAGCCCTCCTCGACGACGACCATGGTCCCGGCGACGAGATCGCCGAGCCGACGAAAGCGCGGGTCGAGCCCCATCACCACCATACCGAGGGCATAGGCGAACGGCAGGAAATCGGCGGCGCGCAGCAGGTTGCGCAGCAGCGCATCGGTGAAATCGATCGGGTGCCCACCCTCCTTGACCACGCGCATTCGCAACATGCGCTTGCCGGGCGTTCGACCGTTCGCGATCGACTCGAAGCCGACGTTGTAGCCCCACTCGATCACGAAGGCGACGACCAACACGATCCCCATGCTCCAGCCGGCGAGCACGTCGGCGTCTAGCCCGCCCAGGATCACGAGTCCGGCGACCACGGCGACCACGGTGATCTTGATCAATAGGTCGATGACATAGGCGAGACCGCGCCGTGCCGGACCGGCGAGGCGATACTCGAAGCGCACGTGCTCGGGCGAGTCGATCGTTGCGATCGTGTCCAGGCGTGCGCGGGCGGGCGCGGCGTTGGCGAGGCGCGGCATGTACGAGCGCCAACGGTAGCACTGTGGCCACGACGACTGGGGCTACCCGGGGCGCGAGGAGGGGATCGTGGCCGCGCGCCCGCGCTGGGGATCCCGCGGCACGGCGCAGACGGAATCTGCCGCGTGACCTCCACGTGGTCCGAGTCACCATCCGAGGGTGTAGGCTTCACGCCGTTCGGCACCGGGCGAGCACCGCCACCGCCGCCGCCGAGATCGGTCGGCGAGCGGCCGCCTCGGGCTGCGTGAGCAGCGAGAAGCCCTGCGTGCCCGCGTGCAGGCCCGCCGCGCGATCGATCAGCGCCAGCAGCTCGGCGCGCTGGCACGACCGCTCGCTGTCGGGATCGGCGGCGACCACCTGGTCGGCCAGCGCCCGCGTGTTCGCCCACGTGGCCTCGCCGCGCTCGGCCGATCCGCGCAGCAACATGGCGAACTGGGCAGCCGTCGTGGCCAGCCGCAGCGCGTCCGAGCTCGCGGCCATCGATCGCGTGTCGCTGCCCACGGTGTGCTCCATCGCCGCGCTGGTGTCGCCATCGGGCGCTTTCCAGCGCAGCGAGGCGGTCATCAGCGGGTTGTTGCGGAGCTCCATCGCGCGGGCCGGAACGATCTCGTACAGCGCGGTGACGTCGTGACCCGCCCCGATCTCGCCCGCATCCTTGGTGTCGTCGGCGAAGTCGCCGTGGGCGAGCTTGCGGTTCTCGTAGCCGACCAAGCGCCACGAGGCGACCTCGCTCGGGTCGAACTCGACCTGGATCTTGACGTCTTTCGCGATCGTCACCAAGGTCGCCGCGGCGTCATCGACCAGCACCCTGCGGGCCTCGGCGAGCGAGTCGAGGTATGCGTAGTTGCCATTGCCCGCGTCGGCCAAGCGCTCCATCGTCGCGTCTTGCAGGTTGCCGCGGCCGACGCCGAGCACCGACAGGAACACCCCGGACGCGCGCTTGCGTTCGATCAGCGCGATCAGGGCATTGCGGCTGGTGGCGCCGACGTTGAAATCGCCATCGGTCGCCAGGATCACGCGGTTGGCCCCGCCCTCGACGAAGTGGCGACTGGCCAGCCGGTACGCCTGTTCGATCCCAGCGCTGCCGTGGGTCGAGCCGACCGTCCTCAGCTTGGCCAGCGCGCGCCGTATCGTCGCCTTGTCGGCGCCAGTGGTCGGCTCGAGCACAACCCCGGAAGCGCCGGCGTACGCCACGATGCCGACGCGATCTTGCGGGCGCATGTCGTCGACGAGCAACTCGAGGGCGCTCCGCACCAGGGGCAGGCGGTCGTTGCCGGCCATCGATCCCGACGCGTCGACGAGGAACACGAAGTTGCGCGCGGGCAGATCGGCGTGGTCGTAGACCTGGCCCTGCAGCCCCAACCGCACCAGCAAGTTGCCGGGGTTCCACGGGCACTCGACGACCTCGGACTCGACCGCGAAGGGCTCGGCGCCCGTCGGCGGATCGTACTCATAGTCGAAGTAGTTGACGAACTCCTCGACGCGCACCGCGTCGGGCGGTGGCAGCTGGCTCGCCAGCAGGAACCGGCGCACGTTGGTGTAGGACGCGGTGTCGACGTCGATCGAGAATGTCGATCGTGCGTCGTCGACGACCGATACGAAGCGGTGCTCGTCGGGCGCGTCGTAGCCGTCGCCCGCACCCGACTCGGACAGTCGCCGCAGGTTGGGCATGACCATGTGGCCGCGGCCGCCGAAACCGTGACCCTGGCCGCGACCGAAACCCTGGCCGTAACCGAGGCCTCCCAAGCCGCCGCCGCTCTCCTCGGCGACCAGCCCGCCCCACACGCTGTCGTCATCCTCGCCCACCGCGTACGCGCCACCGTAGGGCGACGCGAGAAAGTGCCCGGACTCCTGCTGCAGCGCGTCGACGATCCCGGCGTGACGGCCGGCGGTCTCGGGATCGACGCTGCCCGCGGGCGCTGGCTTCGGCTCTTCGGGGATCTTCGGGTCGACGGGCGCTGCAACGATGTCGCCGCCGAGCGCGTCGGGGGCCGCGCGCGCAGTGGGCTCGGTGTCGTCACGGGCCACGGGCAGGGCCATCGCGCCGGCGATCGCGAGGACGGTGGAGGTGACGACGATCGCGCGGGGGCCGATGCGTCGGGGCGGGAGATCGAACTCGGGCTGGTCGGTCATCGGCGGCTCCGGAGCGTGACCTGACAGCAGCGACGGGCGGAGGTTCCCCGCGCGAGCCGAGGTGGGCCGATCCCCGTCCAGTGAGGCAGCTGGGCCCGCGCGACCAAGGAGATCTACGAGAAGGGCCCACTGGCGCACCTCGGCGGCGTCCCCGAGGACGTCGCTCGGACCATCGTGCGTGCGCTGGCGACGAAGCGACCCAAGCCCCGGTACACGGTGTCGTGGTCGGCGAAGGTCTTGCTCGCGCAGAAGCGGATCCTCGGTGATCGCGCGGGGGACTGGTTCCTCCGCCAGAATTTCCCCTCGCCGGGGCCGGTGTGAGCGCTTCGAACACGCGCGGCGTGTCGTCGCCACGAGAACGGCCCGCACGAACCCCTCATCTCCCCCACGCGCGCAGCAGCAGCCCCAGGGCTTCGTACAGCGCCGCCTCGGCGCCGACCGGCTTGCCCGGACCCCCCATCCGTCGCTGACTGCCCTCGGGATCGAGCTGCATCGCGCCGAGGAACGCCGCGTACTCGAGCGTCGCGATCGCGCGGCGCCGCGGCGCCGAGACCCGGCGCGGCAGCAGGCCCTCGAGGTAGGCGATGCGGCGGGCATCGACGCGCGCGACCACCTCGCGGGCGCTCGCGTCGCGAAGGCCCCAGCTGCGCACCGCGAGATCGAGCGCCCAGTCGAGCTGCTTCACCGCGGAATCGAGCGTGCGTCGGCGCGCCGAGGTCTCGACCTCGCCCGACGCCGCAGCGATCGGCGCGTCGGTGTTGCGCTGCTCCCACGCCACCAGCAACGCCGCGGCGTACGCCGGTGCGCCCTCGAAGTGGTGGTAGAAGGCGCCTTTGGTGCGACCCAGCGCGGTGCATAGGCGGTCGATCGTCAGCGCCTGCTCACCGTCGCAGCGCAGCAGGGTGAAGCCGGCCTCGATCCAGTCTTCGCGGCGGGTGCGGGCCATGGGCTCACGCGAGCATCGCACAGCCGACGAGCGCCGCGAGCAGCAGCGCGAGCGGTGAGTACAGCGTCCGACTCCACCGCGTATGGAGCGTGCCGCGGATGCTCGGGCGCAACATCGCCCCGAAGAACCCGACGTTGCCGCGCAGGTCAGAGATCACGACGATGGCCACGCCAGCGCGTCGTTAGAACTTCCCGGTGAGCTTCACCTGCTTGGGCGAGATCCGCAGACCCAACTCCACGCGCCGGGTCCGGCGCTCGATCACCATCAGCGTGATGCCACCGATCATCGCGGCCGCGCCCGCGCCCAGCAGCGCGCCGCCGAAGATGCCAGTGCGGTGCACATTCTGGCAGTCACCGCTGGGGTTGTCGCGCTGCTGGGCGCTGCAGCGCCGGGCCATCTGCTGACCGTCGAGGGCGAGCAGCACCGATCCTCCGACGGCGGCGGCCGTACCAGCACCGACGAGCGCAGCACCGGCGATCGTGCGCGGACCAGGCTTGCGCGCGGGTTGCCGCGAATCGACGCCCTTGCGGTTGCCTTCGCGCTTCGACACCAGGGCGCGGCGCTGCTGGTCGCGTCCCTCCGCGGAGGGACCGCGCTGCGCCGCGGACGCGCGGCGTTCGCCCATCCAAGCGCCGAGGTTGCGGGCGCGATCGGTCGCGACGTCCGCGAGTTGCTTCGAACCGCACATCCCGCAGTGCCCGACAGTCTGGGCCACGGGTTCCCCGTCCTCCGCGGTGTGGAGGCGGAGGTGCACGTCATAGGATCCGCTCGAGCCGGTCACCTCGGTGACGAGCCAGTGCGTCACGGTGTGCCGCCTCGCCGTGCGGTCCCGGCACGCATCGTCGCTGCACGCCGCCAATGCGGAGGCCGCGGCGCCTTCGACGACGTCGACGCTGCCGGCTGCAAACGCGGCCGACAGCCGTCGCGTGAGCGCTTCCCGATCCCCGCCCGAAAGCGCCTCTACGGTGCTCACCGGCAGGACTGCGACCCGGGCGTGCGCGGCGGCGCCGGTGGCATCGGAGCCAGCGGCCGCGAGCAGACCGAGCATCGCGAACATCGGGAGCATGGCGGCTCCTCACTGCAGCGTGCGTGCCAGTGCCAGGCACGGCGTTTGCTTTGTCCACGACCTGTACAGGAACCCCATGCTCGAGGCACGACTTCTGCGCGAACCCACCGCCATGTGGACCCCCGGGCCGCCCCGCACCGCCGAGCCACGCGAGGCGGCCGCGTCCACGGGGTTCGACGACGACGACCACGACCACGACCACGCGGGTAGCGGGCCCGCGTTCGCGCCGGGGGACATCCTGCCCGGCTCGCGTCTGCGGATCGTCGGGGTGATCGGGCGGGGTGGCGCGGGCGTGGTGTATCGCGGGATCCACACCGAGCTCGAGGCGCCGGTCGCGATCAAGGTGCTGCGCGCCGGGGCGACCAGCGCCGGCCATCGTGCGTCCTTCCTCGCGGAGGCGCGCACGGCGATGCGGATCCGTTCGCCCCACGTCGTCGACGTCCTCGACTTCGGCGAGCTCGACGACGGGCGCCAGTGGTACGCGATGGCCTATGTCGAGGGCGAGCCCATGGACGCGCTGCTGCTGCGCGGCGTCATCGACCCGCGTCGCGTCGTCGCGCTGCTGCGCATGGCCTGCCGTGGCCTCGCGGCGGTGCATCGCGCCGGCATGGTCCACCGCGACGTCAAGCCGGGCAACCTCGTGCTCCGCGACGTCGACGGGCTCGATCAGTTGGTCGTCGTCGACTTCGGCATCGCCTGCGCCATCGGCACGGTGCCCACGGCCGTCGTTGGCACGCCGGCCTACATGGCCCCCGAGCAGATTTCGTGTGACCTGCTGGGCGCGGCGGTCGATATCTACGGCCTCGGCGCCTGCGCGTACGAGATGCTGCTGGGTGCGCCGCCCACCGACGCGACGACGCTGCACGGCCTGCTGCGTCAGCACATCGAGGCCAAGCCGGTCGTCGTCCCCGACGACGCGATGCCGGCGTCGCTCGCCGATCTGGTGCGGCGCTGCTTGGCGAGCGATCCCGCGGATCGACCGGCGGACATGGACACGCTCGAGGCCGAGCTCGCGGCCATCGCGGCCGAACTCGACGGCGCGCTCGCCAGCTACGACGACGCCCTGATGTCGAGGCGCGGCGACGCTCCGCTGGTGATCTCGCGTCCGTCCCCGTGGCCCCGGGCACCACAGCTGCCGGCGTGGATCGCGGGCATGGTTGCGGCCACCGTACTCATCGCCGCCTTCTCGCGCGCCGACGCAGCGGACACCGGCATCGCGCGCACGCCCCACGCGGTCGTCACTGCGGGCCTCGACGCGCCCGCGACATCGCTCGTCGCCGCGATCGACGGGGCGCCCGCACCCACCGTGTGGATGCTGCCGATGCCCACCCCGATCTCGGCCACGGTCCAGGAGGTCGAACTGAGCCCACCGGCGGCCGCGATCGGGACGGCGCGACCCATGAGCAACCACCGCGCGCGCACGTCTGCATCGGTGCCCGCCGCTGCGCAACAGGCCGAGCCGACCGCGATCGCCGTGTCGGATCCAGAGTCCACCGCCGCCGACAGGACACCGCGCGCGGCGGCCCAAGCCCGCGCGGCCGGACGACGCGCCCTGGGCCGCGGTGACCGGCGCCAAGCGATCTCCGCCTTCGTCCGCGCCGTGGACATCGATGCGGCTGATGACGAGGCGCTCGGCGGCCTCGCCGACGCGTACTTCGATCTCGGGCAGCACGCACGCGCCCTGACGTATGCGCGTCGCGCCTCCGCGGCAGCTCCCCGTGACGCCCGCCACCGCGTGCGCATGGGCGACGCGTACTTCCGTCAGGATCGCAAGGTCGCGGCTCGCCTCGCCTACCAGCGCGGCGCCGAGCTCGGCTCGAAGGTGGCGACCGGGCGGCTCGCCGAGCTGGACCGCTGACGCGTCACCAGCGTGAACGAGGACGGACGATCTCGCGATCGCCCGCCCTCTACGCGTTCAGCACGCGCGGCTCACAGTGAGACGCGACCGTGCATCTCCGGGCCCACGGCCTCCGGCGTGCGTCCGCGCAGGGCCGCGAACGTGGCCCCGAGCACGAACCGTAGGCCCTTGATGCCGGTGTTGTCCCAGTACTCCGCATTCCCCGGTACGACGTGGATCAGGCACAGCGAGGCTCCCGACGGCCCCTCGGGGAACCACAGCCGCCACGACTCGTGCCACATCTCGGTGATGAGGGCCCGGTCGCGTACGACCTCGGCCAGCCCCGCGATCGCGAGGAAGGCCCGACCGCGCTGCAGCGTCACCGCGCAGCTCTCGGTGGTCTGCACCTCCTCGACCTTCTCGGTGTCGATGGCGGTGGCGAACCATAGGTCTCCGCCGGCGCCGATCCTGGCGATGCGCATCGGCCGGGCGTGCATCGAGCCCTCCTCGCGTTGCGTGACCAGCATGGCCTCGTCGAAGCTCTCGAGCAGCGTCATGAACTGCTGGCGCTCCTTGTCGTGTTCGTTGGCAGACTGAGTGTCGTCGGTGGCGTTGTCGTTCATCGATGGTTCTCGAGCGTGCGCCGGGGTTACATACCTGCCGACCGCGCGGCGCGGCCGCAGCGGCAGGGCAGCGGTTCAGTTCGCGGCGATGACCGCCGGGGCGCTGCGGGCAGGGAGGCTCGGTTGGTTGTTGCGGCTGCGGGATCGCTCCGCGATGGTGCGTCCGGCTGCGCCCAGCGTGCCAGCGAGCTCGCGACCGCGACCGCCGGTCTGATCGCCCTTCGACGACGGCAGCGCCGCAGCCAACAGCGCGAACGAAGCACCGACCACGTTGGGCATCATCGCCTCGAGCGCCGCGATCGCGCGCGTGCGCAGTCCGACGAACACCATCGATCGACGGGCTTCGATGCCGCGGACGATCGTGCGCGCCGCAGCGTCGGCGCCGATCGCCAACCCCGGGGTGATGTCGGCAAGCGCCAAGGCGAGGAAGGCTCCCCGCCGCGCGCTGCCCTTGAACGTCGCGTTGACCGGCCCGCCGGTGCGCATGACCCACGGCGCGACCGTAGTCACGGCGACGCCCTCGCGGGCGAGATCGTGGTGCAGTCCCTTCGACCACCCCACGATCGCTGCCTTCGAGGCCGAATACGGCAGCATCCACGGGATCTGCGTGATGCCGCCGATCGAGCCGATGTTCACCAGGTGACCGTCGCCGCGGGCGATCATCGACGGCAGCACCGCGTCGGCGACGTGCACCGCGCCCCAGAAGTTGGTCTCCATCGCAGCGCGCAGGTCATCGTGCGTCATCGCCGTCGCCGGACCGATGTGGAGAATGCCGGCGTTGTTGACCACGAGATCGATCGCGCCGAGATCGCGATGGATCTGGGCCATGGTGTGGCGCACCGCGGCGGCGTCGGTGACATCGACGACATACGTCGACACCACCACGCCCTCGGCGGCGAGCTTTCGAGCGGCACGTTCGAGCTCGGCGCCGTCGCGGGCGCAGATCGCCACGGTGGCGCCGCGTTGGCCGAGCCGGGCTGCGATGCGAAGACCCAACCCGCGCGAGCCCCCGGTGACCACCGCCAGCTTTCCCCGCACGCGTCGCCGACGGAGGGTCGCGCGCACCAGGTTTGCGCCCGCCACGGCGCCCGCGGCCAACATCAGGAGTGTTCGTCCACGCGTACTGATCTTCATTGGGAACTCGCGTCTGTGCGCGCGCCCGGATGCCGAACGCCGCTGCACTGCTTTCGCACGGTCCTCTGCAAAGTCGGGTCCGACGTCGAGCGCAGAGATTCCGAGCGCGCCACGTGACGTGCCCGCACGCGCGCGCGCAGACGCACGTGCGGCGAAGTTCGCCACACACCTGCCATCGGCGAGCTCGCTGACTGCCGGTGGCGCGCGAGCGGCCGCGATGGATGCGATGCTTCTCCCGCACGGGAGCAGTGCGCGGCGATGGTTCGACGAACCATTCGATGACCAGACGAGAGAATCCCGAGGAACTCGCGGACCGCGAGCACCTCGGGATTTTCGTGCAAGGCGCGATGACGATGCGGTGGGGATGAAGACGGTGCGCTCACGCGCCCCTTTGGCTCACGAACCCGGCGTGTCGTCGTCGTCGCGCAACTCGACGGCCGCCTTGTCGGCGGCGCCGTCGATCTTGTCACCGGCCCGATCGATCGCGTCGGCGGTGCGGTCGGCCGCGTTGTCGAGCTTCTTCTCCATGTGGTCACCCGCGTGCTCCGCATCGACGCGCGCCGCATCGATGCGCGCGTCGGCCTTGTCGCCGGCCGCTTCGACCTTCCGCTCGAGGTCGGCCGCGCTGCGGTCGACAGCCTTCTCGGCCCGGTCGGTGGCCCGGTCCACAGACTGCGCCGGGGTCTGTCCGGGGTTCGGCTCGTCCTCGGGGCATGCCATGCCGAAGATGGAGAGGGCACACACTTGGGGGAGGATCCAGCCGGGGCGTCGCATCGTGTCGACCGGTTTTGCACCCGGCATACCAGCGCAACTCTCTGAGTTTACGTCATGCCATGGGAGCGGTAGCGCTCACATGACGGGCCCGCACGTTCCGTTCCGTCGCGGGCGTGTGGCGGCGCGACGGGAGAATTTTCGCCCTCGCGTTCCCTGGCCCGGGCACGGGCGTGTCGACGGATCCGTGTAGACCCTCGACCCCACCCGCGTGGATCCACCCTAGATGGGCCGTGGGTCCCCGCAGAAGCCCTCGAACGCCCGGCTGGGGACCCGCGCGCTACCCTGGTCGGGTTTCCATGACGTACACCACCTGCACTTCGATGGTCGTGGGCTGCGTGCTGGCCCTGGGCTGTTCCGCGAGCACCGGTGATCCGGGCGCCTCTGGTGACAGCAGCGGGCCCGGCGACACCGCCCCAGATCCCTCCACCACCGGCGCCTCCGATCCCACCGCTGCGACCATGACCACGACCGCACCGGGCACCACCGGTGACGATGACGATGGTGGCGGTGACGGACCGTCGCCGGTCAAGCTCGACGTGCAGGGGATCCCCGACGCACCGGGCGCGGGTCCGTGCTCCGAGAACGGCAAGGGCGGCAGCGACGATCCCGACTTCTCGTACATCTGGGTCGCGAACAGCAGCGAGGGCACGGTGTCGAAGATCAGCACCGTCACGATGGAGGAGGAGGGCCGCTACCGCACGCGCAACGACGCCCAGGGCAGCCCGTCGCGCACCTCGGTCTCACTCAACGGCGATGTCGCGGTGGCCAACCGCAACGGTGGAGTCGTCAAGATCGCCGCACGCGCGGAGTCATGCCCCGATCCCGACAACACCTCGACCGGTGCCGGCGACGTGCGTCCGTTCCCCGACGGCTGCGTCGTGTGGTTCACCCCCTTCAACTACACCAGCCAGCGCCCCGTCGCGTGGGCGCCGGGCGTGTGGAGCGACGCGACGTGCAGCTGGCAAGACGAGATGCTGTGGACGTCGGGCGCCCAGGGCGAGGCCGTCGAGGTGCTGATGCTCAACGGTGAGGACGGCGCGGTCGAGGAGACGATCCCGATCCTCGGCACGCCCGCGGGCTACTTCGGCATCTACGGCGCCGCCTCGGATGCCGACGGCAACTTCTGGGGCAGCCAGCTCGGCGTCGGCAACCTCGTACGTGTCGATCGCGACTCGTTCGAGTACGCCGAGTACCCGATGTCCAACATCGGCGGCTACGGCATGACCGTCGACACCGAGGGTCGGGCATGGACGTGCAGCTCCGGCGTCGCCCGCTTCGACCCCGAGTCCGAGACCTGGGCGACCAACGGCAACGTCGGTGGCGGTGGCGGCTGCATGGTCGATGGCGAGGGCCACCTGTGGGTCGGCGGCTACGGCAACGGCGGCGGCAACCTGATTTCGGTCGACACCGAGACGCTGCAGGTCGTGCAGAGCATCCCGATCCCCAACTACGTCCACGGCGTGAGCATCGACTTCTACGGCTACATCTGGGGCGTGACCCAAGGCCAGCCGTTCGCCTACCGCGTCGATCCGGCCGACGGCACCTTCGAGACCTTCGCCGGCCTCACCGGTCCGTACACGTACAGCGACATGACCGGCTGGGCGCTGTCGAACGTCGTCGGCGGCACACCGAGCGGCTGATCCCGCGCCGGGGGTCTGGCCGTCGCCTCGCTGCCGCACACCCTGCCCACTTGGCCGGCGGTTTGCTACCCCTGCTTTCGCCGCGCTACCGTGTCCGGGCGATGCCCTACGTCGAGTACGCGAGCGAAGGCCGCCTGCTGTTCCGCACCGAGACCACCGAGGGCGCGCAGTTCGTGCCGCGCGTGCACGAGGTCGTCGTGATCGACGACGAGCCGTACATGGTGGTCGACGTCGAGTACTGGGCGCGACGGCTCGGATCCACCGACAAGCGCTTCGTGTGGCCCACGGTCTACGTGATCCCGGTGCCCGCCGAGCAGTGGCAAGAACGGCTCGAGCGCCGCAACAGCCGCGCATCCCCTGGCAAGCCGCCGTTGCGGTATTAACCGCCGCGAGATCGTCCGACGTGCTGCTGCCCCGACGCAAGGCCGAGCTGGTCAAGCCGCTACTCCCGGCCGCCGAGTGGGACCGCGTGCAGTCCTACGCGCTGAACGATGCCGGCTTCGGCACCGACCCGTTCGGCACCAACCCCGACCTGCTCGGCTTTGGCTACGCGATCGGCTACTGGATGCACCGCCACTACTTCCGCGTGGTGTCGGCCGGCCACGAGCACATCCCCTCCCTGGGTGCGGCCGTCATCGCCGGCAACCACAGCGGCGTGCTGCCATTCGACGCCGCGATGCTCGCCGTCGACGTGTTCCGCTACACCGACCCGCCGCGGCTCATGCGGTTCATGGTCGACTACTTCGTCTACAAGGTCCCGTTTCTCGGCGTCTTCTTCCGCAGCATGGGGCAGATACCCGGCACCCGGCGCAACTTCGACGGCCTGGTGCACGAGGGTCACGTCGTCGGTTTGTTCCCCGAGGGCGCCGAGGCTCTGGGCAAGACCGCCGCCCACCGCTACGAGCTGCAGGCATTCTCCCACGGCCACGTCGAGCTCGCCGCGCGCCATCGCGTGCCGGTCGTTCCGTTCGGCCTGGTCGGCGCCGAAGAGCAGATGACGATGATCGCCGATCTGCGCCCGCTCGCCCGCGCGCTGCGGCTGCCGTACTTCCCGGTGACCACGAGGTTCCCGTGGCTGGGGCCGTTGGGCCTGCTTCCCAAGCCGGTCCGCTACTTCATCAACTACGGCGAGCCGATCCACGTGGATCCCGCCGCGCTCGACAGCGTCGACGTCCGCACCCGCGAGGTCGAGCGCGTCCGCGACGCGGTCGCCGATCTGATCCAACGCGGTCTCGTGCAACGTCGCGAGCACACCACCGGAAGCGTGTGACATGGCGCAGAGCACCAAGATCCCCACGTTGAAGGCCGCCGCGCTCGTCAACCCGATGGAAGGGGCGATGCCCGGCACCCTGCGCGAGGGGCCCAGACGGGTGTTCGTCGCCGGCGCGCGGCGCCGCGTCGCCATCCATCTCATCGAGCGCTTGCTCGCCGCACCCGAGGTCGACATGGTGCTCGGTGTCGATCGCGGCGCCTGCCCGCCGGCGCTGCTGGGCTGCGATCCCGAGCGCTTCGTGTTCGCGACCGCCGATCTCAGCAAGCGACGCCAGGTCGACAACCTGTTCCTGCTCGATCGTCTCCGCGAGCGGCCGCTCGACACCGTCATCCACCTCGCGTTCCAGGGCAACCCCCGCGGCTACGGCGTCGAGAGCCACGAATTCAACGTCAACTCGGCGCGGCACCTGCTCGACGCGAGTTTGCGCCACGGCATCGAGAAGTACATCTTCTTGTCGAGCGACGCGGTCTACAAGATCGGCCCGCGCAGCGACTACAAGGTCCGCGAGGACGGCGAGCTCAACCTCGACCCCGACGTGCACCCGATCCTGCGCGACACCATCGACGCGGAGTTCATGTGCCGCGCCAAGATGGATCGCCCCGACTGCGAGGTCATGGTCGTCCGCCCGAGCGGGGTGTTCGGCGGCGGCGTGCTGTCGGGCGTGAACCTGCTGTTCGAGAGCACACCGCCGGTGTTGCCGGTGGGCTTCGACCCGATGATCAACCCCACCAGCAAGGAGCGGCTCGCCCGCGACCTGCTGCTCGCGGTGTTCCTGCACGGCAAGGGCGTTTACAATCTCGCCGGCGTGACCGTGGGTCCGCTCTCCAAGTTCCTCGAGGAGCGCGGCATCCGTCCGATCCGCGTGCCGGGACCGGCGCTCGGCCTGGTCAATCGCATGCAACGCATGCTGGGCATGACGCGCTACCACGCCGGCTTTCACCCCAAGCGGCTGTACTTCTCGCTCGTGCTCGACGACAGCCGCTTCGATCGGATCTTCCGCGCCAACGCCCACACCGTGCACGCGTTGGCCCGCTCGCCCGATCCCGGGGCCTGATCGCCCGCAGCATCGGGTCGCCCGCAGCATCGGGTCGCCCGCAGCACCCGTTGAAGCGTCACCGGCCGTCTGCCACGCTGCCGTGGTGACGCTGCCGACCCCGAGCCACGCGATCGTGAGGCCGCCATCGCCGGCGTATGCGTCGTGTCTGCGCGAGCGGCCGGTCGTGATCGACGTAGACCTCGCCGTCGCGCAACACGAGGCCTACGTCGCCGCGCTGCGTGATGCCGGTGTCACCGTCGTCATGTTGCCCGCGTTGCGCAACGCGCCCGACGGCGTCTTCGTCGAGGACACCGCGGTCGTGCTCGACACCGTGGCCCTCGTCACGCGGCCGGGGGCGCCCACGCGGCGGTGCGAGGTCGATTCGACTGCGGCAGCGCTGGCTGGGCGGCGCACCGTGCATCGCATGGACGCGCCCGCGACGTTGGATGGTGGCGACGTGCTGCGGATCGGCGGCACGCTGGTGGTCGGCCTGTCGCAACGCACCAACCGCGAGGGCCTGGCACGACTCGCCGAGGTCGCGGCGATGGACGGCCTGCACGTGCGCGGCGTCGACGTCGGCGCGGGGCTGCACCTCAAGTCGGCGTGCACGCTCGGCGGTGCCGAGCTGCTGCTGCTGCACGAAGGCGCGATCGATCGCGGCGCGCTGCGGGGATTGCCGGTGGAGATCGCGGAGGTGCCCGAGGCCGAGGGGGCGAACGTGCTCGCCTTCGCGGATCGGGTGATCGTCTCCGCGGCCGCCGTGCGGACCCGAGAGGCGCTGGAGCGGCGGGGACTGCGGACCGTGGCGGTGGCGCTGTCGGAGATCCACGCCGGAGATGGGGCGCTGACGTGCCTCTCACTGCGGATCGGCGCGACACACGGGCCTGTGGCGTGAGCCCTGGCGTATGCTCGCGGGGATGGGTGTGTCGGCACGGCGAAGCTTCCGCGTCTGGGCTTTCGCCGTCGCACTCGGGCTGGCGCTGCCCTGCGCGAAAGTGGCTGCGGCCGAGCCCGCACCGGTGCCGCGCACGTGGGACGAGGTCCTGGCCAACGATCCCAAGCCGGCATCACCGCCCGCGTCACCGCCCGCGTCACCGCAGACATCACCTCCCCCACCGACCGCTCCGCTGCAGACCGCGATGCCGCGCACAGAGCCCGTGCCCACGCGCCCGACCGATGCGTGGCTCGCCGAGACCCATCAGTCTGCGCGCAGCCTGCTGATCGCCGCCGGCATCACCGGTGCGGTCGCCACCGTGCTCAACGGCCTGCGGGTCTACATCGTCAGCGTACCGTGCCAGACCGACAGCCAAGATGGCTGCTCGCTGGGTTGGTTCATGGCCACGCCCTTCACGTGGGGCGCGAACATCTCCGCGGCCGCGCTCGCGGGCGCCGGCGGTCGCGAGCTCGGGATCTACGACGGCTGGGTTCGGCCGGACGTCCAACGGCGGCGCACGCCGTTGATGCTGAGCTTCGGCATCCCGCTCATCGCCCTCGGCGTCGGGGCCAGCGTCGCGCTCCGCGGCCTGTGGCTCAACGACTACGCCAACCCTGAGGGCAACGAGGCCTTCGACTTCGCCCGGCCGGGCGAGGCCTTCGCCTACTACGGCGCGCAGCAACTCTCGACGGTCGCGATCGCGGCCGGCATCGGCATGCTCACCTACCAGGGCGCGGGCGGTCGGATCCGCCGCAACAACACGGTGGCGGCACCGTACGTCGGACGCAGCTCCGCGGGCCTGCAGCTGTCGGGCCGCTTCTGAGTCCTCCCTCCGCCGTCACGGCCACAGCAGCGCGGCGGTCCACAGCACCATCGCGAGGTTGATCGCCGCGCCGTTGACGAATACGAAGCGAGAACACGCCGTTGTCGCGCGGGGATCGGCGCTGCGCCAGAGCATCGCGTTGCCCGCGAGCAACAGCAAGGGCGGCACCTCGCAGGCGGCGAGCCATGCGGTCGACGCGTCGGCCGGCAAGAGCAGGGGGGTCATCAGCACGCCCAGCGCGATCACCAGCAGGCTGTGCTTGCGCGCGGCGACGGTTCCCACACGGACCGGCCACGTGCGCTTGTCGACCTCGCGATCGGCCGGGGCATCGGGCAATGCGGTGGTCACGTTGCCCGCGATCCCGAGCACGAGCAGCGGCGCGAGGGACTCGAGCCGGAGTCCGCCCAGCGATCCCGCATGGGCGACCCAGCCGATCGCCGGCAGCACCACGCCGGTGCCGAGCCCCTGGGCGAGCTCGCCCCAGCCGCGGTACGACAGGCGCAGCGGCGCGAAGCTGTAGGCGAGCAACAACCCGATCGCCGCCGCGCTGCCGGCGAGCAGCGCCGGACGGTCGAGGGCGAACGCGCCGATCGCCGCGACCACCACCATGCCGAGCGCCATGATCGCCGCGGCACGCACGAGGGCGTGGGCCGTCAGCCGACCGTCGGGGAGCACCCGCGAGCCGCCGGAGAACGCCGTGTGCGTGGTGCTCAGCCGATCGCCGGCCTCGTCGGCGACGTCGTTGGCGAAGACGATGAACAGGTGGTCGAACACGCCGAACAGGTGCACCAGTACGCACGCGAGGACGTGGAATCGGGCGCCCGCCGCGACGGCCAGCGCTTGGCCGACGACCAGCGGCATCGCGATGTTGACCTGCGCCAGCGGCCGCGCGGCCTGCCACCACGGGCCGAGCGCGATCAACGGAACGCGTCCTTCGCCGCACGTCGTCGCCCGAGCTCATCGGCATCGGGCGCGCGGACGAACGGGTTGGTCGCGCGCTCGAGCGCTACGGTCGTAGGCGTGCTGCAGGCCGGCAGTGCGTCCGCGCGCTCCCGGATCGGCGCATGATCGGGCTCGACGGCGGCCGCGAAGCGGAGGTTCGCCGCGGTGTACTCGTGGCCGAACCACAGGCGCGTCGCCTCGGGCAGCGCGCACAGCAGCTGCAAACTGGTGTGCATCTGCGCGGGCGTGCCCTCGAACAACCGCCCGCAGCCGGCGGCAAAGAGCGTGTCACCGGTGAAGACGTCGCCGGGCCCCCCGCCCGGATCCACCAGCATCCATGCGATCGCGGCGCGGGTGTGGCCGGGGATGAGGGCGGCCTGCACCGCGCATCCGGCGATCGTGAGACCGGCGTCGACGAAGCGATCGGTCGGCGCGTCGAGGAAGACCGTCTGCGCGGGGATGCGCCCCCGATCGTCCGCGTGACCGCCGACTGGCATCGCGCCAAAGCGCGCGACGAGCCCCTCGATACCACCGGTGTGATCGGGATGATGATGGGTTGCGAGGATCCCGGCCGGCCGCA
Organism: Nannocystales bacterium; assembly: GCA_038325765.1. Lineage (GTDB taxonomy): Bacteria > Myxococcota_A > Polyangia > Nannocystales > Nannocystaceae > Xiheibacterium. The sequence continues at coordinate 94,273 of JBBQJI010000020.1, forward strand.
GTCCGTGCGCAGCAAGGGCGTCGATCACCGGCGCGGGCTCGGACGGATCGACGATCCACGCCATGTCGCCGTCGTGCACGAGATACGCATAGTTGTCGCGCAGGCACGGCACTGCGGTGATGATCGGCACTCGCGGGAGCGTACGCGGCCGATGGGTCGCGTCAAGTGTGCGCCCGGCCGCGGGACGCGACGTTGCCTGGGCGACGCCAACCGTCACCCGGGCAACGTGTGCCGGCTCAGCGGCCGCGCGAGGACCGGGACGGGCTGCTCGAGCGCGACGGGGCACTCGAGCGCGACGGGGCGCTCGAACGCGACGGGGCGCTCGAACCCGACGGGCTGCTCGAACGCGACGGGCTGCTCGAACGCGACGGCGGCGTGTACGAGCGCGACGGGCTACTCGAACGCGAAGGGCTACTCGTGCGTGACGGCGGCGTGTACGAACGCGAAGGGCTGCTCGTGCGCGAAGGGCTGCTCGTGCGAGACGGCTGCGTGTACGACGGGCTGCTCGAGCGCGATGGCGAGCGGCTGCCCGCCGTATCCCACCGCGTGGGCGCCGACGTGGGGGCCGGGCTCGCGGCCACCGGCGCATCCCAGCGCGGACGCGACGCGTTGCCGCGGAAGGGATCGCGACCGGCGGTGTTGGCTGCCGGCAGCGTGCCCACGGTACGGGCGGAGCGCGACGGCGGCACGGCCCGCACCGCCGGTGCACCCGGCTCGATGACGGTGACGCGCTGCCCCGACGAGGTCACGTAGCTGTTGCGTCGCGTCGGTGCCGGGGTGGCCCTGCTGGGTGCCTGGACACGGGCCGGCGCCGCGCCGCGTACGGGCACGGTGCGCTGCGGCTCCGCGCGCGTCGGAGCGCTTGCGGCCACCGCATCACCACGCCTCGCGTCGCCGGGTTCGGCGCGTCCGGGTGCCGTGCGCGTGCCATCGGCACGGCTCGGTGCGTCGGTGCGCGACGCATCGGCGCGACTCGGTGCGTCGGTGCGTGATCCATCGGCACGGCTCGCCGGGGCGACGTCACCGCTTCGCCGCGGTGGCTGACTGCGATCGGCACCGGCCGCGTCGGGACGATCGCGACGCGGACCATCCGCGATCTGCGGCTTGTTGCGGCGCGGGCCATCGCTGCCAGGCGCACCGGTGCTCGGCGGCCTCGACGGCGCGCCTGGCGATGCGCTGCCGTTGCCCCCATTGCCACCACCGTTGTCGCTCCAGTGGTGGTGATGGTGGTGTTGCTGGTTGACGACCGGCAGACCGTAGGCGTGATAGCCGTAGTGGCCGACGCCGCCCCAGTACCAGCCCGCGCCGTAGAACCCCATGCCCCACGAATACGGCGCCCACGGATAATACCCGTTCCAGCACGCGACCAGCGGCGCCGGCGGACCCCAGTAGTACGACCAACCGGCGTAGGCGTCGCTGTAGAACACGAAGTCGCCGTTGACGTTGTAGTACCAGCGGCCGCCCCAGTACACGCGGGGGAACGTCTCGATCGGCTCGGGGTAGCTGTGCACGTAGGTGATGACCTCGACGCGCGTGCCATCCGACAGCGTGTCGTAGCCGACCCTGTCGCCATCGGCGGTGGTCGTGGTCGTCGTGGTCGTCGTGCGCTCGACGTAGGTCGAGTCCGCGATGTAGATGTCGTCGTAGGAGCCGGGCTCGGCGATCACCGTGCGCGGCGCGTCGGGCTGACGGGTCTCGCCGTTGCGATCCCGTGCGCAGCCGCTGAGCGTCAGGCCGCCCACGAGCAGCGCTAGCAGCGCGGAAGCTCGGATGCGGAACACACGGGACATTGGCGTGGCCATCTTCATCAGTCTTGTCCCCCGACGGTGTAGCCGCAACCGCGATTCGCGGTTGCGCCCAGAATTCGCCGGGTTTCCGCGCCGTGCGGTGACCCCTGCCACGCCGGTCTCGGCGCTGTCGGAGCCGGCAGACACTCTGCCAGTGCCAAGGCCCGTGCGTCGATCGCAGCTGTGCTGCGCGGTCGTCGTCACCCCGACCCGGCTCTGTTGACGCATCGGCCCGATGGGGCGAACCTGCACGGAGATTCTCGCGCGGCGGCCTCAGCGAACATGGCGTCAACATCCTCCGTCGTCGTGCTGCGCTTCGTCCGCGGCAAGTATCAGGGCCAGGAGTTCGCGCTCGAGCCCGGTAAGGCGATCATCGCCGGGCGCAGCACCGAGGCCGACCTGGTGCTCTCCGACGACGCGGTGAGTCGCAAGCACGCCCGCTTCCACGCCGCCCGCGGTCGCATCTGGGTGCGGGATCTCGGCTCGCGCAACGGCACATCGGTCAACGGCGAGGTCGTGACCCACCGCTGCCTGCGCGAGGGCGATCGGATCGCGATCGGCTCGAGCCTCGCGCGCGTCGAGGCCAAGGATCCCGCCGAGGTCGCCCAGCGCAAGGCCGGCGAGCAGCGCCGCCGCCGGCCCAACGACGCTGCCGGCCGCTCGATGACCGGCAGCATCGAGGACATCCCGCTCATGGATGTGCTGCAGTGGCTCGCGACCAGCCGCAAGACCGGCTGCCTCAAGGTCCGCGACGTCGGCCGCGGTCGCGTCGGCGCGCTGCACCTGCGCGAGGGTCGGGTCTACTACGCCGAGATCGTCGGCAACCGCCTGCTGCACCCGGAGAAGGCGCTGATGCGCATGCTGCTGTGGGACAAGGGCATGTTCGAGCTCGAGAACACCTCGCTCGAGAACCCGCCGCTCGAGATCAACACGCCGCTCGAGCACATGCTCATGGAAGCGGCGCGCCAACAGGACGAGCTCGCGAACCTCGCACGCAAGGTCTCGCTGCCCGCCTACGGTCAGCCGGTGGCGGTGGTGCGTCCGAGCCCGCTGCGGTGGAGCAAGCTCGGCCAGACCGAGCTCGACCTGTTGCAGGACATCATCGAGGCCGGCGGCTGGTGGGAGGTCATGGACGGCAGCACCACCGACGACATCACGATGATCAAGATGCTCGTGGCGCTGCGGAACAAGGGCGTCGTCAGCTACTAGCTGGGCGTCTGAGTGGGCGCCGTCACTCGGCGGCGGCGATCTCGGCGGCGGCGGCGGGCTCGGGCTCGGGCTCGGGCTCGTCGAAGAACGTGCGCAGGGCGTCGTAGAACTTGTGCGTGACGACCAGTGACGAGTGACCGCCAGGCAGCACGATGAAGTCGCGCGCGGGATCGATGCCGGGCAACGGCTTGGGCAAGGGACACAGGCCATCCTGATCGCCGTGGATCTGGCGGACGCGCATCCCCGGCGGCAGCGGGGCCGCGCGCAGATCCGCGAGGAACTCGCTCGATGGCAGGCACTGCCACACGCTGGGGCTCAGCAAGCCGACCGTCGCGACCCCGACGAGCCCGGCCCACGTGCCGTCGGTCGGCGTGCCGAGCAGGGCCAGCCGTCGGATCCAGCGGTGGGCCTGGAGGAACTTCAACGCGTGCAGGGCGATGAGGCCGCCCATGCTGAAGCCCACGACGTCGAAGCGGCTGACGCCCAGTGAGCGCTCGAGCCGGGCGAAGTGCTCGACTAGTTCCTGCGCGCTCGCCCGCAGCGACCGCAGCTGAAAGGTGCCGTGGTGGTACGAGAACGTGGCGCGGCCGTCGTCGCCGAAGCGCTGGGCGAGCGGCAGCATGGTACCGCGGGTACCGAGGAAGCCGTGGGCGAGCAGGACCGGCGGGCTGCCCGGTCGACTCCACTTGAGCCCCGAGGGCAGCCGGTTGCCCCGAATGAGGTGGCGCGCGTACGCAGCCCCGTGCGAGAGGGTCCGCAGGGCCAAGGTGGAGCGTCGCTTCTCGGGAAGACCCACTGTCACAGGACCATAGCAAAGTAACGACGTTCCGCCCCAGCGAACGGCGTTTCGCACCCGAGCATGGAGCGCAGGGGATCATCGGATATGACAGGGCTCACGCGAATGGATCGGGATCGCGATCGTCGCGGCGACGTGGAGCACCGGCGGGATCGGTCGCCCAGGGCTCGACGCCTTCGGCCTGCGGCGTCACGCCTTCGGCCTGCGGCGTCACGCCTTCGGCCTGCGGCGTCACGCCTTCGGCCTGCGGCGTCACTCCTTCGGCCTGCGGCGTCACTCCTTCGGCCTGCGGCGTCACTCCTTCGGCCTGCGGCGCTTCCGGCAACATCCGCCGAAAGAAGCCGTCGGCCGCGCCGGGGCCCAGGGCGTGCAGCCGCGATCGCGCCTCGGAGGCGAGGCGGGTGCCGGGGAAGGCGTGGGTGGCGTCCTGGTAGCGGGCAGAGGCGAGCTGGCGTTCGCCGATGTGCTCGTAGGCCTGGCCGAGGTGGAACAGGTACACGACCAGGGCGGGACTGTACTCGAGCGAGGCGAGGCCGGCCTCGAGCAGACCGATGCCCTCGCGCGCGTGACCCATGCGGATCAAGCACAGGCCCTCGACCGCGTGCCACGCCCGCTCGACGTCGCGGCGGATCGCCGCGGGGACATGCTCGAGGCTGGAGTCGCGATCGCGACGGATCGCGTCGAGCCGCGCCGCGTCGGGGGTCTCGGTGAGCACCGCGAGCTCGTGGCGACCGAACGACGCGAGCGCGGCGAGCTGCACGTTGGCCGGCTCGTCGTCGCCGCCGTAGATCTCGCGCGCCTCGTCGAGACGCCACTCGGCCACGAGCAGACCGCCGAGCTGGGCCCGCGCGATCCACTGCCGCTCAGGGCCCACCGCCTCGCCCGCCGCCGCGAGCGCGAGCTGCTTGCGCAGATCGTCCTCGATGCCGCGATGATTGCCGGAGGCGATCGCCAGGCGCATGGCCTCGGCCTCGTAGAGGCTGCGTCGCATCCGATCGCGGCCGAGGATCCACGCACCCATGCTCATGCTGAACGCGAGCGCCGCGAACACCGCGAGCTCACCGGCGCACCCGGCAGTGCCGATCGGCACCGCGAGCAACCATGGCCGCAGCGAGCGGAGATCGGGGACGGTGCGTGGCACGACGGCGCGCAGGGCATAGCATAGCGGTGGTTGCCCCGCCCCGTCGCCAACCCGCAGAACCCCTGGGAGTCGCTGCCTACTGCCACGCGCGAGCGCAACGCCGCCGAGGTGCTCCACCGCCAGCTCGCGGCGGCGAGACTCCACAGTCGTCGTGGCGTGGTGAGTTGTTCGCGTTCTCGGGCGTCCTGTTCGCGGCCCACCATCGGTGGCTGGGCTTCGTCGACGCCGACGACTTCGAGAGCCCCCCAGGAGGTGCCCCAGAAGGACTGAGCACCCGCGCCTTGGACTCGCCCCTCGGACCGCAACTGCAGGCCTCTGCGGTGCCCGGTTGCGCTGCGTGCAACGCGGATCGACCGCGCCCGCAGCACGAAGCTCGCACCCGGAGATTCCCCGAACCCACCTAGACGGTCGCGCAACGGCCCGTGGCGTCCCTTTGCCGCGCATGTCCATCGCCGCGGCCTGCCCCCTTGTTCCCCGCCGCGATCCTGCTATCGTCCGCGCCCTGTCGACCACGGAGAGGTGTCCGAGTGGTTGAAGGTGCCAGACTCGAAATCTGGTGAGGGTAACACCTCCGGGGGTTCGAATCCCTCCCTCTCCGCCCACGCGGTACGGCATCTGCCGGCCGCATCTGCCCCACTGCCAGCCTCGGAGCCCGACTCAGAACTCCCACCGCCGCCATCCTCTGCATGGCAAGTCTCGCGTTCGCCGATCTTCTGGAGAGGTGTCCGAGTGGCCGAAGGTGCATGATTGGAAATCATGTGTGGCGCAAGCCACCGCGGGTTCGAATCCCGCCCTCTCCGCCAACGCGAATTCCTGACTTCCCCGCACCCGTGAGGGCCCCATGCCCCGGGCGACGGTTCCCCCGCCAAATCCGCCAGGACCGGAAGGTAGCAACGGTAACGGGGGGCCGGGTGCCCGGGGCACTTTCGCGTGCGCCGCGGCGTGCACGCACACGGCGTGGTGGCTCGATGCGACAGGACGCTGGTAGGATCTCGCCCCGAGGGAGATTCGTTCGCCATGCCCACCTGGTCCGAGCTTCAGGAGTACGCCCGCTCGAAGTACGTGCTCGACGACGACGAAGAGAGCTTCTTCTCGTTGATCTTCACCATGGACAACGGCCGCAGCCAGAAGATCCGCGTGCGCAGCTTCCAAGCCTTCGACGAGGCGTGGATCGAGTTCCGCAGCGTCGTCTGCAAGGGCGCCGAGATGCCGACGAAGATCGCCCTGCGCAAAAATGCAGACTTCGCGATCGGAGCGCTCGCGCTCGACAGCGACGAGGACTACGTGCTGGTGCACAACGCCCCGCTCTCGACGATGGACCCGGCGGAGTTCGAGCGCCCGCTGCACGTGATCGCCAGCACCGCCGACTCCCTCGAGAAGGACTACTCCGAGGGTAACGACGACTGGTGAGCGGCGCCGCGTTGCGGCGGGCTCGCGGCTTGCTAGCCCGTGCCCACCATGGCGCGTCACCTCCTCGACCGCATCCTGCACGGCGCCCTCGCCGGCATCAACGGCGCCGCCACGATGACCGTGCTCCGCATGCTCGCCCATCGGGCGGGCTTGCTCGATCAGATGGTCCCACAGAAGGTCGAGCAGTGGGCCCAGCGCACCGCAGGGGTATCGGTGGCGCCGGTGCCCAGTGTGCATCGAGCCGTCGATCACGTCCTTCACCTGGGCTACGGCGCCACATGGGGCGCCGTCTACGGGGCCCTCACGCCACGTCCTCGGCCGGGCGGTGCGGTCGCGTTCGGCGTGGGCGTGTGGGCGATCGGGGCGTGCATCCTGTTCCCCACGCTGCGGATCGGACGGCCCGCGTGGCGCTCGAGCGCCGGCGAGAACACGATGAACATCGCCGCCCACCTCGTCTACTCCAGCGTCACCGCGTTCCTCACCGAGGAGTTCTCGCGGCAGCCGCTGCGGGATGTGGCGTCGCGGTCGCCGGCATCCGGTCGCGTCGGGTGATCTACCGGACGGCCCCGCGGGCCACCGCCTCGGACACGTCGATGTTGAGCGTGAACGCGAGTTCGGCCTCTTCGATCACGGGCTCGGGATCCGACAAACTCGCGCCGAGTGCATCGATGGTGGATCGGTACGCGCGGGCGAACGCCGGCACGTCGTCGATCCCGGGGAACGCGTAGAACGACAGGGCCGACGCGTCGAGTCCGAGCGTCGCGGCGAGCCGTCGGCCGAGCACGCGACCACCGGCGAGATCGCCGAGGTAGCGGGCGTATGCGTGGGCGATGAGGCGCTCGCCATCGCCGTCGGCTGCGATCGCCACCCGCGACGCGTAGCGTTCGCCTTCGGGCAGTAGCGGCAACACTTCGGCCCAGCCGGCGCCGGCCAGCGCGCCGAGATCGCGCTCGAGCGCCGGCACCCGCAGCAGCGCGGCACGGTGCAGCGCGCCCACGCCGGCAGATCCGGTGCGCGCGCGATGCACGTCGAGTCCCACTTCGAGCGCGCGATAGGCGGGCATGAGATTGCGCAGCAGGAGTGCGTACGCGCCGCGGTGCACCTGCCCGACGAGGATGTCGTGGACCACGCCCGAGCGCTCGGCGAGGCGGTGCTGCTGGGCGGTACGCAGGCGCAGGACGTCTGCGAAACCGTCCGCTGTGGCCTTCATGGTTCGTCTCTCGCAAATTCCGGGACGCGGAGTGCGGTGCCCACGCGTCGTTCGGAAGCGAGCGCGCACCGCCGGTAGATCCGCAGACGGCAGCGAAAAAAGCAATGGCCGTGTCCCACAAAAACCTCTAAGAATCGAAAGGTACAGTGGCACCTGCGAGATCCCAATTCGGTCAACTCGCCAAGCCCGCAATCTGGAACCTGGATGACCAGCGTCAACTTCGCGCAGCCCGACGTCACCCTGCGGCTCGACCACGCAGGTGTGATCCGTGAAGCCTCGTTGTCGAGCACCATCGCAGACGAAGGCCTCGAGGGCTGGGTGGGGCGCCCCTGGGCCGATACGGTGGGCGCGGGTGGCAACGCGCTGGTGCGCCAGATGCTCGAGGCCGCCCGCATCACCGGTGTCTCGTCCTTTCATCAGGTGCGCCAGGTGTTCCCGAGCGGACTCGAGCTCCCCGTCGAGTACGCGACCGTGCGGCTGGGCGCCGACGCGGGCCTCATCGCGATCGGCCGCAGCCTCGAGGCGGTCTCCGATCTGCGGGCTCGTCTCCTCGCCGATCAGACGTCGATGGAGCGAGACGCGTGGAAGCTCCGCGAGGTCGAGACCCGCTACCGGCTACTGTTCGAGACCGCGGCTCAGCCGGCGCTGCTCATCGCCGCCGACGATGCGCGCGTGCTCGAGGCCAATCCCGCCGCCGTCCGCGCGCTCGGCGTGACCCGCGAGCGCGCGCTGGTCACGGAGATCCTGGGTGAGCAGCGTGAAGCCTTCCAGGCGATGTTGGCGAGGGTGCGCGACCAGGGCAAGGCGCCGGGCATCGTGCTCCACCTCGGAGCCGATCGCGCGGGATGGTTGGTCCGCGCGTCGCTCATGGACGCCGAGTCCACCGCGGTCTTCGTGCTGCAGCTATCGCCCAGCGCGACACGCCTCGCGGCGGACGTCGGCGACGACGCGCGGGTCGACGAGCGCGCCGCGAACATCCGGCTCGAGGATGTCATCGCGCGGCTGCCCGAGGCCTTCGTTGTACTCGACCGTGACGCACGGATCCGCTTCGCAAACCACGCCTTCGTCGCCCTCGTCGAGCAGCGCACCGCGGACACCGTGCTCGGCGAGCCTCTGGCTCGATGGATCCCGCGCGCCGCTATCGGCACGTTGCTCGAGCGGGCGCGCAGCAAGGGCCCTGTGCGCGGGTTCGCCACGGCCCTGAACAAGCCGGGCGCCGCCGCCATGGACATCGAGCTGACCGCGACCGGGAGCTCCGACGGCCAACCGCCGTACATCGGGATCCTGCTGCGTCGATGCGCCGCTGCTGATACGAAGCGCATGGGCAAGGCGTTGCTCCGCGAGCTCGTCCAGGAGACCGTGGCGTCAGTCGAGCGCAGCGCCATCGAGGCCGCGGCAGAGCTCGCCCGGGGCGGACGCGGCGCTGCGGCCGACGTGGTGGCGAAGCGGCGCGAAGCGCTGCGCACCAAACTCGCTCGCGCCGCCGCGGATGTGGGGGCCGACGACGATTCGGATCCACCGCGCGATGCCTGACGTTGCCCACCCCGCACCGGCGTTCGGCGAAGCCGATCTGTCCAACTGCGAGCGGGAGCAGATTCATCTCGCGGGCTCGATCCAGCCCCACGGCGCGCTGCTGGTCCTGAGCGAGCCCGACCTGGTCGTCGTGCAGGCCAGCGATAACGCGGCCGCATTCCTGGGTCTGCACGAGTCGGTGCTCGGCATGCCGCTGCAGCGCCTCTGCCCCGATCTCGCGGCCCGCATCGCCCCGCAGCTCGACCAACGCCTCGACGTGTTGCCCGTCGCCGTGCACTGCCGCGTCGGTGATTCGGCCGCCGAGTTCGACGGATTGGTCCATCGTCCGCCATCGGGGGGCCTCGTCGTCGAGCTCGAGCGATCCGGTCCTTCGGTCGATGTCACGGGCGACGTCGAGCGCGCGCTGCAGAGCATCGTGGCGTCGGCGTCCATCCGCGCCCTGTGCGACGAGACAGCTCGCATCTTCCGCAGCCTCGCCGGCTACGACCGCGTGATGGTCTACCGCTTCGACGAAGACGGCCACGGCGAGGTGCTGTCCGAGGAGAAGGAGTCGCGCCTCGATCCGCTCCTGGGCAACCGCTACCCGTCGTCGGACATCCCGCAGATCGCCCGCCGCCTCTACGAGCGCAACCGCGTGCGCGTGCTGGTCGACGTCGAGTACGGGCCGGTGCCGGTCGTGCCGCGGTACTCACCCGTGACAGGCGCCGAGCTGGACATGTCGCTGTGTTTCACCCGCAGCATGTCCCCGATCCACCTCCAGTACCTCAAGAACATGGGGGTGTGCGCGACGCTCGTCGTCTCGCTGCTGGTGGGCGGACGGCTGTGGGGCCTGGTGGCTTGCCACCACTACGAGCCGCGTTTCATCCGCTACGAGTTGCGCGCGGTCTGCGAGCTGCTCTCCGAGGTGATCGGCACGCGGATCGCCGCCCTCGAGAGCTTCGCCCAGTCGCAGGCCGAGCTGTCCGTGCGTCGCCTCGAGCACCGCATGATCGAGGCGATCTCACGCGACGGCGACTGGCGCAGCGCGCTGTTCGACAGCGCCCAGTCGATCCTCGCGCCGGTGGGTGCAACGGGGGCCGCGTTGTTGCTCGAGGATCAGATCATGACCACCGGCGAGGTGCCGAGCACCGAGCACCTACGGGAGATCGGCCGCTGGCTCGACCGTAGGGATCTGCATGGCGCAGGTCCACGCCTGTACGCGACCGCGGCTTTGGCGATGGAGGAGCCCGAGTTCGCCCCGCTCACCGGCGTCGCGAGCGGCCTGGTCGCAGCGCCTGTGTCCAACCAGCCCGGTGACTATCTGGTGTGGTTCCGCCCCGAACAGGTGCGTACGGTGACCTGGGGCGGCAACCCGTTCAAGCCGGTGATCATCGGCAACAGCCCCATCTACCTGTCGCCGCGCCGGTCCTTTGCGCAGTGGCATCAGGTCGTCGAGGGCACCTCCGAGCCGTGGACCCCGGCCGCGCTCACCACCGCCCGGCTCATCGGTGACACGGTGACCGACGTCGTCGTCCAGTTCCGTTCGGTGCGCATGCTCATCGCCCAGCACCAGCTCGAGATCGTGCGGCGACAGGTGCAGCGCTCTGAGCAGGCGATCATCGTTGCCGACGCCGAGACGCGCCTGCTCATGACCAGCCAGGCCTTCGAGGCGCTGCTGCCCCCCGGCCATCCGCCGCTCGAGCGACTCGAGGATCTGCCGCGACTCTTCCACAGCCCCATGAAGGTGCTGCGGCGGCTGCACGAGCTCGTGCAGCGGGGCCAGACCTGGCGCGGTGAGGCCGAGCTCATCGGCGAAAGCGGCACTGCCTTGCCAGTCTTGGTGCGGGCCGATCCCGTGTTCTCGGAGCCGCGCCGCGTTCTCGGCTTCGTGCTCGTCGTCGCCGACATGAGCGAGCGCATGGCTGCCGACGCGGCGCGCCGCCGCTTCCAGGAGCGCATCGTCGAGAGCAGCCGCTTCGCGCCGGGTCGCCTCGAGTCCAAGGTCGACCTGCGCTACCAGAATCTGCTGGCCTCGGTCGTCGAGAACGCCCAACTCGCGGCGCTCGAGATCACCGATGGCGTCGACATCGGCCGCATTCCCGAACTCGTGGACAGTGTGCAGAGCTCCGTCGAGCGGTCGACGCAGCTGCTGCAGCTGCTGCTCCGGCAGTCGAGTACCGCGCGGTCGTGAGCGCGGCGCGCCGGAGCGCTCGAGCTCCGGCGCGGCGGCCTCGACCTCTTCGGTCGCACCCTTGCCCACACGCCCCCGTCCGCGGGTGCTTCCGTGCGTATCGATAGGGTGCATGGGTCGAGCGCTGGACTCTCGCTCACAGCGCGAGCGCGTCCGCGAGGACCTCGTCGCTGTGCACACCGGGGTCCACGGCCGGGTACACCTTCGCGATCGTCCCGTCGGTGCCGATCAAGAAGCTGACGCGCGCCGTCATCTTGCCGCGCATCGGCACGCCGAACGCCTTCGCCCAGGTGTGGTCCTCGTCGGCGACGAGCGGGAACGTGAAGCCGTGCTTCGTCGCGAACTCGCGGTGCGATGCATCGCTGTCCGACGACACGCCCACCACGCCGACCTGCGCCGCGGTGTAGCGATCCCACGCGTCACGGAACGCGCACGCCTCGGCGGTGCAGCCGGGGGTGTCGTCCTTTGGATAGAAGTACACGACCGTCGGCTGCGACAAGGTGGAGAGATCGATCACCGCGCCGTTGTGCGCCGTGGTCTTCAGCGCCGGCGCCTGTGCGCCGGCCTGCAGCATGGGCTGCGTGTCCGCACCATCGGGCGTGGCGGCCTCGCCCAAGCCGGGCTGGGTGCACGCGGTGAGGCAGAGCAGGGCGGGCAGCAGCGCGCGGAGAAGCGTGGGCATCGGCACGAGGGTGACGTGCGGGGGCCACGCGGGCAAGGGATCGCGGTCAGTAGTTCCGATCCGAGCCAAACAGCCTGAACTCGAGCGCGTCGGCGGCCCGCGCCACCTCGAAGCCGAGCGCAGCGATGTCGACATCCGTCGCGTGGGCGTGGACCAAGAACCCCTGCACCACGATGTCGGGCATGTCGTGCTTGCCGCGGACCAGCGCTATGCGGGCGAACCCGGGCGCGCCGGTCGCCGACAACAGCACCTCGGGCTCGACGATCCGTGACAACTCGCCCACCTCGGCCTCGATGCCGACGAGCGGACGGCCCTCGAGGAACTCGTGCGTGCCGAGCAGCACGAACACCCGCACGACGTGACGACGGCCAGACCCCACCTGCACCATCATCTCGAAGTACGTCTCCTGCTCGCGCCACGCCGCGCCGAGCAGCTCGGAGATCGGAGCGACGCGGGCCGCGAGCTCGTCCTTGCGCCCCTGCGCCGACGCCGGTGGCTGCTGCCCCTGCTCGGGCAGCGGGGGGATCGGCGTATCGGCGAGGATGTAGCGCGTGACGAGATCGTCGAAGTCGGTGTCGGTCTCGGGGTTCGACTCCAAGAACGCGACCGCGCGATCGATCGTGACCGGCCGTCCCCAGCCGACGACGAGCGGATGACCACCGAGCGCACCTCGCCACGTGCGTGCGAACGATCCCGTGTAGCAGGCACCGAACACCATGAGACGCAGACCCGGCGAGACACGGGCGGTCTCGACGTCAGAGTGGGCGACGAGCTGCCCGTCGCAGCACTCGATGCGGCCGTCGTCGTGGCCGTGTGCGCTCCAGTAGATGCCGGCGGGGACCAAGCCCTCCACGCCCTCGCCCTCGCCGTACAGCGCGTCGAGGAAGTCCTTGCGACCGCCTTGCGGATCGACCACGACCGTGAAGCCGGCGGCGCGCAGCACCTCGACGTCGTCGTGGATCTGCTCGGTCTCGCGGCGCACCATCATCTGATCGGTGTCGCGGGAGACGCGGAGGCCGAAGATGAAGAGGAACGACTTGCCGGTGCCGACGCCGTGGCCATTCGGCGGATGGACGATGCGCACCGACGGATCGTCGCCGCGGCCGGCGGGGCCCCAACTCTTGGGGCCGCGATCGAGCCAGCTACCGCTGGTCTCGGCTGCTGCGGGTTGCTCGGCCGAGACCGCGACCGCGACCGCGGGCTCGGCGACCGCGGGCTCGGCCGCAGGCGGTACGATCGACAGCCCGAGCGCCGCAGCCTCGGCGACAGGCGCATCGCCGCCGACCGGCTCCACCGTCGCAACCGCGGCACTGGCCTTCGCCTTGGCTTCGTCGCGTAGGGCACGACGGCGCTGGTTGTACTCGTACGTGGTGATCTTCGCGGCCCGATGCTCTTCCCACAGAGCATCGAGCGCGACCTGCAGCGCCTGGTCGTCGGCCATGGTCGACGAGTCTACTTGGATGGTGCCGGACCGGTCGAGCGGTCGGTCTGGAACTGCTTGCCGAAGAAGTAGTTGAGGCTCCCACCGAAGTAGAACCCGGTGTTCCAGCCGCCCGTGAGCGTGATTCCGAACACGTCCTTGATGATCACCCGCGCCGACAGGGCGAGGTTCACGATCGGGATCACGGGGGGGACATCGCTGTTCTTCTGGCGGTAGCCGAAGCGATTGAGGTCGTCGACGTTGCATCGACCCGAGGTGCAGGTCGCGAACCCGCCCACGTTGGGCCGCGACAGATCGTTCGGATCGAAGTTTGGATCGGCGTCGCTCTGGGTGCTGTCGTAGCGCGGCGTGCAGCGCGTGAAGTCGGCGAGGTCTGCCGTGCTCTGGCACGAGTTGGGGTCCTGGACGCCGTTGCTGAAGCCCGACGGCGCGTCGCCGAGCGACGTCTGCCAGATCCCGCCGAACACGATGCCGAGCCCGAGCCCACCGCCACCCCCGATGCCGAACTCGACGTCGTCGCGAACGATGATCGGCGCACGGGCCATGAAGTCGGCCTGGATGGTCATGATGTCCATCTTGACCTCCGTGTAGTCCGCGCCGCCCAGGCCGGCTAACGCCGCCTGGCCCTTGTCGAGCCACAGCGCATCAGGCGTGTGCAGGCGCTGGTAGCCGAGCACACCGACGATGTCGAGGATCCGCGACTGACGGTAGACGTACTCGAAGGCGGTGTAGAAGTTGCAGCCCTGGGTCTTGAGCAGGCCGCGCTCGGCGGCGAAGTTGCCGATCGAACCGCCGCGACACAGCGCGTTGGCGTGGGTGTCGAGGTAGCGGGCGAGGATCCACGTCGGCACCACGGTGATGCCGCCGCGCACGCCGACGCCATGACGGTTGAACGACTTCGATCGTGCCCGACCGCGCTCGGCCTCGAGCGTGGCGCTCGACGGATCGATCCCGTCGCCGGGCGCCGCGTCGGGCTCGACCACGGGCTCGCTCGGATCGGTCTGCATGGTGTCCGCCGACTCGGGCGCCTTGGAGGAGGTCGCCTCGAACGGCGGGGGCTCGGCTGTGTCCGGCTCGGCAACGGCGGCTTGCAACGCGACCACGGGCGCGTCCATCGGATGGGCCCACGCCGTCGACGGTGCGAGAACGAGCGCTAGCAAGCCCGTGGACGAGCAGAATTTCATGGACGGATCATAGACACGGATGGCTCGGTGCCGGCAACTGTCCGGCTACAGCCGGATCTTCCGCCAACTCTTGCCGTAGAACTTCACGCCCATCGAGAATCCGAGCAAGTTGGTGTACACGGCCGCCGCCACCCACACGCCCTCGAGTCCGAAACCGAGCTTGGGGCCCAGCAACCACGACAGCGGCACCAGGCAGCCGAAGTGGAGGCCGAATTCCATCAGTGCCACGAAGTTGTTGGCGCCGGCGCCGTACAGCGCCTGCGCCAGCACCAGGCCCATCACCATCATCGGCAGGCCGGCGACGACGATGCGCAAAGACGGCGCCGCCGCGATGCGGACCGCCGGATCATTGGGCGCGAGCAGGCCGATGATCTGTTCGGGGATGGCGAGGAAGACCACGCCCACCACCAGCATCGCGTAGATGCCGACGCGCACCGACTCCCAGCCGTAGCGCGCGGCGAGGTTGGGCTTGCCCGCGCCCAGGCTCTGGCTCACCGCCGTCGCCGTCGCCGTGCCGAACGCGATCGCCGGCATGAAGCACAGCGCCGTCGTGTCCATGATCGCCTTGGTGGCGGCGGTGAGCGTGTTCGTGCCATCGGCGCGGGCTGCATCGATGTCGCCGACGAACTTCATGAAGAGCGCGAAGCCGGCCATGAGGATCACCGTAGCCGAGCCCGAGGGCACCAGCAGCTTGATGATGCGGCCCATGATCGCAGGGTCGAGCTTCGCCGCGTAGATGCGATAGGTGGTGCGCATCTCCTTGCGGAACGTGACGGCCATCATGATCGCCAGGCCGATGTACGTGCTCGCGGCCGAGGCGATCGCCGCACCGGAGAGCTCGAGGCGCGGGATGCCGAGCGCGTCGTTGCCGAAGATCAGCAGGTAGTTCAGCAAGATGTTGGTGAAGTTCATGGCCAACGCGGCGTACAGGTGGACCCACGTCCGCCCCAGGCCGTCGAAGAACGCCTTGAGCGCGAAGGTGATCACCATGCCCGGCACACCCACCATGCGGATCTGCGTGTACGTGACACCGAGTTGCTCTTGCTCGGGGCTCGCGCTGGCGAGGAACTCGATGCCCGTCGGCGTGATGAGATAGCCGAAGCCACCACCGGCGAGGCCGAGCACCACCGAGAGCACCAGCGCATTGAAGGCCGCCTGCCCGGCGCCTGGCATGTCGCCCTCGGCGTAGCGCCTCGCGACCATCGCCTGCGCACCGACGCCGATCGCGGCGAAGAAGCCTCCCACGGCCCAGAACAGCGGCATGCCCAGGCCCAACGCCGCCTGCGATGCGGTCGCGACCGGCCCCTCGAGATACCCGACCATCAGGGTGTCGAAGTAGTTCACGAAGAACTGGGTGATCATGGCCAGCATCACCCAGGAGCCGACCCGTAGCACTCGGCGCACCAGCGGGACCTCGAACGTCAGCTTGAACACCCGCGGGGGCGCGTCATCGAGGTCGGTCAGTAGCTGCGCCAGAGCGGTATCCCTCGTGCGCCCCCGCTTTATCCCAGTGCGCCCCGTCCGACAAGCGAGACCAGGCTGGCCGCCGGTCGCGCGCGGTGGCGGAGGCGGCGTGACGCGTCGCCCACTGGGCGCGCGTCAGGATCGACGGCACGAGCCGTGCGCCCGCGGATCGCGGACGCATCGCGAGGCGCAACCACGCGCGGCTACTTCGCCGCCCGGGCCTCGAGTTGCGCGCGGAGATCCGACTCCAGCTTGCCCATGCACTCGGGCCGATAGCCGCGATACGACGCCTTGATCACGCCCTTGTCGTCGACGACGAACGTGAACGGGAACTTGGGGCTGCCATATTCGCCGGCGTAGTCCTCGGCGCCGATGAGCACCTTGGCGGCGAGCTTGCGCTTGTCGATGTACTCCTTCACGGGGGCTGCATCTTCGTCGGTCGCGATCGCCACCAGCGTCAAGCCGTGTTTGCGATAGCGCCGATAGAGCTGGTCGAACTCCGGCAGCTCCTTGAGGCACGGCTTGCACCACGTGCCCCAGAAGTTCACGAGCATCACCCGCCCGCGAAAACTCGCGTTGGAGCTGGGCTTGCCGTCGACGGACTTCAGCACGAACGGCTTGAGCTTGGTGCCGAGCCCCTCGTCCTTGCCGCACGAGGCGTCGATCTTGCCGTACAGAGGCTTTGGCAGGGCGAGCGGCGCGGGGCTGGGCGCGGCCGGATCGGCGGCCGGATC
>JBBQJI010000021.1:0-109014 GCA_038325765.1 Nannocystales bacterium
GCCCTTGGTGATGAGATCCGCCGCCTCGTTCCAGCCCATGTAGCGGAGCATCATCCCGCCCGAGAGGATGACCGATCCGGGGTTGACCTTGTCCTGCCCGGCGTATTTGGGGGCGGTGCCGTGGGTGGCCTCGAAGATCGCGGCGCCCGTGACGTAGTTGATGTTGCCGCCCGGCGCGATGCCGATGCCGCCGACCTCGGCCGCCAGCGCGTCCGAGATGTAGTCGCCGTTCAGGTTCATCGTCGCGATGACCGAGTACTCCGACGGACGGGTCAGGATCTGCTGCAAGAACGCGTCGGCGATGACGTCCTTGATGATGATCTCGTGGCCGTCCTTGCGCGCGACGTGCCAGGGGCCGCCGTCGAGCTCGGTGGCGCCGTACTCGACCTTGGCGAGCTCGTACCCCCAGTCGCGGAAGGCGCCCTCGGTGTACTTCATGATGTTGCCCTTGTGCACGATCGTCAGGCTGGGCAGCTTGTTGTGGAACGTGTACGCGAGCGCGGCGCGGACCAGGCGCGCGGTGCCCTCTTGCGAGATGGGCTTGATGCCAAAGCCCGTGGTCTCGGGGAAACGGACCTTGGCGAAGCGGGTGCCGAAGTGCTCGGCGAGCAGCCTGCTGAACTTCTTGGCGTCGTCGGTGCCGGCCTGGAACTCGATGCCGGCGTAGATGTCCTCGGTGTTCTCGCGGAAGATCACCATGTCGACGGCCTCGGGGTGCTTGACCGGGCTCGGCACGCCGCGGAAGTGACGGACCGGACGCAGACACACGTACAGATCGAGGATCTGGCGCAGCGCCACGTTGAGCGAGCGGATGCCACCGCCGACCGGCGTGGTGAGCGGGCCCTTGATACCGACGAGGTACTGGCGGAACGCGGCCATCGTCGCCTCGGGCAGCCACTCACCGGTCTTGGTGTGGGCCTTCTCGCCGGCGAGCACCTCGAGCCACTCGATCTTGCGCTTGCCACCGTAGGCCTTGGCCACCGCCGCATCGAACACGCGGACCGCGGCGGCCCAGATGTCGGGACCGATGCCGTCGCCTTCGACGAACGGAATGATCGGCTGCTCGGGCACTACCAGCCCTTGGGGAGTCATCGTGATCGCGGAACCCATGGCGTTGTCTCTTTCGCGGTCGGCGCGCGCGAGCGACTGCCCACGGCCCACTCGCGCCCGGTATACCAAAGCGAGCCGCGCGGCCAAAGCCCGGCCGGCCCCCACGGGCGCCCAGAGTGCGCCGCGCGGCCGTGGGCGCGCGCACATCGACGGCGCACCGGCATGGCTCCGTACTTCGCCGGCAGCGGCGGCGGCACTGGGCCATGATGCCGGCGATGCCTACCGACGGAGCGTGGTGGACCACGCACCCCATCGCGCACCGTGGCCTGCACGATGACGTGCGCCCCGAGAACTCGCGCGCCGCCTTCGACGCCGCCATCGCCGCCGGCTATCCGATCGAGCTCGACGTGCACCTCGCCGATGACGGCACGCTGCGGGTGTTCCACGACGACACCTTGGTGCGCATGACCGGCGCGCCGGGGCACATCGCCACGGTCTTGGCCGAAGACCTCGCACGACTGCGGCTTTCTGGCACCGACGAGTCGATCCCCACGCTGCCCGAGGTGCTCGCGCAGATCCGGGATCGCGTACCGGTGCTGGTCGAGCTCAAGACCGGCGGGCGCCCGGACGCCATCGCCGATGCGGCGGCCAGGTGCGTCGCCGAGTACCGCGGCGCCGTCGCGCTCCAGTCGTTCGACCCGCGCGCGGTGCTGCGCCTGCGCCGACGCTCGCGGCACGCCGTGCTCGGGATTCTCGCGTCGGATTTCACCGGGGAGCACGTGTCGCGGACAGAGGCGTTCGTGCTGCGCCGCCTGCTGTTGGCGCCCGCCGTGCGGCCGGACTTCATCGGCTACGCGCTGCCGTGTCTGCCGTACTGGGCGACGACGGTGGCGCGGCGCCTCGGCGTACCGGTGGTCGCGTGGACGATCCGCACCGAGGCGCAGCTGGTGCGGGCGCGGGCAGTCGCGGACAACTGCATCTTCGAGGGCGTGCGGCCGTGACCGGCTAGCCGGCGATCGGGCACGCCGCGCTCTCGGTCAGCGCGTCGTTGTTGCTCTCGTCGCACTCGTCGACTTGGCCGGCGCCCGCGTCGCCCCCGTCGACCTGCACGAAGTAGCTCTGGGCGGCGCCGCCCTGCGCGGCCTCGAGATTCCAGATGAGCTGTGTGGACGCACCCGGCAGCAAGGGCACCTCGGTGAGCCGCGACTCGATGACCGGCGCGGTGGCGTCGGCGCCGCCATACAGCGTGACCGAGATCCCAGCCGGCACCCCGAGCGCGCCGATGTTGCGCACCGTGGCGATGAGCGCGAGCTCCTGATCGATGCAGTTCGCCAAGCCCACCGCGAGTTCCACCGAGAGGTCGGGGGCGTTGAACACACCCTCACCCTGCACGTTCTGCCGGTAGTTGTTGAGGCCGGGCTGCGTCCAGTTGTCGGCCTCGACCGCGGGGTAGTTGCCGGCCGAGGTCGCGTTGGTCACGTGGTACGTGTGCGACGTCCACACCCGACGGGTCTGCACCCACCTGTCGAACGCGTCGCCATAAGCGAACACGCCGCGCCGGGTCTCGTAGCCCGGGTGTTGACCGCAGAGGTTCGACGCGTCGTTGGCGACCACCAAGATCTCGGAGTTGCCGTCGCCATCGACGTCGACCACCAGCGGATACTCGTGGATGGTGCCGCTGCTGTTGGGCTCCTCGAGGATCACGGTGCCGTCGGTGCCCGAGTACACCCGCATGAAGCACTCGTCGGCGTAGACGACCTCGGCGATGCCATCGCCCTGGAAGTCGAACACCGACGAGCCAGTCGCGTTGGACGACTGATCCTGCGTGGCCTGCGACCAGCGCTGGTAGACCGACCCCGCAGCGGGCACCGGATCGCCCACCGGCACCACCAACTCCTCGCCGGCGCGCGCCAGGTCGTAGACGGTGTAGGAGCTGCCGCCCGCCGCAGCGATCTCGGGCCGGCCGTCGCCGTCGAAGTCGGCGATCGTCGGCGGGCCACCACGGCCCCCGCCGGGGATCGCCACCGCCGCGGTACGCAGCGACGGATCGGCGTCGCACATCACCTCGGTCGGATCGACGCCGCACCACGCCAGGCCGCTGTCGCCCTCGAGCACGCGCACGAAGCCGCTCGCGACGACGATCACCTCGGGGGTGCCGTCGCCGTCGAGGTCGGCGATGGCCGGGTACCCGTCGTTGCCGCCGGCGTCCCACAGCGGCGCGAGCGTGACTGTCGGAACCACGCCAGCCTGCCACTGCACGGACCATGCGTGGCGCCCCGAGACGATCTCGGGCACGCCATCGCCGGTGAGATCGACGATCGACGAGATGCCGCCGGTGTAGTTGGCGTTGGTGCCGAACGTCGCGCCGTTGGCCCCGCCGCCCTGACTCCACACCACGAGTCCGTCGTTGTCGATGACCGCGGCACCGAGCACCACCTCGGCGGCCTCGTCGTCGTCGAAATTGCCGAAGCTCACCGCGCCGTTCTCGACGTTCAGGGGGTAGGGCTCGCCGTCGACGTCGTGCGAGCTCCACAGCAGATTGCCGGTGCCGTCGACGGCGTGGATCACCGAGCCGCCGCCAGCCGGACGGCCGGCGTACACGATGTCGGGCAGGCCATCGCCGTCGACATCGGCGAGGCCCGCGGTCGCGCGACCGTGGGGTCCGAACTGATTGCGGGTGGGGTCGTGCTCGATGCGCCACTTCTCGAGGCCGGTGGTGCCGTCGAGGACGATGAGGTTGCCCAGGGGCCAGTCGCCGCCCTCCCGCGCGGTGACGAGCACGACCTCGGGCGAACCGTCACCCTCGAGGTCGGCGACCAGCGGGATCGAGATGGACTGCGACTCCTCGAACGACCACTCGAGCGCGACCTCGATCTCCTCGAAGTCGGGTTCGTACGCGCACGTGACCGGGTCGAACTGCGGCAGGCACTGATCGAGCGTGGGCTCGCAGAACTCGCCGATCTCGCAGTCGAAGGAGTCGATGCAGGTGCCGGTCGGCGACACGCACGCATCGGACACACACACCTGCCCGGCGTCGCAGCAGGTCGTCGAGTCGTCGCCGCAGCGCACGCCCGAATCGCAGGCCGCGACGCAGGCCCCGGCCGCGCAGTCCTCGTCGGCGCCGCAGCATGCGACCGGGTCGCCGCACAGCAGGGTCTCGCAGGGGCCCGGCGGCATCGACGTGGTCGTGCCGCTGGTGTCGGCTCCTGGGCCGGAGTTCGAACTGCCGTCTGCGTCCGTGCTGCCCGAGCCACCGAGGGAGTCGATGCCCCCGGATGTGTCGCCGGACTGAGCCCCGGGTCCATCGCTGCCGCAGGCGAGGGAGAGCAACGCAATCGCAGCCAGTGAGTGACGTGTCGTGGGGGGGATTGGCGGGCGCATCAACGGCTGTGGGACACCGTTGCGCGCACGAATTCCGGAACGATTCGCTTCGGGACGGTGCCGTGCGCGGCGCGAGCGGGGCGCGGCTGCGCGCGCTCACTTTTCCGCACACCGTGCGTGTCCGCGAGCCCGCGCGCGGCAACACTGCTACGCTCCCCGTCTCCGTGTTCGGCTTCTTCGCGCTTTTCCTGCTCGCTGCGGTCGGCGTCAACGTCTTCGCGATCGTCGACGTGGCGCGGCGGTCCGACCGCGACTTCAAGGCCGTCGGCAGCGAGAAGACCATGTGGCTGGTGCTCGCCCTGCTCATGGGCCTGCCCGCGGCGATCGCCTACCTCGTCGCCGTGCGCCCACGGCTCGAGGCGGCGCCGCCGCTGCCGCTGGCGCTGCCGGGTTGGTACCCCGACCCCGCGTTTCCGAGCTACCTGCGCTATCACGACGGGTTCCAGTGGACGGCCCACACAGCGCCCATGCTTCCGGCGGCGCCCATGTACCCGGCCCTGCCCCCCGCCCAACCCCACCACGGCTGGAACACCCAGGCCAACCCGGCCGGCGGCGAGGCCAATCGGGCCGGCGGCGAGGCCAATCACGATGGCTGGCCGCGCGGCGGCTGATCGCACCACGTCCGGGCGCTCGACCCGCCTCGGGCATCCCCGCTCGAGCGCAGCCCCCGTCCGAGCGCCGCGAGTTCGCGCCGCTGCATGATCACTGTTAGCCTCGATCGACGGGGCGCGCGTTTTGGCGCGGCGACAGCGATGGCACGGTGGACGACTTGGATTCTCGCGTGGTGCGGCCTGGTGATCCTGGGCAGCTGCGGGCGCACGGATTTCGCCTTCGACAGGTCGCACGACACCGGTGACGACAGCTCGACGTCGGTCGGGACCACGGACACCCCCGTCGATTGCGGCAACGGCGTGTGCGACCCCGACGAGGGCTGCGCCGATTGCCCCGTCGACTGTGGGCCGTGCGGCGAGTGTGGCGATCTCGTCTGCACCCCCGACGAGGATTGCGGCGGCTGCCCCATCGACTGCGGCAGCTGTGGTGTGTGCGGCGACGGCATCTGTCAGCTCGAGCTCGGCGAGAACTGTGGGTGGTGCGATGTCGACTGCGGCAGCTGCGAGCTGTGCGGCGATGGTTCGTGCAACCCGGAGTTCGGCGAATCCTGCGAGAGCTGTGCGGTCGACTGCGGCTCCTGCGAGGGCTGTGGCAACGGCACGTGCGAGCTCGAGCTCGGCGAGTTCTGCATCACGTGCCCCATCGACTGCGGCACGTGCGACGAGTGCGGCAACGGCAGCTGCGACCCGTTCGCCGGCGAGCTGTGCTTCACCTGCCCGCAGGACTGCGGGCCGTGCGACGCCTGCGGCAACGGCGTCTGCGATCCATTCTCGGGCGAGCTGTGCTTCACCTGCCCGCAGGACTGCGGGTCGTGCGACGAGTGTGGCAACGGCATCTGCGATCCGCTCTCGGGCGAGTTCTGCTTCACCTGCCCCGACGACTGCGGCACCTGCGAGAGCTGTGGCGACGGCGCGTGCAACCCGTTCTCGGGCGAGTTCTGCTTCACCTGCCCAGCGGACTGTGGTGAATGCGGTGGCTGTGGCAACGGCTCGTGCGATCCGTTCGAGGGCGAGTTCTGCTTCACCTGCCCCGACGACTGCGGAGCGTGCCAAGCGTGCGGCGACGGCGTCTGCGATCCCGGCCAGGGCGAGCTCTGCTTCACCTGCCCTGAAGACTGCGGTCCCTGTGGCGGCTGCGACGACGGCGTCTGCGATCCCGACCAAGGCGAGTTCTGCGTCAACTGCCCCCAGGACTGCGGCCCGTGTCAGGGGTGCGGCGACGGTAGCTGCGATCCCGGCCAGGGCGAGTCGTGCGACAGCTGCCCACTCGACTGCGGTCCGTGCCCGAGCTGCGGCGATGGCCTCTGCGATCCCGACCAGGGCGAGTTCTGCTTCACCTGCCCCCAGGACTGCGGTCCCTGCGGCGGCTGCGGCGACGGGTTCTGCGACGGGGGCGGCGGCGAGTTCTGCTTCAACTGCGCCCAGGACTGCGGCGCATGTCCGGCCTGCGGTGACGGCGTCTGCGCTCCCGACCAGGGCGAGTTCTGCTTCACCTGCCCGCTCGACTGCGGACCCTGTGCATCGTGCGGCGACGGCACCTGCGAGCCGGTCGCCGGCGAGTCGTGCGTGAGCTGCGTGGCCGACTGCGGCAACTGCAACTCGTGCGGCGATGGCAGCTGCGATCCGGGCGCGGGCGAGTCGTGCTCCACCTGCAGCAGCGACTGCGGCCTGTGTCCCTCGTGCGGCAACGCGGCATGCGAGCCCCAGCTCGGCGAGTCCTGCACCAGCTGCTCCACCGACTGCGGCGCCTGTGCCGGCTGCGGCGACGGCGTGTGCGCCCCGCTGGCGGGCGAGTCGTGCAACAGCTGCCCCGCCGATTGTGGCGGCTGCAACGCCCAGTGCGGCGACGGTCAGTGCAACCCGCTGGTCGGCGAGGCCTGCAACACATGCCCGATCGACTGCGGGTCGTGCGTGTTCTGTGGCGACGGCGAGTGCAGCAACGGCGAGGACGCGTCGAGCTGCGGCATCGACTGCGGCTGCAGCTCGGGTGCATGCGGCGGCTCGGCCCCCGGCGGCTGCTGGTGCGACGACCTGTGCGTCGGCCTCGGCGATTGCTGTGCGGACGCGTGCAACGCCTGCGGGCTGTGCGACGTGATGCCGTGACTAATCGCCGAACATCCGCACCACCTGGCCGCCGCCGCGCCCGCCGGGCGATGGATCGACCGGCGGCAGCGCGACGACGTGGCGCTCGATCACTGGCAGCGCGCGGATGAGCGCCGCACCGGCGTGCAGCTCGGAGTACTCGCCGTCGAACGCGAGCACGACCCGGTAGATGCCCCCGAAGCCGCGCGACATGTAGCCCAGCGGATCGTCGCCGACGCCGGCGAGCCTGGCATCCGCAGCGCCCCGCCTGGCCCCGGCGACGGCGCGCAGGGCCAGCACGAGCTCGCGCCATTGCGCCGGGGTTCGCTGCAAGCCCGTGGCATGCATGCGCCCGAGCGCCCGGACGATGCGCGCCCGGTTGTCGGCATCGATCGCGGTGACATCGAGGGCCGCATCCACCTGCGTCGGGGTCGCGAGCAGCGTCGCGAAATCGAGGCCATGGCGTATGGCCGCCGCGGCGGCGGCCGACAGCCACGCGGCGACGTCGGCGTCCTCGGGACCGCGCGGCACCAATGACGAGCCCCAGATCATGGGCGAGTGCTCGTCGACGACCATCGCCACCGATGCGCCGGCGATCCGCGCCAGGCTCGCGAGCGTCTCGTCGAGCGCATGCACGGCGAGCTCGGTGCCGGTCGCCAACTGCGGCGCGTCGGAGAGGCCCGCGGTGAGCGTGGCGGCAAACGTGTGGGCGAGGGCCTCGAGCCGCGCCCGGCGGTCATCGAGGGCATCGGGCGTGACGTCGAAAACCGCGACGAGGCGATAGCCCCCAGCGAGCTCGCACCACGCATTCCCCGCAGCCGGCGGCCGCAGACCGATCTCGATCCGCACATCGTCGGCACGCAGCTCACGGGCGACCAGCTCGAGCAACCGATGGACGGCATCCACGCCGGCACGGTAGCAGCGAAAGCTCCGCGGGCCACGTGGCGTTCGGGGGTCCATGCACCACCACACCCGAGTTGCCGCGTATCTGGTCGCCTTCACCCTGGCGGGGGTCACGGGCGCCTGCTCCAAGTCCCAGAAGGATTCCACACCGCCCGGCGACGGCCCCGCCTGCACCGAAGAAGCGAAGGTCTGTCCCGACGGCAGCTCCGTCGCCCGCGGCGGACCGAACTGCGAGTTCGCCGAGTGCCCCGCGGCCGTCGAGGGTGAGCCCGCCGGCGACGGGGCCGCCGCGGCCGATGCCGCCGATGGCGATGCCGCCGACGCCGACGCCGCCGACGGCTGAGAGAGCGACAGCGAGAGGGAGGGGAAAGGTTCCGCCGGGTTCGCCCGGTGGAAGGGGGACCGGGCCGGTCCCCCTGGAGGACTGAGTCGCCCTTGCCGTGGCGCGTCCACTCCACGGACGCGCCGCGGCCTACCAATCGTCGCGGAAGCGCAGCACGCCATCGCGCACGCGCTGGTACACCGCGGTCGTCGCCCGCACGTCGCCCGCGTTGTACAGCGCGATCTGCCCGACATCGCCCTTGGCGTAGGTCGACGCGACCATTGACCCGTCCATCGATTCCTTGGGGCTGGTGAGTCCGAGCGCCCAGCACACTACGTCGAGCGAGGCCGGGCCGCGACCGAAGCCGCCGGGCGCGACGACGCCATACAGATCCAGGTGCGGCCGCAGTGCGTATTTAGACCCCAACAGATCGACGCGCACCGGCACCTCGTGGATGAGGCTGCGTCCGAGCATGAACGGCACGTCGAAGCCGCGACCGTTGTACGAGACGACGCAGCTCGCGTGGCCGGCGAGCGTCCAGAACGCGCGCAACAACTCGGGCTCGCTCACCGGCCGAATCCAGCTCGGCAGCGCCGCCACCGAGGCCCCCGCCGGCGGCACCACGAACACCGTCACGTCCTGCGTGCGCGGATCCTGCTCGCCGTTGCCCACCGCGAGCGACACCACCTGGCCGAAGTACGGCGACAGGCTCATCACCTTGGATACATCCCACTCGTTGCGCTCGGCGTGCTTGGCCACGGCCTGGGCGATCGTCGATGGTACCTTGCGGAGATCGACCGCCGGCACGGTCTCGATGTCGAAGACCAGCACGTCGCAGAGCAGATCGGCGACCAGCGCGTGGCCCTCGTCGACGAGCAGCGCGGGATCGTAGCCGGGCTCGCCGAGCTGGGCCTTGCGCAGGCCCTTGATCGAGAGCTGCAGCGCGCCCTTGTACTCGTCGATCTCGAACAGCGCCTTGACGTGATCGCCGGGCGACAGTTCCTCGGCGGCCGCCATGGCGCGGATCGCCTCGCTCCAGATCTTGCCGGCGATCGTGCGGCCGCGATCGGCCAATCGAATGTCGAAGAACGGCTTGCCGGCGCGGGTCTGACCCCGACGCAGCAGGCGCACCGCTGCGAACGCGGTGTGCATCCCGACGCCGACGGCGAGGGTGCCCAGATCGGCGATGTGGGTGTGCTCGGCGACGTGGGTGTGATCGTGGTGCTCCATGGCCGTGCCGAAGGCCCCTACAGTGTAGCAGCCGCGCCTGGGCCACCGGCCGCGGCCACCCGCGGCCACCCGCGGCGCACCGTCGGCGCCGGCTCTCGTGCCCACGTCGCGGCTGTGCTATCTACGCAGGCCGATGCCAGAGCTCAAAGGAACCAAGACCCACGCGAACCTCAAGGCCGCCTTCGCCGGCGAATCGCAGGCCAACCGCCGCTACCTGTACTTCGCAAAGATCGCCGACGTCGAGGGCTACCCGGAGATCGCGGGCAACTTCCGCGAGACCGCCGAGGGCGAGACCGGCCACGCGCACGGCCACCTCGACTACCTCAAGAAGGTCGGCGACCCCGCCACCGATCTACCGATCGGCGACACCGTCAGCAACCTGCGCGCCTCGGTCGCCGGCGAGACCCACGAGTACACGGACATGTACCCGGGCATGGCCAAGAGCGCCCGCGAAGAGGGCTTCACCGAGATCGCCGATTGGTTCGAGACCCTGGCCAAGGCCGAGAAGTCCCACGCCGGTCGCTTCCAGTCGCTGCTCGACGGCATCGGCTGATCCGCCCTCGCGGCGCCCGACACCCCGCCGCCCGACACCCCGTCGCCCCCAGGGCGCGCGGGGTGTCGTCGTTGGTGGCATCACCGCTCGCCCGCGGCCGTGACACCGGCACACGCGCAGCACGCCGGTTGCCAGCGCGCAGGGCCGCGGCCATGCTCGGCACGACGATGGGTCAGGGCAACATCTCCTACCACCCGACGGCGGGTCTGACCTACGACCCCTCGGACGCGCACTATTGGCAGCCCGAGGCGCTCGCGGCCGAGATCACGCGGGTGTTCGAGGTCTGCCACGGCTGCCGCATGTGCTTCAAGTACTGCGACAGCTTCCCGATCCTGTTCAAGGCGATCGACGACGACTGCGATGGCGACGTCCGCAAGCTCGGCGCCCACAGCGTCGACGCGGTCATGGACGCGTGCTTCCAGTGCAAGCTGTGCGAGGTGCAGTGCCCGTACACGCCGCGGGACGGGCACCCGTTCCAGCTCGACTTCCCCAAGCTGGTCCACCGTCACGCCGCGATCCGCAAGCAGACCACGCGGCCGACGCTGCAGTCGTTCGCGCTGCGTGATCCCGACCTCACCGCCACCGCAGCGCGGGCGAGCCTCGGGCTCGCCAACACCATGAACCGGGTCAAGCTCCACCGCTGGTTCATGGAGAAGGTGCTCGGCATCCACCGCGACAAGCTGCTGCCCGAGTTCGCGTCGCGCACGTTCGAGCACTGGGCCGAGGGCGAATCGCTGATAGACCGCCCCGAAGGCGGCGAGATCGTGCTGTTCCAGACCTGCTTCGTGCAGCACAACGAGCCGCAGATCGGCAAGGACACCGTCTTCGTGATGCAGCGAAACGGCGTCGACATCCGCTGCGAGCGCGGGCTGCAGTGCTGCGGCATGCCGGCGTGGGAGCGCGGCGATCTCGAGCTGGTCCGCGCCAAGGCCAAGCACAACCTCGATCGCCTCATGCCCCACGTCGACGCCGGCGCGAAGGTCATGGCGATCAACCCCACCTGCTCGATGATGCTGCGCCGCGAGTGGCCCGAGCTCGTCGGCGGCGACGATCGTGTCCGCGCGCAGGAGCTCGCCGCCGCGGTCGTGGATCCGGGCGAGTTCCTGTGGTCGATCCGCAACGAGCCCCGCTTCGACACCGACTTCCGCAGCTCGCCGGAGGGGCCGGTCGCCTACCACGCGCCGTGTCACCTGCGCGCCCAGGGCGTCGGCTTCAAGTCGCGCGATCTGTTGCGCAAGCTGCCGGGTGTCCAGCCCAAGACGGTGATGGAGTGCTGCGGCCACGACGGCACCCACGCCATGCTCGTCGAGGGCTTCGAGTACTCGCAGCGCGTTGGCGCCAAGGCCTTCGAGGGCATGCGCGAGGCCGAGGCCGAGATCTGGGCGACCGACTGCCCGCTCGCGGCGCTGCAATTCGAGCAGCACGCCGGGCGCAAGCCGATGCATCCGATGTCGATCCTCGCCCAGGCTTACCGTGGTGAATCGTTCGGCGGCCCGGCGGCCGCGCCCCAACCCGAATCGGAGACGCCATGAAGCCCGTGTTGCGCGACGAGCTGCTCGACTGGATGACCTACGACGAGCGCCGCGACGCGCTGCGTCCGGCGATGCTCGCGATCAAAGCGGCCCGCCGCATCCAGATCGGCGAGTACATCACCTTGCTGTTCGAAAACCGCGACACCGTGCGCTACCAGGTGCACGAGATGATGCGGACCGAGCGGATCGTGCGCGAGGTCGACATCGCCCACGAGCTCACCACCTACAACGAGTTGCTGGGCGGGCCCGGCGAGCTCGGCTGCACCTTGCTGGTCGGCATCGACGACGAGGCCGAGCGCGCCGACAAGCTGCGGCGCTGGATCGAGCTGCCACACCGTGTGTGGGCCAAGATCCCCGACGGCTCGATGGTGCGGCCACGGTTCGATCCCCGGCAGGTGGGCGACACGCGGCTGTCGTCGGTGCAGTATCTCAAGTTCGCCTTCGGTGAGCACGCGCCCACCGAGATCGGCGTCGATCTGGCCGACTTCGCCGTCCAGACCACGCTGAGCCCGGAGCAGCTCACCGCGCTCGGCGACGACCTCGCGCTCGGTCGCGCGGGCTGAGTTCACCCGCGCGCGACGCCCTCACGCGCCTGGAAGATTCGCCCCCTGTGCTCGCTGCGCTCCGCGACCGTCTTCAGTTCGTCCTCGAGCGGTTTCTCGTCCGCGGGCCGCTGTACCGCCTGCTGTTCGTGATCGCGATCATCGTCGGCGTGTCGATCCTCGGCGGCATGTTGGTGGTCGGCACCGGCGAGTTCGACGGCCCCGGCGATGCCATCTGGTGGGCGTTCCTCCGCCTGTCCGATCCCGGCTACCTCGGCGACGATCAGGGGCTGTATCTGCGCAGCGTATCGACCTTGCTCACCGTCGCGGGCTACGTGCTTTTTCTCGGCGCCCTGATCGCGATCATGACGCAGTGGCTCAACGCGGCGCTGCGTCGGCTCGAGAACGGCCTGACGCCGATCGCCAACCGCAACCACTTCGTGGTGATGGGCTGGACGACGCGCACGCCGACGATTGTGCAAGAGCTGCTGCTCTCGAGCGAGCGCGTGCGCCAGTTCCTGCGCGGCCGCGGATCCCGGGCGCTCGCCGTGGTGGTGATGGCCGAGGAAGTCGACGCCGAGCTGCAGCAGGAGCTCCGCGATCGCGTGGGCTCGGCCTACCGCTCGGCGGCGGTGATCCTGCGCTCGGGCTCGCCGCTGCGGGTCGAGCACCTGCGCAGGGTCGCGACCCTGCGCGCCGCCGCGGTGCTCCTGCCGGCGCCGGATCGGGCGTCGGCGGGCGCCGGCCCCGACACCCACACCATCAAGACCCTGCTGTCGCTCGCCGGCTTCGCCCAGGAGTACGACCCGACCCGCGCGCCGCTGGTGGTCGCCGAGCTGCTCGACGCGCGCAAGTCGATCACGGCCCGCCGCGCCTACCCTGGCCCCCTCGAGATCATCGCCAGCAACCGCGTGGTCTCGAGCCTGCTGTGCCAGACCATCCGTCACCCCGGCCTGTCGCATGCGTTCGCCGGCATGCTCAGCTACGGCGACGGCAGCGAGGTGTACGCCCGGGAGTTCCCGCAGTTCGAGGGCATGCGCTTCGGCGATCTCGCGGACGCGTTCCCCGAGGCGATCCTCATCGGCATCGTGCGGCTCGAGGGCAACGTGGACCGCTCGATGCTCAACCCCAGCGACGACCTCGTCCTGCGCGCCGAAGATCGCCTGGTGCTCGTCGCCGAGGACGACGACGCCACCGCGCCCCGCGACGACCACGAGCCGGCGCGCCCCGACCGTGGCGAGGGGGTGCCCACCGCGCCCGCGCTCAAGGAGCACCGGCGCATCCTGGTCCTTGGCTGGAACCATCGCATCCCCGACCTGCTGCAGGAGCTCGACGGCTACCAGATCGAGCGCTTCGAGGTCGTGATCGCCTCGATGGTGCCCATGCCCGTGCGCCAGCGCCACCTCGACAACCACGAGGTCGTGTGCACTCGCGTCGCCGTGAAGCACCTAGAGATCGACTACACCGTGCCAGGGCACTTGCGGCGCGTCGAGCCGGCGAGCTTCGACAACGTCGTCCTCGTCGCCAACGACTGGGTCGAATCCGAGGAGTCGGATGCCCGCACCCTGCTGGGTCACCTGCTGCTGCGCGAGATCCTGCCCGACGACGGCACCGGCCCCGACGTCTTGGTCGAGTTGGTGGATCCGAGCAACTTGACCCTGTTCCGCCGCGGCGCCAGTGAGGTGGTCATTCCGCCCCTGATCCTGAGCCACATGATGGCCCAGGTCGCGCTGCGTCGGGAGCTGCGGGTGGTGTTCGACGATCTGTTCGGGCCCGAGGGCTCCGAGATCTTCTTCCGACCCGCCGCCGAGTACGGACTCGACGGGCGCGAGGTCGGGTTCGCCGAGATCCAGCACCAGGTCGCGCGACGCAACGAGACCGCCCTGGGTCTGCGCCTGTGCAGCCGTACGTTGGGCGGCGATGACGAGGTGCTGATCAATCCCCCACGGGATCGCCGCTGGCTGCTGCGCACCGGCGACGATCTGGTGGTGCTCGCGACCTACGCCTGCTGACCCAAGCGTGCGGTTCTGGGCCGCGAGGTCGCGATGACCAGCACGATGGCGGCGACGAGCATCACGTCGATGGCGATGCCAAAGCGCACGTCGGCGATACGCTGCAGCTTGCACCACGCGCCAGTGCCCGCGAGCATCATCGCACCCCAGCGCACGGTGTCGCGGAGGCCGATGCGGGGGCCACCGGGAGCGCGCATGCCGGAGCGCGCGTAGCCCACCGCGCCGATGACGGCGAAGCCGAACAGCGCGACTGCTGCGACCGCTTCACCCTTGCGCCACACCACGAAGGCGACGAGCAGCAGCTGGCCGTGCATGAGTCCGATGGGCGTGCGCACGAGCTCCGTCGCGGCCGCCCGCAGCGAGGGCAACGCCACCAGGGCGACGGCGAGGCCGAACAGGAACGG
Organism: Nannocystales bacterium; assembly: GCA_038325765.1. Taxonomy (GTDB): domain Bacteria; phylum Myxococcota_A; class Polyangia; order Nannocystales; family Nannocystaceae; genus Xiheibacterium. The sequence goes on from JBBQJI010000021.1 coordinate 14,623, forward strand.
CGAGCCGAAGCCCGCGAGCATCATGCATCCCTCGAGCAGGCTGCGACCGAACTCGCCGCGGAGCAGCGAGAGAAACGAGCGGCCATCGGGCGTGATCGGCAGCGCCGCGCTGGCTGCGATCAAGGCTCCGCATAGATGGATGGCCCAGCCCAGGGCGCCCGGGGGCGACGCCCCAACCGTCGACGAGGGGTGCGAATCCGTGGACTCCGGAGCATCGGCCGTCACTCCGCCATCATCGCACGACATCGCGGGGCACGGTTGCTACGCTTGCCGGGCATGGGCGAGCCGACGAACCAGACTGCGAACCAGACTGCGAACCAGACTGCGATCCAGACTGCGATCCAGACTGCGATCCAGACTGGGATCCAGACTGGGATGCGGCCTGCGACGATGCAGGGAGAGTTCGTCGCGGCGGTTCGAACGCGCGTCCTTCGGCGATCGTCCGCGGTCTGCGGCGCCATCATCGGTATCGCGTGCACGGCGGCGTGCGCCGGCGGCAGCAGCGTCTCCGACGCCGACGATGAATCCGGCCCGAACCTCAGCGATGTCGGGACCGACGCGACCCTCACCGCATCCACCTCGGATGCTGCGACCACCGTCGCTGCGACGGGTGACGGCGGCACCTCGTCGGCCGAGACGACGGCGACGGATCCCGACAGCGGCGACGCCGACACCGGTTCATGCGAGGAGGTGCTGTGGTACCTCGACGGCGACGGCGACGGCCGTGGCGATCCCACGATGACCGTCTCGGCGTGCGAGCCGCCCGACGGCTATGTGCCCTTCGGCGACGACTGCGACGACGCCGATCCGTTGGTGACCGTCGGCGATCCCGAGATCTGTGACGGCATCGACAACGACTGCGATGGCGCCACCGACGAGGCCGCACCCGGCAACGACGCGTGCAACGGCTGCACGCTGTTCGCCGCCGGTGGCCGCAGCTACGGCTTCTGTCCGGCCGGCGCGTCGTGGGCCGACGGCCGCATCGCGTGCGCGGCGTTCGGTGGCGATCTACTGCGAATCGACGACGACGCCGAACATGCCGCCGTCGTCGACCTGCCCGCGCCCCCCGGAGCGGTCCCCGGAGGATGGTTCATCGGCCTGTCCGATGTCGCCCTTCGCGGCACGTTCGTCTGGGTCGATGGCGGGGCGCTCGACTTCACCGCCTGGAATCCCGCCGAGCCCAACGACGCCGCGGGCGACGAAGACTGCGTCGAGATGGACCCCGCCGCGGGCGGCTGGAACGACGTGCCTTGCTCCAGCGCACGCCCGTTCATCTGCGAGTCCGGCGGCGCCTGAACCCGGGCCTCGGCGCAGGGGCAGTCGGTCCCGAGTCGTACGCAGAACTGCGTTTTTCGCGGGGAACAACCGTTTCCAAGATTTCTGCGCTGGGCCCCGGAAACCCCGGCCGAGCCGGGGTCGAAGGGACACGTCAGCAGGCCATGATCTGCGCCCGGGGGGGTCGCGGTTCAACCGTCCGCCAAGGACGTGGGCTGCTGATTGGGTCGGGAGCCCGGCCGACCGGGGTTGAATGCGGATGGGGGGGGATCCCCGGTCGGCCAGACCCACGCGACCCCCACCGTATAGCAAACGGCAACCGCATGGGGTAGAGGTGCGCGGGCATGCGGCGGTGGGCCCAGTCGCGCCAACCTGTGCACCCGGGGCCGCGGCGGCGGGTAAACGCAGTTCGGCGACGGTGCACCGCGCTCGTTCGGCGCGTCATCATGCGCAGCGATCTCGGTGCGCTCTCCCGAAGTGCGCATCCCGCCCACCGCTGTCCGGCACGTAAGGCACGTGTACGGGGTGCCACGGCGCATACAGCTTCGACAGCAATGGACCGTGGATGAGCGCGTCGGCGGCCGCTTCGATCGTGCTCGCCGCTGGCCTGGCGGCTGGACCGGAGACGGGGGCTGGCTCCGGGCAAGGCACACCGGCGGGCACTGGCGCGGCGGCGACCGACGGCAGCTACCGCGCTCCGGAGCGGAGCTACCGGGCGGTGCGGACGATCGATCCGATCGTCGTCGACGGCCGCGGCACCGAGCGCACGTGGGCGCTCGCCACGCCCGATGATCGCTTCGGCGAGCGCCAGCCCGATCTCGGCGCGACGCCGCCGGTGCGCACCACGTTGAAGGTCGCCTACGACGACCTCGCGCTCTACGTGCTGCTCGAGTGCGAGTCGGAGCCGGGCGACGTCATCGTCCGCACGCTGCGACGCGACAACTCTGGGATCTTCGCGGACGACTCGGTCTACGTGAAGCTCGATCCCACCCACGATCGACGCACCGGCGTGAGCCTGGGCGTCAACGCCGAGGGCGCGCAGATCGATCTGCTCGGCCTCGAGGACGGCCGCGAGTTCCTCACGCAATGGGACGCGGTGTGGTCGGCCGAGGTGCAGCGCCGCAACGACGGCTACACCGTGGAGTACCGCATCCCGTTCGCGATCTTGGGGCTCAAGCGCGCCGCCGAGCGAACCATGGGCCTCGAGATCTCGCGAGATCACCCCAGCCGCAATGCGACCTACGACTGGCGCGTGATCGTGCCGCCGCGCAGCCCGATGGCGGCGAGCCAGTTCGGTGACCTGGTCGGGCTCCGCGACATCGCGGGCCAGCGCGCGATCGAGTACACGCCGTACGCCCTGCTGCGCACCAACTTCCGGCCGCAGTTCACCGCCGATCCCGCCCGGCGGCCCAACGTCGCCACCGGCGGCGACCTCCGGGTGCAGATCGGCGCCGGATCCTACGTCGAGGCGTCGCTGCTCACCGACTTCGCCCAGGTCGAGGCCGACGAGGTGCAGGTAGCCCGCGATCGGTTCCCGCTGTTCTTCCCCGAGCGCCGGCCGTTCTTCGTCAACGGCCTCGAGGTGTTCAACTTCGGCCGCAGCTCCGAAGCCCAGCTATTCTTCTCGCGCCGGGTCGGCCTGGTCGGCGGCAAGCAGGTGCCGCTGCTCGGCGGCGCCAAGGTGTACGGCCGCACACCGCTGGTGTCGTATGGCGTGCTGCACGTGCAGACCCTGGGCTCGCCCTCGGATCCGAGCCGCAACCTGCCGGCGACGGTGCCCACCAACGTCACCGTCGCGCGCATGCGGTTGCAGGTCACGCGCACGCTCAACGTCGGCATGATGCTCCTGGGCGAGCACCGCTTCGGCGAGCAGCGTGATGCAGACGACGCCAGCGGTGGTCTCGACAGCCAGCTCATCGCGCTCGATGGCCGCATGCAGTGGGACAGCTTCGTCGCCGGCAGCTGGATCGCACAACAGGGCCGGCCTGCGGGCATCGACGCCGCCGGCATGCGCACGCCCGCCGCGGCCCCGAGCAGCGACGTCGGGGCCAGCGCCTACACTGCCCTGGTGTACCGCGGCCTGCTGGTGCGGCCGTCGCTGCTGTGGCTGTGGAGCGACGAAGATTTCGCGCCGGCGCTCGGGTTCTATCGCCGGCCGGGATCGGCGCGGCAGGAGGCCGCCGTCACCTTCGCCCCGCGGCCACGGGTGCTCGGTCTGCGCGAGATCGAGTTCGGGCCGCGGTACAGCGTCGAGACCACGCCCGGCTATGGCGCGCGCCTGGGCCAGGAGGCGAGCTCGAGCGTCTCGCTCAATTGGCGCAACGGCAGCTCGCTGGGCTATGCCGTCGCGTCCTTCGTCGACGACGTGCAGCAGGACTTCCAGCTCTATGGCTACGACGTGCGCGCGCGCGAGTACCGTGGGTTGCGACAGTCGGTGAGCTTCAACAGCCCCGAGCGCCGCGCGATCGGCGTCGGCGGCGGCTACGAGGCCTTCGATCTGTTCGGCGGCTTCGCCCACCAGCCGAGCGCGTCGGTCACCGCGCGGCTGGGCAAGCACTTCACGATGAGAACGTCGTACACGCACCTGGTGGGTCGGCTCGCCGACCAAGACCAGCGCTTCGACTTCGGCTTTGCCAACGGCAACCTCGACGTGGCATTCACCCGTGATCTGGCGTTCGACGTCCTGGGCAGGTTGGATCTCTCGCCGGGACGCCGCCGCTTCGGCGCCCAGTCGCGGCTGCGCTGGCGCTTCGCCCCGGGCAGCGACATCTATCTGGTGTATCGCGCCGAGGAGCCGATCGGCGGCTCGGCGGGCGCGCCCGACCGCGAGCCCTTCCACGAGCTGACGCTCAAGCTCACCTACTACCTGCGCGCGTTCGTCGATCGGTGACGCACGGGCACGCTCAGCCCACGCGTCGCAGCTCGCGGGTCGGTCGCTTGGGCTGGCCGAAAAGATAGCCCTGCAGCAGATCGCAGCCGAGCGCGCGCATGGCATCGCGCTGGCTCGACGTCTCGATACCCTCGGCGACGGTGAGGATGCCCATGTCGGTGCAGGTGTCGATGAGCGCCGCGAGAAGCCGCGCCTTCATGGGCGAGGTCTCGACGCCGCGCACCAAGGCCATGTCGAACTTCACGATGTCCGGCACCACGTCGGTCAGCGTGTTCAGGCCGTTGTAGCCGGCACCCAGGTCGTCGATCGCGACACGGAAGCCGAACTCGCGCAGCGCGGCGACCCGATCGCGGACCGGCACGCCCTCGGGGATCTCGTCGCGCTCGATGATCTCGAGCACGACGCGGTCGGCGTGCGGCACCAGGGGGTTTCTGGTGTCGAAGAACTCGGGGTCACCGAGCGACAGCGGGTGGACGTTGACGAACAGCAGCACGTCGGACGGCAGCGTGCGCAGCAGCTCCGCCATCCGCAGCCGCAACATGCGCTCGACCTCGATGACCGCGCCGCTGCGCTCGGCCAGGTCGAGCAGCGCGAGCGGCGTGCGGACCTCGGGGTGCTCGCAGCGGGCCAGGGTCTCGTAGGCGAACAACTCGCCGCTGCTGGCATGCACGATGGGCTGGATCGCCAGCCACACCGTGGGCACCACCTCGCTGAGCTGACGGGTGCGCGCCTCGGACTCGCGCTGCTTCTGTCCGGCCTCGCGCTCGAGCGAGCGACGGTGCTCGCGGGCCTCGAGGGCGTCGAAGATGCACGTCGCGATCTCGCGCGGCGGACACGGCTTCACCAAGAAGCGGAACACCCGCGCGTCGTTGATCGCCCGCAGCGCCGAATCGACGTCGGCGTGGCCGCTGAGCAGGATCCGACACACCTGGGGGTGCAGCCCTCGGACGACCGTGAGCAGCTCCGATCCGCTCATGTACGGCATCTGCTCGTCCGAGACCACGACGTCGACCTCGCGCTGGCGCAGCAGATCGAGCGCCGCGCCCGGTCCGTCGGCGGTGAGTACCTCGAGCGGCTCGCGCCACAGACCCCGGCGGAGGTTCGCGAGGACGCTCGGGTCGTCGTCGACGAAGAGCACGGTCGGGCGCTTGGTCTCAGTGCAGGCTTGCATCGCGGTGTCCTGGCGTGGCCCCCATCGAAGGCGTTGGTTGCAGTCGCGACGCGATCACGCTGCGATGGGCACGGGCGTCGGCCGTGGGCGCGGCCGCGGCCCAGGCCCCAAGCCGCCCGCTGCAGGCGAGATCGGCGAGTGCGAGGGCCTCGTGCGGCGTCGGTTCGCCCCCGTCGCAGGTGGGGGTCTCGTGATGGCGTCGTACCAGCTCCACCACCTGGGCGGGCAGGCCCCACAGCCCGAGCAGGAACGCACCGCACTGGGCATGGTCGCCACCGAAGCGGCCGCACTCGGCCACGACCAACGCGGTCTCGTCGCCTGCGCAACCGTCGATCATCGCCTGGTACTCGAGCGGTGCGACGGCGACGAAGCCGAGCCGACCGATGTCGTGCAGCAGCGCGGCGCTGCGCAGCTCGTCGGCGGAGCCCCGCGGCGCCAGGCGAGCCGCGAGCGCGCCGACTTCCAGCCCGTGATCGGCCAGCGCCTCCGCGGCCTCGGCATCGGCGCCGGCCATGCTGGCCGCGCCCAGCAACAACATCGCGCCGCGGACGGTCTCCAGACCCAGGTGCACCAGCGCGCGATCGATCCGCGTGATCGGTCGAGCGCTGCCGAACCACGCCGAGTTGGCGAGCTTGAGCATCCGCGTGGTGATGCCGAGATCACCCTCGACGATCTGCGCCAACGTCCGCAGCGAGGCGTCCTGGCGGAGCAGCTCCTCCAGCGCCCGGCCGTAGACGTTGGGCTGGGCCCGCGGCTCCGCCATGGCGCGAAGGGCCTGGGCGACGCGGTCCAGGCAGCCGCGCGTGGCCCCGACCGATTCCTCGAGGTGGGCCACAAGCTGCTCGGGCGTGCACGGCTTGCCGACGAAACGGTGCGCGTCGGCGAGGACATCCACGCAGCGACGGGCGTCGACAGTGGCGGAGAACGCGATGCGGACGACGTCCGGGTGTCGCGCGCGCAGCAGCGAGAGCACGCTCTGCCCGGCGGGCCCGGTGAGCGCGGGCTCGACCACGGCGAGATCGAAGGGCCCCTCATCGAGGCCGGCCTGCGCGTGCAAGGCGGCCTCGGCGTCGGCGACGGACGCGACGAAGGTGCACGCGAAGCGATCGCGGAATCGATGCAGCGCCCGCCGCAGGCCGGCCAGCACCTCGCGGTCGTCGTCGACGACGAGGACGCGGATCGTCATTGCGCGGTCTCCGGGCCATCTGCGGGCAGCGAGATCTCGACGACGGTGCCTCGCACCTCGCCCGCGCGCATGACCACCCGCCCGCCGAGCTGCTGCTCGATGACGCGTTGCGCCAGCGTCAACCCCTGGCCGGTCCCCCGGCCGATGGCCTTGGTCGTGAAGAACGGCTCGAATGCAAGTCGTGCGATCTCCTCGGTCACGCCGATCCCATCGTCCTCGACCGTGATGTGGACGAGTCCGCCATCGTGCCGCGAGCGCACGCAGATGTGCCCCAACCCGCCACGTGCGGCCTCGGTGACGGCGTCCGTGGCGTTGACGATGAGGTTGACGAGCACCTCGACCAACCCGCCCGCGTGGCCGCGCACCGCCGGCACCTCGCCCAGGTCCAACTCGACGATGGCGATGTTGCGCAGGGTGCTCCTGGTCATGCGCACCGCCATCGCGATCGCGGCGTGGACTTCGATGAAGGTGGGGGCGTCGGTGCGGGGATGCGTGAGCGCCTTCATCGCCCGCACGATCTCGGCGATGCGCGTGCTGCCCTCGATCACGCTGGCGAGCGCCGCGGGGAGCTCGGCCTGGATGAAGTTGGAATCGATGCGCGCCGCGCTGGCGTCGACAGCCGCGAGCACCCCTGCGGCCGGCGCCCCGGTGCGCAGCGCGGCGAGGGCCGCGGACTGCAGCTGCAACAGCTCCAACAGATCGACCACCGCGTCCTTGGCGAAGTGGGCCGCGTCGCTGATGTACTGCGTCGGTGTGTTGATCTCGTGGGCGACCCCAGCGGCGACGCGGCCGATGGCCTCGAGCTGCGGCAACACCGGGCGAGGCGCCCGCGCGTGGGGCGTCGCGCTCGCCACCTCGGGATCCGCGAGACTTCGGGTCACCCGGTCCCCATCGGTCGAACGCGCCCATGGTTGAGCGCCAGGTCCCGAAATGAGCCGTCCCCAAGGCGCTCAGCGAAAGGCCCGCGGACGATCGGCGAGCGCACCCTGGTCCGCCGACTCGCACCACCGCCTCCACTGCGCCCGGTCGGCACCGCGCCAGCGCAGCCCCTCGAGATCCCCGGGCAGTGGCACGTCGTCCACGAGCGTGGCGAGCCGCTTGTACAGCGCGACCTCGGTCCGCATCCCCGCGAGGCCGTCGGCCAGCCGCGCCGCGCCACGCACGGGCACCGACCACTGCGCCGCCGCATCCGGGATCGCTTCGACGTGTACGTAGTGCCCGAGCAGCGCCCCCGCCGTCTTCTCCCCGAACCCCGGCACGCCGGGGATGCCATCGGCGGTGTCGCCGACCAGCGCCAGCAGATCGGGGATGCTCTGCGGACCCACGCCCCGTCGCGCCCGCAGCGCGGCCTCGTCGGTGAGCTTGCGCCGCACCCGGTCGATCTGCACCACCTTCGTGCCCACCACGCACTGCCCGAGGTCCTTGTCCGGCGACAAGATGCGCACCTGATCGACCGCGTCGCGGTGGCGACGGGCCGCGCTCGCGAGGGCGTCGTCGGCCTCCCACTCGCCCATCGACCACACCACCAGGCCCAGCGCCGAGGCGACGGTCTCGGCCTCGTCGAACTGGGCGAGCAGCTCCGGCGGCACACCATCCTCGGTCTTGTAGCCGTCGAACAGATCGTTGCGGAACGAGCGGATCGGATTGTCGAACGCGACGCCGACGTGGGTCGCCTGCTCATCGGCGTCGTCGAGCAACGCGAGCATCGCCGTCGCGAAGCCGACGCACGCCGACAGCGGTCGGCCATCGGCACCGAACTGTGGCGGCCGCGGCGAGAAGTGGGCACGGAACAGCTCGAACGTCCCGTCGACGACGTGGAGGCGCATGCCCACAGTGTGGCTGGTACACTCGTGGGCGTCGTGGCCGAAGATGCAGGCACGCCACCGCGCGGCGGGGCGGACACCGAGCTGCTCCCCGCCCTCGGGCACGCACGCACGGCTTCGTACGGCGCGCGAACCCCCGGCGGCGCCGCGCCTGTGGCCGAGATGGGCGTCACCGAGCCCATGTCGATGGGCGGCCGCGGCAAGCTCGTCCCCGATCGCCCCACGACTTCGCAGGGCGACGCGGGCGCTCTCATCACCGACCGCGACCTCGCCCTCGAACGCCAAGAACACGCCGCCGCGCTCGCTCGCCTGCGTCGACTCATGCCCCTGGCCTGCGTGCTGTGGCTCGCGTTCTTCGTCGTCGACTGGGTGCTCTGCACCTTCGTCGCGCCCGCGCCGCTTCTCAGCTACGCGGTGCTGCGGCTCATCGGTCTGGTGCCGCTGCTCGCGTGCACGATCTATCTGCGGGTCGCCGCGGCCCCCGGCCCCATCGCCCTGCGGGTGGTCGACGGCTTGATGACGGCGAGCTGCGCCGCGGTGCTCACCGACATGTGCCTGCTCTCGGGTGGCCTCGCCAGCCCCTACGCGTCGTACATCGTGCTGGTGATGGTCGGCCGCGCCGCGGTGCTGCCGGGGCACTGGAAGGTCGGCGCCGTCCAGCTCGGTGTGCCGGTCGCGGTGATGCCCCTGGTGTTCCTGGCGGCGACGCCGTTCTCGGCGCAGCTGCAGGCACAGCTCCGCGATGGGCAAGCGACGAGCGTCGCGTTCTTCTATTTCATGCTGCTCATGGGCACCTGGGCGCTGCTCGTGATCGGCGGCCACAACATCTGGGCGCTGCGTCGGCAGCTGTTCCGCGCCCGCAGCATCGGGCGCTACCGACTCGAGCGTCGCATCGGCCGCGGCGGTATGGGCGAGGTGTGGATCGCGTTCCACGAGCAACTTCGGCGCGACGTCGCCCTCAAGATCCTGCGGCCGGAGTTCGGCACCGACGAGATCGCGATCGCCCGCTTCGAACGCGAGGTGATGACGACCGCCGCGCTGATGCACCCGAACACCGTCCGCATCTACGACCACGGCGCCACCGACGACGGCCTGTGGTACTACGCGATGGAGCTGCTCACCGGCGAGGACATGTCGAGCGCGGTGCGCCGCGAGGGGCCGATGCCACCTGGCCGCGCCGTCCACCTCGCACTCCAGGCCGCGCGCGCCCTGGGCGAAGCCCACAGCCGCGGCATCGTCCACCGCGACGTGAAGCCCGAGAACCTCTTCGTCGCCACGTTGGGCGGCGAGCGCGACGTGCTCAAGGTCTTGGACTTCGGCATCGCCCGCAGCGCCGAGCCCCGCGATTCCAAGCTCACGTCCACCGGCTGGATCGCGGGCACACCAGCGTACGTCTCACCCGAGGCCGCCAAGGGCGAGGAGGCGGGGCCGTCCGCCGACGTCTACGGCATCGGCATGGCGCTGTTCTGGGCGACCACCGGCACCGTCCCCTTCGGTGGCGACTCGCCGATGCAGATCCTCGCCAAGCAGGTCAGCGAGCCGGTGCCCTCGCCATCGCTGCGCTGCCGCGAGCCGCTGCCGGACGCGCTCGAGCGCCTCATCGTCCGCTGCCTCGACAAGGATCCCGCGGCACGCTACCGCGACGGCTCGGCGCTCGCGGTCGCGCTCGAGTCACTGGCCCACTCGCTGCCGTGGCGCGCGATCGATCGGGCGTCCGCGTCGGCGTCGGCCACGGGTGCCATCGAGTCGGTCTCGACGTAACGGAACCACACGAGCGCATCGACCTCGGCGTCGCCGGTGGGACGGTTCCACTGCGGAGCGAAGTCGACCTGGCGCTCACGCAACGTCGCCACCAGCGCCGTGGCTTCTTCGACATAGCGTCGGCGCTCGGCGAGCACGTGGGCCTCGGACATCGGCGCCTCGTGATCGCCAGCGGCGAACGACTGCGCGGCGTCCTCGAGCGCCGCCACGGTGAGTTCAATCGGCTCGACGTCGGGCGCCGGCCGCTCGACGTGGCACCACACGCCGTCGTACCAGCCCAGGCGATACAGCGGCACGAAGCATTCGCCGTGGTCGGCGACGAACTCGACGGCCGCCAGCAGGTATTCGAGGTCGTCGGCGTTGGCGTAGAACGGGATCGTCATCCGTACCCAGCCCGGCTTGATGCCGCCCAGACCACGGCGTATCGCCGCCCGGAAGCGCTCCGATTCGGGCCGATCGATGCCGAGCAGGCGATGGCCGTAGGGCCCGGCGCACGAGCAACCGGCGCGGTTCTGGATGCCAAAGAGATGATCGAGCAACACGCTGACCAGATCGTGGTGCAGCCCCTCGACATTGAACGAGAGGATCGCCAGCCGCGGCAGCGATGCCGAGCCCAGCAGCTTGATCCGTGGGTGACGGCCGAGCCGCTGCAGTGCCCGCCGGGCGAGCTCGGTCTCGTGGGCCAAGATGCGTTCGGGCCCGATCATCTCTTTGACCAGAAATGCCGTACCGGCCCTGACATCGCCCAGGATCGACGGCGTGCCCGACTCCTCGCGCTCGTCGAGGCGATGGGTGTAGTCGACGGAGTCGCGCGTCGCGCCGGCGACGTAGTCGACGGTGCCGCCACCGGGACGATCGGGCACCCGCGAGCGGAACAGCGCTCGGTTCGCCACCAACACGCCCGACGCCTGGGGACCACCGATGAACTTGTGGGTCGACAGGAAGATCGCGTCCATGTGCCGGCCCGGATCGCCCGCATGCATGTCGATCGGCACATACGGGCCGGCCGCGGCGAAGTCGAAACAGGCGTAGGCGCCGTGGCGATGGAGGATCTCGGCGACGGTACCCACGTCGGTGAGCACACCGGTGACGTTCGACGCCGCCGAGAAGCTGCCGATCTTGAGCGGACGATCGGCGAACGACTCCAGCTTGCGCTCGAGGTCGCGCAGATCGACGCGGCCGTCGCCGTCGAGTCCGACCTCGACGACCTCGGCCACCGACTCGATCCACGGCAGCTCGTTGCTGTGGTGCTCGTAGGGCCCGAGCAGCACCACCGGCCGCTGCGCAGCGGGGATGTGCTTGGACAGCCCGAACTGGCGCTCGAGGGGCTCGGAGATCACCAGGCCCAGCAGGCCGACCAGCTTGTTCACCGCGGCGGTCGCCCCGGCGCCGGTGAACAGCACCTCGTCGTCGGGTCCCGCCCCGACCGCCCGATGGATGAGCAACCGCGCCTTCTCGCGCAGCGACGTCATGATCCGCCCCGTCGACGACACCGCGGTGTGCGAGTTCGCGTAAAACGGCCGGATGCGCCGGATCCAGCCCTCGACGAAGTGCAGGTAGCGGCCGGTCGCCGTCAGATCGGCGTAGCAGATGAGTCGACGGCCAAAAGGCGTCTCGACGCACGCCCGGCGGCCGACCTCGTGGCTCCGGATGAAGGCGGCGACCTCGTCGAAGTCCATCGCCGGCACCGTACCACGGCGCCCTGGGCGCGCCGTGGCAGCGGCGTCAGACCGAACAGAACGCTTCGTAGTCGATGAGTTCGATCTGCTCGGGCGGCTTGCTGCACACGCGGCAGGCCGGATCCTTGCGCAGCTTGAGCGTCCTGAACTTCGTCGCGAGCGCGTCGAACATCAAGAGCCGGCCGGACATCGTCTCGCCGATGCCGACGATGAGCTTGATCGCCTCGTTGGCCTGCAGCGTGCCGAGCAACCCCGGCAAGACGCCGAGCACGCCCGCCTCCTGACACGACGGCGCCATGCCCGGGGGCGGCGGATCGGGGTACAGGCAGCGGTAACACGGACCGCTGTCGGGCAAAAACGTGGTGAGTTGGCCCTCGAAGCGGAAGATCGAGGCGTGGATGACCGGCTTGCGCAGCTTGAGCGCCGCGTCGTTGAGCAGGTAGCGCGTGGGGAAGTTGTCCGCGCCATCGATGATCAGATCGTACGGCGCGATGATCTCGAGGACGTTCTCGGAAGACAGGCGGGTCTGGTGGGCGATCACCTTCACGTCGGGGTTGAGCAGCTGCAGCGTCTTGCGGGCGCTCTCGACCTTCGGCATCCCCAACCGCTCGATGTTGTGCAGCACCTGACGCTGCAGGTTGCTCTCGTCGACGACGTCATCGTCGACGATGCCGATGGTGCCGACGCCGGCGGCGGCGAGGTACAGCGCCGAGGGCGAGCCCAGGCCACCGGCGCCGAGGAACAGCACCTTGGCGTCGAGCAGCTTGCCCTGCCCCGCCTCGCCGACCTCGGGCAGCATCACGTGCCGGCTGTAGCGCTTGATCTGCTCGGGCGTCAGCGACCGCGGCCTTTCGAAGGCATAGCCCGCGTTCTTCCAGGCGCGGAATCCCCCGGCCAGCGACGACACCCGGGTGTAGCCGAGATCGTGGAGCGCCCGCGCAGCGAGGGCCGAGCGCGTGCCGCCGGCGCAATAGAGGATCAGCTCGCGGTCACGCTCGGGCACGGCGTCTTCGATCTTCAGCTCGAGGAACCCGCGGGGGATCCACTGCGCGCCGCCGATGAAGCCCTGCTCGTACTCGTCGCGCTCGCGCACGTCGAAGAGCGCGGGCGCTTCGGCACCCGCTTGCATGCGAGCGCGGGTGTCCTCGACCGAGATCTCGCGGATACTGGACTTAACGGTGTCGAGCAGTTGCTGGAAGGTCGGCATGTCATTCTCCGGTTTCGTGCCGCAATTTCGGATCGCCCCTGGGCGGCCTCGAAACTTGGCCCATCGCCGCTCGCCGGTCAAACCGCCCGATCGAGGGGGCGAGATTCCCCGGGCCTCTGGGCGTAAATGCGCCCTCGGTGTGGGAGGCGGCCCGTGCGCCCCGGGATGCGCGATGGCCCGCTGCGGCTGCGCCAGGTATATGAAGGCTGCTCGGAAGTCCGACATCGCGTGCCCGAGGCGTACCCCCCGAGCGCGTACCCCCCGAGCGCGTATCCCCCGACAGCGTACCCATGGATTCTCTCCCCGCCGACGACACCGCTGCGTTGCAGTCGCTCGCCGATGCCCGCACCCGACTCGTCGACGAGATCCACCAGCGGATCGTCGGCCAGTCACACGTCATCGACCTGCTGCTGGTCTGCCTGTTCGCCCGCGGTCACGGCCTGTTCGTGGGCGTGCCGGGCCTGGCCAAGACTCTGCTCGTCAGCTCCCTCGCCCAGGCGCTCGAGCTGCAGTTCTCGCGGATCCAGTTCACGCCGGATCTGATGCCCGCGGACATCACCGGCTCCGAGGTGCTCGAGGACGACGCGCAGACCGGCCGCCGCCACTTCCGCTTCGTGCCCGGTCCCGTCTTCTGCAATCTGCTGCTCGCCGACGAGATCAACCGGACGCCGCCCAAGACCCAGGCCGCGCTGCTGCAGTCGATGCAGGAGGGACGGGTGACCGCCGGGGGCAAGACTCACCTGCTGCCGCCGCCGTTCCACGTCTTCGCGACGCAGAACCCGATCGAGCAAGAGGGCACCTATCCGCTGCCCGAGGCCCAGCTCGATCGCTTCATGCTGCAGATCCTCGTCGGCTACCCCGATCTCGAGTCCGAGCGTCGGATCGTCGCCTACGATCCGCAAGGTGGTCAGCCGCTGCAACCAGTGCTCACGCCCGAGCAGCTAATCGGCCATCAAGAGCTGGTGCGACGCATCCCCGTGCCGGGCTCGGTGGTCGATCACGTGGTGTCGCTGCTGCGCGCGTCGAGACCAGAGGATCCCGGCGCCCCCAAGGCCGTGCGTGAGCTCGTGCGTTGGGGCGCAGGACCCCGCGCGGGACAGCAGCTCCTCGCCGCGTGCCAGGCCCGCGCCGCCCTCGATGGTCGCGCGGCCGCCAGCGTCGCCGATGTCCGTTCGCTCGCCGGACCCGTCCTCGAACATCGATTGGTCCGCAGCTTCACCGCCGAGGCGCGCGGTGTCGGTACTGCCGAGATCATGCAAGAGATCCTCGCAGCGATTCGGGCGTGAATGCGATGACGACAGCCGAGGGCAATCCGGCTGTGGGCGCGTTGGTGCCGTCCGACCTCGGCGAGCTGCTGCAGACCCGCGTGCTGCGCGTGCGGCGGCCGGTGTGGGGTCGCGGGCACGGTCGGCACGCGTCGCGCCGGGTCGGCCTGGGCCTCGATTTCCGCGACCACCGCGGCTACGTGCCCGGCGACGATCCGCGGCAGCTCGACTGGCGTGCCGCGGCGCGCCGCGATCGCCTCGTGCTGCGCCAGAACGAGTCCGAGGACGAGCTCGCCATCGTCATGGTGCTCGATGCCGGCGCGAACATGGCGTACGGCGCGGGCCCGCACGCCAAGATCGCGGCGGCGCGTGGGCTCTTGGCTGCGTTCGCGTGGACGGCGATCCGTCAGGGTGATCGGGTGGGTCTCGTCATCGCGCGGGACGGCGCCATCGATGCCGCGCTGGCGCGACCCGCCGCGGGCCGCGACCGACTCGAGTCGATCAACCGCGCACTGATGGCCGCCGAGCCGTCGGGGCGCGCGCCCATGCGGGGGCTGCTCGACCACGTGGCGCCGCGCCTGCCCGCGCGCAGCTTGGTGGTGTTCGCCTCCGATCTGCTCGACCCCGCGACCACCGTCGACGACGCCGCTGCCGTCGCCGATGAGCTGCTCGGCGGCCTCGCCCAGCTGCGCGCCCGCGGCCACGATGTGCTGGTGCTCCAGACGCTGCACCGCGACGAGCTCGAGTTCCCGTGGGATGGGCACCGCGTGGTCCGCTTCGTCGATCCCCGCGGGATCCGCAGCGACGTCGAGGGCTCCGCGTCGAGCCTGCGCAGCCGCTACCTCGCGCGGCTGCAACAGCACTTGGATGCGCTCGAGGCCGGCTGCGAATCCCAGGGCATCATCTTGGTGCGCGTGTGCTCCGACGAGGCGCTCGGCCGCACCTTCGCGGGGCTGCTCGGCCGCCTCGCCGGCGATCCGGCCGCCGCGGGGGTGGCCCCGTGACGCTGCTGGCCCCCGCGCTGCTCCTGGGCCTGGTGGGCCTGGCGATCCCGATCGCCGCCCACCTGCTGGGGCGCGAGCCGCCGCGCACGATCCCCTTTGCGGCGCTGCGATTCCTCGCGCCCGAGGATCCCACGGTCACCCGGCGGCGGGCGCTGCAGAACCCGCTGCTGCTCGCGATCCGGTTGCTGCTGCTGGCGCTCGCGGTGCTGGTGCTCGCACGGCCGGCCAGCCTCGATCCCAGCGGCGTCGCCATCGTCGCCGAGCCCCACGACGCGGTGTTGCTCGTCGACGGGTCGGCGGGCATGACCCTGCGCCTCGACGATCGCACGCTGATGCAGCGCGCGGCCGAGCGAGCCGACGAGGTGCTCGCCTCGCTGCCGAGCGACACGCGCGTCGGACTCCTGACGACCGATCCCGGCGGTCCGACCCTCGAGCCCACCGCCGACTTCGACCGCATCCGCGCGGCCCTCGAGGAGTGGATCGCCACCGGTGCGCCGCGACCCGGCGCCTGGACGATGGCCGACGCGCTGCCGCGGGCGGCCCAGCTCCTCGGCGACGCCCAGGCCGATCGCAAGCGCGTGGTCTATGCGATCTCCGACGCGACCGACGGCGGTCTGGGCGGCCTCGCCACGGCCACGGCCGATGGGCTGGTGGTCGTGCCGTTGGCCGCAGTGCCGCCCGACACGGCGCCGCCCACCCACGTCGGCATCACCGAGCTCGCCTGGGAGGCGGCCCCGGAGATCGACCCGCGGGCCGTCCGCATCCGCGCGGTCGTCCACCGCGAAGGCGGCGGAGACGACGTCCTGGAGGTCGGCGTGACCCTCAGCATCGGTGCGCCCGAGGTGACGCGCGGCACCGTCGCGCTCGCGGCCGGCGCCACGGCGCCGGTCGAGTTCACCCACGTGCTGCTCGGCGAGGAGCGCTCGGTCGCGGCGAGCGTCGCTCTCGATCTCGCGGACGACCCGCTGCCTGTCGACGACGTCCGCCACGTGTGGCTGTCGGCCGACGACGCGATCGAGGTGACTATCGTGAACGGTGATCCAAGCGAGCTGCGCGCCCATGACGAGGTGTTCTTCCTCGCCACCGCCGTGGGCGTGACCGATCACCAGCAGCGGCTGCGCATCGTGAGCCTCGCGCCTGATCAGCTCGACAGCCGCATCCGCGAGCGCGGCGACAAGGCGTTGGCCCGCACCGACGTGCTCGTGCTCGCCAACACGCGCGCACCGGGCGAGGACATCGCGCCGGCGATCGTGGCCGCGGTGCAGCGCGGGATGGGGCTGTGGATCACGATGGGCGATCGCACCGAGCCCGACGCGTACAACGCCCGCCTCGGCGCAGCTTTGCCGCTGCTGCTCCGCGAGACGATTCAGGTGGGGACGGCGCCAGGCCTCGCCGAGGCGCGCATCGAGGGCTTCGCGCCACCCGATCTCTCGCACCCCGTGTTCCGCGGCTGGGGCGGTGAGCTCGGACTCACGGGCGCGCGGGTCCGCAAGATCGTGCTGTGCGAGCCGGATCCCACCCGCGGCGCCGCGATCGCGCTGGCGTACACCAGCGGCGCGCCGGCGCTGGTCACCCGTGATCTCGGCTCGGGGCGCGTCGCACTGCTCACGACCACCGTCGACCGGGACTGGGCCGACCTGCCGCTGCGTCCAGGGTTCGTGCCGCTGGCGGCGGCCGTGCTCGACTACCTCGGCGATGCCGGGGCGGGGGCTCGGGCGGCGTCGGGGTTCGTCGGTGAGCCCAAGCTGTTGCGGGGCGCTGCGGCCCTCACGGTGACCACGCCCGATGGCCGGTCTCTGACGGCGCCGGTCGACGCCAGCGGTGCGGCGACGTTCCGCGAGACGTTCTTGCCCGGGCACTACGTCGCCGAGGCCGAGGACGAGCGCATCACGTTCGTGGTCGCCGTCGACCCGCGCGAGAGTGACACGCACTGGCGTGACATCGCCCCGGCTGCGGCGACCGACGGCAGCCGAGCCGCGATCGCGCTGCCGCGTTGGCGCTCGTTGGTGATCCTGGTCGCCCTACTGCTCGCGGCCGAGTCGCTGCTGCGGCTCGGCCGGCCGGCGAAACGCCGAACCTGAGGCACTCCGGCCGTCCCGTCGGACCCGCCACTTGCGGCGGGGGTCGGGATACGGCGCGCGATCAGCCGGCGGTGCCGCTCGGGGCATAGAGGGTACGCAGATGCCAGCGTCCCGTCGGGATACGGTGCGCGATTAGCCGGCGGTGCCGCTGCTGTCGGGATCGGGGGAAGCAGTCGTGCTCGACGACGAGTCGCCGCCGTCCGACGTGGTCTCCGGCAACGGCGTACCGGTGTCGTCGGGATCGGTCGATCCGGGCTCGCCGGTGGTGAGATCCGCCAGATCCACGCAGGTCTGCGACAGGCACTCGAGACCGGCGTCGCAGCCACCACCCGGCGTGCACGGGCAGGTCTCGGTGCCGACCGGGCACTGCGGACCGGGGTCGACGCAGAAGTCCGACAGACACAGGAGGCCGGGATCACACGCGCCGCCGGTCGTGCAGTGACAGCCGTCGCTGCCCGCCGGACACGCATCGCTGATGCAGATGTTGAGGTTCGTGTTGCAGAAGAAGCCCGGGTTGCACGAGCCACCGCTGGTGCACGCACAACCCTCGCTCCCGACACCGCAACCGCCGCCCGTGCTGCCGTACGAGTCGTCGTAGGTTTCACCCTCGTCGGCGGTGATGAAGCACGCCGTCAGTCCACAGGACGACGGCGCGGCCATGCTCAGGATGAACGCCAGACGGAGTGCACGCATCATGCGATCAGATTAGAGCGTGAGCGTTCGATCTACAAGGCGCATGTGATCGATTGTGCCGCTTCGAGCGCGCTGCGAATGATCTGCAGCACGTCGGTGTCGGCGCCGGCCGTGCTCAGGGCGCGTTCGCTCGCAGCGCCGCGACGCCCGGCCGTGCGGGAGACCGTCGCGTTCGCTCACGGTCGCGGCGTCCGCGGGCGCAGGCCATGCCGCTCGAGCACCACGACGTCGTAGCGCGGTTGCCCCGGGACCGGCCGGGGGCTGGGCTGCAGGGCGGGTTGGGGTCTCGGCTCGGGTTGGGGGACCTCGGTCGCGACCTCGTTCCACTGCGCCGGATCGAGCGGGGCAAAGTACGTGTCACCGGGGGGCGATGCGTGCACCCGGGTGAGGTAGATGCGGTCGGCGATGGGTAGGGCTTCGCGGTACAGCGCGGCGCCGCCGATCACGAACGCCTCGTCGTCCCCGCCCGCGCGCGCGACGTCGATGGCCGCCGCGAGCGAAGCGACCACGGTGCAGCCGGGCAGCTGCAGCGTCGGATCCCGCGAGAGCACCACGTTGTGCCGGCCCGGCAACGGTCGACCGATGGACACGAACGTGTGTCGACCCATCACGACGTGGTGACCGAGCGTCCGCTCGCGGAAGCGCCGTAGATCCCCGGGAAGGTGCCACGGCAGCGCGCCGCCGATCCCGATGACGCCGTTGTCGGCGACCGCGACGATGATGGCGATCTCCATCGCGACTGCCTCGGCGTTCACACCGCGACCGGCGCGCGGATCGCCGGGTGGGGATCATAGCCCTCGATCACGATGTCCGCGGGCTCGTACTCGAAGAGGCTCGGCGGGCGGCGGCGCAGCCGCAGTGTGGGCAAGGGTCGGGGCGCACGGGCGAGCTGCTCCCGGACTTGATCGACGTGGTTCGCGTAGATGTGGGCATCGCCGAAGGTGTGGACGAGCTCGCCCGGCTCGAGGTCGCACTGCTGGGCCATCATGCAGGTCAAAAGGGCGTACGAGGCGATGTTGAACGGCACGCCGAGGAAGAGATCCGCGCTGCGCTGATACAGCTGACACGACAGCCGACCGTCGGCGACGTAGAACTGGAACAGGCAGTGGCACGGCGCGAGCGCCATCTGCCCCAGATCGGCGACGTTCCAGGCGCTGACGATCATCCGCCGCGAGTCGGGGTCGCGACGCAAGGTGGCGATCACCTCGGCGATCTGATCGTGCACGGTGCCATCGGGCAAGGCCCACGACCGCCACTGCTTGCCGTAGATGGGGCCGAGATCACCCTCGGCGTCGGCCCACTCGTCCCAGATCGTCACGTCGTGCTCGTGCAGCCAGCCGACGTTGGTGTCGCCGCGCAGAAACCACAGCAGCTCGACGATGATCGAGCGCAGGTGGACCTTCTTGGTGGTGACCAGCGGAAAGCCAGCGCGCAGATCGAAGCGGAGCTGGCGGCCGAAGACACTGAGCGTGCCGGTGCCCGTGCGATCGGATTTCTGCGTGCCGGTTTCGAGCACGTCCCGTAGCAGCCCAAGGTACGCGTCCACGGCTCGACCCTATCACCCCGGCGAGGTGACGGTGCGCGGCCGGCCGCAGTTCACCCACCGCGGACGACGCGGTCGGCCAGCGCGGCGTGCTCGGGATAGGGCGGGCCGCTCGGGTCTGCGGGCACCGCGGCGCCGGCGAAGCGATCCTTGAACGCGGCGACACGGGTGAGCGCAGCCTCGAGCTGGGTGTCCTTCGCGCGCTCGAGCCGCGCGAGCACCTCGGTGACGAAGTCGAAGCGCCGGCACACGAGCAGCGCGTCGATCCCCGCGTCCAGGGCGGCATCGACCATCGCCCGCGGCTCCCAGTGATCGGCGACCGCCTTCATCTCGAGGTCGTCGGAGAACAGCAGCCCGCCGAAGCCCAGGCGCTCGCGCAGCAGCGCGATCACATCGGGCGAGAACGTCGCCGGGCGATGGCGATCGATCGCCTCGAACACGACGTGCGCCGTCATGATGCTGGCGACACCGGCAAGGATGGCGGCGGCGAACGGCGGCAGCTCGACCTCGAAGAGGCGGTCGAGATCGTGGGGCAGCCGCGGCAACGCGAGGTGGCTGTCGGTGTGGGTGTCGCCGTGGCCGGGGAAATGCTTGGCGCAGCAGGCCACGCGCTGGGCCTGCATCGCCTCGATGAACACGCGCGCGTGGGTGCCGACGCGGCCGGGCTCGCGCGAGAACGATCGATCGCCGATGATCGGATTGGCGGGGTTGCTGTCGACGTCGACGACCGGCGCGAAGTCGAGATCGATGCCGCAGTCGGCGAGCTCGACCGCGAGCTTGCGGGCGAACTCGGCGGTCCACGCCGTCTCGCCGACATCGCCGAAGCGTCGCATCGGCGGCCACTCGGTCCACGGCGCCCGCAGCCGCTGCACCCGACCGCCCTCCTGATCGATCGCCACCGACAGCGGTGCGCCCGGCGGCGTCCGCTCGCGCAGCTGCGTGACCAACCGGCGTACCTGCTCGGGCCCTTCGATGTTGCGACCAAAGAGGATCACCCCGCCGATCCGCCCGGCGGCGACGAGCTCCAGCAGAGGCCGCGGGCACTCGGTGCCGTCGAAGCCCACGAACAGCAACTGGCCCGGCTGCCATCTCGCGCTCATGCAGCGAAGGTACGTCGGTCCGCGCCGCTTGCCGAATCCCCTGAATTCCAGCCCCTAGCGCCCCCTGCAGCCCTACTGCGCCGATGCGTGGCGCCGACGTACCCCGCTGCGATGCCGATGCGCGCACCGGGCGGCCTGCCCACCCGCGGATGCAGCAGGGCCGCCCCCCGGCGGTTGACGCCGCTTGCGGGCCGCGGTTACCGTGCGGCGCCTTTCGATGACCGAAACATCCAATCGGCGCTCCCGCGCGCCACTGCGACACGCGGTCATCGGTGTGCTTGCGTTCACGTTGGGCGGGGCGGTGGCCCTCGTCGGCGATGCTGCGCACGCGCAGCCGGGCCTCGGCGGACCCGGCGGTGGTCTGGGCGGCGGCGGTGGCATGGGCGCGGGCGGTCCGGGACCCGTCGGCGGCGGTCCGGGCGGCCGCAAAGAGAAGAAGGAAGGCCCGGCCGAGGCCGCACCCAAGGACAAAGAGGCCCTGCGTCCGATCGAGCCGGTGCCGGCGCAGCCCCAGCGATTCCGTCGCATCCAGCTGTTCGATCTGGGCGGCTACATGCGGGTGCGCGCCGACTACTTCCACCGGCCGCACCTGGGCCTGCAGACCTACAACCCCTACGTTCCCGAGCGGCCCAACAAGTTCTTCGCGCCGCCGGCCCAGACCAGCGACATCCTCGACGAGGTGGGCAACACCAACGGCCTGGGCACGAACACCGCCGACTGCTTCACCCGGCTCACCGACAACGGCGTGTCGGCGACGCGTGCGGGCACCCGGTGTCAGCGTCGCAACGGCTTCTCCAGCGCGAACATGCGGCTGCGCCTCGAGCCGACCCTGCACATCACCGACACCGTTCGGGTGCACACGCAGATCGACATCCTCGACAACGTCGTGCTCGGCAGCACCCCCGACTCGTTCGGCTACGACAACCCGTTCGCGCCGATCGATCTCTACTCCCGGACCCAGCTGCCGCCCGCGTCGGGCGTCAACTCGTTCCAGGACAGCATCATGGCCAAGCGCGCGTGGGGCCACATCCGCTTCGGGTGGGGCCTCGATCTTCGCTTCGGTCGCATGCCCTGGCACTGGGGCATGGGCATGGTCGCGAACCACGGCAACGGCGTGAAGCGTGGCGACCAGTCAGACATCATCCGCGAGGTCGATCAGGACTACGGCGACTCGGTCGACTCGATCCGCCTCGGCTTCGACTTCGGCAAAGACCGTCGCAAGACCCACACCATCGCCATCTCGTGGGACTGGGCCGCCTCCGGTCCGACCACCGCGCAGTTGCTGGGCCCGGCGTGGACCTCGGGCGGCATCGTCGGCCAGGACTTCTCGGCGGAGCGCTTCGACGACGTCCGCCAGTGGAGCGTGTCGCTCGAGCGTCGCGACGACCCCGACATGCTGCAGCGAAAGATCTCGCTGGGCACGCCGGTGGTGAACTACGGGTTCATCGGCTGGCTGCGCCACCAGGACGTCGACGCCGCCTACGGCGCGCCGGGCCTCGGCGACGGCCTGGGCACCAACGCCTCGTACTACGAGGAGGCCAACAACCCCCAGGCGGGCGATGGCGGCAGCTTCAACCTCGGCAACGGCGACTTCGACGACGTCGGCCGCACCGGGCTCAACAACTACGCGAGCATGCTCGTGCACCGGCGCGCGCTGGTGTTCACCCCCGATCTCTGGCTGCGGGTGAACTGGCGGACGCTGCGGATCGAGTTCGAGGCCGCCGGCTCGATCGGCCGCTTCAACCTGCGCAACATCGACGAGGGGCTGAGCGACACCGAGGAGTACCGGGCGCTGACGTCGGACAACCTGCGCCGGCAGGTGGTCGCGAACTTCGGCTACGCGCTCGAGTTCAAGTACGGGTTCTTCCGCGACCGCTTCCACATCGGCTTCGACCAGGGCTTCGCCACCGGCGACGACTCGCCGCCGCTGGGCTACAACGGCCAGAGCCCCCTGCTCGAGGGCAACAACGGCACGGTCGGCAATTTCCGCTTCAACCCGGCCTACAACGTCGACCTGCTGCTGTTCCGCGAGATCCTCGGGACGGTGTCGAACGCGGCCTACATCAAGCCGTGGGCGGCGTTCTACTTCTTCAACCACTTCTCGGCGCGGGTCGACGTCCAGTACGCGCTCGCGATGCGTCGCCAGGGCACGCTGGGCAACCGCTTCAGCTACGGCGTCGAGATCGATGGCGCGATGCGCTATCACGACGCCCGCGAGCCGATCTTCGTGCAGCTCCAGTACGGCGTCATGTTCCCGCTGGGCGGCTTCAACCGCGTGCTGGTCAACGGCGGTCGCGAAGACGCGCGCGCCGTGCAATCGCTGCAGGCCCAGGCCGGCATCAAGTTCTGACGGTCGCGGAGCTCGGCCCGAGCGCCGCTCGTCCGGCGTGGCATGCCGCGGGCGTGACCGCGCCGTAACCCCGTGGTGGCGCACACCCCCATCGCGAAAACCACGCCCCCGCCCTTCGCCCCCTGCTAGCGTGGGCGGCGTGGCCGACTCCGTCTCCGATCGCCGCGCCGAGATGCGCTGGCCCGTCGACTTCGACGTCGACTACCGCACCGAGGGGACGTACCTCTTCGCGTCGATCGTCGATCTGTCCACCCTCGGCATCTTCATCTGCACTGACGAACCTCGGCCGCAGGGCACGCGTCTACACCTGCGCTTCAGCCCGCCTTCCGAGTTCGGCGCCCCGGCGAAGGCGCCCTTCGAGCTGGACGGCGAGGTGGTTTGGGTCTGCGAAGAGACCGACCACCGCGGCATGGGCGTGCGGTTTCTGGCCGTCAGGCTCGAGACCCACCAACGGCTGCTGGAGCTGGTGCGGGCGATCGCGTACCTCGACGTCGAGACGGGAAATTGACGATGCGCTCGAGAAACTCAGCCGCGAGCGTCCGACGACATCGCGGCCATTCGATCGCCGTCGTCGACTCCACTAAAGCAGCCGCCGCAATTTCGGCACGTTCGTGATCCGGCAGGGATCAGTCCTGCGTCTCGGCTCACTTCGGACATGGTGACCGGCGCCTCCCCGGGGCAATCGAGCCGTCGCCACGAGGTCTCATGAGTTCCCGTGCGCTCAGCCGCCTAACTGCCCAGCTCGACAGCGATCCCGACCTGTTGATTCGGTTGAAGAACGAGCCGGTTGGCTTCATGCGCACCCAGGCCGACTTGTTGCCGGCCGACGGCGCCCTCTCGCGCGACCGGTGGGTCTACCGCATCGTGGTCATCGCGCTGGGCCTGAGCCTGCTCTCCGCCACGCTCCGCGCGATCCTGCTCGCAGCGCTGCGCTCAGACCCAGAGCTCCCCGACGTGATCATCGCGGTCGTGTCGGGCTGTATCGGGGCGCTGGCTGGCTTGCTGGCACCGTCGCCCGGCAAGGGCGAATCATCCGGCGATGACTGAGCCTTCACCTCGACGGGGCAACCCAGCCGGCCCCGGCGGCCAATGACGCGCTACCGCGCCGACCGATCACATCTACGGCCACTCACCATCCCAGCAACTCTCGGCGAGAACGGACCGCCATGCCCACCCACGTCGATGCATTTTTCTTGGTGACGGCTCGGCGCAGGATCGCGACGAGACGATCTTCGATCACAAGGCGATTTAGGTGATCGCCGATCACCTCGCGCGGCCCGGCATCGCGGCGCACCGCATCGATGATCGCGGGCTCGCGGCTCGCCCGGCGATCCCGCGACGGCGACCAACTCGCGCTCATGACGACGTGGGTCGCCGAGCTGCGCCGAGATCGGGCCGGCGTTTCGACCGCCGTGGCGAGCAGCGCGGTCGCCCGGCTCCTGCGTCGTCGCGGTCGCTGCCGGCCCCTGTGCCCATGCCTGCAACGCATGCCCACACGCGATCGTTGACCCCCGCGGGCCAGCGTGGTGCACTGCGGTCGTGTCTTGGCTGCGGTGGCGGGAGTTCAGCGCGGCGTTGTGCCTCGGCAGCGGTTGCTTCACCGAGGGCTCGGACGGGGGGTTCGGCAGCGACGGACCCGGGGCCGACACCGGCGCCGAGACCTCGGGCGCGTGCAAGCCTGGCACCGAGACCTGCGCGTGCCAGGACGGCGGTCGGTGCGACCCGGGCCTGGTGTGCGCCTCACAACTGTGCGTCGACTTGGGCGGCGGCCCAGACCCGAGTGCCGCGGACGATGGCGCCGAAGGCACCACCGCGAAGACCACCGACGACGGTGGCGAGACGGTGAGCGACACCGCAGTCGACACGGGCACAGGCGAGTCCGGTGCGGTAGGCGAGCCCGGATCGTGTGAGGGCGCCTGCGGTGGCTCGGCACCGGATTTCGACGGCACCTGCTTCTGCGATCCGGTGTGCGGGACCATGAACGACTGCTGCGACGACTACGTGACCGCGTGCGCCGGCGGCTGTCTGTTCAACGACGACTGCAGCGAGGCCGAGGTGTGCAGTATCGGCGGAGGCGGCTGCATCGCGGCGTTCGGCGCGACCTACGACGTCGTCGTCGAGCAGTGGGAAGATCACACCCCGACGTGTTGGGACATCGCCCCCGACTGCTTCGCCGATGTCTACTACCGGGTCTACTACGGCGGGGACCCGGTGTTCACCTCGAGCACCCAAGACAACGCCGTTACGGCGACGTGGGCCGACCCGTGGTCCTCGGTCATCGACTCGGACGCGGTGCTGCGGTTCAGCTTTCTCGACGAGGACAACCTGCTCGACGATCAGCTGAACGACGAGTGCTTCCTCGACGGCGTGGGGTCGTGCGGCCCGGTTCCGTCGTCAGTGTTGCACGCGGGGATCGCGGAGTGGACCCACGACCCCGAGAGCTTCGTGGTCCGCGTCCGCTTCTTGGCCCAGTGACACGGCCCCGCTCGCCCGGAGCGGCTCATCGTTAAAAATCGCGACGCAGCGCTGGGTGACATCGGCACGAACGGCGCCATGACGCGCGCATATCGCCGACCGACGCCGATCGCATGCCCTCAGTTCCCGCCGAGCTGACGCGCGTCAGCCCTCGCGGTGCAGCGGCAGGCGGAACCGCAGCCGCGCACCGAGCTCGCGCCCGTGCACGAACCCGACCGCGCCCCCATGGCTCTCGAGCGGCCAGGTCAGCAGCATTGCCAGCTGCTGCGGTCCCGACGGCATCAACAACCGTAGCGTCGGGTTGCTCGGCCGCCGCGCCTCGAGCAGATCACCCTCGGCGGAGTCGAGGCGCGCGAGCTCGATCTGCACGCGCGGGTGATTCCACAGTGCAATCGCAACGGCCTCGTCCTCAGTGAGCCCGTCGTCGAGGCGCAGCTCGGGGGGTAGGCTCGCGGGTTCACTGGCGTTGCGATCCGTGTCGACGGCGTGGCCGAGGCGAGCTTCGATGGCCGCGGCGGCGTCGCGCCGCCGCGGTGCCGACGCGCAGCTCGCGAGCGCGAGCGCCAGCGGTGAGTATCGGGTGAACGCACGAAGCACCGACCGTCGGTCTACGTGCACGAGGGGTCACCGGCAATGCGAAGAGCCCCAAGTGTTAGGTCGCGGTTAGGTCTCGCCGAGTCGGAGCGGGTGCCGAGACCCACTGCCAGTGCTGCGGGACACGGCGGTGAGCGACGCCAGGACCTCAGCACCAAGAGGAGGACCGCATCCGGGTCGAGCGGCAGCCGATCCCACGGGCTGCTCAGGGGATGAAGTTGATGCAGCCCTCGGCGATTTTGCCCAAGGCATCGTCGAAGAACGTCCCGTAGTCGGCGCTGCAGACGCTGCCCTCGGCGTGGGTGTCGAACTGGTCGAGGAACTGCTCGAGCCGCGACGATTGTTCGGCGCCCTCGCCATTCGCGGACAGTGCGGCGCAGTCGTCGAACCGCGGCGAACCGCCGATGAGACCGAGTCCGACGATGTTCGCGGCCTTGCCCTGCTTGGCCTCGACGACGCTGGCGTACCACTGCGCCGGCTCCCCCAGCGATCCGCCCTGCGGCGCGGGGTTGTCGGTGTGATCGTCCTCCTCGTCCGTGATCATGAGGAAGACCAGCAGCGCGTCGTCGCGCAGGAAGCTGGCGTTGCACGCCCCCTGGGCGCTCGCCGCCGGGTCGAGGGCACCGAGCAGCGCCCCGACCTGTTGCTCGACCGGATTGCCATCGGTGCCGACGATCGCCGCGCAGGCGAACTCGTCGGGGAACCCCTCGGCGGCGCCCTCCATGAACGGACCGCCGGTGGAGAACCCACAGGTGCTCGCGGGGTCGACCGCCGACAACGGCTTGTCGAGGAAGGCTCCGAGCTGGTAGTCGCAGCGCGAGCAGTCGACGTCCTGCGAGGGGCAGCTATCGAGGGGATCGACCGGTCCCAGGGCGGGGTAGGCGTCGGTGTCGACCACCGCGACGCGGAACGAGCTCACGGCGGGGAGCGCGGTTCGCATCGAGTCGACGAACCCAGGCACGGCCTCGACGAGGTTCTGCTGCTCGTCGGCCATGGACGACGAGTTGTCGATGACGAACACGAAGTCGATCTTGTCGCAGTTGAACTGGGTGGGTTCAGCGGTGCTCGTGTCGGCCGCTCCGTCGTCGCTGCTCGACGAGGAGGACTCCGCCGAGGCATTGCTGACGCTGAAGATGCCATCCATCGTATCGGCCGCCGTGCCGTTGGATGCGTCTCCGGGGACGTCCGAGCTGCAGGCTGCCGTGCCGGTCAGCGAGAGCGCAGCCGCGAGCCCCATGAGGTGGAGATTCGTCCGTGACGTGAGCATCAGAAATTCTCGTAGACGATGACGACGTTGTCGCCGACGACGGGGATGTTGTCGATGATCGTGAGCGTGCAGGTCGCCGCGTTGTACATCCAGTCGAGCACGGCCATCGGTACGCCGTTCACCAGCACGATGATCGTCGCCGGGTTGATCGCGAGACACTGACCCGCCGGACTGCCGTCGAGGACGTAGGTGTCGTTCGGAACGCTGTTGACGATGTCCGTGGCGAGGCCGCTGAGATCCCAGTCCGCGTCGCAGATGTTCGTCATGCTGTCCTGCGTCGAGGTCAGCAGCGACAACTTCACGTACTCGTCGCCGGTCTCGGCCGCGTTGGCGCAGCTGAACTCGTAGATGTCATCGGCGCCGGTCAGCACAGTGGTCCCCGTCGCGCCGACGATCGAGTAGAACGCCCAGTCGTCAGCGATGGCGCGGGCCGGGAAGAAATTCGTCATGAACGACGCGAACCCGAGGTACCCAGCGATGTCGTAGGCCAACGACGTATAGTTGTTGGCCGAGTTGGGGTCGTCCCAGCGGCAGACGTTCCCGGTGGTGTTGTTGATGATGAACCCGGCGCCACAGTCGTCCACGGCGCTGTCGTCCTGCGGCGCGACCCAGTTCGGATCATCGCCGTCGTCGTCGGTGGTGACGATGAACGCCAGGTACGCGCCATCTTGCAGCCGCGGGATCCACGTCCCGGACTGCTGCATGATGCGGCCCAGGGCGTTCGAGCTGTGGACCATCGGCTGGCCGTTCGTGCCGCCGTTGGTGTCGTACTGGTAGAACTGCAGCGGGTTGTCGGTGCAGTTGGCCCCGCCCAGGGGCGGCTGCACGCAGATCTCCAAGCTCTCGACGCCGCGATCGGTGACGAGGTGCAGGTGGCCCGATGAGCCCGAGTTGGCGAGCGACGTGGCGAAGTCGTTGATCTCGGCCTCGACCGTCGCCATCTCCGCGGCCATCGAGCCCGAGGAATCGATCGCCCAGACGATGTCGATCGGACGGATCGTGTTGTCGGTGCCTACCAAGAAGGTCTCGACGCACGCCGGCGCCTCGTTGTCGCAGTTGTTGTCGATGCCGTCGCCGCAGATCTCGTTGCCACCGGGGAACGGCACGCAGCTCTCGGGCCCCTGGGGCACGCCGCCGACGCAGGTCGGCACCGACACCTGGCAGTCGAACATCCCGCAGACCCAGTTGCCCTGATCCTCATCGGTCAGGCCGTCGCAGTCGTTGTCGATGCCGTCGCACGTCTCGTTGGTCGCGCCGTTGAACGGGTTGCAGACCTGGGGAAAGCCGTTGATGCAGGCGGGGATCGTCTGGGCGCACTGGCCGAGGCCGCAGGTGAGATCGGGGAGATCCTCGTCGGTGTCGCCGTCGCAGTCGTTGTCGATGCCATCGCAGACCTCGTTCGAGGCGCCCTCGAGCGGATCGCAGACAGGCGGATCTCCGTCGGCGCACGCCGTGACCTGGTGCTCGCACGCCCCGACGCCGCACTCGACGATCTCGTCACCCAGGCCGTCGTCGATGTCGCCATCGCAGTCGTCGTCGATGCCGTTGCACGTCTCCATCATCGCGCCGGCGTCGGGATCGCACTCGTTGGGCTCGCCGTCGACACAGTTGGGCTCTTCGTGGTTGCACACGCCCTCACCACAGGCCGTCGATCCGAGGCCCTCGTCGATCTCACCGTCGCAGTCGTTGTCGAGGCCGTCGCAGACCTCGAGCTCGGGGAGCTGTTCGTCACCACACGGTCCCCACTCGCCGAGGTCGAGATCGATCTGCACGCACTCCTGCGCGCCGGGGCGGCAGATGCCGACGTTGTACGTGCCAGGCGCGCCGCTGTAGCACCACTGCTGCGAGCCCGGATCCTCACACAAGCCCGCCTGGACGCCGGGCGGATCGGACGGCGGCTCGCCACCGGGTCCACCGGTTTCCCCGGAGTCTGTGCCGGCGGAGTCCGTGCCCGCGGAGTCCGTGCCCGCGGAGTCCGTGCCGGCGGAGCCGGTGCCCGCGGAGTCCGTGCCGGCGGAGTCGGTGGTGTCGGCGGAATCGGTGGCCGCGGAGGCGCTCATGCTCATCGCGCCGCTCGCATCCGTCGCGGTGACGGTGCCAGCGGACAACGAGCCCGCGCTCGCATCGGCGGAATCGGTGTCGCCTGCGCTCGCCGTCGCGGAGGTGGAGTCACCTCCGCACGCCGCGATCGAGGCACCCAGAGTCAGACACACACAGAGTCGGAATGCGCGGCGATGCATGGCTGGGTCCTCGGCTTCGTTCGGCCGTTTTCGAGGCGGTGGAGTTGCGGACCCGGTTCGAACCCTGTCGGTCCGAGAGTCACCGTTCGTAGGATGTAATAAATGTGATGGAAACTTCAAGTCATTCCTTCGGGCCGGCGGGGCGTTTACGCGCCTATGCTGAGCATCCCCGTCTGTGGCCCATCGAGGACCTGCGGGTCCCCCGTCGACTGGCGCTGGGCGCGCAGATACGCGCCGAACGCGCACCCGCAGTTCGAGTGGAATGTTCGCTGAAATGTCTGTAATCAAGATCGCGCGGGTTGCCCCGCGTTCGAGCACGCCCGAGCCCCCGGAGGGAACGTCCATGCGCCGCATGATCTCGCTTGCCAAGACCACTTCCCATCGCCTTGCTGCCCACGGCTTCGCCGCGCTCGCCATCACGGCGTGTGCCGGCGAGGTGGTCGAGAGCGTTGCGACCGACTCCGCGGCAGAAGATGGGATCGTCACGCTGTCGTCGACCAACACCGAGGACACCACGTCCTCGAGCACCGACGACACCACCGCGGAGTCATCGGGCAACCGCGACTGCAACGACAACGTCTTCAACGGCGACGAGACCGACGTCGACTGCGGCGGGTCGTGTGACCCGTGCGTCGATGGCCAGGGCTGTGCGGAGGCGTCGGACTGTCAGTCGCTCGCGTGCAGCGGCGGCGAGTGTCAGTCGCCGACCTGCTACGACGAGGTCCAAAACGGCAACGAGGATGGGATCGACTGCGGTACCACGTGCCCGAACGCATGCGGCATCACCGGCGACTGCAACGACGACGACGACTGCCGTCTCGGCGAGTACTGCACCGACGCCGACACGTGCGAGCCGGCGGCCTGCGACAACGGCGTGCAGGAGACCCGCGAGACCGACGTCGACTGCGGTGGCGTCGACTGTCCAGACTGTCCGCCGGGATCGACCTGCAACGTCAACGGCGACTGCGACTCGCACGTCTGCGATCCGGCGACGAAGATCTGCGCAGTGGCGACCTGCACCGACGGCGAGCAGAACGGCGACGAGACCGACGAAGACTGCGGTGGTCCGTGTCCGGGCTGCGCCAACTCGAGCAGCTGCGATCTCAACGCCGACTGCGTCAGCGGCATCTGCAACGATGGCAACTGCCAGGCGCCGGGCTGCAACGACGGGGTCCGCAACGGCGACGAAACCGCGGAGGACTGCGGCGGCCAGTGTGGACCCTGTGGCAACGGCGACGGCTGCGTCGACGCGGGGGACTGCACGAGCGGCGTGTGCACGGCCGACGTCTGCGCGGTGCCGACGTGCAACGATGACGTGCAGAACGGCGACGAGACCGACCGCGATTGTGGCGGCCAGTGCGGTGCGACCTGCTCGACGGGCGACGACTGCTTCGACGCGGGCGACTGCATCCAGGGGGTCTGCGAGTTCGCGCAGTGCTCGGCGCCCGACTGCCTCGACGGCGTGGAGAACGGTGACGAGACCGACCTGGACTGCGGTGGTGCCTGCGGGGCCAGCTGTCAGGCGGGCGAGGACTGCATCGACGCCGGCGACTGCGAGCCCGGCGTCTGCGAGCAGAATGTCTGTTCGGTGCCCGACTGCTTCGACGGCATCGAGAACGCCGACGAGACCGACGTCGACTGTGGCGCGAGCTGCGGGATGACCTGCGAGACCGGCGAGCAGTGCATCCAAGAGGATGACTGCGAGAGCGGCGTCTGCACGCAGAACACCTGCCAAGCGCCGAGCTGCTCCGATGCCGTCGAGAACGGCACCGAGGACGGCGTCGACTGCGAGGGGACCTGTCCCGACCCGTGCGACATCGGCGGGGAGATCCTGGTCAACACGTTCACCGCGGACTCGCAACTCGCGCCCGCCGTCGCCTCGGCGCCCGATGGCAGCTTCTTCGTCGTCGCGTGGGTGAGCGTGCCGATCGGTAGCCCGGCCCAGGACGGCAGCGGCTCGGGGGTGTACGCGCAGATGTACGACGGTACGGGCACGCCGATGGGCGTGGAGTTCCTGGTCAACACCACCACGGCGAGCAACCAGGGCAACCCGTCGGTGGCGGCATGGAACAGCGGATTCGTCGTCACCTGGGAGTCACCCGACTCCGACTCGGGCGGCGTGTTCGCCAAGCGCTACGACGACGTCGGCGCAGTCACGACCGCGCAGTTCCAGGTCAACAGCAACAGCACCGGCCTGCAGCGTCGACCCGACGTCGCCGCCGATAACACCGGTGCGTTCGTCATCTGCTTCGAGGACCGCCCGGCGGCGACGTACGACGTGTTGTGCCGGCGCTACGACGCCGCCGCGGTCGCGCAGGGCATTGCGACCGCCAACGCCACGGTGCTCGGCGACCAGCAGCTGCCGTCGGTCGGTCGGGCCTCGAACGGATCGTTCGTCGTGACGTGGCAGGCCGCCAACGACCAGGACGGCAGCGGCATCGGGGTCTACTTCCGCCGCTTCGACAGCGCCGGCGTTCAGCTCACCGCAGAGACCCTCGTCAACGGCACCACCAGCGGCAACCAGAGCCAGCCCGCCGTCTTCGTCAACGCCAGCGGCGAGTTCATCATCGGATGGAGCAGCGACGACGTCGACGGTGCCTCGACCGCGGTCGTCGCCCGCCGCTACAGCACCGTGGGAGTGGCGCTCGGCAGCGAGTTCCAGGTCAACACGTTCACGGCGGGTGCCCAGAACAACCCCGCGATCGCCCTGAACGGCGACGGCGATGCCCTCATCGCCTGGGTGTCCGCCGGGCAGGACGGCAACCTCACGGGCGTCTACGGTCAGCGCTACGATCAGGACGGCGCCGCGGTCGAGGCCGAGTTCCGCATCAACACGATCGCGACCGGATTCCAGGAGGAACCCGACCTGGCGATGTTGACCGCAGACCAGCCCATCGTGACGTACTCGAGCGGAAGCGCGTTCGATCGCGACGTGTACATGCGTCGGTTCACCGCCAACTTCCCATGAGGGTGCGCTCGGCCGGGGGCTGGGCTCGTTCCCGCCGATCCTCCGTGCCACGACGTCCCCCGCGAGCGGGTCGAGGCCTCGCCCGCGGCCGATCGGTTCGCGGACTGCAACGTATCGGACGATCTCTTGGAGAGAGACGACCGCTCAACAAGCTGCACAACCGAACGAATCCACCCCGCCGACGCACGCGGCATCCCACGCCGTGGCGCAGCAGTAGTTGTCTTGCGCGCACACGCACTGCTCGATCGCGTCGACGTCGCAGCCGGGTGTCGCGCGCGCCATGCAGCAGTTCCCGACGTCGTCGGGGTCACCCGTCGGATCTCCGGTGTCGGTCGGATCTTCCCCCGGGATGCAGCTGCCCCACTCGCAGGTCTCGTTCGCGCCGCACGCCTCGCCGCAGCTTCCGCAGTGATCCTCGTCGGTGTTGACGTCGGTGCACTGACCGTCGCACTCGAGACCGCTCTCGCAGTAGCACTCGCCGTACTGGCAGTACGCACTCGCACCGCAGGCGGCACCACAGCCACCGCAGTTCTGATCGTCGTACAGCACGTCGATGCACTCGCCGTCGCAGTACGCCAGGTTGCCGCAGCCGGTCAGCGTCACCGATTCCACCGAGCTCGACACCAGCTCGAGCCAGCCCACCGGCTGCACGGTGTGCTCGAGCAGCTCGCCCTTCGTCGACAGGCCCTGGCGCATCTCGGCGCGGCGACGCTCGATCGACAGCGCCATGCCGCCGAGATCTTCTTCGGGCAGCGCCGCGGCGATCGCCTCGCGCGGCACATCGAACGCGCCCGCGCCATCGTCCGCGTCGCAGGTAATCGTGCCATAGCCGGCAGCGAGCCCGGTCACGGTCACGGTGATGCGCACGTCGTCACCGCCAGCGGCCCAGCTCACCGGCACCGCGCCCTCGCCGTAGATCTGCTCGAGGCCGAGGTCTTCGACGCTCGCGTCCATGTAGGTCGTCGCGGTGAAGCTCTCCTCGAACCGCTCGAAGCCGGCCTCGGTCGCTCCCGTTGCGCTCACGGTGATCTCGCTGCCGGGCACGAACAGCGCACCGGTCACATCGCCCGCGAACTGGTACGGCGGGAACAACGTGACGGGCACCGTCGTGCCGAGGAAGTTGAGCGCACCCGCATCGAAGTACTCGATGCGCTTGCACGCAGGGTTGTCGGGCACCGGGAAGTAGCAGACCTCGTCGTCGCCGCACGGTAGATCGCAGATCCGCTGACACGTCGAGGCGCAGCCGGCGTCGAAGGTGCAGAACTCGTCGAGTTCGCACTGGCCCGCGCAATCGGGGAGCGTCTGCACGAAGCAGCCGGCGACCTCGCTGCCGCACACCTCGGGCTGCGCAGCGAAGTCGGGCACGAACGACGCGCTGACGATGGGGCTCGAGTTGGCGCTCTGCGGCAGGTGACTCTCGCCGAGCACGATCGTGCCGCGCGCGTGCGGCTCGCTCGGCGCACCATCGTCGCCGCCATCACCACCGTCACCGCCGTCGCCGCCGTCACCACCATCGCTGGCGTCCGTGCCGGGGCCCTCGTCCGCACCGTCGCCGCCGTCGGCCGAGTCGCCGTCACCACCCGTGCCGACGCTTCCATTCTCACCGGGCGTCGAACCATCGGGCTTGCACGCCAGGGCGAGGGACATCGACAGCGGCGCGAGGGCGAGGCATAGACCAAGGCGAGAGGTGTTCATGATGCGAGAGGCAAGACGGCGCGTCGCCGCCGCGGTTGCGCACGATCGAGCACGACCTCGTGGTCTTGCCTCACGTCCAGCGCCTGCAACCGCGGCGGGGGGCCCACGTCACTTCCGGTCGATCCACCGCGCTCAGCTCCGCGAAGACCCACCCGAAGGACGAAGAGCGTCGGGGCTTGTTCGAGAACTCCGCTCGTATCCCGGCACCGAGCCGCTCCCCGCGATTTCAATGCACGGTGGTCTTCCCGCAGCCGCACTTCATCTTGGTCCCGGCACGAACGAGCTGCGGGTGTCGGTGCTCGTCACCACGATCTGCGCCTGCTGATATGCTGCCTCCGTGCGGCCGCCCATCGTGATCGCGCTGGCCATAGTTGCGGCCGCTCTCGGTTTCGCCGCGGGCAGGATCATCGAGTCGCCGGCGTCCTCGTGGACGTCCGTCGACAGGGATGCACCCGCGGCAGTGGATCGAGGCCAGCGCTCGCATGCGCGGGCGATGTACTGACCCTGCTGCTGTGGGCGACGACCGTCGGCGAAGGCGAACGTACCCATCCGACCGCCAAAGAGACCGGGCTCTTCGCGCTCGCATCCTACGACTTCGACGATCGCGCCGGTCTCGGCGACGAACTCGACCGCAGGATCCGCGCGCGCGCTCGAGGTTGTGGAACGCCGAACGTCCCGGACCGAAGCTGTGAGCCGGTCGCACGTAGAACCCGAGCCCGGCTACCGTGGGGACTGTGTGCGTGGCTGCCTACAAAATGTGGGGCACTGACCCCAGTCGATACCTTGGGATTCGGGGGCGCGCGGGCGGTCGGCAGCATCGACTGTGCACGAGCGTACCGTCCATGCAGCCCGCGCAAGACGCAACACATCCAGTCCGAGGATCGACTGGCCCAATTCGTTCGAAGGCGTCATACCTCGATCCGCATGACGAGCGCCGTCGAACGATCCAGACGTGGGGCCGTTGCGCCGTTGGCGACGGCCTTGGCGACGACGTTGCTGACGGGATGCTACGACGGCGCCCGTCCAGGGCCAGGGCCGGGACAGGCCGAAGATGATGGCGGGGGATCGTCAGGCACGGCCGAAGGCGGTGACGCCGAGGACGCCGCTGGCGGGGACGAGCCCGTGCCCGAGGAGCGCGAGAGCTCGCCGGGCATCCGCTTGCTGACCCAGCGCGAGGTCCACAACTCGATCCGCGATCTGCTCGGCGTATCGCTCGACCGCAGCCTCATCCCCCGCGAGGAGTTCATCGACGGCCACGGGCATATCTCCTGGGCGCAGGGGGCCGGGCTCGACGACGTCGAGGACTACTACGAGCTGGGGCGGGAGGCCGCACGGCAGGCGGTGCCGCTGATGGAGCCTGGCTGTGCGCTCGACACCCTCGGCTGCGCCTCCGACGTTGCCGAAGACTTTTTGTCCCGGGCATTTCGCGGCACGGGGACGGCCGAACAGCGGCAGTACTACCTCTCGATCCTCGAGGCCCCCGAGGCGGGCGAGACGATCCCCGAACGCCTCGAGACCCTGATCGCGACCGCTTTGTCGTCGCCGAGCTTTCTCTACCGCCGCGAGCTCGGCGACGAGTTCGTCGACGGCAGCGCCTACGTCCGCTGGCTGACCGACCACGAGATCGCCTCGCGGCTGAGCTTCTTGGTGTGGCAGTCGGGCCCCGACCAGGCGCTGCTCGACGCGGCGGAGGCCGGCGAGCTCCGCGATCCGCAGGCACGCCTGGTCCACCTGGATCGCCTGCTCGACGACGAGCGGGCGCGGGTCGGCCAGCTCGGCTTCGTCATGGACTGGGTGGGCGCGGAGGCCGGGCGGCGCATCGGCAACAAGGACCCCGAGGTCTTGCAGGGCACCTCGTCCGCGCTCGAGGCCCTCGCCGACCGCAGCCTCGAGCGCACGATTCAAGACGTCTTGTTCGAGGGGGCCGGGACCTTCGCGGCGCTCCTGGGAGCCGAGCGATATTGGGTCGAGCAAGAGCTGGCCGCACTGCTCGAGCTCGAGCCCGCGGGGGCCGAACTCGAGGCCCGGGACCTCGACGCGACGGTTCGCCGCGGCCTGCTGATGCACCCGACCGTGCTCGCCGCCCACACCAAGGAGAGCGGCGTGTCGCCCTTCCTGTTGGGCAAGTTCGTGTACGAGAATGTCCTGTGCGAGGTCATCCCGCCGCCCATCGAACTCCCGGAGGTCGACCCCGAGCCGCCCGAGGATCAAACGCTGCGCGAGCAGCTCGAGGCGCTGACCGAGCCCGCCGAATGTCAGGGATGCCACGTACGCATCGGTCCCCCCGGCTTCGCGTTCCTGCCCTTCGATCCCATCGGTCGTCACGCGTTCGCCGATGGCCTCGGTCGACCCTACGACACGACCGGAACCATTCCCGTGGGCGAGACCACGGTGAGCTTCGAGAGCGCCGCGCAGCTCGCCCTTGCGCTCTCGCAGCACGACAACACCGCGCGCTGCGTGGCCCGCCGCCTGTTCCGCTGGACGTACGGATATTTCGAAGGCGTCGACGCGGCGCCCTATATGAACGAACTCGCCGACGAGTCGGTCGCCAGCCAGACCGGCATGCGCGAGCTCCTAGGCGCCATCATCGGTAGCGACCAATTCGCTCAGGTTCGCCTCGGAGGTTGATCATGCTACGTCGAGACCTGCTCCAGCGCCTCGGTCTTTGGGCCGTCGCGGCCCCCGTCCTGCTGCACGCGCGTCGCACCCGGGCATTCGGCGAGCTCCCGCGCCGGATCGTCGTGCTGTTCTCGCCCAATGGACCCCAGTTCACCACCGGGCCCACGCAGGGCACCGAGACCAACTTCGAGATCCTGCCGTGGTGGAGCCCGCTCCAGCGCCACAAGGACAAGGGGTTGTTCTTCCGCGGCCTGCACCAGGCCGGGGTGCCATTCGGGGACAACAGCGAGTACGGGCACCGCTCGGGCACCGTCGGCGCGCTCACGGCCACCACCACGGGCAGCGATTCCGATCTCGCCACCGGGCCCTCGATCGATCAGCGCATCGGGCAGCAGCTGCAGGCCCAGGGCCTCATCTTGCCCAAGCGCTCGCTGCTGTGGTCCCTCGAGAGCGATGCCCATGCGTTCTACGAGGCCTCCGGGCAGCGGGCCACCCCGATCAGCAGCCCCTACGATGCCCTGGCCGACCTCGCGCCTTCGTTCGGCAATGGCAGCGAGGCGTTCACCAAGATGCTCACCCGCAAGCATTTCGCGCTCGACCACGTCGCGGCCGACTGCGCCAGCCTGCGCGGCGAGCTCGACGGCAAGGGGCGGGAGATGCTCGACTTCCACTGCGCCAACATCGAGTCGCTCGAGGCGAGCGTGAAGGCGACCCTCGAGCAAGGCACGGGCGCCTGCGAGATGCCCGCGGGCCCGCTCACCAAGCTCCCGGCCGATACCAATTGGACCGGTCGCGAGGCGCGGGATGACGCGATGAACGCGTACACCGAGCTGATGGCGCTGGCCTTCACCTGCGACGTCACGCGGGTGATCGGGATCTCGTTCGGCTCGGGCGCAGCGAGGTTCTCGATCCCCGAGTCCTATGGCGTGCCGGCCTCCGGCCAGGTCGACTCGGGTGACTCTGGCCCGCAGATGCACGCATGGACCCATCAGGCGGGCAGCAACCCCGACGCGCAGCTGGCGATGCAGATCTTCTACCAATGGTTCTCCGAGAAGGTCGCCGCGCTCGTCGACAAGCTGCAGACCACCTTGGACGCCGATGGGCGCCCGCTGCTCGACACCACCTTGGTGCTGTGGACCTCCGAGTTCGGCGCGGGCGGTCCGCACACCAACGTCAACGTCCCCGTGGTGCTGTTCGGCAACGGCGACGGCGCCTACTCGACCGGTCGACACTTCGAGGTCGAGGGGAGCTCGGAGGAACGCGCCCTCCCGCTGCACGCGCTGTTCGTCTCGATGATCCACCACATGGGCCTCACCGACATCAACACCTTCGGCAACGCGGGCTTCGGCCCCCTCGAGTGGCTGCACGGCTAGTCCCTGCGGGTCTCTCCATCGAAGCACGCGGGCGGCGGGCGGCTCACCCGAGGCGGCGGCGGAACAGCGACAACGCGACCCCGCCGGTCACCACCGCGGTCGCCGCGAGCGCGACCAACCCCGGTGCGACGTCGTCGAATACGGCGCCCTCGAGATAGATGCTCTTGGCGATCATCACGAAGTGCCGCAGGGGATTCGCCCACGTCGCGGTCTGCAGCCACCCCGGCATGTTGTCGACGGGCGACACGCACCGACGCTGCGTGCCCGTTGAGCGCCTGGTCGAGGGTCGCAACGCGCCCCCCATGACCCATCACGGCCGGAAGCGGACGTGGAAATGATTCGCGTGCCCGCGCCAGTGGCGGATGATCCCGTGCGAGCGCCCGCGACCACGCGGATACTGGAACAGCTCGTCCAAGGTGTCCTCGTCGACGCCCTTGCTCTGCGCGTGGTCGTACAGGAGCTTCTGGATGCGGTGATCCATGAAGATGTACGTGACCTCGTCGGTATCGATGAACGACTTGACGAGGATCCACGTGCGGGCGACATCGAGGTTCTTGGCGTTGGCCTGGCGGAATTTGGTCTCGTTGGCGTCCTTGCCCGTGAGCACGTAGCCGACGTCGACGTCGCGGCCGTGTTGGTGCGACAGGTGCGGGGGGAACTTGCCGCCGCCGCGCTTGCTGATGTCGCCGACGTGGACCCGCGGACCACTGGGGCTCTTGCGGCGATAGGCCGACGCGGCGTCCTCGATGGCGCGGATGGTCTTGGCGGTGCCCCAGGCGCCGGCCTCCCACTTGACGACGTAGTTCTTGCCCGGCCGTAGGGGCAGGCCGGCCTTCAGCACGCCGGTGTCGACGTCGCGGCCGCCGAAGCCGGCCACGATGCGACCATCGACCCACACGACCAGGCTCTGGCCGTCGCGCAGCGCGTTCGCGTCGGCGAGCTTGCCCCGCTGGTAGCGCATCATTTCGCGGGCGCTGAGACCGTATTGCACGCCGATGCTGCCGAGGGTCTCGCCGCTGGCCACGACGTGGGTCTTGCGGATGCGCTCGCGCGGCGGGATCTCGGGACACACCCAAATCTTCTTGCCGACGCTGAGCATGTCGGGGTTGCTGCGGATGCTGGGATTCAGCTTCGTCAGATCGGACTTGCGCACGCCGTAGCGCCCGGCGATCTGGCCGAGGTGCTCGCCCGGCACGACCTCGTGGGCGAACAGCGGGGTCTGCATCCCGCACTCCTTGGCCTTCACGACCTTTGCGGGCCGACCCGACGTGGCGGTGCTGCCCGCGATCGTCGTCGGCTCGACGCACACCGCGAGGCGCTGACCGACGCGCAGCTTGTCGGGGTCGGCGGCGAGCGCCGCGTTGCGGGCCAGGATGTCGCGCTCGCGCGTGTCGTACTCGATGGCGATCTGCGCGAGCGTGTCGCCGCTTTGGACCTCGTGCGCGACGATGTGTCCGCCGGCGCCGCAGCGCACCTTGGGGCCGGCCGGCTTGGCGGGCGCAGCCCCGGTGTCGTCGGTCCCGTCGCAGACGCGCAGCTGCTGACCGAGCGAGAGCTTGCCGGGGTCGGCATGCAGCGCGCGGTTGAGTTCGACGAGCCGCCGCTGGGCTATGCCGTGCTTCGCCGCGATCCCGCTCGTCGTGTCGCCGGCGACGACGGTGTAGTCGCACGATGCCTTGGGCTCTGCGGCGACGTCGTGCGCGAAACACCACGCCACGAGCCCTGCCCACCAACCGAGTCGCGCTGCCCGCATGCCCGCCATGGCTTCGCACACGATCGAGCCGGCGTGCAAGGCGTAGCGATAGTGCAACCTCCGCCTGCCCTGAGCCCGGGCGCGGGTGCGATCACACGCCGTGCAGCCCGAGCAGCAGCCGCCGCTTGACCGCGAAGCCCGCGTCGACGTGGTTGAACAGCGCGACCTGGAGCGCGATCGGCTGGATCAGCTCCGGCACTTCGGCCGCCGACAGCGACGCGACGTCCATGCCGTGACGCTCGCAGACCGTGGCCAGCAGCGCCGCCGGGAACGCCGTGTACCCCTGCAGCAGCTCGATGACGTGCGCCGCTGCCGGGGACACCGGCCGCAGCGAGGGAAATGTGCGTGCGAGCGACAAGCGCGTGCTCTCGAGCCTCCGCGGGGGACTTCGTCCGAAGACCCGCGGGCTTGAGCACGGCGTTGGGCGGCCCTGGCCGCTACTCCCACATGATGCGGGACGTGAACGCGATCGCGGCCAGTTGCGAGCTGAGCGACGCATGCCTGTCGTCGGGACGCACCGCGAGACCGCGCAACACGATCACGCGCAGCCAGCTCGGGATGCGCGTGCGCGATGGCGGCGGACGCACGTTGCCCGCGAGCACGTTGTGCGCGAGTTCGCGGGCGGTGGCGCCGGCGAACGGACGCTCGCCGTAGAGCCCCTCGTACAGCGCGACACTGAAGGCGAACTGGTCGGTGCGGGCATCGGCGCCGGCGCCGGTGAACAGCTCCGGGGCCATGTACGCCGGCGTGCCCACGAACATCCCGGGGCCGGTCACGCCGGGGGTGCTGGTGATCGATCGCTCGCCACCGAGGGAGCCGTCGACCATCGACACCGACGACGACAGCGACGACGACGTCGTGGTCACATCGAGCCTGCCCCGGACGATCGCCCGCGCCAGACTGTCGGCGGGATTCGAGGTGATCGTCGTGGTGAGATCACGCCGCGAGCGCGACAGCTCGAGCGAAGCCCCGGGATCGAACACCCCCGACACCGCGGCGTCCCACGCCGGGCCCTCGCCCAGCGTGACGAGCGACTCGTCGTCGACCCCGCCGGCACCACCCGTGGTCGACAGCAGATCCGCATCGTGCGAGTCCTGCGGCATCGCCGGCACGACGCCGAAGTGCGCGAGGCCGAAGTCGACCACCCGCGGCCGGTGGTCGGCGCCGACCAGCACGTTGGCGGGCTTGAAGTCGCGGTGCATGATCCCCAGGCCGTGGGCCGCCGCCAGGCCGCGACCGGCGTGGAAGAACATGTCGAGGACCTCGCGCCAGGTGCGGGCGGTCGCGTCCATCCACGTCGCGAGCGAGGGCCCGTCGACCAGCTCCATCGCGACATAGGCGGTGCCGTCGTGCTCGCCGACGTCGAAGATCGCGACGACGTTGGGATGCGTCAGGCGGGCGGCGCTCTGGGCCTCGCGACGGAGCTGCTCGCTGGCGACGGCGAGGTGCTCGGGGCGCACGCGATCGCGACGCAGCAGCTTGACCGCGACCTCGCGCTGGAGGACCGGATCCCAGGCGGCGTAGACGTGGCCCATGCCACCAGTGCCCACCGGCCGGCGGATCTCGAAGCGGCCGATCCGCTCGGGCTCTGGCGCGGCGGGCGGGTCTTCGGCGCTCACGGTCGGCGCAAGCCTACCACCGGCGGGCGGGCACAGCGAATTCCCCGGCGCTGGCCGTACACTCCGGCGGTGAGCAAGCCGCCCCATGCGGTGGTCCTCGGCACCGCCGGCCACATCGACCACGGCAAGACCAGCTTGGTGCGCGCGCTGACCGGGGTCGATACCGATCGGCTGCCCGAGGAGAAGCGCCGCGGGATCACGATCGAGCTCGGCTTCGCGCCGTGGCGCATCGACGCCGACCACGAGGCGAGCATCGTCGACGTGCCCGGTCACGAGGCATTCGTGCGCACGATGGTCGCCGGCGCCGGCGGCATCGATGCGGTGCTGCTCGTGGTCTCGGCCGAGGACGGGGTCATGCCGCAGACCCGCGAGCACATCAACGTCTGTCGCCTGCTCGGCGTGAGCGCGGCGGTGGTGGCCTTGACGAAGGTCGACCGGCTCGGCGACGACCCCGAGGCGGTCGATCTGGCGCAGGACGACGTGCGCGATGCGCTGGTGGGCACGCCCTTCGCCGAGGCCGCGATCGTGCCGTGCAGCGCCACCACCGGCCACGGCCTAGACGCGCTGCGCCGCGCCGTGATCGCGGCGATCGATCGGCTGCCGCGACGCGACGCGACAGGCCCGGTGATCTTGCCCGTGGATCGGGTGTTCTCGATCCGCGGCCACGGCACGGTCGTCACCGGCACGCTGCTGTCGGGCGCGATCTTTCTGCGCGGCGACGAGGCGCTCGAGCTGGTGGCACAGGGCGATCGCCCGGGGCGCCCGCTCCGGGCGCGCGCGGCCCAGGTCCGCAGCGAAGCGCGGGATCGTGTGATCGCCGGCAACCGCCTCGCCCTCAACCTCGCGGGTGTCGACACCGGTGTGCTCGCCCGCGGCGACGTGATCACCCGGGGTCCGATCGTCTCGTCCCAGTCGGTGGTGCACGTGCGCCTGTTCCACCTGCCCGGCCGCGGCGCTCCGTGGCGCGCCGGCACCACCGTCGAGTTGTGCGCGGGCACTGCCCACTGCACCGCCGTGCTCGATCCGCTGTGGCTGGTGCCCGACCCCGACGCAGCCGCCGCGTCACCGACCGATGATGCGATCACCGTCGCCGCTGGACGCGAGGCCCTCGTGCGGGTGCGGCTCGCCGCGGCGCTACCGGTGTGGGCGGGCCAGCGGGTCGTGGTGCGCGCCTTCGTGGAGCCCGTCGGTGATGGGTCGGGTCGCACGGTCGGCGGCGGCATCGTCGTGGATCCCGAGCCCCCGGTGGGCCGAGCCCAACGTGCGCGGTGGATTGCGCTCGCGCGCGCCCTGGGTGGCAGTGGCGACGCGGACCGCATCGCCGCGCTCGTCGACGACGCAGGCACCATGGGCATCGCCGAAGGCGCACTGGCCCGACGCGCCGCCGCGCGTGATCTCACCCGCGAGCTCGCGCGGATCACCGCGCCGCGCGGCGACGTCGTCGACGTGGGCGGCGGTCACTTCGTGCACGAGCGGTGGCTGCGACCCCTGGTCGATCAGGTGATCGCGATCGTCGATCGATTCCACGCCGCCAATCCCATGCAGGCGGGGATCGGCCGCGCCACGCTCGAGAGCATGCTGGGCGCTCGCATCGCCCGCGAAGTCGCCGCAGCCGCGGTCGCGCGGGCGGTGGCGCGGGGTGCGGTGCGCGTCATCGACGAAGCGGGCAGCCTCGCGCGCCCAGGAAAGGGCCTTCAACGCGGCGGCGCGCTACCGGGGCACATGAAGACGATCCTGGCGATGTACGCGGAGCGCGGCACAACCCCGCCGACGCTCCGTGAGATCGAAGGCGCCACATCTCTGTCTGGACGCCAGGTCCTCGAGATGGTCACGTCGCTGCAGCGCCTGGGCAAGCTGGTGCGGCTCAGCGACGAGCTCTCCCTCGACGTCGCCGCCCACGAAGGCCTCGTCGCGACGATCCGCGACCACCTGCGCGGCGCAGGGACGATCGACGTCCAGGCGCTCAAGCAGCTGACGGGTCTGTCGCGCAAGTTCGCCGTGCCGCTGCTCGAACACCTCGACGCGCTCGGGCTGACCCTGCGGCGCGGCGATACGCGAGTCCCCGGGCCGCGGATGGATTGAGCCGCAGAGGATGCGTGGCGCAGCGACGCCCCAGGACACAGACGGCGACCTGCAGCCATTTTGCGCGGTGGTCGGCGGCGCATCGCGAAGCGCAGACTCGGGGGCGTGCCATACTCCGGCCATGAGCCCACGCCTGCTTCCGTTCGCGCTGGCGGCCGCCACGGCGTGCACCGCCGATGCCGACGCCGATGCCGATGCCGACGCCGACGCCGACGGCACGCCGGCGGGCGGTTGTGCCGACGAGACGCGGGACGACGAGTACGCCCTCGGCCTCGAGCGCAGCGGCGAGCGCCTAACCGTGCGCTTCGTCGATGCCATGCCGGCACCACCGGCCCGTTTCGACAACACCTGGATCATCGAGGTCGTCGATCTCGCCTCGGGCATGCCCGTCGACGACGCCGTGCTCGAGGTCGATCCGAGGATGCCCGATCACAACCACGGCACGTCGATCCAATGCGAAGTGACCGCGATGGCTGCGCCCGGCCAGTTCCAGCTCGATCCGGTGAACCTGTTCATGCCAGGGCTGTGGGAAGTCGAGCTGGATTTCACGCTCGCCGACGAGACCACCGACCGCGTCGTGTTCAAGTTCTGCGTCGACCCGTAGCGCGCGTCGGATCGCGCGCGGCGGCGCCGGCGTGTGCAGGTGCGGTGGTTTTTCGCAGTGGTGACCGCGACCGCCCACCGGCCTTGACACCCCCGCACGCCCCGGGCACTTCGGTGCCGTGCCCGCAGGGATCGAGTCGAGCGCCAGCTTGCCCTGGCTCGCCCGTCTGCGCTGGCTCGCAATCGCGAGCCAGCTGCTCGCCCTCGTGCTCTACGACCGCGAGCTGGGAGCCGCGATCCCCTGG
Source organism: Nannocystales bacterium (assembly GCA_038325765.1). GTDB lineage: Bacteria > Myxococcota_A > Polyangia > Nannocystales > Nannocystaceae > Xiheibacterium. Next base: position 59,184 of record JBBQJI010000021.1, read on the forward strand.
GCCGTGATCGCGCCGCTGGTCGGTGTTGCGGTGGCCTCGAACACCGCCCTCACAGCCTGGATCCGCCGCCACCCGGCGCCGCCGCAGGCCGCCCGGATCACGACGGCGCTGCTGACCCTCGACACCTTGCTGCTCACCGGGCTGCTCGCGGCATCGGGCGGCCCGACCAACCCGTTCACGATCTTCTACATCGTGCACATCGTGCTCGCGGCGCTGGTGCTCGAGACCCGCCCCACGGTGTGGATCACGATGCTGTCGGCGCTCGGATTCGCGGCCCTGTTCCTGCTCCCCGAGCAGGACCACTCCGCGCACGCGGGCCACCACGGCCAAGACCCGATGCTCACGGGACACCTGCGAGGGATGTGGATCGCGTTCGCGGTGGCGGCTGCCGTCATCGCCTACTTCGTCCGCAAGATCTCGTTGACGATCGCCTCGCAGCGCGAACAGATCACGCTGCTGCGCGAGCGCGACGCCTCGCGGGCGCGCATGGCCTCGCTCGCCGCCCTGTCCGCCGGCGCCGCCCACGAGCTCGGGACGCCGCTGGGCACCATCGCCGTCGCCGCCCGCGAACTCGAGCTCGCGCTGCAGCGTGGCACCCCGGGCAGCGACGCGGTCGCCGACGCGCAGCTCATCGCGGCCGAGGTCGAGCGTTGCCGCATCATCATCGGGGGCATGGCCGCCGAGACTCCGCTCGAGGATCTCCGCGTCGGTGCGGTGCAGCCGCAGCAGCTGTTCGACGCCATCTTGCGCCGTTTCGACGCCGAGGGCGCCGCACGGGTGGTCTGCAGCGCAGCTCCTGGCGACGCCACCATCGTCTGTCCGCTCGAGGGGGTCGCCCGCACGGCGGCGACGCTGGTGAAGAACGCCCTCGATGCGTCGGGTCCCGATGACGGCGCGATCGAGCTCGAGCTCGTCGCCGATCCGACGAGCCTCACGCTGACGGTGCGTGATCGCGGTGATGGCCTCCGTGCCGATGCGGTCGAGCGCGCCGGCGAGCCGTTTTTCACGACCAAGCAACCGGGCGCAGGCATGGGCCTGGGCCTGTTCATCGCCCGCACCTACGCCGAGAGCCTCGGCGGGCGGCTGGTGCTGCACCCGCGGAGCCCACGCGGCACCCTTGCCGTCCTCAGCCTGCCGCGGATGTTCGCCACCGAGACCGTAGTCGAATGAACCCACCGATTCTCCTGGTCGACGACGACGATCGATTCCGCGAGCGACTGGCCCGGGCGTTCTCCGATCGCGGCATCGAGGTGTGGCAAGCCAGCGATCGCGACGGCGCGATCGCGATCGCGCGCACTCAGGTGATCGAGCGTGCGGTCGTCGATCTGCGCATGCCCGGCGCCCATGGCCTGCGGGTGCTCCGCGAGCTGCTCGAGCTCCACCCTGCGGCGGCGATCGTGATCCTCACGGGGTTCTTCTCCATCGCCACCACGGTCGATGCCATCCGGCTCGGCGCCCGCGACTACTTGGTCAAGCCCTGCGATGCCGATCGCATCCTCGGTGCGTTCGAGCGCGAGGCCGGCGAGACGGGCGAGACGGCGCTCCAGCTCGAGACGCCGTCGCTCGCTCGGATCGAGTGGGAGCACATCGAGCGGGTGCTGCGAGAATGCGGCGGCAACATCTCCAAGGCCGCGCGGGTGCTCGGCATCCACCGCCGCACGCTGCAGTACAAGCTGTCGAAATTCCCGCAGTCCCGCTGAGCGATCGCGAGTGGAAGGGGGAGCGGGCGGCTCTCATTAAAGGACTGCGAGCAACCGGGGCGGCGGCGCACGCCTCGGGCTCTGCCGCGCAGGTACGCCGGGTCTGCCGGCTTACGCTGCCGCCCGCCGTCGTCGCGGACCGGTCGACGATCCAAGCGCACACTTGCGGTCGCCACGCGACTGCGGTGCACTCGGGCGCCCGATGCCGACCTCGGGTGGAAGAGAGCCCCCATGACCAAGACATTCCTGCTGACACTCGGCCTCGCCGCGGCGCTGCCCGGCGTGATGATCGCGGGCACCGCGATCGCCGGCGACGATCCCCCCGTCGCGAAGACCACGGCGGCACCCGCGGACGACCCGGCGCCCGCGGCCCCCAGTGCGCCGGAGGTCACCGACAAGGCCGCCCTCGCCGATGACATCCTGGCCATCATCGCCCTACCGCTGGTGGCCGACGATGCCCGCGAGGCGGGCGTCGATGCTGCCGACATCGTCCTTGCGATCGACGCCGTCGACGCCAGCGGCGGATCGCCGGCCGACGCCAGCGCGGTGATCGCCGCCGAGGCCGACGCGACCCGCAAGCGCGGCCCGAAGAAGGGCTTTGGCCTGTGGGTGCGCACCCACGTCGCCGACGGGAAGCGCGGCGAAGAGCTCGCCGCGCTCATCGCGAAGAAGAAGGCCGAGTACACCGAGCTGAGCGACGCGGACCGGGTCGAGATCGACGCCCGGATCGACGCGAAGCTCGCGACGATGCACGACACCTGGGTCGAGCACCGCAAGCAGTTGAACGAGCGGCGACGCGAACTCGTCGCCAAAGGCAAGAAGGCCGTGCGCAAGGGCCAGGCTGACCTCGCGACCCTCGAACAGAAGATCGCGAAGAGCGACGCCCGCAAGAAGCGGCTCGCGGAAGCGATCGCGACCGATCCGGCCCGCAAGGCGGCATGGGAGAAGATGCTGAAGAAGGTGGACAAGCGCGTCGAGAAGCTCGAGGAGATCGCCGAGCGCACCGAAGACAGGGTCGAGGGCGCCGAGGACCGGCTCGATGCCGCCGAGGATCGCAAGGAGAAGCGCGACGAGAAGCGCGACGAGATCCGGACCAAGATCCAAGAGAAGAAGGCCGAACGCGACGCCGAAGGCAAGGGCGGGTGATCACCATGCGCAACACCATCATCATCCTCGCCCTCGCCCTGCTCGCGGCCGCCACCGCCTGCGACGACTCGGTCGACGAGGGCAAGGCCAAGTCCGTCAAGGGCGACGGCAAGGCCAAGCCCACGGACGCCAAGACCATGGACACCAAGGCGCCCGACGCCAAGGCGCCCGACGCCCAGATGCCCGATGCCAACACGCCCGATGCCAACACGCCCGACGCCAACACGCCCGACGTCGCCGATCCGGGCACGCCCGATGCCCAGGCGCCCGCCGAGGATCCCCTCGACGCCGACGCGATCGGTCAGCTCGCTTCGCTCGCCCGCGAGATCGCCGCCAAGCCCGAGGACGCCGACGTGATCCTCGAGAAAGCCGGCATGGATCGCAGCGAGTTCGAGGCCGCGATGGTCGCAGTCGCGAAGGATCAGTGGAAGACCGACCTGTACGTCACCGCCCTGACGCAGGCCGATCAGACCGGTTGAGGTTGGGATGGGTGCCGCGGCGGCGCACGGCCGCGACACCCCCGCGCTGCGGCGGCACACCCCCGCGCTGCGGCGGCACACCTGTGATCGACGCGCGGCGGGCCGCGCTCGATCCCACAGGCGAGCGTGGCCATGTCGTTCACCCCGCGGGCTCGAAGGTCATGCACGCGAGATCGATGTTCTCGGTGAGCGCAGCCTCCACCGCGGCGGGGACCGTGTTGCCGACCAGGCAGAGATCGGCGGTGTAGCCGTTGGCGCCGAGCAGCGCAGCGAAGGCGTAGAGCTTTTCGGCGTGGAAGACGCCGCAGTCGATGCCGTTGCAGCCGCAGCTGCCCGGCTGCTGGCAGATCGTGAGGCCGCCGTTCACCGCTGGATCGCCGCCGAGCACGATGGCCGCGACCGCCCCCTCCTGGCCGCCCTTGACGTCGTCGGACAGAAGGCCAGCGATCTGGATGACGTCGTAGGGCGGCTGGGTGCCGCATCCAAGCCCACAGACGTTTCCCGCCGGTTGATCGTAGGCGCCGTAGTCGTCGACGTCGGTGAGCAGCACGAGCACGAGCAGGGCCTCGGGTCTCACGAAGCCGGTGGCGTCGTTCAGCAGCAGATCGGTCGCACTGGTGAGCACGTGCTCGCAGCCCAGCGGCGGCTCACCGCTGATCTGTCCGACGGCGCCGTTGAACGCCTGCGCCATCTCGTCGGCGTCGAGTTCCGACGAGTCGAACCATGGCCCGGGACCGGCCCAGCCCAGCGGGACCTCGAACCCGCTGTCCTTGTCGTCGGTGACCCCGATGCGATAGTCGACGCCGCCGCCGTTGATGCCCTCGAGCGCGCCGATGATCTCCGTGAACGCGTTGGTCGCGGCGAGCGCCTGCCGCTCCTCGATCATCGACAGCGAGCTGTCGAAGACGAACAGGAGATCGATCGCAGTGCACCCGCTCGCCGGTGGCCCCGTCTCGTCGCGGCCGACGTCGAGCAGCGGACCCCCGTCGCCCGCCGTGGTGTCGGCGGTCCCGGAGCTCGCCGAGCTCTGGCCACCGGCGGAGGTGTCGCCCGAAGCCGACGCGGAATTCGAGGCCGACGCGCTGGCCGTGCCGGAGTTCGACCCGGAGTTGCTCGCCGAGGCGCTGTCGGTGTCATCGCCCGGCAACAGGCACACGCCATCGATGCAGCTCAGCCCCGGATCGCAGCCGCCTCCGCCCGTACACACACAATCGCGGCCACCCACGGGGCAGGCATCGGCACCACCACCGTCCCCGCACGCCTGCGCGACGAAGAGGCCAAGACACGCACCTACCCACGAAGCTGACAACGCCCGCCGCATCACCGACGATCGTATCTTACGCGCGCTCCAGCAGGTCGAGAGATCCGCACCGGATCGCCGTCGCGGTGTGGTCGCGCGTCCCACCTCCCCATCCCACACGCTTTGCCTTTACCTGCGGCCGCGGATGGGTCTAAAGTGCGACGGTGGGACGTTGGGCGCGCACCGCCTTCGACCGCGAAGAGGGCACCATCCAATGACTATGCGACGGCTCTACGGCTTGGGTTTGCTCGGAACGTCCCTGGCGTCGACAGCATGTGCGGGCGATCGCGAGTCAGACGGCGCCGACGCGACGGCAGGTATCGCGACCGCCGGCATGCTCCCCGGCGGCGACTCCGATGACGCCGATGAGGGCTCCACCGCGGGCGTCACCGGTGCGCAGAGCGGCGGCAGCGAGGACGACAGTTCCGGCGGCGGACCCGGCCTGCCGAAGTTCGACCTCGGCCAAGGTGGCCCAGGCAGCGGTGGCGAAGACGACTGCATCACCGGCCCGAACGAAGACGCCGATGGCGACGGCTGGAGTGTGGCTCAGGGCGATTGCAACGATTGCGATCCCAACGCCAACCCCGCCGCGATCGAGGTCGTCGTGACCGGGCCGGACGAGATGGGCAACGTCCCCCTCCCGGCCGACGAGGACTGCGACGGCCAGGTCGACAACCCGCCGCTACCGTGCGACGGCGGCCTCGCGCTCGACGATCTCGACCCGACGAACGGCGCCCGTGCGATCGGCCTGTGCAAGACCGCGGTGGGCGCCAACGACTGGGGTGTCGTCAGTGCATCCTATGTGCGAGCCGACGGGGTTCCCAACGCGGGTGGGCAGCAGGTCGGGTTGCAGACCCAGTGGGGCACCAACGTCACCACCCAAGAAGGCGAGAGCATGCTGGTGTTGTCGTCGGGGCACTCGCGCTCCATCGGGCAGGCCGGCGCGTGCAACGCCCTCAGCTGCACCGGCACCGGCGCGGGCACGCCTCCCGCTGGATTCCCCCAGGACGTGCCCGGTTGCGCGGGCCTGAGCACGATCAACGACGACATCGCGCTCGAGGTGACGCTGCGCGCCCCATCGAACGCGATCGGCTACTCGTACGACTTCAGCTTCTACTCCTTCGAGTACCCCGAGTGGGTCTGCACGGCGTTCAACGATCAGTACATCGCGCTGGTGACCCCACCGCCCGAGGGCTCGATCAACGGCAACATCTCGTTCGACTCCCAGTCCAACCCGGTCAGCGTCAATATCGCGTTCTTCGAGGTGTGCTCGGGATGCAACCTGGGCACCGACGAGCTGGCGGGTACCGGGTTCGACGTCTGGGACGACGCCGGCGCCACGAGCTGGCTCGTGACCACCGCACCGGTCACCGGCGGCGAGGAGTTCACGATCCGGTTCGCGATCTGGGACACCGGCGACTCGGCGTGGGATTCGACGGTCCTGATCGACAACTTCCAGTGGATCGCCGACGGCGCCGAGGTCGACGTCGGCACGGAGCCGGAGGGTTGATGATGGCGTCCACGCGACATTGCGCCTGGGCCGTGGCCCCGTTCGTGATCGCCTGCAGCGACGCCGAGGGCGGACGAACCGGCGGCGACGCGGGCAACGACAGCATCGTCACGATCTCGGCGGGGACCGAGCCCGGGGACACGACAGCCTCGGGCACCCGAGGCGGCACGCCCGCGACCGCCGACGATACCGTGGCCACCGTCGCCACCGTCGATGAATCGGGCGGCGCCGACGATGCGCCGAAGTTCGACCTCGGCGTCCCCGACGGTGGCATCAACTGTGGCGACGGCGGCGGCGGCGGCACGCCGGACTTCTCGTACATCTGGATCGCCAACAGTGCCCAGGGCACGGTCTCGAAGATCAACACCGACAGCCTCGTCGAGGAGGGGCGCTACATCGTGCGGCCCGATTCGGCCGGCAATCCTTCGCGCACCTCGGTCTCGCTCACGGGCGACGTCGCCGTGGCCAACCGCAGCGGCGGCGTCGTGAAGATCTACGCCACCGAGGCCTCGTGCGTCGAGAGCAACGGCATGCCCGGCATCCAGACCTCGACGAGCGGTGGCGACATCTTGCCGTGGGGCACCGACGAGTGCGTCGCCTGGTACACGTCGTTCGCCTACAGTACCCAACGGCCGGTGGCGTGGACGCAGGGCGACTTCAACGACTCCACCTGCACGTACACGAACCAGAAGTTGTGGACATCGGGCGGCAACAATGCGGGCACCGCCGACGTGGTCCTCCTCGACGGCGACACCGGCGTCATCGAGGACATGGTCACGATCCCCAACGTGATCGGCTGGGCGCAGCTCTATGGTGGCGCCGTCGATGCCGACGCCAATTTCTGGACCGTCGATCACAACTGGAGCGGACCGAGCACGCTCATCCGCGTCAACCGGGCGGATCTCAGCTACGACACGTGGCCGGTCACCGGCGAGGTGCACTACGGCCTGGCCGTGGACAGGGTCGGCCGGGCGTGGCTGTGCGGGTCGGGCGGGGCTTCGCGCTTCGATCCGATCGGCGAGACGTGGACCCACCTGGCGCCGATCACCGGCGGCAGTGCGCTGGGTGGCTGCATGGAGGACGCCGACGGCATCCTGTGGAACAGCGCCTACCCCGACGCGACATTGGTCGGTATCGACACCGAGACCGTGCAGGTCGTGCAGACCCTCGCGATCCCGGAGTATGTGCACGGCATCAGCATCGACTTCGCGGGCAAGGTGTGGGGCGTGAGCTTTGGTGGCTCCAACGCCTATCGCGTCGACATCGCCACCGGCACCATCGACACCGTCGGGGGCCTCGTGGGTGCCTACACCTACAGCGACATGACGGGCTTCGCGTTGTCGGCCGTCGGCACGCCGAGCGGCTGAGCCTTCGCTCGCCTGCCCCGCTCAGGGGCAGCGCACCGGCCGCTGCCCCTCGAGCTCGACCCTCGGGGCCGCACGCAGGTACGTCGATGGATCGAGCGCCGTGTCGGGCATCGCGGTGAACGCATCGGCGAGCACCTCGCGGATCGGTGGGCCGTCCTCGAGCGTCACCGCACCCTCCCGGTCGGCGATCGCGCTGAACAGGCCGTCGCCACCGGTGGCGAGGAAATCGCTGGTGAGGATCGCGAGCGTCTCGTCCGAACCGATCGCGCGGCCGTCGTCCCGCACGACGACCACCCGCAGCGCACCGTCCGCGCAGCGGGCCTGCACCCGAACCCCGCCGACCGAGAAGAACGATCCGTCGCGGCCGAGCATCGTCGCGAGCATGGCCGCGAGCTCGCCGGCGGGCAGGCGCACGGTGGCGAAGCGGTTGTCGAACGGGAACGTCTCGTACAGCGCGCCGTAGCGAAGGGGACCTTCGGGCAGCGGCGCGCGCAGGCCCCCGCCATTGACCAGGGCGAGATCGTGGCCGCGGCGGGCGGCGAGCATCATATCGGTGATCAGGTTGCCCACCGCGCTCTCACGGCCGCGGGCGATGCCGAACTCGGCGGTGAGCCGCGGGCCCAGCGGTCGTGAACGCATCGTCGCCGCCTTCGCCAGCGCCGGCGCGATGGCGGCGGCCACCGCCGGATCGGGGCTCACCGCCGCCCCCTCGTAGGGCTCGGGATCGCAGGCGGCCTGCGGCCCCTCGGGGCTCGCATCGCCCCGGCACAGCCGCCAAGGCGGATGGATCGCCACGTCGACGACGCGCGCGGCCCTGCGGTCGACGGTCAGATCGATGCGACCGAAGGCGACCCCGTTGGCGTACGACTCGATGACGGCGACGCCGGCCACACGATGCGCCATCGCCTGGTGGGTGTGGCCGGCGACGATCGCATCCACGGCGCCCGGCGGCAGCGCGCGGGCCACATGCATGATCTCGTCGTCGGGATCGCAGCTGGTGAGCACGTCGGGATCGCCGAGATCCGTGCACTTGCCCCCGATGTGAGCGGCGACCACGACGACCGCTGCGCCGCGCCGGCGCAGCGCGTGGGCCTCGGCGGCGATCGCCGCGGCCACCGGGGCAAACCGCAGATCGTCGACGTTGGCGGCGATGGTCGTCTGCGGCGTGGACTCCGTGGTGGCCCCGACGATCCCGATGCGGACGCCCGAGCGCTCGATCATCACCGCCCGTACGCCGAGATCTGCGGGCGCCCCGGTATCGGCATCGACGATGTTCGCCGCGACGAACGGATAGGACGCCTCGCCCATGCGCGCGCGCAGGGCCCCGCGCGGATCCTGGCCCGACGTCGCGGTCGACTGCGATCCCACCGGACCGTAGTCGAACTCGTGGTTGCCGATCGCCACCGCGTCGTAGCCGAGCACGCCGTAGGCCTGCACCACCGCGGCGCCTTCCTCGAGGTTCGACTCGAGCGTGCCCTGGAACATGTCGCCGCCATCGAGGAGCACCACCGCGCCACCGTCGGCCGCGCGGGCGCGACGCAGATTCGCGAGGTGACCACCGAGCAGCGGCAAGGCGCCGAGGTGGCCGTGCAGATCGTTGGTTCCGACGATCGAGATCACCACCCGATCGTCGCGTGCATCCGCGGGAGCGTTGTCAGGAGCGGCGGCTACCGGCGCCCGCGGACACCCCGTGGCGCCGGCGAGCAGGACCGCCAGCATCAGGACGGGGACGTTTCGGACGGCGCGGAGCAGGCCGGCAGTGTAGCAGCGCTATGCTACGCGCCGCCGTCGGCGACGGGCGCCGAGCGCCACGAAGGCGCCGAGCAGCAAGCCGCCCAGATCCGACTGCCGGCTCGAGGTGCAGCCGCACCCGTCCGCGTTCTCTCCCGCGAACCCAGCGCTGCCGCCGGTGCCCTCGCCAGGCCCGGTGCTGTCGTCGGCCCCACCCTCGGTCGTCGCACCGTCGCCACCGCTCTCGTCGGCACCGCCGCTCTCGTCGGCGCCGCCGCTCTCGTCGGCCCCACCGTCGGTGGTGGGCTCGGGCTCGGGGTCTGGCAGCGCCGGCACGTCGTACTGCAGTGGGCGATCGTCGAACGGCACCGGCTCGTCGGTCAGCACCGGGTAGTCGATCGCCACGTCGAAGGGCCCGATCGTGAACGGCACGCCGCCGAGGTTCACGGTCACGGTGGGATACACGTGGAGCACCAGCGCCGAGCTGAACACTCCGTGCATCTGGGCCCACGGCGCCACGGTGCCGCGGGGTTCGGCGTCGGCGAACAGCACCGCTTGCTGCTCGTTCTCGACCGCATGGCTCACCGAGATGTCGCCCTCGCCCTCGGCGTCGTCGAGATCGATGCGCGTGCCCGCGAAGCTGATCCCCGGGACCTCGAACTCGTAGTCGACCTCGAGCACCCCGTCGAATCCGAGCACCATGAACGGCTGCTCGACGAGCTGGAACGGCCCGATCGACTCTGCGACCGTGATCGGGCGGACTGGGTTGCCCGGCAGCACGTACGGGTCGAACACCAACTCGGCGTCCTCGGCGATGTCCCACAGGCCGATCTCGAACTCGGTCTCGATGCCGGCGAAATTGATCGCGATCGTCACCGTGACCTCGGCGCCGAGGCGATTGCGGAACAGGCCGCCGTCCTCGTCGCCGGCGTAGTCGAGCATCGTGGTCTCGAAGTCGTAGTTCGCGTCGCCCGTCATCTCGATGAGCGCCTCTTGGAAGGCGGCGGCACCGACGTTGACGCGCAGCGGCCCGCTCGCTGGGATGAAGCCCGACTCGAACGGGAACTCGGTGGGCCTCCACTGCGCGCTGGGGTCGAACGGCTGGGCCTGCGGCGCGGCGACGGCGGCGGCGGGCGCGAGGGCGACGAGGCAGGCGGCGAGGACGAAGGGCGTGCGGGTCATGATCGATCCTGTCTCACGGCCGGGGCCGCAGGGGGTGTGCCCTGGAGTGCGACTCGCCCCGCCACGGTTCACCATACCGTCGGCACGGGTTGCGCCAGGAGGTGCGCAAGGAGGTGCGCAAGGAGGTGCGCAAGCGCCCAGGACGAACGTTCTCGACGCAGCTGCGCCTCCGTGGCCCCTGCGCCCGTCCGCGCGCTTGGACGCGTTCGTCGCCGCGGGGTAACCTCCGGCGCCCTTCGTTCGAGCCACGCCAGTGCCGCACATGGCCGACCAGCTCTCTGCCGATCTCGCCGCGCTGAAGATCCATCGCGGCGCGGGCCCGGCGTCGCCGTGGCCCAATCGATTGCTCTGGGTCGCGGCGCTCGGCGGGGCTGGCTGGGCGGCGTGGACCTTCGGCAAGCCAGCGCTCGAATCGCGGGTCTTCAAGTCCGAGGTCGAGCTCACGCAGATCGTGGTGGTCTCGCCCGCCGAGGCCCAGGCCAAGCTCACCTCGTCGGGCTACGTGGTGCCGCAGCGCGTCACCAAGGTCGGCGCGAAGACCGTCGGGCGCATCAAGAAGATCAACGTCGTCGAGGGGCAGCAGGTCGAGATCGGGCAGGTGCTCGCCGAACTCGAGGGCGCGGATCTGCGCGCCCAGCTCAACTCGGCGAAGGCGCGGGTGCTCAGCGCCCGCGCCCAGGTGCAGACCGCGAAGGCCGAGCTCGCCGACGCGGTGCAGAAGGCCAAGCGCGAGCGCAAGCTGGCGGCGCAGGGCGTGGGATCGGTCGCGGCCGCCGAAGACCTCGAGTTCCGAGTGGCCCCGGCCCAGAAGCAGGTCGCCGCCGCCGAAGCCAACGTGCGGGCAGTCCTCGCCGAGGTCGAGAACATCGAGGTCGAGATCGGCTACCTCACGATCATCGCGCCGATGGCGGGCATCGTCATCGCCAAGCCGGCGCAAGAAGGCGAGTTGGTCGGCGTGATGGCGTCGTCACTCGTCGAGATCGCCGACTTCACCTCGCTCATGGTCGAGACCGACGTGCCCGAGGGTCGGCTGCACATGTTGAAGAACGGCGACCCCGCCGAGATCGTCCTCGACGCGTTCCCCTCCGAGCGCCACCGCGGCACGGTCGCGGGCGTGAGCCCGCGGGTCAACCGGGCCAAGGCCACCGTCACCGTGAAGGTCGCGTTCGCCGAGCAGGCCACCGGTGCGCTGCCCGACATGGCGGCGCGCGTCAGCTTCCTCGAGGCCGAGCTCGACGACGACGCCCGCAAGGAGCCCGCCCGCGTCATCGTCCCGGCCAACGCCGTCACCGAGCGAGGGGGCAGCCAGGTCGTGTTCGTGGTCGAGGACGGGACCTTGCGCATGGCCACGGTCGAGCTCGGCGAGGAGTTCGGCGCCGGCTTCGAGCTGGTGAGCGGCCCGCCCGCTGGCGCTCATGTCGTGCGCGAGCCCGACGACGCGCTGCAAGACGGGCAGAAGATCAAGGCGAAAGGCGAGTCGACATGAACGAAGACACAGCCGCGGCGTCGGCCGCCCAGAGCCGCGTCGGCAAGAAGCCCGACACCTCCGAGCCCACCGTCACGGCCAAGCGCGCGCCGATCATCGTGTGTCGGAAGATCGTGCGCTCGTTCTGGCGGGCGAAGGAGCGGCTCGACGTGCTCGACGAGCTCGACCTCGACATCCCCGAGGGTTCGTTCGAGGCGCTCATGGGGCCCTCGGGATCGGGCAAGACCACCCTGCTCAACCTCATCGCGGGCCTCGACCGCCCGACCGCCGGCACGCTCACCGTGGCTGGCACCGAGGTCAGCGCGATGGGCGATGCGGCGCTGGCGAAGTGGCGCTCGCAGACCATCGGCTTCGTGTTCCAGCACTTCAACCTGATCCCCGTGCTCACCGCTCTCGAGAACGTCGAGCTGCCGCTGCTGCTCACGTCTCTGGGCTCGTCCGAGCGCAAGAAGCGGGCCCAGATCGCGCTGCGCGTCGTCGGTCTCGAGGACCGCATGCACCACCGGCCGCAGCAGCTCTCGGGAGGTCAGGAGCAGCGGGTCGGCATCGCCCGCGCCATCGTCCACGACCCCCGCATCATCGTTGCCGACGAGCCCACCGGCGAGCTCGACCGCAAGAGCGCCGACGACGTGCTGACCCTGCTCGAACGCCTCAACAAGGAGTTCGACAAGACCATCTTGATGGTCACGCATGATCCCGCCGCAGCCGAGCGCGCAACCGTGGTCCGCAAGCTCGACAAGGGCAAGCTGCTATGACGCTGACGTCGCTGTCGATCAAGAACATCGGCCACAACTGGCTGCGCACGATCCTCACGGTCGTGGGCACCGCGATCGCGATCCTCTCGTTCGTGCTGATCCGGACCACGCTCTCGGCGTGGGAGGCCGGGGTCGACAACGCCGCCCAGGATCGGCTGTCGACCATCCACCGTGTCACGTTCGTGATGCCGCTGCCCAAGCGCTACTTCGACGAGTTCAACGGCGCCCGCGGACGCATCGACGGCGTCGACGTGGCGACCTTCGTGAACTGGGTCGGCCACAAGCACCCCGTGCGCGAGACCGAGTTCTTCGCGACCTTGGCCGTCGACACGGCCACCTACTTCGACGTGTACCCCGAGATGTCGGTGGCGCCCGATCGCCTCGCGGCGTGGAAAGAGAACCGCCAGGGCGCGATCATCGGCGAAGCGCTGGCCAAACAGTTCGGCTGGTCGCTCGGCGACGAGGTGACGCTGCTAGGCACCATCTATCCCGGCGACTGGAAATACCGCATCGAGGGCATCTACGTCGCCACCAAGAAGTCGGTCGACCGCGCCCAGTTCCTCACCCACTGGAGCTACCTCAACGACAGCCTGCCCGAGGGCCAGCGCGACATGATCGGCTGGGTCGCCTCGACCGTCACCGACGCCTCGCGGGCCGCCGACATCTCGGCGGCGATCGACACGAAGTTCGATGATCAGGACGTCCAGACCCGCACGATGAGCGAGAAGGCGCTGACGATGGAGTTCCTCGGTGGCGCCTCGGCGATCCTGGGCGCGCTCGACATCGTCTCGCTCGTGATCATGGGCATAATGATGCTGATTCTCGGCAACACCATCGCCATGGGGGTCCGGGAGCGGACCCACGAGTACGGGGTGCTGCTGGCGCTGGGCTTCCGGCCCAAGCACATCGCCACGTTCGTGGTCGGCGAGGGGTTGACCATCGGCCTGCTCGGCGGTGGTCTTGGCCTGCTCATCTCGTATCCGTTGGTCGAGCAGGGCATGGGCCGCTGGCTCGAGGAGAACATGGGCGCGTATTTCCCCTACTTCTCGATCCCCACCTCGGTCGCTGCGCTGGCGCTGGGCATGGCGGTGGTGCTGGCGGGCGTCGCCGCGCTGGTGCCCGCCTACAGCGCCAGCAAGCTCGATGTCATCACCGCGCTGCGCCGCATCGGCTAGCCGCCCCGCCGAGGAGTCCGCCAATGGTCCCTGTCCGATACAACGTCCGTAACCTGCTGGTGCGCCGCACCACCACGCTGTTCGCCGCGCTCGGCGTCGGGCTGGTGGTGTTCGTGCTGGCCGCGTCGCTCATGCTCAACGAGGGGCTCGCGCGCACCCTCGATCGCTCGGGCTCGCCCGCCACGGCGATCGTGCTGCGCAAGGGCTCAGACTCCGAGATGCCGAGTTCGGTCGAAGATCGGGCCATCTCGCTCATCAAAGTCGCGCCGGGCGTGAAGCAGGGCGCCGACGGCCAGCCGATGGTCCTGGGCGAGAGCGTGGTCGTGCTGTTCCAGGACCTCGCCAACGGCAAGGGCAAGAGCAACGCCACGCTGCGGGGCATGCCGCTCGACCGGGTACAGGCGTTCCGGCCCGAGGTGAAGATCGTCGAGGGTCGCATGGCGGCGCCCGGCAGCGACGAGGTGGTGGTCGGCACGCGCGTCGTCGGCCGCTTCGAGGGCTTGCAGATCGGCCAGAGCATCGAGCTGCGCAAGGCCCGGGCGGTGAAGGTCGTCGGCGTCTTCGAGGCCGACGGGTCGTCGTTCGAGTCCGAGATCTGGGGCGATGTCGAGTACATCCGGTCGGCCTTCGGGCGCGAGGCGTCGGTGTCTTCGGTCCGCGTGAAGCTCGATTCGCCGGCCGCGTACGATGCCTTCGAGGTCGCGGTCGAGCGCGACAAGCAGCTCGGGCTCGAGGTGATGCCCGAGCTCGAATTCTACAGTAAGCAGTCCGAGAACACGTCGATGTTCATCGTCGCGATGGGCTCGCTCATCGCGGTGTTCTTCTCGATCGGCGCCATGATCGGCGCCATGATCACGATGTACGGCTCGGTCGCCCACCGCAAGCGCGAGATCGGGGTGCTACGGGCCCTGGGCTTCTCCCGCAGCGCCATCATGGTCTCGTTTCTCCTCGAGTCCGTGATGCTGTCGATCATCGGCGCGGTGCTCGGCACCATCGCCGCGCTGGGCATGGGCCTGGTCGAGTTCTCGATGCTCAACTTCACGACGTTCTCGGAGATCACGTTCCAGTTCACCGCGACGCCGGAGATCCTCGTCCGCGCGATCGTGTTCGGCGGCGTGATGGGGGTCCTCGGCGGGTTCCTGCCGGCGATCCGCGCGGCGCGGACGCCTCCGATCGAGGCGATGAGGGGATGACCATGCGACTGCGTCGCACTGCACTGTTGTGGGCCATCGGCAGCGCCTGCCGATCTCCGGCCGGTCCGAGCGCGGCGCCCGTCGACACGGCAGCACAGGCTGACACCGCCGCGGCGGCCGGGCCCGCGCACGGCGAGCACAGCCACGCGATGCACACGATGCACCACGAGTTCAAGGGCGCCGAGTCGTGGGCCAAGCGCTTCGACGACCCCGCGCGCGATGCCTGGCAGAAGCCCGACGAGGTCATCGCGTGGCTGGGTCTCGCGCCGGGCGATGTGGTCGCCGACGTCGGCGCGGGCACCGGGTACTTCGCGATGCGACTGGCCAAGGCCGTGCCGCAGGGCAAGGTGTTGGCCTCGGACATCGAGCCCGACATGGTGCGCTACCTCGGCGAGCGCGCCGCGAAGGAGGGCATCACCAACGTGGTGACGATCCAGGGTGCGGCCGGCGACCCGCGCCTGGGAGAGACGGCGGCGGCCGGCGCACCGACCGTGGTGCTGCTGTGCGACGTTGCCCACCACATCGCGGACCGGCCGGCGTTCTTCACCCGCGTGCGCGAGCAGCTCGCGCCCGGTGGGCGGGTCGTGATCATCGACTTCGAGCCCGATGCGCCCGAGGGCGCACCGGGGCCACCCAAGGCGTACCGGTTGGCCGCGTCGGCGCTCGCGGCGGAGCTGGTTCGGGCGGGTCTGGTGGTTTCGCGCGAGGATCACGAACTGCTGCCGTATCAGTATCTCCTCGAGCTGCGCGCGGACTGATCAGGCGCGTCGCAGCGGCCGACCCGGCGCTGCGCACAGCCCTGCCCTGCGCCCGCCGAACCGCAAACCGCCCGTGCCGCCGCTCATCGGGACTTCCACCGCGGTGCTCGACCGACGTAGCATCCGATGCAGACATGCGTGCCCCTCGCCTGCTCCCGTCGTCGCTGTGGACTCTCGCGTTGCTGCCGGCCCTGGTGACTGGTTGCGGGGACGACCCGAGCCCGGCGGCCGACTCGTCCACCACCGAGGCGGTCGACTCGTCGTCCACGGCCCCCAGCGAGAGCTCGGAATCCTCGTCGTCGACCGGCGTCCCCGATGACTGGCCCTTCGACCACGGCTACGTGATGCTGCGTTTCGTCGTCCCCGCGAGCGCGCCCAACCAGGCCATCCTCGACGACACGGTCACC
Source organism: Nannocystales bacterium (assembly GCA_038325765.1). Lineage (GTDB taxonomy): Bacteria > Myxococcota_A > Polyangia > Nannocystales > Nannocystaceae > Xiheibacterium. The sequence continues at coordinate 75,373 of JBBQJI010000021.1, forward strand.
GTGGTGGTGACGATGCACTACGGCCAGTGCCTCGACGAGTACTACGAGGCCAACCCCGATCTGCAGCAGTTCGGCGAGCTCGGCGGCCCGATCTTCGGCGACTCGTCGATGGGCGGCGAAGGCTGGGAAGAGCTGCTGTGCTCGCCGCTGTTCGGTGACCATGCGCAGTGCACGATCGTGTGGATCACGCAGCGCTTCGACGCCGTGCGCAGCCTGACCGTCACCTACGACACGATGGCCGAGCTCGGCACCAAGCCGCTGTTCTTCGGGCCGCTGCCCACCGCTGCCGTGGCGCAGTGCGCTGATGGGCTGCAACCGACGGTCGCCGCGACCGGACCGATGGCGTTTCGCGGCATCGATTCGACCGGTGCCGATCTGTGGATCGCCTCGGCGTGGGCGCCGGCCGAGTCGGCCAGCCGCGACCAGGAGCCGCTGATGATCACCATCGAGCCGATGTGACGCGCGCCGGCCCGCGGCGTCATGGGGCGGCTGGGCGGCGTACCGGGATGCGCGTCGGCGTGGCGCGACCGAAGTACACCGCCACCTGGTTCACGCCGCGGACGCGCCGCGCGATCGCCTGCAGCTCCGCCATCAGCCGCCGCAGCAAGCCGACGCCCGCATGCGCGCCGCCCGAGCCGTAGTCGACGGCGACGGCGCAGAACAGCACCACCAGGGTGTCGCCCTCGCGCAGATAGACCGCCAGACCGATCGCGCGCAGCTCGTTGCCGTCGCACGCCACGGCATACAACGTCTGCGTCGCGTGCGTGCCGACGGCGATGGACACGCGGTCGCCCTCGCTGCGCAGCCGCGGCACGCCGTAGCGCCGCATCACCACCTCGATGCCCGTCACCACCTTGGCCTGGTTCGGGTTGAAGAACAGCAGCTGCTCGACGTCGTCCCGATGCTCGCCAGACAGACCCGAGGTGAACGCGACCTCCGACATCGGCGATTCCAGCCTACCCCAGCGGAGCGACCGCTGGGTCGGGCGCTCAGATCTCGACCAGCGGCACCGTGGTGATCCGGTCGGTCTCGAGCATCAGCCCCGACCACGACAGCCCCACGCCAAAGCCCATCGTCGCCCACTTGGTCGGGCGCTCGAGCAGCGCGCCCCCCCGGGTGACCATCGTCAGCGGAATCGACGCGCTCGAGGTGTTGCCGAACTCCTCGATCGACAGCAGGACCTTGTCCTCGGGCACCTTGGCCCGCTGCCGCAAGAAGTTGATCATGAACTTGTTGGCCTGGTGGAAGACGTACGCGTCGACGTCGTCACGGGTCCACTGGGCCGCATCGAGCATGGTCTGCAGCAGCGCCGGCACCTTCTTCATGGCGAAGGTGAGGATCTGCGGTCCGTGCAAGGTGAGGTCGATGGGCCGCCGGGTCTCGTCGGCTTCTTCGCGACGCTCGAACAGCGCCGGGGACCACGGCAGGCGCGAGCCCCCACCCTGCACGATGATCTGCCCGAAGCCGCTGCCGTCGGCCCCGAACTCGACCGCGCGCACGTGAGAGTCGCCGCCCTCGCTGCTCAGCGCGGTGGCCGTGCCGGCGTCGCCGATGAGCAGGCTGTTGGCGAGATCCGAGCGATGCTCGAGGTCGGCGGAGTACGGCTTCATGAAGCCGGTGACCATCTCGCCGCACAGCAAAAGCGCCCGCCGTACCACACCCGAGGCCAGCAGGCCCTGGATCACGAGCATGCCGTGGGTCCACCCCGAGCAGCCGAGGTTGATGTCGAACACCATGCAGCGTGCGGGCAGGCCCAGCTGCTGGTGGGCGCGGTGCGAGCTCGCCGGCAGGTAGTGGTCGCCCAGCATGGTGACCAAGACCACCGCGTCGATGGTGCTGGGATCCCAGTCGAGCGCCTCGATGAGCGGCTTGGCGGCGGCGATGCAGAGATCCGAAGCGGTCGTGCCCGGCTCGGCCTCGCGCTTTTGCAGCACACCCGTGTTGCCGACGATGCGGTCGACGTCGAAGGGCTTGAACTTCGCGTAGGCGAAGTCGGGCGTCACGATCTTCTTCGGCACGCAGGCCGATATGCCGACGATTCGCATCGCGGTGCCTCGACTTCCTATTGGATCTTGCCGCCGGTGAGGTCGATGAGGTCCTGCACCGTCTTGCAGTCCTTGATTTTGTCTTCCTCGACCTTGATCCCGTGGTCGTCGAAGACGACCAGCAGGTTGATCACGGCGGTGGAATCCCAGCACTGGAAGCTGGTGAGATCTGTGGTCGACGTGAGCTTGTCCGGCGCGGTCTCCAGCACTTCGGCCAGCGCCTTGATGAACTCGGCGTTCGTCATCGACAAAGACGGTACACCGGCTTCGGTGGCCACACAAGACGAGCCACGGCCGCCCTGCGTTCGCCGATCACTCAGCGCAGCTCGATGCGTACCTCGGTGCACTGCTCGACCGGCACACCGCCTTGGGTCGCCGGCTCGAAACGCCAGCTGGCCACCGTCTCCTTCGCCAGCGCATCGAACTCGGGCTCGAGCGGTACGAGCACCCGGATGTTCTGGGGGATGCCGCTGGTATCGACGCAGTAGGCGAGCTCGGCAGCGCCCCGCTTGCCGTCCTTGGCGGCCTGGGTCTGCGCGACGCGCTCGGCGGCCGGCATGGCGTTGGCGACGGGCCGCGGCGCCGTCGCCCCCGGCGGTGGGGGTTTGCATCCGACGAGCGCCGCGAACAGGACCAGGCGCGGAGTGAAGCCAAAGCGTTTCATTTCTCTTTCTCCCCCATGAACTCGAGCGCGAGACGGCGCAGCCGCAGCACGCTGGGCACACCGTCGCCGCTCGCGAAATTGAGCTCGGGCGCGAACTTCACGTACTGCGCCGCTTCCCAGGCCACGAAGGCGCGCCCCGCCGCGGTCGCCAGCAGCCCGTTGCGTTTGGCGTCGAACTCGCCGCGGACCTTCGCGACCTGGGCGTCGGCTTCGGCCTGCAGACGGCCGCTCACACCATCCGCCTCGGCGCGGATCAGTTGGTCGTACTGCAGCGTCTCGGCGCGGACGTTCTGCACACCCATGAGGTAGGCATCGTCGATCTTGGCCGCCTCTTCGGCGGTCATCTGCAGCGCGCTCGTGGCCGCCTCGACCAGCGCCGCCCGCTCCTCGGGCGTGAGCGCAGCCAGCTTGGTCCTCGCCCCGCCGGCGCTGGTGTCCTCGCCGATGTCGATCACCCCGACCTGGTAGGCCCGCTCGAGGTTGGCGCGCCGCTCGATCCACTTCTGCTCACGCGCCGACGCCAGCGCGTTGGTGCCCTGGGTGTAGTTGTCGAGCTTCTGCTGCTCGTTGGCCACGGTCTGGGCGGCCGCGTCCTGCAGCTTCTTCTGCTCGTTGAGCTGGATCTGCTGCAGCTGCTTCTCGTACTCGGGGCGGAATTTCACCGAACGGATCAGCACCGCCGATGCCTCGAGGTGGAGCTCGGCGAGCTTCTCGTTGAGGATGTCCAAGGTGGTCGCGGAGACCTCGAGGCGGCGGTCGGTGGAGTAGAAGTCCGACGACGTCAGCTCGGCGAGGCGCTCGCGCAGCACGCTGACGGTGGTCTCCTCCGCGAGCCGCTGGAATCGATGGCGACCGTTGGCGTCGAGCTGGTGGTTGCCAGTCGTGACCAGCCGCCACGCCTCGTCGTCGCGGATGCGGTAGGGCACCGACACGTCGAGCAGAACGATGTTGTTGTCCTTGGTGCGTATCTGCAGCGGCTGCTGCTGGCCCACCTCGTCGGCGGTGTAGTCGAGGTACTCGAAGCGCCGCGGCAGGCTGATGATCATGTGCAGGCCGGGCACCGTCAGCGCCCAGCCGGCGTCGAGGTCACCCTCGCCCACGCCCGACAGGTTGCTCTGGCGCACGCCGATGCGATCGGGCCCGATCGTCGTGGTGCAGACCATCGGCAGGATCCACAGCGCGATGGTCACCAGGACCAGCGCCCGGGCGATCTTGCCCAGCGTGTCGCTCACGGCGCACCCCCGATCTGCTCGAGCTGGATCCGCGACGGCGTGCCGTCACGGGCGTACGGCTGTATGCCGATGGTCACGCCCGAGAGCTTGGTCCCCAGACGCTCCATCACGCGCTCGACCGGCTGGTTGGCGAACGCCTCGATCGACGCGCGCTGCGACTCGAGATTCGCCGCGAGCTGTCCCCGCAGCTCGGAGGCCCTCCGCTCGGCCGACGCCAGCGCCGCCTGGCCCTTGGCCACGGTGTCGATGCGGTAACCGTCGGCCATGCGGGTGACCTCGGCTTGCTCGGCCACCGCAGTGGCGAGCGCGGCCTCGAGCTCGGCGCGCTTCTCTTGGATGACTCGGTTCTGATCGCGGTCGACTTCGGCGAGACGGCGCGAGCGATCGGTGCCGGCGCGGGCGAGATCCGAGGTGATGACCACGAGCTGGTTCTCGGCCTCGTTGCGCGACTCGATGAGGTCTTCGTACTCGTCGGAGAAGCGCGGGCGCGGGGTGACGATCTGACTGACGACGAGACCGTGGGGCTCGAGCAACTCGTTGAGGCGGCCGCGAGCGCGCTCGGTCGCGGCGCCGAAATTGGCCGGGTTCGACACGGTGATCGTCGACTCTCGGCCGAACTCGTCGCGCAGCACCGAGCGCGCATACGGTCGCATCCACCGCCGGAAGGCTGCGCCCGGGCCAGCGTCCCGCACGGCATCCTCGGCCTTGTCGCCGAGCACCTGGAAGATGATGGTGGTGTCGTTGAACAGGAAATTCGAGCCGTCGCTGGCGCGCACCGTCAGCTCGGAGACATGCAGGTCATCGACGTTGTTGGTGCCCTTCATGACGAACGTCTGCGGGCTCGCGTCGATCACGTAGATCGAGTGCAGACCGAAGGGCGCGCGCAGCACCAATCCCGGCTGCACGATGGTGTCGCGCTTGCCGGTGAGGTTGTTGATGCGGACGGCGACCTCGCCCGGCTCGATGACGACGAAGGCGGTCCAGAAGGTCACCACGAGCAGGAGCATCGCCAACGCGACCCAGCCGATCGTGCCGATCCCACCTTTGCGCAACCGGTTGACGAGACCGACGAAGCCGCCCCCAGATGTGTTGACCTTGGCCATCGCCGCGAATGGTAGCGCTTTTTCGCCGGTGGCCTCAGCCGCACTCGACGTTGCGCCGGTGCAGCGCGATCGCCTCGGTGTCCTCGGCGAGCTCCGCCTCGCGCAGCAACCACCGAAACATCTGATGGGCGTGGACGCGGTTGCGACGGTCGTTCCACAGCCACACCGCAAGCGCACACACGGGCGGGTTGACGATCGCGTAGCCGAGGCGCTGCAGCTCGGGCCCAGTCATCGCCACGGCACGGGCGAAGGCTCCACGCACCGCCAGGTACTCGCGCCACTCCTCGTGCATCGCCAGGATCCGCCGGGCGCGGACGCGGCTGGCCAGGGCGTCGGCCACGATCTCGAGCTCGTCGAGCAGGCGTTGGTGCAGCGCCCGTCGCACCCGCACGAGCGTCTCGCCGTCACCCCGCGCCCCCTCGCCCAGCTCGAGACCAGTGGCGCGAACCAGCGTGACGAGATCGGCCTGGATGCCGGCGCTCAGCGCCTCGGGCGGATCGACGCGGGCCCCCAGCACGGCGGCGCGCCGACGCGCGGTGTCGACGAAACCGGCATCACCGAGCACTCGATCCCAGGCGGCGCAGGCATCCGCGAGGCCGCGGGCGGTCGGCGATGGCGAGGCGACGAGGGCGGCATGGGCGAGCAGCGCACAGCGATGCGGATCGGCCTCGAGCGGCGTGGCGTGTGGGGGGTCGGCCGCGTCCACCGGCTCGCTGTGGTGCAGCGCCCGATCGACGAGTGCGCGCAGACGCTGCCGCGACGGGGCCCGCGACCACGCGCGCTCGAGCTCCGCGTCGCTCGGGCGGGGCCCCGTGCCGCCGAGTCGGCGGGCCACCGTGGCGAGCAGGATCGTCGCAGCGTCGGCGTCGCGATCGTCGGCGAGCGCGGCCACCCTCGACCATGCGCCGCGAGTGGTGGCCTCGGCCGCGATCCACTGCACCGCGAGGCGCCTGGCCATGCGCGGCGTCGCCGGGCCCTCGAACTCGCATAGGCTCGTCATCCACCGTCGCGCGCCCTCGAGATCGCCGCGGGCCGCAGCCACCAGGCCAGTGGCGAGCAGGTGGGCAGCGCCACAGTCGGAGCGTTCACAACGCGCCTCGACGAACCGCAGCGCCCGCGGTGGCGCGCCGGCGTGGATCGCCGCCCAAGCCGCCGCCACCAGGGCGCCGCCGCGGTTGTCGTCGTGCCACGTCCACATGCTCGAGCGCACCAGCCACCACGACGCGCGCCAGTGCCCGCGCGGGATCAGCCACCTTCGCGCCACGAACCACGGAAACGCCAGGATCACCGTGGCCGCCAGCACCGGCGCACCGATGGGATCACCGTGGAGCAGCGACGACGTCGCCGCGCTCGCCAGTACCACCAGCAGCAGCCACTGCGCCAGGCCGAAGAAGCCCGGCCGCGTGTCCTCGCGATTCGCCGCGCCGCAGGCCCACACGAGGGCCAAGCCCGCGATCATCAGCACCAACTGCGCGGTCACGGCCGCGCCCACCCCAATGGCGTCATCGCATCGAAGCCAATATCGCCGTCATCGACATCGACGACGTCGTCGTCGTCCGGCGGCGTCGGGGCGTGGTCGAGGTACCACAGCTCGTGGACGACCCGACGCTCGGGATCCCGCAGGGCCGCCGTCGCCGATCGTACCAGCTCGGGTGTGCGCGCGCGGGCGCCGAGCGGCGTCATGTAGATCGCGGCGCGGCCGATGCCGACCGCGAGCATGTCGAGCCACTTCTGGCCGGCGCGCTCGACCTCGGCGCGCGAGGCCGCGACCGACAGCTCGAGCACGAAGAAGGGGTTGTCGGCCCAGCGGTCGGTGACGCTCATCGCACGCCGGAATCGTAGCTGGCACGGCGGGCCGACGGGTCGTGGGGCAGCAGCCGCCACAGCTTCTCGGTGATCTTGCGCAGCTCGCCCATATCCTCGCGGTCCCGCGCCGCCCGCCCCTCGCGCACCAGGGTCTGCGCCCGCGGCAGATCCGAGGCCGAGTCGACGCGGCTCGTGGCCTCGTCGAACAGCGTCGGCCACGTGTCGGGGTCGCGGTACCACGCGGTCTCACCGAGCTGGTTGGCGAGTCGAAGCTGCCGCTGCAACTCGCGGACGTTGCGCTCGGTGCGGGCGCGATCGACCGCGCGCGCCACGTCCTCGAACAGCGACCGCTCGCGCTCGGTGCCAAGATGCGCGATCTGCCCGCCGACCCACGTCAGCGTGCGCACGATGCGTTGCTCGAGCTCGGGCCACTGCTTGCTCTGTTCGACTTCGTCCAGCGCGGCATCGATCTCGATCAGGGTGCGCCGCGCCCGTTGGCCGGCGTCGTCGTTGCCGCCCTGGGCCGCCCCGAGATCACGGCCGACATCGGCGAGGTCGCGCTCGGCGTGCTCCAGCGCGATGAGGATGTGCGGCATGCCGTGGCGAAACGCGTCGGCGCGCAGATCGTCGACGCGCTGGCGCAGCGTCGCGAGGCTCGCGGCCAGGACCTCGGTGTCCGCGGCCGGCACCAACAGGTGGGCGACGTGTTCGAACACCTGATCCAAGGCGGGGACCAGCGCGCGCGCCGACATCCGCCCGCCGCGATCGAGCTCGAGGGTGAGCTCGATCTCGGAGCCGGCGGGCAGGCTCCGCGAGATCGCGTGTCCCGGGATCTCGAGGGTCCCGACCAACCGGCACAGGTGAGCGCGATCGTGCTCGCCCTGCACGATCGGGATCTTGAGCACGCTGTCGGCCGAGCCCCGCGCCACGCTCTCGATGGTGGCGTGGGTGAAGCTGCGCCGCGCCGGCAGCGGCGTACCGCGTTCGAAGTACAGCTGCACGTGATCGCTGACGAGCGCCACCCCGATGGATCGCGACAGCGGCGGATCGCCGATCGTCATGCCTTGCACGATGGTGAGCCCGGGTGGATCGACGGTGACCGTGACCCCTGCCCCGTCCTCGGCGACGATGGTGAACGCGTTGGCCTGTCGCGGCGCGAGCTCGACGGCGACGACGAACGCGTGGTCGTCGTCGAGGCGCACGGCGTCGCTCCTGTATCCGCCGTCGTCGCGCTGCAGGCGGATGGTCGTGGGCATCGGCCCGCTGTTGCCGTCGACGACGCGGCCGACCACGTGCGGGGAGAGATCGGTGCACACGGCCGGGAATTGCAGCCACAGCCGGGCCCCGCGGCGCACCAGCGGGCCGGCGGGGCGGGCGTCGAGCGCCGCCGTCGCGGCATGGATCGCCGCGCCCTGGGCCACCAGCGTCATGGGATCGAGCCCATCGGCGACCGGTGCCCCGAGCACCGCGGCGACACGCTCGCGAAGCACCGGGGTGACCGTGGGCCCACCCACGAACACGATGCGGGCGAGGCCGGCGGCCGCCGTCGCGTGCTCGCGCAGCAATCGCTCGCACACCGCGAGCGAGCGATCGACCAGCGGCAGCACCAGGGATTCGAAGGTCTCGCGCGTCAGCACGAGCTCGGGGTCGAAGGGGTCACTGTCACCTGTCTCGAGCGGAGCCGGCAACGCGAGCACCACCTCGCCCGCGCGGCTCAGCGCAACCTTGGCCTCCTCGGCGGCGTGCTTGAGTCGGGCCACGGCGGCGGCATGCTCGGGTGCGTCGCGACGGATCCGGACCCCGTGCTCGCGCTCGATCGCCGCGATCGCCCAGTCGACCACGGCCCAGTCGAAGTCGCGGCCACCGAGGAAGTTGTCGCCGTCGTGGCCGACCACCCGCAAAAACCCGTCGTCGGTCTCGAGCAGCGAGACGTCGAAGGTGCCGCCGCCCAGATCGTAGACGAGCCAGCGACCGTCGCCCTGCTCCGCCGTCCAGCCGGCCGCGAGTGCCGACGCGATCGGCTCGGGCAACAGCTCGACGCGGGTGAAACCGGCGAGCGCGGCGGCCTCGGCGGTCGCAGCGCTCTGCGGCAGCTCGAACAGCGCGGGCACCGAGATCACCGCGGTGTCCGGCAGCACCCCGAGCTGATCGTGCACGTCGGCACGCAGCGCCGCGAGCACCTTCGCCGCGAGCTCGGGCGGCGTCATGGCCATGCCCGACGCGCGAAACGGCAGCGCGCGGTCGGTGCCCATCAGCCGCTTGAATTCGCTGCGGGTGTTGTCGGGATCGCGCTCGAGGAATCGACGCGCCGCGGTGCCGACGGTGACGCGGCCCTTCGCGTCGACGCGCACCACCGACGGGGTCAAGTTGGCACCCTCGGAGTTGCGCACGATGTGCGTGACGCCGCCGTCGAACACCGCCACCGCCGAGTTCGTGGTCCCGAGATCGATGCCTACGTACAGGGGGCGGCCGGTCATCGTCGTCAGCATATCGCCCCGCCCACCACGGGGGCGGCGCAGGGGCGGTTTCGCCGTAGTGCCCACCGTCCGCGGTTTGTGCCGCGCTGCGGGGAACAAGGGCGCCAGGGTGCTGTCTGGCCGCCGTACGGGAGCTTGCATGACCGACCACGACCACGAGTCCACCGGTGCCCATCATGATGATCTCGACGCCGCGATCCGCCCGCGGTGGTCGGCGGGCCGGATCGCCCTCACCACTGCGGCGCTCGGAGGTGCCGCGGTGGCGATCGTCGTCTTCGGTGGATCGCCGGGTGACGGTGGGTTCGACGGCGACGCTGCCGTGGCGAGGCCCTCGGAGCAAACCGTCGGGGCCGGGGCGTCGGGCACCGCCCAGGAGGAGGACGTTGGCGACGGCCGGCGGCACCGCGGCGAAGAGGGATCGATGGGCACGCCGACGGCCAAGAACAAGTCGGCGCTGTACTCGATGGAGGGTCCGCAGGACAGCATGCCGACGCCGGAAGTCTCGTACATCGCCGCGGTCGGCGAGGCGTTCGGTGGCGGCGGGCTCGGCCTCGTCGGCACGGGCCGTGGCGGCGGCGGCACGGGCGAAGGCACGATCGGCCTGGGCAACGTCGGCCTCATCGGCAAAGGCGGCGGGGGCGGCACCGGCAGCGGATACGGCCGCGGTTCAGGCGGTGGCCACATGTCCCGGCGTCACGGCATCACGCCGCGCCCGATCCAGGCCGAGGCCGGCGGCGAGGGCTACGCGTCGGTCTCCGAGCAGGACTTCACCGCCGTCGCCGACGACGCGCGTTCGACCTTTTCGATCGACGTCGACACCGCGTCGTACAGCAACACCCGACGCTTCATCGCCGGGGGTCAGCTGCCGCCGCCCGAGTCGGTGCGCATCGAGGAGTACGTCAACTACTTCGACTACGACTACGTCCAGCCCACCGGCGACGTGCCCTTCTCCGTCGCCGCCGAGGTCGGGCCGTGCCCGTGGCAGCCCGAGCACAAGCTCGTGCACATCGGGTTGCAGGGCCGCGAGATCGATCAGGCGGCCGTTCCAGCGCGCAACCTGGTGTTTCTCCTCGACGTGTCCGGCTCGATGGACGAGCCCGACAAGCTGCCGCTGCTGGTGCGGTCGCTCGAGCTGCTCGTGGATCAGCTGCGGCCGACCGACCGCATCGGACTCGTCGTCTACGCCGGGGCCTCGGGCGTGGTCCTGCCGCCGACCCGCGGCGATCGCCGCGCCGAGATCAAGGACGCCCTGCAGCGACTGGACGCCGGCGGTTCGACCAACGGCGGCGCGGGGATCGAGCTGGCCTACCGCCTCGCCCAGCAAGGGTTCATCGAGGGCGGCATCAACCGCGTGGTGCTCGCGACCGACGGCGACTTCAATGTCGGCACCACCGACATGCCGGCGCTGCAGACATTGATCGAGGCCAAGCGAGCCTCTGGCGTGTTTCTCTCCGTACTCGGCTTCGGCCGCGGCAACCTGGGCGACTCGACGATGGAGCTGCTCGCCGACAAGGGCAACGGCAACTATGCGTACATCGATTCCGACGCCGAGGCGCGCAAGGTGCTCGTCGCCGAGGCCGGCGGCACATTGGTGACCATCGCCAAGGACGTCAAGCTGCAGGTCGAGTTCAACCCCACCGAGGTCGCGTCGTGGCGGCTGGTGGGCTACGACAACCGCCGCCTCGCCCACGGGGACTTCAAGGACGACCGCAAGGACGCCGGTGAGATCGGAGCCGGCCACACGGTCACCGCGCTGTACGAGATCGTGCCGGTCGAGCACGCGGACGACATCCCGCCGAAGGTCGACCCCATGCGCTACCAGGGCAGCGCCACGCTCACCCACGCCGCCGACACCGGCGAGGTGATGACGATCGCCCTGCGCTACAAGGATCCTGACGGCGAGACCAGCAAGCCGCTGGAACTGGTGGTCGTCGATCGCGACGTCGGCCTGGCGTCGACGTCGGACGACTTCCGCTTCTCGGCCGCGGTGACCGAGTTCGGCCTGCTCCTGCGCCACTCGGCGCACGCCGGGCAGGCCACGTGGTCGCAGGTGGTCGAGCTCGCCGCGGGCGCCCAGGGCCGCGACGCCGCGTGCCTGCGCGGCGAGTTCGTCGCCCTCGCACAGGACGCCGCTGCGCTCACGGGCAAACGACTCTCGCGGGTGCGGACCTGCGCGAGCTGACGTGATCACCGGGGAGCGGCGCTCAGGCGCGGATCTCGAACGGTACCTGCCGGCACGCCGCCGTCATCTTCAGCACGACCACGTCGTCGACGCGCGCGCCGGGCGGGCCTTGGCGACACCACTGGACCATCGTATCGACGATGCGCTCGGTGCCCTCGATCTCGAGCGTGACGCTGCCGTCGGGCTCGTTGCGCACCCAGCCCGAGAGCTCGAGGCCCGTCGCTTCGGCCTGGGCGCTCTTGCGGTACGACACCCCTTGCACGAGCCCGACCACGCGCACGCGTACCCGGGTCCACTGGATGGTGTCGCGGCGTTCGCGGGAGGTGGTGGTCACGGGGTGGCATCGTAGCAAGGGTTCGGCGCGCCGACACGGTCCCGAAGGCCGGGGCACAACACGCCAATGCTGCGGCCCGTGGCGGTGCGCACTCGATGTGGGATCGGTCCGGTCGTGGTGCTCGGCGCGCCGACTCAGGTCGGACCGACGGCGATCTCGACGTCGTGATCGCGGCGATCGTCGTGCAGCGCGATGGTGCCGTCGCTCTGCACCGCACCGTCGACGGTGGTCCGGATCGACGCCGGATCCCCACCCAGGTTGCGCACCCGGATGTGATAGACGGTCTCGTGGAAGCGGTAGTGGATCTCGTAGCCGTCCCATCCCTCGCGCAGCACCGGGGTCACGCGTAGCCTGTCGACCTCGCGGTGGAGCCCGAGCAACGACTCGAGCACCAGGCGATACATCCAGCCCGCCGAGCCCGTGTACCAGGTCCAGCCGCCGCGACCGGCGTGCTGCGCGTTCGTGTAGACGTCGGCGGCGACGACGTACGGCTCGACCTTGTAAGTGGCGATGGCCCGCGCGGTGTCGCCGTGGCGCAGCGGGTTGATCATCTCGAAGACTTCCCACGCCCGGCGCGCATCACCGACACGCGCGAAGGCCATCGCCGCCCATACCGCAGCATGGGTGTATTGGCCGCCGTTCTCGCGGACGCCGGGCACGTAGCCCTTGATATAGCCCGGGTCGGCAGCGGCGACGTCGAACGGCGGATCGAGGAGCTGGACCACGCCCAAGTCACGTCGGATCAGCCGGCGATCCATCGAGTCGAGCGCCTGGCGGGTGCGCTCCGGATCGCCGAGGCCGGTGAGCGCGGCCCAGCTCTGGGGCAGCGAGTCGATCTGGCACTCTTCGCTGCTCGACGATCCGAGCGGGGTGCCGTCGTCGAAGTAGGCGCGTCGATACCACGCCCCGTCCCAGCCGTGGGCCTCGATCGCGGTCGCCAACTTCGCCGCCTCGGCGAGGCAGCGCTCGACGATCGCGGTGTCGCTACGCGCCTGGGCGACGGCCGAGAACCGCACGAGGACGTCGTGGAAGAAGAACGCCAACCACACGCTCTCGCCCTTGCCGTCGTCGCCGACGAGGTTCATGCCGTCGTTCCAGTCGCCGGTGCCCATGAGCGGCAGACCGTGGACGCCGTAGCGCATGCCGTGCTCGAGCGAGCGCACGCAGTGCTCGTACAAGGTGACGGTGTCCTCGGAGCGGACGGGCAGATCGTAGTAGCTGTCCTCGTTCGACTTGACCGCGCGCCCCTCGAGGAAGTGCACCGGCTCGTCGAGCACCCCCGTGTCGCCGATGGCCGCGATGTACCGGCACGTCGCGTACGGCAGCCACAGGTAGTCGTCGGAGATCCGGGTGCGCACGCCTCGACCCACCGGCGGGTGCCACCAGTGCTGCACATCGCCCTCGCGGAACTGCCGCCCCGCGCACCGCAGGATCTGATCGCGCAGCAGCGCCGGTTCGGCGTGGACGAGCGCCATCGCGTCTTGGAGCTGGTCGCGGAACCCGAACGCCCCGCCGGACTGGTAGAAGCCGCTGCGCGCCCAGATGCGCGAGGCCAGCACCTGATACACGAGCCAGCCGTTGGCCAGGAAATCGAGTGTCGGATCGGGGGTGCGCACGGTGACGCGGCCCAACGTGCGCCCCCAGTAGTCCCACACCCTCGCGAGCGCCTCGCGGGCCGGACCGACGCCGCGGAAGCGCGCGATGAGATGCAGGGCGTCGTCACGATCGCGACCCGAGCCGAAGGTGAAGGCGAGCTCGCGCCGCTGGCCCTCGGCGAGGTCGACCGTCACCTGGATCGCCATGCACGGATCGTGGCCGGCGCCCACGCGTCCCGACAGCCACGCGCGCTGCAGCCCCGCGGGGTTTCGCGGCCCACCGTTGCGCCCCAACAGCTCGGTCCGATCGCCCGTGACGGTGCGGTGTTCTTCGCTCGAGTCCAAAAATGCGATGCGCTGGGCGAATTCCGCGTCGTAGCTGTTGCGGGCCAGCATCGCGCCACTGCGGGGATCGATCTCGGTCACCACGTGGGGCATGCTGGCTGGGCGCTGGGCCCCGAGCACGAGCTCGAGGTAGACGGTCACCGAGATCCGCCGCGCGCGGCCCGAGCGGTTGTGGAGCTCGAGCAGGTGGAAGCGGATCGGCGCGTCGGTGGCGACGAACGTGGTGAGCTGGGTCGCGATGCCATCGGCCGTCGTGTGCTCGAAGACGGAGTAGCCGAAGCCGTGACGCGTGAGGTAGGGCTCGGCGTCGCCGGCGGGCAGCGCCGACGGCGACCACACCCGGCCGTCTTGCTCGTCGCGCAGATAGATGGCCTCGCCGCTGGCGTCGCTGACGGGATCGCTGAGCCACGGCGTGATGCGATAGCTGTGGGCGTTCTCGCACCAGGTGTAGCCACCGCCGCTGTCGGTCACGACGCTGCCGAACCACGCGTTGGCCATGACGTTGGACCACGGCGCCGGCGTGGGCGCGCCGCGCTGGGTGGTGATGACGTACTCGCGACCATCGCCGGTGAAACCGCCCGTGCCGTTCCACGCGGTGAGATCGGGCCGGTCGAACGTGGGCACGGCGGGCAGCGGTCCGAAGCGCGGCGCCGGCGGGCCGCGATCGGGGTCCGCGAGCAACGGCGGCGGCAACTCGACCCGGCTGCTGCGGCGCTCGACCTGCTCGGCGAAGCTGCCGGCGTCGTCGCGGATGATCGCGCGCGCGATCGTCTGCATCAGCACGCTGTCGAGCTCGGAGAGCTGCTCGCTGCGGCGCACGAAGATGCCGCCGGGCCTGTCGAGATCGTGGACCTCCCCCATCGGCCCCACCGCGGCCATGATGTCGTCCTGGAGCTCCTGGCGGTAGCCGCTGGGGTCCTCGTTCCAGATCACCAGGTCGACCACCAGGCCCTTGCTGCGCCAGTACGCGTGGGCGAGCATCGACTGCCGCACTAGCTCGATGTGCTCGCGCGAGGAGATGCGCACCAGGACGATCGGCAGATCGCCCGAGATGCCGTAGGCCCACAGCGAAGCCTGCCCGAGGACGTTCCTGGCGATCACGCCCCGTGGCGCCCGCATCCGCGCGTTGCCATAGAGAATGCTGCTCGCGAGGCGGTCGTAGCTCTGGACCTCGTGCTCGGCGATCCCCAGTCGCCGCTGCTCGACCTGGCTGTGGGTGTACGCGAGCTCGAGCAGGCGGTCGGCGAGGTGGTAGTCGGAGTAGCGCTCGACCAGCTCGAGCGCGCCGGCCCGAGCGGCGGCGATGCCGGTGAACACCTGCAGACGCACGGTGCCGTGGGCTGCGATGCGCACAGTGTTCCGGATCGCGACGATCGGGTCGAGTACTGCGCCGGCCGAGTTGCCCAAGCTCTCGTTGTGCATCGCCATCGGATCGGCGAGCGAACGGTTGCGGCCGATGAACGCCGCGCGGCTGCTCTCGAACGAAGCCGGCACCGCAGTGCGCCCGTCGACCGTCATGATGTGGAACATCCACGGCGGATCCTCGCTCGGTGATCGCGGCCGCCGCGTGCACAGGATCGCGCCGCGCTCGGTCACCAGCTCGGTCTGGACGAAGAGGTTGCTGAAGGCGGCGTGCGCCGTGTCGGCCGCCGGCTGATTGAGCACGACCTCGGCATAGCTGGTCAGCTCGATGGTGCGCTCCCGCAGGCTGTGGTTGGTGATGCTGACGCGCCGCAGCTCGACGTCGTCCTCGGGTGAGACGCCGATCTCGACGTGGGTCTCGATGTCGCCGTCGCGACGGCGGAACTCCGCACGGCCGTGGGAGTAGATCGCCGCGTAGCGGTCGGCGACCTTCGCGGTGGGCTGGTGCGCGATCGACCAGAACGACCCATCGTCGACGTCGCGAACGTACCCGAACATGCCGTCGGCGTCGCGTGTGGGATCCTCGCGCCAGCGCGTGACCCCGAGATCCTTCCAGCGACTGTAGCCGCCGCCGGCGTTGGTCACCGCGACGTGGTAGCGGCCGTTGGACAGCAGGTGGATCTCGGGCGTCGACGATCCCGCGGTCTCGAAGAAGCGGACCTTGCCCTCGTCCTCGCCGTTGCCGGGCCGCAGCGCGGTGCTGTCGGCGGGATGGGGGAAGATCGCCGCGGACTTGGGCACGCGCTCCTGCAGCAGCAGTTCAGTCGCGCGTAGCGCAGGATCGCCGAGGAAGCGGCGCTGCATGGGCCGATCGCGGAGCACGTAGTCGAAAGCCAGGAGCGCCATGCCCTGGTGATGGGCCATGTACGAGCGCACGGTCGCGCTCTGCGTGCGCGGGGGCAGCCGGGCGCGGGTGTAGTCGATGGCCTCGTAGAATCCGAACTTGCCGAGCCGGCCGTCTTGCTCGAGCCGCAGCAGGTTGTCGCAGGCCGCCCGCGGGTCGACCATGAGCGCCATGACCGACGCGTAGGGCGCGACCACGAGTTCCTCGCCGAGCCCGCGCTTGAAGCCCAGGCCGGGCACGCCGAACGCCTTGTATTGGTAGTCGAGCTGGGCGTTCAGCTTGCTGTAACCCGACTCGGAGATGCCCCACGGCACCACCAATTCGTCGCCGTAGGCGATCTGGCGGGCGATCACACCCTTGTACGTCTCGTCGAGCAAGGTGCCGTCGTAGGTCGGCATCACGAGCAACGGCATGAGGTACTCGAACATCGAGCCGCTCCACGACAGCAGCGCCGCGCGCCCGGCCGAGCTCGTCAACATGCGCCCGAGGCTGAACCAGTGCTCCTGCGGCAGCTGCCCCTGGGCGATCGCGACGTAGCTGGCGAGCCGCGCCTCGGAAGCCAGCAGGTCGTAGAAGCTGGCGTCGAGGCGGTGCTCGGACAAACTGAAGCCGATCGACAGCAGCCGCCGCTCGCGATCGTAGAGGAACCCGTATTCGGCCTCGGCGAGCCCCCGCGCCCGGGCTGCTAGCTCGCCGAGTCCGCGGATCTGCGCCCGCGCCCGCGCAGCGCCGAGCGCCACGGCGTCGCCGAGCGGGCCCGATCCATGGCCCTGCGCCGCGAGCTTCGCGAGCCCCGCCCACGTCAGGTTGCCGCCATCCCCGATCTCGCCGTCCGCTCCCAGCACCAGCCAGGGCGCGACGTGATCGATGCCCGCGAGTGCGGCCTGGCGCTCGCGCTGCCAGGTGGCGATCCACGTCCGCAGATCTGCGTTCGCCAGCGACGCCGCCATGCGCTCGAGCGGCTCGCTCGCGGCCTGCAGCGCGACCAGGCGCAGGCGCACCTCTGCGAGGCTCGTCGGGGGATCGGCGACGTCACGGCCGATGGTCTCGCGCAGGCGTTCCACCACCGTGAGAAGCGCGCGCGTGGCACCGTCGGAGGCGGCCGACTCCGCGGTGCTCGCGAGCACGTCGAGCGTGGCGGCGAGGCCATCGAAGCGCTGCGGCCGGACGAGGGGATCGGCGGCGAGTTGCTCGAGCCCGGCGGCGAGCGTCAGCAGGTGCGCGCTGAGGTTGCCGCTGTCGACCGTCGACACGTACAGCGGCTCCAGCGGCTTCAGCGTGGTGGTGTCGTACCAGTTGAAGAAGTGCCCGCGATGGCGCGCGAGCCTATCCATCGCGGCGAAGGTGCGCTCGGTGCGGGCGACGAGATCGGCGACCTCGATGTAGCCCAGATCGTACGCGGCGAGGTTGGCGGTGCACGACACCCCGATGTTGGTGGGTGAGGTGCGGTGGGCGATGCCGCGGGGCGGATCCTCTTGGAAGTTGTCCGGCGG
Organism: Nannocystales bacterium; assembly: GCA_038325765.1. Taxonomy (GTDB): domain Bacteria; phylum Myxococcota_A; class Polyangia; order Nannocystales; family Nannocystaceae; genus Xiheibacterium. The sequence goes on from JBBQJI010000021.1 coordinate 92,915, forward strand.
CAGATGGTTGTCGTCGGGCCCGACGTACCTCTCGAAGAAGTGCCAGGTGCGCCGGGCCAGCCCCCGCAGGAACACGAGGTTGGCCGGACTCAGCGGCAGGCGTCTGCGCGTCGGCGGCCGGCTGATCCACCAGGTGAGGGCGGGCGCGAGCAACCACGCCAGCAACATCGGCGCCGCGAACCACAGTGAGACCGGACGCCGAAGCGCGAGACCGACACCGACACCGAGCGCGACGACGGGCGAGATCCAGCTCGCCAGATACGACGCGGCGATGCCCGATCGCAGGCTCCGCTGGGCGTCGAGAGCGGTGCGCCACTGCAGCAACCGCGTGTGGCTGATGGTCACGCGCCAAGCAGTGCGGGCGATCGCATCGATGGCGAGCCATGCATCGTGAGGCAGCGATGCCAGGCCGATGAACTCGCGGGCGAGCGAGCGGACCAGCCCCGAGGCCACCCTGGTGACGTGCGTGCGCCAGCCGACCTCGAGCGGCCGGCGCACGAAGGCGCCGAGCGCCTCGAGCAGCGTCGGCAGCAGCGCGATCGCGAGGATGAAGACCGTCGCCCACATCCCCGGCGGTCCGAGCGACCATGCGACGACGAGCACGACGATCTCGGCCACCGGCACCAGCGAGCGCCGGAGGTTGTCGAGGATCTTCCACCGCCCGAGCGCGTCGACGGGGTTTGAGATCCGCCGTCGGCCATTCAGCGCCGCGGCCGGCACTCGCCAGCCAAGCCACGGCGTGAGCTGCCAATCGCCGCGCATCCACCGATGCCGCCGGCTGACGTCGACCGTGTACGCCGCGGGGTGATCCTCGAAGAGCATCACGTCGCTCACCAGGCCCGCGCGGCAGTACGAGCCCTCGAGCAGGTCGTGGCTGAGGACCCGATTCTCCGGCAGCCGCCCGCCCACTGCGAGCTTCATGGCGTCCACATCGTAGATGCCCTTGCCGACGAACGAGCCCTCGCCGAAGAGATCCTGGTAGACGTCGGAGACCGCACGCGTGTACGGGTCGATGCCCGGCTCGCTGCCGAACAGCGCAGCGAACCGCGACTGGGTCGCGCTGCCCATGGTGACGCCGACGCGCGGCTGCAGGATCCCGTAGCCCCCGACCACGCGACCGCGGGCAGGATCGTAGCGGGGGCGGTTGAGGGGGTGGGCGAGGATCGAAGCCAGCGAGCGCGCCGCGTCCCGGGGCAACTCGGTGTCGGCGTCGAGCACGATGACGTAGCGGACGTCCTGCAGATCCGCCAGCGTGCCGACGACGGTGTCGAAGCCGCTCGCGTCGCCCCGCAGCGCGTCGTTCAGCTGCTCGAGCTTGCCGCGCTTGCGCTCCCAGCCCATCCACGCGCCCTCGGCGGGGTTGTGGCGGCGGGCGCGGTGCAGCAACGCGAACGGCGAGCCGAGCTTTGCGTGGCGGCGGTTGAGCGCGAGGATTCCCCCGACCGCCTGCGCCAGCAATGCGGCGTCGGTGTCGACCTCTGCGACGCCGGCGTCGCGCAAGTCGGTGAGCAGCGCGAAGTGTAGATGCGGGTCGCGGTTGGCGAGGTAGCGGACTTCGAGCGAGGCGAGCTGCTCGTCGATGTCATGCGCCGAGGTGAGCATGCACGGCACAGCGACCAGGGTGTGGTGCTCCGCCGGGATGCCTCCGGAGAAGTCCAAGCGCGGCAACAGCGAAGGCGTCTTCAGGGCCGTCACCCACCCTTGGATCAGGGCGATCGCGAGGCGACTGTTGCACAGCGCCAAGACGATCCACAGGGCGACGGCACCGGGCCCGCGCAGGTCGGGCTCGAGGACCATCGCGCTGCCCCAGGTGGCGAGCACCGTCAGCGCTGCGATCGCGCCGAGGTAGAGCACGAGGGTCAGGCCGCGACCCGGCTGCCGCGGCAGTGACCGCGGCGCGCGCGACAGGCCCGCCGCGCGCTGCAGCGCTTTGCGGCCGGGGCCGACGAGGTACCAGCCTACATGGTCGGCCGGCGCCGCAGCGCCCTGCGCGAGCCCGATCGCCAAGGTCGCGACCTCGACCTCCGACCGCCCGCCCGCGCGTGCGATCGCCTCGACGACGTGCCGGTAGCGATCGCGCGTGCCGAAGTCCATCGCCTGGTACACCCCGGCGGGGTCTGTCGAGAGCACGCGCTCGAACGCGCTCACGTCCTCGACGAACGAGCGCCAGTCGATCGCACCGAGCACCCGCAGGCTGCCGATGCTGTTGCTGATCGCCACCTGTGCCGAGGCCTGCTCCTGACTGACGCGCGCGAGCACGTGGTCGAGGGTCTGGCCGTGGTCCACCAGCCACTGCTCGAGCCAGGTCACCGCGAAGGCGAGCGCGGCTCCGTGTCCGCGCAGCCGACTCGCCAGCTCACTGACGAACGGATCGGTCAGCGTCTCGCCCTCGCGCACGAGCTCGGCGAGCACCAGCACGACGCTCGAGGGATCCTCGGTGCCGCGCTCGAGCAATCGCTCCGCCCACTGCATCGCCCGCTCGCGCTCGACCCGACCGGCGCTGATGTTGGCGACGACGCGCCGCATGTTCTCGAGCAGCGCGAGCCGCAGCATGATCGGGATGGCCCAGAGCTCGCCGATGCCGAGGGCTTGGATCTCCTGATACGGCTCGATGAACGTGGTGAGCCGGTCGCGATCGATACGGCCGTGCGAGTGCGCGATCAACTCGTGGGCGAGATCGTAGACCCGCGGTGTCCCCGACGTCGGACCGTTGGCGAGCCGCGGCAGCTCGCGGTTGTAGCCCCGCGGAAGGTGCAGCCGCGCGGTGCGGACCTGCTCCTCGATGAGGTGGTAGTTGTCGAGGAACCACTCCGCCGCGGGAGTGATCTTTCGACCACGCTTGACCGCCTCGGCGATGAGCGCGTACGACTCGCGCAGCGCGACCTCGTTGTCGTCGAGGCGCGCGAGCAGGCGATCGTCCGCGCGACGGGCACGATCGACCTGGTGCCACCCCGCCAGCGTGCGCGCGTGCTGCTGCAGCTGGGCGACGCTGAACAGCTCGGCGCGCAGCGGGAGCTCCAACTGCGGGCGCCGGGTCGGTGGACTCTCGCGACGAAACCGCCACGGTCCCGGCGCGCGCAAGGTCGGAGGCGGTGCCAGGCACGCAGTGTGGGACCCGGAGGCATCTGCGGCAACCAAACCGCACGCGCATTAAACACGTCCTCGGCGCCTCGCGACGAGTTTGCGCGCCTGCTGGACCAGCCGGGCGCGCTAGCAAGCGGATGCTGTCGTGCAAACGTGCGCTGGCGACTCAGCCGCCCGCCTCGAACCCGATCACGCGCCAGTTGTTGTACCCGTGGTTGTGGAGGTGCAGTGACACCGGCGTGCCGGCGGGTATCGCAGCGTCGGCGAACCACTCGCCGGTGACGATGCCGTACGGCTTGGGGATCGCGACCTCCGTCTCCCACACCAGGCGGCCGTCGATCGCCACCGCGAGGTGCCCCGCCGCCGGCTCGGGGGCGATGAGGTCGTCGTGGGTGAAGACGAACTCCACCCGCTCGCCCGCAAAGATCTCGGCCGCAGTCGATTGGGAGAACCGGCCGTAGTTGCACAGCCCGGTGTCGATCTCGAACACGCCGAACTCGTCGCCGAAGCCGACGCTGCAATCGACCGGGTCCGGTGCGTGGGCGGGTATCACGTCGCCGTCGGGATCGAGGGCCCACAGGTCGGGCCAGACCAGCGGCACGGACAGCGGGCGATCCGGCGGATCGCTGCTGTCATCGACGGCGCCGCTGCTGCTGTCATCGGCATCGCCGTCGGCATCGGCATCGGCATCGCCGTCGGCATCGGCATCGGCATCGGCATCGGAGCACGCCCCGACCGCGCACGCCAGCACCAGCACCACCTTGCGGGCGCCGAGCCAAGCGCAGGCCTTCCGCGAGCTGACGTGCACCTTCACCCGAGCCCCATCATGCCGGAGCGACGCGCATGACGCCACGCCACATCAGCGCGCCGCCAGCACGCCGCGCAGCGGCACCGACTCGACCACAAACCCCTGCACGCCCTCGCGGGCACAGATGGCGTCGGCGGCGAGCCGCGCCGAGGTGTGGGCGGCCTCCATCAACATCGCCGGGCACGGCAGCTTCACCCAGTCGCCGGCGAACCACAACCCCGGCACCCCGCTGTCCACGCCCGGCCTGTCGAGGCGCATGCCCAGGTGCAGCGCGGTGAAGTCGTCGCGGACCTGCAGGTGGCGATGGACGACCACCGCGTCCGACAGCGGCGCGAGGAAGCACTCGGCCTCGTGCAACAGGCCCGCCTCGACATCATCGTCGGCGACGGAGTCGGGCACCGCATAGCCGTGCAGCTCGAGCACCGAGCCGCCGTTCGCCTCGGCCCACGCGCGCGAGTGGGGCTCGGTGCGGTGGGCGAAGGAGATCGCGTCGAGCAGCGGCGAACGCTCGGTGATCACGAACGGCGGCAGCGCATCGCCCGTGGGCCGGTCGATCCACAAGCGCAGTACCGCGTAGCGCTGACCCGCGCGCATGCTCGGACGGGCGCGGACGATCGCCGGATGATCGGCGAGGCTCGGCGAGGCGGCGAGAATGCGCGCGGCGGCAGCGGCGTCGGCGGCGAGCACCACGTGGTCGAACCGCGTGCCGTCCACGACCAGCCCCTCGTCGATCCGCGCGATGGGGTGCGAAAGCCGGATCGTGACGCCCTGCGCCGAGAGCCGCGCCGCGATCGGATCGACCAGCGCCTCGTCGTAGGATCCGTCGAGATGATCGTAGACCAGGCCGTGGTCGTGTCCGAGATAGTAGAAGTGGAAGCTCTTGACGAGCTCCGCCATCGACATGTTGCCCTCGTCGGCGAAGAACGCCCGGGCGAAGGTCGTGAACGCCAACCGCAGGCCCTCGGGCAGCGCCGCGGCGTCGGCCCAGGCGGCGAAGCTCTGGTGGTCGAGGGCGTCGTCCTCGCGCGCCGCGTCGTAGCGGAGCAACAGCTCGAGGCTACGTCCGGTGCGCGGCCGCAGCACCTCGCGCCAGCGGAAGAAGCCGTGCTTGGCCAGGCCGACGAGGTTGAGCAGCGGGGTCGTGCTCGCCGCGGCAAACCCGAGTCGCCGCCCGTCGCGGGCCAGGATCGCGTAATCGGAGATGGGCTGTAGCCGCTGCGCGACGTCGATCTCGCGGAGCCAGCGGCCGAGATTGTAGTAGTGGCGGAAGAAGGCGTGGAAGCCGTGCTCGATGTGGGCCTCGAAACCCCCGGGCAATTGTTCCTTCCACGCGGCTACCTTGCCGCCGAGCTCTTCGTCGCGCTCGAACAGCACGACCTCGAAGCCGCGGCGCGACAGCAGCTCGGCGGCGCCCAGGCCGGCCAAGCCGCCGCCGATCACCGCGACCTTGCGACTGCCCTCCACGCGGTCGGGCAGGCTGTCGTCGACGCGCGTGATCGGGTGGACGTAGCCGCCGAAGCGCGCTCGGATCCCACGCGCCAGCCACGACGGCGCGAACACCCGCCCGCGCCGGTGTTGGTACAGCGCGCACGTGACCCACACCAGCGCGAGTCCGAAGGCGTAGTCCTCGAGGGGGATGCTGCCGACGTGCACGCCCAGCTGCACCGCCGGCTCGTACAGCACGATCGGCCGCGCGGTCAGGTAGCCGTTGAACGCGGTGGTCAACACCACGACCACGCCGGCGTGCAGCCAGCCGCGCCGCATCGCAAAGATCCGCGTGCCCAGTGCATCGTCGAGCGCGAGCGCGAAGGCGAGCCCGGTACACGCGAGCGCGGTGTAGTCGCGGCCGAACACCGCGGCGACCACCGCGAGCCCGAGCAGCGCGATCACACCGATCACGGCGACGCGGATCGACAGCGCGTGATCCAGGTGTGGCGTGGCTCGCTCGCCGCCCGTGAGGAGCTCCCACGTGACCAGGCACGCCAGCGGCACCACGACGAAGAACCCGACCTCCTCGATGGGCAGGCCGAGCAGGGTGAGCCCGAGGATGCGATCGGGGTGGAACCACCAGTGGCGGTCGACCACGGCCACATCCCATGCGACGAACGGCACACTGCCGACGAGCGTGGCCCACAGCGCCGGCCGCCACAGACCCGGCCCCCATTGCGGTCGGAGCACGGCGAGCGCCACGAGCGGACACACCACGAGGAGATCGAACAGCAGGTACTCGGCGCGCATCGTCAGCCTTGGGGTTGCTCGGCGTGCCGCGCGAGGTAGCGCGACAGGCGGAGCTTGCGGCGCGTGGCGTCGCTGCTCATGTAGCGGACCGTGCCGAAGATCGGGCGCTCGGGTCCCCACGGCCGGTCGTAGCGGCCGAACACCCAGAAGATGCCGCTGTAGGAGTTGGGGTCGCGGCCATCCAGAGCCCAGCGGTTGTTGAGCTCGATCAACATCTGGACGGCGGCCGGCGGCTCCGCCGTCCACTCGAGCACGCGCTTGCCCCACAACATCCGCAGGTAGTTGTGCATCCGGCCGGTGCGAACCAGCTCGCGCTGCGCCGCGTTCCAGATCTCGTCCGCGGTCGATGCCCCCTCGAGGGTCGCGCGGTCGTACAGGTGCGGCCGCGGATCGGCCGCGTGGGCCTCGAGCGTCGTGCGGGCCCATGGCGGCAGCGACTCGTAGCGGTCGATGTCATCGCGGATGTGGGCGAAGTTGTGGCCGACTTCGCGCCACACGACCAGCTCGTCGAGGAACGACTCGACCGCCGGCGGCATGCCCCAGAACCCCTCGCGGGCGCCCTGCCGCGGGCGCCCCAGATCGCCGGGGGTCCAGCCGGTGCGCTGGGCGAGCTCGCGCAGGATCGCGTGCACCGACACGTGCCCGAAGTGCAGATATGGCGACAGCCCGCTGCCACCGGCGTCGTCGGGGTGGTTGCGCCGCTCGGCGTAGGCGTCGACGCCTTCGCCGACGAACGCACGGATCGCGGCGATGCCCGCCCGCGCCCCGCCGAGGCCCGGCACCACGCCGACCCCGTGATCGATCGGCAATGCGGCGAGGGCCGCGGGCTCGCCCCGCAGCAGTGAAGCCTCGGCGGCAGGCCACCGCGTCAGCACGGTCTTCGGGATGGTCGCCATGGGGCGTTCTCCGGGCTTCGTCGCCAGGCGCGACAGCGGCGTGGCCTGGGGCATCGAGCCCAGATGTGCTGGGAGCTCGCGCTGCATGAAGGCGCGAAACGCATACGCGGTGGGGAAGTCGCGGGGCGCCACCGACAGCGGCAGCAGCCCGATCGAGTCGACCGCCTCGAGCCGCACGTCGAGCTGGTCTGCCGCGGCGGTGAGCATTTGTGGGTAGTGGAAGCCGGGATGATCGTCGGTCACGACCACACACGCGTGCTGGCCGAGCGCAGCGAGCAGGCCGCGGCCGTGGCCGACCGACGGCTCGACGTACGGGTGATACGCCACACCGAAGCGCCCGCAGGCGACCGCGTTGTCGCGCATCCCGGCGAGCACGAACGCGTGGTGTCGATCGGCGGCCCAGCGGTAGTCGCAGCGCAGCGCCTCGAGGATTATCAACGGCCGCCCCAGCTCGAGGGCGAGCTCGACCGCGCGGTCGAGGGCGAAGTTGTGGTCGATGCGCCGGCTCGCGCGCATCCAGTACAGCACGAACTCGCGCTCGGGCCGCAGCGGGTTGGCACCGACGACCCGTAATCGCTGCGATGGCGTCGAGCGCGACGCGGGGAGTTCCCCGGTCATGCGCTCAGTGCTCATGCGCTCAGCGGGGCGCCGTGGCGCACGGGCAGATGCTGTGTCGCGGTGCGACGGCCGAAGATCCGCGAGCACGACGCGATCATCCACGCGCGAAACTCGTCGGCGCCGGGGCATGGCGGCACCGTGTCGATGGCGCGTGACCAGGTCGCCTGCAGCCGCGCCAACGCACGATCGGCACCGAGCTCCACGGCGGCGTTGGGCCGCGCGTGGAGCAGATCTTGACCGACCGGCTTGCCGAGCTCGGCAGGGGTCGCGATCAAGTCGCCGATATCGTCGGCGATCTGATAGGCCTCCCCGAGCGCCACGCCGACGGGTCGCCATGCCTCCGGGTCGGCAGCGGCCGCGATCGCCCCAACACACACCGCCGCCTCGAACAACGCCCCGGTCTTGGCCTGGTGATACCGCTGCATGTCCGCGGTCGGCTCGTCCTCCCAACCCTGCCCTGCGACGAGCCCACCGTTGGCCCCCGCTGCAGCCGCGAGCACGCTGAGCGCTGGGGCGAGCGCCGGCGTCTGTGCCATCGCATGGGCGAAGACCTCGAACGCACCGACGATGAGCCCGTCGCCGGCGAGCACCGCGAGCGACTCGCCGAAGCGCGCGTGCACCGACATGCGACCGCGTCGGGTCGAGGCGTCATCGAAGCACGGCAGATCGTCGTGGACGAGGGACGCGCAGTGCAGCAGCTCCACCGCGACCGCGACCGACTCGGCGGCGACGGTGGGTCGGCCATAGGCAGCCGCGACCGCGAGGACGAGCCGCGGACGGAACCGGGCCCCGCCGGGGAACACCGCGTGGTCCATGGCGGCCGCGAGGCGGGGTGGCGTACGCGGGCCCACGATCAGGCCGAAGGCCCGTCCGACCGCGGCCTCGAGGGGGTCCGAGGGAGTCATCCAATGCCCGTTCTACCCGCCGTCCAATGTTTGTCAATCGCCGCCGGCAGACTGGACACCGATGTGACATGCGTCAGAGTATGCCGAGCATGCCGGCGCAGCCGTTCGATGCCGTAATCGTCGGGGGTGGGCTGGGAGGTCTCGCCTGTGCACTCACGCTCGCGGGCGGGGGGGCCCGGATCGCCCTGGTCGAACAGCACGCCGAGGTCGGGGGCAAGCTCGCGGTGGCGCGCATCGGCGAGCACGAGATCGACTGCGGACCGACGGTGCTCACCATGCGATCGGTCTTCGACGACCTGTTCGCGGCGGCTGGCATGCGCGTCGACGACCACCTCTCGCTGCGGCCGCTCGCGGTGCTCGCCCGCCACGCGTGGCACGACGGCTCGCGGCTCGATCTGTTCGCCGACGAGGACCGCAGCGCCGAGGCGATCGCCGCGTTCGGCGGCGCGCGCGAGGCCGACGGATTCCGCCGCTACGTCCGCTACAGCGCCCGCCTGCTCGATCGCCTCGACGAGCCGTTCATGCGGCACGACAACCGTGGGCTGATGCGCATGCTGCTGCGCGTGGGTCCCGTCGGCATGCTCGGCATGACCCGGGTCGACTTTGCCCGCTCGATGTGGCGCTCGCTCGGCGACTTCTTCACCGACCCGCGCCTGCGGCAGCTGTTCGCCCGCTACGCCACCTACTACGGCTCGTCTCCGTTCGCGGCACCGGCGACGCTCAACCTCATCTCGGCGGTCGAGCAACGCGGCGTGTGGGCCATCGAGGGCGGCATGATCCGCCTGGCGCGGACCGTGGCAGCGGCCTTCGTCGAGCGCGGCGGCACGCTGCTGACCGGCTGCGGCGCCGAACGTTTCGACACCGACGCGCGGGGCGTCCACACGGTGGTCCTCACCGATGGCACCCGTCTGCCCTGTCGCCACGCGGTGTTCAACGGCGATCCCGACGCGCTGTGCGAAGGGATGCTGGGCGACGGGGTGCGGGCCGCCGTGCGCCCGCGAGAAGCCCCGCGGTCGTTGTCGGCACGCACATGGTCGATGCTGGCCCGCCCGTCCGGACTGGAGCTCGCGTACCACACGGTGTGCTTCGGCGCCGACTATCGCGGCGAGTTCGCGGCGCTGTTCGGTGATCGGAACGGCGGCGGCCGCCGTGTACCGCCCGATCCCACGGTGTACCTGTGCGCCCCCGACCGCCTCGTCGATGCGGCGCCGGCGGGCGACGAGCGTGTATTCTGCTTGATCAACGCGCCCGCGGGCGCGCGCACCGAGGAAGACGACGAGGAGGCCACATGTCGCATGGCGATGGAGGAGGGACTGCGACGCTGCGGCCTCGCGTTGAACCCGATCGGAACGCCGGTACCGGCGAGCCCATCGACCTTCGCACGGCGCTTCCCGGGCACGCAGGGGGCGATCTACGGGGCGGCGACCCACGGGGCGCTCGCGGCGTTCCGGCGCCACCGCGCCCAGACGCGGATCCCCAACCTGTGGCTGGTGGGCGGAGCGATCCATCCGGGGGCCGGCCTGCCGATGGTGACCATGGGCGGGATGTGGGTGGCGAAGCGGATCGCAGCGGACCTCACTTCGACGCAGACGTCGCCCATGGCGGCTATCGCTGGTGGTACGTCGACGGCTTCGCCGAGGGGGGCGAGTCCGCAATCACCGTGATCGCGTTCGTCGGCTCGGTCTTCTCGCCGACATACTTCCGCGCGCGGCGCCGCGACACCGACGTCGACCCCGCCGACCACTGCGGCTTCAACGTCGTCATCCACGGCCCTGGCGGCGACGCATGGGCGTTTTCCGAGTATGGCCGCGCGGACGTCGAGCGCGGGCCCGACCACTTCGTCGTCGGCCGCAATCGCATCGAACGCGACGACGGCGGCCTCACCGTCACCATCGACGAGCGCACGTCGCCATGGGGTCGCGCGCTGCGGGGCACCCTGCGCATCGACGTCGACGACTTCTCGCCGCACCGCTTCACCCTCGACGCCGCCGGCCGCCACCAGTGGTGGCCCGTCGCCCCGAGCGCCCGCGTGCGCGTCGAGCTCAGCCACCCTGCGCTGCGCTTCACCGGCGCCGGCTACCACGACACCAACAGTGGCACCGAGGCGCTCGAGCACGCGTTCGCGAAGTGGACGTGGTCGCGCTCGTCGGATTCCGAGGGCACCTCGATCCTCTACGACGTGACACCTCGCGACGGCGACGAGCGCCGCATCGGTGTGCGCATCGGATCAGGCCCTCCCGGGGGTTCCAACCGGCTGACCACGATCGACGCGGAGCACGGCGTCGACCTCGGCCGCTCGCGGTGGGGGCTCGAGCGACACACGCGTGTGGCCGAAGGCGGCGAGGCCCAACTGATCCGTCCGCTGGTCGACGCGCCGTTTTACGCACGCTCGCTGTTTCGCACCACCGTGGGCGAGCGCTCGGTGGTCGGGGTGCACGAGATCGTCGACCTCGATCGATTCGTCCGCAAGACCACCCAGCTGATGCTGCCGTTCCGGACCCGAGGTGCGGGATGGTTCTAAGCGCGCTGATCGGCGCGTGGGCGACCACCTACGCCGTCGTGGCTGCCGTGATGGCATGGCGTCGACGGCCCCGGGTCGCCGACCTCGTATCGCCGACGCGCCAGCGGGTGCTCTTGCTGCGGCCGTTCACCGGCGGCGATCCAGCCGCGGCCGAAGCGATGGCGACCGTGCCCCCACGTCTGTCCGACGTGCACCTGCGATGGATCGCGTGCGTCGCCGACATCGACGATCCTGCCTGGCCGATCGCGTGCAGCTGCGCCGAGGTACTTCGCGCCGCCGGCATCGACGCCGACGCGCTCATCACCGGTGCCGGCGGCCCCAACCGCAAGGCCGGGCAACTCGCTGCGGCCATGGCTGCGGCGACGGCGAGCCCGGAATCGGGCCCGCGCCCCGACGTCGTCGTGGTCGTCGACGCGGACGTCGATCTCGGCAGCCTGGCGCTTCGCCAGCTCGTCGCGCCGCTGGCGAGTCGCAACGCCGCGGGTACGCCGGTCGGCATCGTGTGGTCGCCGCCCGTCGAGACCGCGCCGCGCACCGCCGGCGATCGACTGTCCACGGCGATCCTCGGCGGCTCGTGGCACGCGTTCGGCCTGCTCGTGCGCCTCGATCCCCACCTGCTCGTCGGCAAGGCGTTCGCGGTGCGCACCGACGTCCTCGCGGCGACGGGCGGGTTCGCGGGCCTGCGCGAGCACCTCGGCGAAGATTTCGAGCTCGAGCGCCGGGTCCACGCCGCGGGCTTCGCCTCGCGTTGCACCGATGCCTGCGTGCACTCGATGGCCCGCGACCGCACCGTCGGCGCCGTCATCGATCGCTACGTCCGGTGGCTGTGGGTCATCCGCGCCCAGCGACCGGCACGCCTGCTCGCGTATCCGCTGCTGCTCGCTGCCGCACCGCTCCTCACCGTCGCCGGCCTCGTCGCCGGCCTCGCGTCGGGCTCGCCCGTCGGTCCCGCCGCCGCCGCCCTCACCGTCATCACCCGTGGCGCCGTCACCACGATGGCCGCGCGTCGCGGCGGCCTCGCGCTACGCCCCCGGCTGTACGTCGACGGCTGGGCTGCCGACCTCGCGCTGCTGTGGGCGTGGCTGCGGGTGTTCACCGCCCGCGAGGTCCGCTGGGCCGATCGCACGCTGCGGATCGCCGCCGACGGCCGCCTCGAGACGACGACCCCGTAGGCGCACGATCCACCGCGCGAACCCGGCGAGCAGGCGCGTCGTCCAGCCTTCGACCTCGGGTGCGGTGGGCAGCAGCGCCACGAAGTCGGCGGTCGCGGACTCGGCGAGCGCGGTGTCGATGCGCAGCAAACAGGCGGCGACGTCCTGCGTGAGCGTAGCAGTGCCCTGCGTGCCGCGCGGCAGCCCCGTGCGCGGCGTGCCCAGGGCGATCCACAACTCGGGCCGCGGATCGTCGCGGAGCACGTAGCGCAGACCCACCGGCACGATCACGGCACCCGACGCGACGGCGTGGATCGACGTCGCGCCGCCGTGGAATTGCAGGGGCTCGAACGCCGGCCGACTCTCGCCCTGCGGAAAGATCCACACCGCGCGGCGCGGCCGGTCGAGCAACGAGGCGGCGTAGCGCGTCGCGGCTGCGCCGTCGCGCCGGTCGCCGCGGCGTACACCGAAGGCGCCCACGAGCCCGAAGAACGGCAGCCGCTCGAGGTTCTCCGCCGCCATCATGGCGTGGACGTCGAGGCCGGCGCGCACGCCGAGCACGATGGCCACAAGCGGATCCCACCACGACGTGTGGTTGGCGACCCACAACGTCGGCGCCAGGCGGGCCGCGGCCGACACGTCGTCGAGGCCGGCGATCATCACCCGGCAGAAGATGCGACGCATCCGCGACTCGGCGCGCGCGGCAAACCAGCGGGTGAAGCCCGGCCAGCGCCGCGAAGGGATCATCCCCGCGCACCCACGCACGCATCGACCAGATCGCCCGCGAGCGGGATCGCGGGCACGCCGAGCAGCGCCGAGTCGGCGATGATCGAGCGCGTGCGCGCCCGCAGCAGCAGCACGAGCTTGCGCCACGCGGTCGTGCGGGCGCGGCCGCCGACAGAGTCGCACCCGCGGCGACGGATCACCCGGCCGATGTCCTCGTACACCAGGCTCGCGGCCCGGATCGCGGGCCGGCAGTCGGCGGGCAGCGCGGCGATGCCGGCGTCGGCGCGGCGGTAGTAGAATTCGGCGACACCCAGCAGCCGGTCCACCATCGCCGCGATCGCCGGGTTGAAGTCGGGGGCACGCAGCCATGCGTCGCGATCGAGGCCGTGATGGACGAACCACTGCGCAGGCAGGTAGACCCGCCCGCGGCGCGCGTCCTCGCCGACGTCGCGGGCGACGTTGGTGAGCTGCATCGCCGCGCCGAGGTCGGTGGCGCGGGCGAGCACGTCCCGATCACGCACGCCGATCACGAGCGTGACAGCGACCCCGACGGTCGACGCCACGCGCACCGCATACTCCAGCAGCGAGTCGATCGTCTCGTGCCGGTCACCGCGCGCATCCGAGGCGAAGCCGTCCAGCAGTGCGTCGAGCACTGGCCGGGCGATGCCGTGGGCGTGGACCACCCGCGTCAGCGAGCGCTCCACCGCACCGTCGGCGGGCCGTCCGGCGTACACCCGATCGAGCTGGGCGTGGAGCATGGCGAGGGCGGCCGACGCATCGTCGCCCTCGTCGATCGCGTCGTCGGCCACCCTGCAGAATCCGTAGATGGCCGCGAGCGGGGCGCGAAGCCGCAGCGGCAACAGTCGCGATGCCGCTGAGAAGCTGCGCGACCCCTGGGCGAGCAGCGCCCGGCACACGTGGTCGTCGGCAGCTGACGTGTCGATGCGGGCGAGTGCGTGCTCAGGCGGCATCGTGGGTCTGTCGGTCGGCCTTGGGCGCCCCGGGCTGCGGCGTCGGCACGTGCCCCATCATGGACGATCCGGCGCCGGCCGCCGCGGGAATCAGCCCGTCGAGGACCCGCGCAGACGACAGCACCCCCGGCACCCCGGCGCCCGGGTGGGTCCCGGCGCCCACCAGATAGAGGCCGGCGATGTCCTCGCTCATGTTGTGCGGGCGAAAGTAAGCGCTCTGAAGCAGCACAGGCTCCATCCCGAACGCGGCGCCCTTGACCGAGAGCAGGTCGTCACGGAATCCGAGCGGCGTGAGCATGCGCGAGGTCACCACCTCGCGCTCGAGGCCGGGCAGGATCGTCGACGACAGGAACGCCTCGATCTTGCGCCGGTACTTCTCGGCCTCGATCGTCCAGTCGACATCGGCGTCGAGATGCGGCACCGGCGACAGCACGTAGAAGCCGTCGTGGCCCTCGGGCGCAAGCGAAGGGTCGGTCGCCGTGGGCCGGTGCAGGTACAGGCTGAAGTCCTCGGCGAGAACCTTGTTGCGAAAGATGTCCTCGAGCAGCGGGCGGTAGCGGGGCCCGAGCATGATGGTGTGGTGGGCGACGTCCTCGTAGCGGCGCTTGGTGCCGAAGTACCACACGAACAGACTCATCGAGTAGCGCGCCCGATCGATGCGCTCGTCGGTCCAGTGCTTGCGAGCCTCGGGCGCCACGAGGTGACGGTACGTCCACGCCGAGTCGGCGTTGGAGATCACGACGTCGGCGCCGATGCGGGTGCCGTCGGCGAGCGTGACCCCGGTCGCCCGGCCCTTGTCGATGTCGATGCGCGAGACCTCGGTGTTGCACTGCACGCGGTTGCCATGGCCCTCGATGAGGTTCACCAGCCCGCGCACCAGCGAGCCGGTGCCGCCGACGGGGAACCACACCCCCCACTGGCGCTCGAGATGACAGATGAGCGTGTAGATCGACGTGGTGTCGAACGGGTTGCCGCCCACCAGCAGCGGATGGAAGCTCATCACCTGGCGGAGGCGATCGTTCTTGATGTACGACGCCACCAGGCTGTAAACGGTCTTGTAGCTGCGCAGCCGCACCATCTCGGGGACGATGCGCAGCATGTCCATCCAGCGCGAGAACGGAACGTGCGCGAGGCGCTCGAAGCCGACCTCGAAGATCCGCTTGCTCATCGCCAAGAAGCGCTCGTAGCCGTCGACGTCGCCGGGCGAGAAGCGTGCGACCTCGGCGCGCATGTGCTCGGCGTCGCCGTTGTAGTCGAACACCTCGCCGTCGGGGAAACGGATCCGATAAAACGGCGTGACTGGCCGGAGCTCGACGTCGTCGGCCAAACGCTTGCCGCACAGTGCCCACAGCTCCTCGAACAGCTGCGGCGCGGTGATGACGGTGGGACCACCATCGAAGGTGAAGCCGTCTTGTTCGTACACGTATGCCCGACCGCCGGGCCGGTCGCGTCGCTCCAGCACGGTCACGCGCCAGCCCCTGGCGCCTAGCCGCACGGCGGCCGCCAGACCCCCGAAGCCGCTGCCGATGACGACGGCGTGCGGCCGAGGTGCGGGGCTGTCGGCGGGGCTGTCGGCGGGGCTGTCGGCGGGGCCTGGAGCTACGAACGATGGTTCCACAGCGCGACCTTAGCATTGGACCAACCTTTGACAAGATGTGGACTGCCCCCTAGGCTGTGCGGTGGGGACGGACGCACTGCGCCAGCCCACACCGCCGTGAACGATCCCCGTGCCAAGTATCGAATCCAGTCGGTGGCCGAGATGACCGGCGTTCCGGCTGCCACCCTGCGCGCCTGGGAACGTCGTTACGGCATCCCCGTGCCCGCACGCACGGCCTCCTCGTACCGCGTCTACTCCGACGTGGACATCGAGATGATCCAGCGGCTGCGCAAACTCTGCGACGGCGGCATGTCGCCGTCCGAGGCGGCGCGGCTCGTGCTCGACGACGTCGAGAGCACCCCCGCACCGAACTCCCAGACCGACCACCACGATCCGTTCGAGCCGACGCGGAACGCACTCATGCGCGCCGTCGAGTCCTTCGATCCGAGGCGACTCGAGCGCGAGCTCGATCGCGCGACGGCGCTGGGCACCGCGGCGACGATCGTCGAGCAGGTGTTCCGTCCGGTGCTCGTGCAGATCGGCACCGCGTGGCACGAGGGGCGCATGACCGTCGCGCAGGAACAC
>JBBQJI010000022.1:0-105669 GCA_038325765.1 Nannocystales bacterium
GTGCGCGCGAGGTAGTCGCGGAAGGCCTCGACCGTATAGAGATAGTTCTCGGTCAGCGCGAAGGCGCCCGCGCCCGTCGCCGCGCCCGAGCCGGCCGCCGCGCCCGCGCCGGTCGCCGCGCCCGAGCCTGTCGCCGCGCCCAAGAAGAAAAAAAAGGAGAAGAAGAAGCCGAAGAAGTCCGCCGGTGGGGACGATGGCTCCGCCGAGGAACTCGGCGAGACCGACCCGCAGGCGGACCCTGAACCGAAGGCCGACCCGGAGTCCAAGCCTGAACCGAAGCCCGAGCCCGAGCCCGAGCCCAAGCCCAAGCCGCTGCCCGATCCCGAGCCGGCGAAGAAGCCCGAGTTGCTCGAGTAACCGACGACGCTCACGCAGCGATGGCCGCGGCCAACAGCAGCTGCCCGATGTAGTACGCCGGCAGCCCCCACAGCCGATTGACGACCGCGCGGCGCACGAAGACGTCGCGGGCCACGGAAAGATCCGACAGGTAGAACGCCGTCGCGCCGCTGCGGATCGCCCACGTCGCCGCACCGCCGTCGCACGTCCACGCCAACGCCATCATCCCCGTGATGATGGCGACGTAGACGAGCACCGGGAACCGCATGTCCGCCGGAACATGCGGTTCCAGCCACCGCCACACCGCCCATGCCGGGATCGTCAACACCGCGCCCACGGCAGCGGTGTGCACCCACGCGACGCCGAGGCCGCCGAAGGCGAAGGCGTATCCGAGATGGCCGATCGCGAACGCGGACAGGCCCGCGAGGAACCACGGACGCCCCGCGAACAGCAGGCATGCGTCGCCGATCGCACAGGCGAAGAGGGCCGCGAGTATCACGTGACCGAACCATGTCTCGGTCGCGCCTGCAGCCCACGCGGTGGCGAGGAATCCCGCCGATGCGCTGAGCTTGGCGAACGCCCGAAGTGCGGCCAGATCGCGGTGTTCGGCGAGGAGCAGCACCGCGAGCGCGGCGACGGTCACGGCGACGGGCAGCAGCATCACACGATCACCGCGGCGCCCCGGCGGGGGCGCCGGCGGGGGCGTCCGGGGCGAAGACGAACGGGTAGGTGACCTCGACGCGGCCTGCGTCGTCGGGCGCCGGGAACGACAGGCTCAGCATCGACTCGCGCATGCACTCGAGCAACGCGGGATCGCTGATCTCGCTGCTCGGATCGGTGTTGGCCTCGTCCACGACGCCGCCGACGCTCGGGTCGCCCACGATCGCGAAGGTCATCGTGAGCGTGCCGCCGAGCTTGGGGTCGTCCTCGAGCGCCGACTCGTAGCACTCCTGCGCGATCGGCAGCAGATCTTCGCGGACGCGGGCCTGGATGTACTCGGGATCGAGATTGGGCTCCGCAGGCTCGGCGTGGTCGCCCTCGGCCGGCGGCGCCCCCGAACCGTCGCGCCGCCGTGGCGCCTGTCGCTGCAGCGTACGCAGCTGTTGCCGCAGCGCATCGGTGGTGGCGCGGTCGCGACGCTCGGTCCGGGTGCGCTCGGACACCGCCGGCGCAGCGCCTGCAGGCTTGCGCACCGTGGGCTCGGGCACTGCCACCCCTTCGTCCGCGCCGCGATGGCGCGACCCGGTCGCCGGCGGCGTGTCCGGGAACGCCGGCGTCGTCGAGGCCGACGTGTCGACGGTGCCGCGCCACAGCCAGAAGCCGGCCACCACGAGCAGCGCGAGCGCGGGCAGGGCGAGGTGCTTGGCCGACGACATGCCGGCAGTATGCCGAGCCCACAGGTCCCGGTCACGCGATCGCGTAGCGATCGCGCAGCGCGGCGAACACCGCCCGCACCCCGAAGATCTCGCCGCCGACCGGCCGGCCGGGCCTGCTCGAGACGTTCCACGCCATGGTGTCGATGTGGACGAACCGCCGCTTGGGGCCGACGAATTCGCGGAGGAACAGCGCCGCCGTGATCGCGCCGCCCTCGGAGACGGAGCCGACGTTGTTGAGATCGGCGATCGGGCTGTCCAGGTAGCGCCGATACGGGGCGAACAGCGGCAGCGGCCACATCGGATCGCCCGTGGTCAGTCCGGCTGCCACGAACGCATCGCGCACCGCGTCGTCGGTGCAGAACAACGCGGGCAGCTCGGTGCCCAGGGCGACCCTCGCGGCGCCGGTGAGCGTCGCGAAGTCGATGACGAGATCGGGATCGTCGTCCTCGGCGGCGGCCAGGGCGTCGCACAGGATCAGGCGGCCCTCGGCGTCGGTGTTGCCGATCTCCACGGTGGTGCCCTTGCGCGTGCGCAGGATGTCGCCCGGGCGGTACGCGTTGCCGGCGACGCTGTTCTCGACGATCGGCACCAGCACCCGCAGCCGTACCGGCAGCTTCGCGCCCATGATCATGTGGGCGAGCGCGAGCACCGAGGCGGCGCCACCCATGTCCTTCTTCATGAGGCGCATGCCCGCGGCCGACTTGAGATCGAGCCCGCCCGAGTCGAAACACACGCCCTTGCCGATGAGCGTCAGCTTGGGCGCGTCCTCGTCGCCCCAGTGAACGTCCACGATCCGCGGCGCGCGGGTGCTCGCCCGGCCCACGGCGTGGATGGTGGGGTACCCCTTGAGCAGCAGACCCTCTCCGATCGTGACGCTGTGCTGGGCCCCGAACTGCTGCGCGAGATCGATCGCAGCCTGCGCGAGCTCGGCGGGGCCCATGTCGGACGCCGGCGTGTTGACCAGGTCGCGGCCGCTGCACAGCGCGGCGATGGTGCGACCGGTCGCGGCCACGTCGGCGCCCTTGGGCCACACGAGCACCGGGTACTTCTTGGCGCGGGCCTTCTCGGGGTTCTTGTAGCGACGAAACCCGTACGACGCGAGGGCCCAGCCCAGGGCCGCGTCGTCGGCGAGGGATGGATCGAGGCCCTCGAAGCGGTACCGCCCCGGCGGCAGCTTCGCGACCGCGGCCGAGAAGTCCCACGGCTCGGGCCGCTCACCGACGCCGAGCACGACCTCGGCGAGCTTGCCGTCGCGGCTGGGCACGAGCGCGACCTTGCCGCGCTCGCCGGCGAACGCCGTGGCGTCGAGCCAGCTGCGCGTGGCCGCCGGCCGCTTCTCGAGCCACTTCGCGAACGCAGCGCGTGTGAGGGCGTGGATCGGGGTGGCGGGGGGCTTCTCGCGCGTCGTGAGGCTCTCGAGCATGCGCCGCGACGTTAGCACGCCGCGCGATCGCGGAGATCCGCTGCCCGCGACTCCGACGAACGATGACGGATCCGCGTCGCGCAACACCGCGGCGGAATCGATGCGGGCCGTGCTCGACGCTCGGTGCCGTGGCCGACTCAGTTCGGCTTCGGGCGCTTCGCCCTCGGGCCGGGCGCCGCGGAGCCGTTCGAGGAGACAGGCATCGCCGGCCGGATCACCCACCGAGCCACGGACGATCGTCTGGCGCTCGACCACGCCCGCGGCGGTGATCGACACCTGCACGCCCATGCTCGCCTGCTCGCTCCGAGCGCGACTCACTCACTCCACGCGCGGCGTCAGCACGCCCCGCATGCGTTCGTCGCGACATCGACGCAGATCTGGTCCCACTGCTCCAGGCAGCAGACGAAGTCATCGTCGCACACGCACTGCTCGATCGTGTCGTCGACGCAGCCCGGGGTGCCGTTCGCGGCGCAGCAGTCCCCGTCGCCGCCGATGCCAGGGCATTCGGCGCAGCCGAGGATCACCGCTTGCACGGTGCAGATGTCGTCCCACTCGACGTCGCAACAAAACGGCTCTTGCGCGCAGACGCAGTCCTCGACCGTGACGTCACCGCAGCCAGCACCGCTTTGTGGCTGACAGCAGGCACCAGCGCCGTTGGTGTCGGAGTCCCCGTCGCTCGAGCTCGACGTACCCGTATCCGCGCTGGGTGCCGTGGTGCTGGTGCCATACGGGCCGTCCGAACTGGACGCGTCGGATGGGTCGCTGGGATCGGACGGGTCACTGGGGTCAGAGGGGTCAGACGGATCGCTCGGATCGGACGGACGACTCGGATCGCTCGGGTCGGGCGCCGTGGTGAACGAGCCGCCGCTCGGATCCGTCGTGCCGAGGCTCGCGCTCGCCCCGGCCGTGAACACGGCGCCGGTGCCGTCGTCGGCTCCCTCGTCGCCATCGTCACCACACGCGGCCGATGACGCCGCCACCAGGGCGACGAGGACGAAGCTGGGTCTCATGGTTCGGTGCTCCGGCGGTGGCGGCCCAAGGCGGTGGCGACGTTGCGCCACAGCCTGTCGGCGTCGAAGGGCTTGTTGAGCATGGTGGTGCCGCCGGCGTCCTCGAGACGTCGCTCGCGGCGGGGATCGCTGTGCCCCGATGCGACGATGATCGGCAGCCCGGGATCCCGCGCCCGCATGCGCGCGATGGTCTGCTCACCATCGAGGTTGGGCATGTCGAGATCGACGATCGCGACGTCGAAGGGATCGGTGGCCGCGGCGTGGATCTCGACGGCGTCGAGCCCATCGACGGCGGTGACCACCTCCATGCCGAAGCGCTCGAGGATCCGCCGCGTCGTGTTGCGGACCAGGGGTTCGTCGTCGACGAGCAGGACGCGTCCGGCCAGGCGGGCCCGCTGCACCGGCTCGACGCTGATCGGGGTCGTCTCCCCCGACATCGTGGCCGGCAGCGTGACGACGAGGCGGGTGCCGACGCCGACTTCGCTGGTCATCGAGAGGTCGCCGCCGTGCCCTCGCACGATGCGGAACGCGGTCGCGAGGCCGAGGCCTGTGCCCTCGCCCTTGGCCTTGGTGGTGAAGAACGGCTGGAAGGCTGCGGCGAGCGTCGCGGGCTCCATGCCGACGCCGGTATCCTCGATCACGATCCGCGCCAGCGGTCCGTCGCCCTTCGGTCCGGCGATCCGGTGCCCCTCGATGCGCAGCACGCCGCCGCCTGGCATCGCCTGCTTGGCGTTCACGCAGGCGTTCATCAGGACCTGTAGTAGCTGGGTCGGGTCGCCGAGGACGGCCAGGTTGGGGGCCACATCGGTCACGAGTTCGAGCGAGCGCGGCACGGTGCGCCGCAGCAGCCCGACGACCTCGCCCACGAGGCGCTCGAGCATGACCACTTCGCGGACCCGCCGCTGCGGTCGTGCGAACGACATCAATTGTCCGGTGAGCTCCGCGGCGCGCCGCGCCGCCGACTCGATCTCGTCGAGGCAATCGGCCGTCTCAGCGGCGGACGTCGGCTTCTCCTTGAGGTAGCTGACGTTGCCCAGCACCGTGACGATGAGGTTGTTGAAGTCGTGGGCGATGCCACCGGCGAGCTGACCGAGCAGGTGCAGTTTCTGCGCCTGGAGGACCTGTTCCTCGTAGCGGTCGTGGCGCGTGAACAGCAGGATCGTCGTGCTGCCGATCGCGACCTTGTCGCCCGAGTGCAGCGGTGCCGTGCCGATGCGGACGCCGTTGACGAAGGTCCCGTTGCGGCTGCCGAGATCCTCGATGATGAACTCGCCGTTGGTGCTACGCCGGATCGCGCTGTGGCGTCGCGACACACCGTCGTCCTGGACCGTGATTCCAACGTCGGAATCGCGGCCGATGACGATGTCGTCGTCGACGGGGAAGCGGTGCCCGGCGTCGGGTCCGACGAGGATCACCACCTGCGCGGTGGGCCCGTCGCCGTTGTTCGCCGCCTGCGGACCCAAGACACCGAGCGTCAGGGTGGCTTCGATCTGTCCCTCGTCGTCGTTCATCGTCGCGCGCCATCGTACCCCGGCGCTCGCCCGGTGGTGGGCGGTGGCGACCAGACTCGCCATGCGCCGCCCGGCGCGCTCCGGAACCGCTCAGGTGGCCGAACTGCCGTTCTCGCGATTCCGGCCACTTCCGGCGATCCACGTCGGGGCACGCGGCTTGCGATGCGCTCGATTGAGGCGCGCGCATGCACGAGACTTCCGCAGCGGCTTCTGATGCCCTCGCACGGGCGCTCGGCGTCACGCGAGCCATCGACGATACGTGGGCGTGGGCTACGGCGCCGCTCACCGAGGCCGCCGCGCTGGGGCGCGCACTCGCCCAGTTGGTGGAGCAGCGCGATCTGCCGCTGGGGGGGATGCGCGCGATGACCCAGCGCGCGCTCGGCGAGCCGGCGCGGCCATCGGTCGTCGATCGGTGGCTCGAGCAGGACGTCGAGGTGACTGCGCTGCTGCGTCGGGTGACCGCGGTCGCGCGCGCGCTCGAGGGTCTGCATTCGCGCACACGCGTCGCGATGCGTACGGCGATGGTGCTCGCCCTCGGCGCGCCCGCGCTCGTGCGTCTCGCGGCCGCCGAGGTCTGGCGGCGTGGTCCGGCGCCCGACCGCGACGCGGTGCTGCGCGCCCTCGAGGCGGTCCCGATCGCGGCCAAGCGACGGGCCGAGGCGCTGCGCGCCGAGTCGGGGATGGCGGCCACCTCGGCGCAGCGGGCGACGGACGCGATCCTCGACGCGCTGCGCCCCCGCGTGCGTGCGCCGCAGGCGATGATGCGGACCGATCGACTCCCCGCTGTCGGCCCCTGAGCGGCGTCACAGCTCGCCGGGGTACGCGAGCACGAAGTACGCAGCGCCGAGCGCGAACACGTCGCCGGGCTCGACGAACATCGGGCGGCGCAGCGGCTCGCCGTTGCAGCTGAGCTCCACGTGTACGCCGAGCGGGCGGATCTGCATCGGTCGATCGGCGCCGCTCCAGTCGACCAGGGCCCCGACGTCGACGCCGCAGCCGGGCACGACCAACTCGCAGCTCGGCGCGGCCCCGAGGCTGCGGCGGCCCGGCGCGAGCGCGAGATCTGCGGGGCGGCCGCCGGGCGCGAGCACCCGCAGTCGCGCCGACGGCATGGCGTCCAGATCGTCGCAGAGGATCGAACCCAGGGTGCTGGCCATCTCGCCGGCCGTCTGCGGCCGCACGAGCGGGTCTTTCGCCAACGAACGCCGGAGCAGATCGAGCAGCGCGTCGGGCAGTCCGCCGCACCCAGGATAGCGGGTGATGGGCACCATGTTGCGCATCGCGTGGGCATCGAGCCACGCGATGGGATTGTCGCGCAGCGCCTCGACGACCTCGGTGACGTGACGGTGGGGGAACAGCACCGCGTAGCCGCAGAGCATCTCGTACAGGATCGTCGCGAGGCTGTAGACGTCCGAGGCCGGTGTGAGCTGGTCGGTGACGAGTTGCTCGGGCTGGCAGTAGTGCGGGGTGCCGACGACCGTGCGCGCTGCCGTGGCGTTGGTGCCGTACGCCCACGGCACGCCCCACGCGCGCGCAAGCCCGAAGTCGAGCAGCTTGACCGTGCCGTCGGTCTCGATCCAGATGTTCGCTGGCTTCACGTCGCGGTGCACGACACCCTGGGCGTGCGCCTCGGCCAGCCCCATGCACGCCTGCATCACGATGCGCAGCGCCTCGCCGACGGACATGGGCTCGTCGAAGTCGTGGAAGTGATCCAGCTGCTGGCCCTCGACGTAGTCCATCAGCACGTAGAAATGGTCGGCGCCGATGCTCGAGCCGTGGAGGCGCGCGACGTGGGGATTGCTGAGCGAGCGCAGTACGGCGACCTCACGGATCGCCCGCTTGATCATGTCCTCGCTCATCCGCGGGTTGTCGGCGACCTTGAGCGCGAGCGGTCGATCGTAGCCGGGCGCCAGCACCTTGTAGACGTGGGCGAACGAGCCGACCCCGGCCTCCGCGAGGATCTCGAAGTCGCGATACATCATGCCGGGCTGCAGCGTCTCGGGCATCGGAGGTGGCGCAGCGTAGCGTAACGGCTTCACGCTCCGATGTGGGGGGGCGTTGAGTTCGCACCGCGCAGCGTCCATGGTCTACAGTCGGCCGGTGGCCGTCCCACCGATCCGCGTGCGCTGGATCGACCGCGTCGTCGGCGTGACGATCGGCGCGGGCGCGACGGCGTGGCTGTTGCGCGGGGACCCGGAAGCTGTGGCGGTGCGCGACGAAGGTCCGCCGGCGGGCGTGGGCATCGATCCTGTGGCCATCGCGGGCGAGCAGGCGCCGGATGCTCCGAGCCGCAAGGTGATGACGGCGGGCGCGGGCGTGGTGGCTCCCACCGACGCGGCGGCTCCCGTGTCCTCCGATCCCACCGACGACGCTGCGATCGCTGCGCCCCACGTCGCGATGCCTGTCGACGTTCCGACCGCTGGACTCGACGTGCAACCATCGGCGACACCCGCGGCGGATCCCGCCGACGCGCCGGCGCTGCCACTGCCGCGGATGCCGGGCGACACGCGGCTGTCGGGCTCGTCCCGCTTCGATGCGACGGGGCCGGCCTGGATCCTCAAGGCGGCGTACCGAATGCACGTGCGCGAGCACCACGTCATCGGTTTTTACCGCAAGGCGCTCGCCGACCAAGGGCTCACTGTGACGCAGTCGGAGGATCCGCCCGGTCTCGACGGCAGCATCAAGACGTACCTGCACGGCAGGAGTGCCCGTGTCCACGCGCAGGTCGGCATCTTGCCGCGCACCGGCGAACTCGAGACCCGCGTGTGGATCCTGTGGCGGACGCGCGCGTGACGGAATACCCGGCGACGTCGAGGCGTCGGCCTCCGGTGCGCGCCTTTGCTTCGGTGCGGGCCTTTGCTTCGGTGATGGCCGTGCTCTCGCTGGCCGTGCTCTCGCTGGCGGCGTGCGGCGATGAGACTCCAGCCGGGGTCGCAGTGGTCGCACCCGCGCCGCGCTGCGACCCGGGTCCGTCGCCTGCCGCGTTCGCGCCCGGCGTCGATGGGCCGTTCGAGCGGCCAGACGGGTGGTTCGGCCGCGTCGCCGAGGATCCGCCGCTGGTCGACGACGCGGAGCTCACCGCCCAT
Source organism: Nannocystales bacterium (assembly GCA_038325765.1). Lineage (GTDB taxonomy): Bacteria > Myxococcota_A > Polyangia > Nannocystales > Nannocystaceae > Xiheibacterium. The sequence goes on from JBBQJI010000022.1 coordinate 8,743, forward strand.
CGGGCGCGTACCGCCGTGATGCGCGGTGGCCCCCACGATCCGTGGTCGCCCGCGATCGACACCCGAGGCGCCCTCGCCGACGCACGTCGCCGCCTCGTGTCGTTCGCGGCCGAGCTGCGCACCGGCGTCATCGTCGAGCAGGATCCGGGCGCGATCGCGGCTGCGATGGTGATCGTCGAGCGCGCCGAACCCGTCGATCACGGCCGCCTCGTCGTGCGGCAGTCGCAGCTGCACTGCACCCCCGCCGAGGCCGGCTTCGTCCGCCTGCCCGAGCGCGACGCGAGCTTCGATCGCAACGCCTGCACCACGCTCCATCCCGGCGAGCTCGTCCGGGTGCTCGCGCGGGGCGACGCCGGTCGTTGGTGGCTCGTCGACGCCGGACACACGCTGGGCTGGGTGCGGCCGCAGGGGCTCTCGGTGCGGATCACCGACGAGGAACGTCGGGCGTGGCGCGACGCGGATCGATTGTGGGCGCTGCGCGACGACGTGCGCACCGTCGGCGGCGTGCCGCTGCGGATGGGCGTCGGCCTGCCGGTCACCGCCCACGGACCAGGCGGCTTCGTGGTTCGCGTCGCCGGCCGGAACGGCCCCCATGACGATCGCGTCGATGCGGCGGCGGCGGTGAGCCTGGGCTTCGCGCCGCTGCGTCGACGTGCGGTGCTCGAGGCCGCGTTCGCCCAGATCGGCGCGCCCTATGGGTGGGGCGGACGCGGCGGTGCGCGCGACTGCTCGCAGTTCCTCCGCGACACCTTCGCGCCGTTCGGCGTCGCGCTGCCGCGGCACTCCAGCACGCAGGCCCTGGCTGGCCTCGAGACCGTCGACGTGGCGGGCCTCGACACCGCCACCAAGCTCGCGACCATCGCCCGCCTCGGCGAGCGCGGCCTCGTACTCGAGTACATGCCGGGGCACATCATGCTCGACGTCGGCACGCGCGACGGCAAGCGGTGGTCGATCTCGGCGATCGCCGAGTTCCTGGTGCCGTGTCCCGGCGGCGTCGGCGACACCGTGCATCGCCTCGACCGCGTCGCGCTCGCCGACCTCGAGCTGGGCCGCGGCACCGCCCGCGGTGCGTTCATCGATCGCATCACCACGCTCGCGGTGTTCGGCCGGTCGGTCGCACCAGACTCCCCCAGAGCCTCGCCAGGGGAGCCGCTTGGCGGACTCGAACCGCCGACCTACTGATTACGAATCAGTTGCTCTACCAACTGAGCTAAAGCGGCGCGGGGGCCGGAATGTAGCGGCGTGATCCCTTGGCGTCAACAGCCCCGCGGCGGTCTCACGGCTTCCACAGGAAGCCGCGGTGCTCGGCACCTTGGCCGCCGCCCTGTGGCCCCTGGGCCGTTGGCGCGCCGAGGCGCACGAGGACTTCGCCGCGCAGCGCGTCGGGCTCGATCCACCCGATCGCGCGGGAGTCGCAGCAGCGGCCTTCGTCGCGGTTGTCCGCGAGCACGAGGTAGCCCGGAGCGACGAAGGGCTCGCCCGGCGCGCCCTGGCCGAGGGTGATGCGGCTCCAGTCGTCGGTGGTGGTGCCGCGATCGAGCACGAGGTAGCGACGCTCGCCGGCCTGCTCCCACAGGGTGCGGCGCAGCGCCGTGGGGCCGTCAGCGTCGCGCAACGGAACGTCGATCGTCGAGCCCGCTTTTTGCTCGACGCGCTGGCCCTCGACGACGAGGCCGAGTCCGTCGCGATCGTCGACGAGGCTGATGCGCTCCCCGGGGACCGCGAGCACGCGCCCCACGCGATAGGCCTGCACGGTGCCGATGCCGATCTCGGCGCGCTTCTGGACGCGTCGCCAGTTGTCGTCGAGTGCCTCACCGAACTCGTCGGGATCGACGACGGCGGTGTTGCGGAGATCGCGTGTAGGGCTGCGGCGGGCGTCTGGGAACTCGCGGCCGTCGTCGGTGCGCGCCCGCGGGGCGTCCTGCTCGGGCGGTGTCGCGGTCGCGGGCGATGACGGAGCCTGGGTGGTGGTCGCGTAGACGACGACGTCGCCGCGCTCGATCGACCACTGCCCGCGCAGCAGCAGCACGTGCTCGCCGTCGACGAGGGTGGGGGCCATGCCGTCGCCGTGGACGCGGACGACGGTCGCGAACATGACGCGCAATCCAACCACGGCCACGCCGCCGACGAGCACGGTCCACGCCAGGCGCTTGGACCACGGACGGACCGCTCCACTCGGCTCGGGCTCAGGGGATCGTCGGGCCATGCGTCGCCGTCCGCAGCGCCCAGCGCAGCGTCGCGACATCTTCGGCGACCTCGTCGTCGGGTCCAAAGAAGCTGCGGATCCCGGCCAGGCCCCAGGCGCCGGCGGCGACGCAGCCGGCCGCGGTGCGCCGATCCACGCCGCCGAGGGCGACGATCCGTGCCCCGGGCGCGGCCGCGGCCGCGGCGAGGCCGGCGAGTCCCAGCGGATGCGTCGCGACGGGCTTGCTGGTGTGCGGCGTGTGCACGGGCGCGAGCACCGTGAACGTGCACGCGTCGTGATCGCCGGAGGATCCGTGGGTCGAGCGACCGATCCAAGCCAACGGCCCCAGTTTCGCCCTCGCGTGGCGCAAGGCGACCGCGTCGGGATCGGCGCGCAACACGACGCCGCGAAGCCCATGACGGGCGATCGCTATCGCAGCGGCGTCGAGCTCCTCGATCGCAGCGCCGATCACCGTGGGGATCCCGGCCCGCCGCGCGGCCGCGACGAGCTCTGTGCAACGCGCGAGCACCTCGCCTGGCGCTGCGCCGGGCGTGCGCAACCACAGGCCCACCGGCTCGCCGTCCGCGGCCGCGCGCCACACGTCGAACTTGGCCGCCGACGGCGTGCCCGAAGGCGGGGTGATCGCCCACAGCCGCGGTGGCGCCGTCACTCGATCGCGCCGGTGGTCGGACTCGACGGCGCCGCGTACCCACGCATCGGCATGCGGCCCGCGCGGTAGGCGAGCCGACCCGCGGCGACCGCAAGCCGCATCGCCGCGGCCATCTGCGTCGGATCACCGGCTTCGGCGATCGCGGTGTTGAGCAGCACCGCGGTACACCCGAGCTCGAGCGCGACGGCGGCGTCGCTGGCAGTTCCGACCCCGGCGTCGACGATGACCGGGATGCCAACGGTGTCGGCGATGAGCCGGATGTTGTGCGGGTTGCGGATGCCCATGCCGCTGCCGATCGGCGCGGCGAGGGGCATCACTGCCGCGCACCCGAGATCGGCCAGCTTGCGGCAGACGATCGGGTCGTCGGATACGTAGGGCAGCACCGTGAAGCCCTCGGCGACGAGCAGCTTCGCGGCGACCAGCGTCTGCTCGTTGTCGGGCAGCAGCGTGCGCGGGTCACCGATCACCTCGAGCTTCACGATGTCGGCGATGCCCAGCTCGCGCGCGAGCCTCAGCGTGCGCACCGCCTCGTCGGCGGTGTAGCAGCCGGCGGTGTTCGGCAGCAGCGTGTACCGATCGCGGTCGATCCACGACAGCAAGTTGTCCTTCGCGGTGAGGTCGACCCGCCGCAGCGCGACGGTGACGATCTCGGCGCCGCTGGCCGCGAGCGCCGCCCGGGTCTGCTCCGCGTCGCGGTACTTGCCCGTGCCCACGATGAGCCGCGAGCGCCAGGTCCGGCCCGCGAGTGTCCACGTGTCCGTATCGCCGGTATCCATCGTCAGCCTCCTCCTACGAATGTGACCACCTCGAGGCGGTCGCCCGCTTCGAGCACGCACGCGGCATACTCCGCGCGCGGCACGATCTCGAGGTTGCGCTCGACCGCGACGGTCCGGGGATCGAGCGCGAGTTCCGCCAGCAATCCGGCGAGCGTCAGGCCGATCCCGATCGTGCGTGGCTCGCCGTTGAGCATCACGTCGTGCACGGATCGCTGGATACCATGGTCGCGGGCGCCGGCCTGCGCGCACCCGTGGCCGGCTGCCGCCGCCGCGGACGCAGTTGCGGCGAAACGCGACGGTCCGGCGTCTGCTCGAACCCGCAGTGTGTGGCTTTCGCAACAGCCGATCCCCTGGGTGTGGTCCTGGAGCGACGCCGCTTTGTTCAGTGATTCCAAGCCGGAGCGCGGTTGCGGGAAAAGTGTGGCCCATGGCACGCCGCGTGCTCTCACCTCTGGACATGGCGACGATGATCGACTCCCGGCTTCCCACGATCCCCCTCGAGCGTATGGCGACTGGGGATGTCCTGAGCTGCGTCGAGCCCTTCACCGCTGCCCGTCCCGAGGAGATCGAGCTGCTCGCGCAGGCCGCGGTCCGGATCCGCAAGGCCGCCGGCGCCCCGATCCTCGAGGAGGGGCACGCGCCCGATGGTCTCTACGTGGTGTTGCGCGGCCGCGTGAACCTCGTGCGCGGCGGCGAGGGCCACCGCGATCTCATCCTCATGACGGTCGGTCCCGGTGACGTGCTCGGCGAGACCTGCGCCTTCGATCGCACCCACAACGCCACTGCCGCCCTGGCCGCCGTCCCCGTCGAGGTGCTGCGCATCCCCGCCGACGTGCTCGCCGCTCACCTGCGCCGCGAACCCGAGACGATGATGCGGTTGATGCAGCTCATGATCGACAAGCTGCGCGACATCGAGGGCGTGGCGTCGTCGCTCGCGCTGCACGACGTCGAGGAGCGGCTGGGTCGCACGCTGGTGCGCCTGGCCCAGCGCCAAAATCGACGCTCGCCGGCATCCACCGGCTGGATCCTGGCGCCGGTGCCCACGCAGTCGGAGCTCGCGCGCATGGTCGGATCCTGCCGCGAGACGGTGTCGCGCACGCTCTCGGCGATGGCGCGGGACGGGTTGCTGAGCTCCAGCGGCCGCCGCATGATCCTCGATCCGCGCCTCGTCGAAGCCGCCGCCTGAGCCCCCCGCAGCGCTCCCCGGCGCGCGGGAATGTCCGACCCCGCCGGTGCGTCGCGCGACGATGCACGCGATTCCCCGTGGTATAAGGCCCGCGTTGCCGCACCACGCCACCCGCGAGTTCGGCGCTCCGATGGTGCCGGTGACGGTCCGCCCGACCTTCGCGCGGATCGACACCGCGGTGTTGGCCAAGAACCTCCAGGCTGTCGACGCCCACGTCGGCGCCGGCTGCAGGGTCCTCGCGGTGGTCAAGGCCGACGGCTACGGCCACGGCGCGATCGCGGCTGCCCGCGCCCTCGTCGACGCCTGCGCCTGGGGCCTGGCCGTGAGTCTGGTCGAGGAGGGCGTCGAGCTGCGTGAGGGTGGCATCTTCGCGCCGGTGGTCGTGCTCGGCGGCGTGCCGCCGGGGGCCGCCGATGTCATCGTGCATCGCCAACTGCGGCCGGTGGTGTGGTCGGTCGATCACCTCGAGATGCTCAGCGGAGCGGTGGTTCGCGCCGGCGCGCGCCCGCTCCCGGTGCACCTGAATATCGACACCGGCATGTCGCGCCTGGGCCTGCTGCCCCGTGATCTCGGTGTCGTGCTCGACTGGCTCGCGCGCGACGGCGGCCGCACGATCGATCTCGAGGGCGTGATGACGCACCTCGCGTGCGCCGACGAACCCGACGACCAGATGACGAGCGCGCGCCAGCTCGCCAGTTTTGCCGACTGCCTCGGCACCGTCGCGGCGGGCGGGCAGCAGCCTTTGCTGCGCCACGTGTGCAACTCCGCCGGCATGGTCCGCTTCCGCGCCGCGCACTACGACATGGTGCGGCCGGGCATCGCGCTGTACGGCGCGGGCTCGGGGGCCGAAGTCGAGCTCGGCGGCGTGGCCCTGGCGATGTCGGTGCATTCGCGGGTGCTCGGCATCCGCGAGCTGCCCGCTGGTGTGCGGGTCTCCTATGGCGGCCGAGTTCAACTCAGCCGCGACTCGCGGGTCGCGATCGTCCCGGTCGGCTACGGCGACGGCTATCCCCGGGCGATGTCGGGTCGCGCGCAGATGCTAGTCCGCGGCCACCGCTGCGACGTGCTCGGCGCCATCACGATGGATATCTGCATGCTCGACGTCACCGCGCTGCCCGACGTGCGCGTCGGCGAGGAGGTCACGCTGCTCGGCCGCCAGGGGCTCGGGCGCATCGATCTCTACGAGCTCGCAGCGTGGGCGAGCACGGTGCCGTACGAGATCACCTGCGGCATCTCGAAGCGTGTGCCCAGGCGCTACGCCTGAGCGGCCACGGGTGCTGCCACCGGTCCGGGTACGCTGGGCACCGGGATCGTGCCGGCAGGCGCTACGCCTGAGCGGCCACCGGTGCTGCCACCGCGCTGCGGCGTTTCACCACAGCCCCCATGGCGACGAGTCCAGGGGGACTCCAGGCACGCGGCACTCTAGGTCTTCGGCTGGGCCGTCACCGGCTCGGGCGTCACCGCCGCGGGCGGGGTGGCGTCGCAGGCCTCGGCGCCGACGTAGTCGGGGTGACAGGGGTCGTCGATCTGCTGGGTCTGGGCTGCATCCTCGCAGCTCTCGCCGCCCACGTAGTCGGGATCGCAGGGGTCGTCGATCTGCTGGCTCGCGAGCTCGGGCACCTGGCTGGTGCCGCCGGCCGCGGTCTTGCGCCATTCGACCTTCACCTTGCTGAAGGTCATGCCGTTGACCGGATCGAAGTCCCGTGACTCGCCCTCGATCGACGCGAGGTAGCCCTCGGTCGAGAACATCGCCGTCGAGCGGCCCTCGCTATCGTTCTTGCGGCTGCCCTCTTTGGTCGTGATCGTCTCGGTGCGCTTGAACTGGATCACCAGGCGCAGCATGTCCTCTTGGCGGTCCTCGTCGCGGTACATGCCGTCGACGCGGGTCTCGACCTTGCCCACGACGAAGCGGCCGAGTTTGCCCTCGCGGCCGCGCTTCTCGTCCTCCTTCCACGTCTCCTGGTCCTTCACGGCGCGGTCGGGGACCACCAAGAACGCCCGCTCGAGACCGCGGAGCACGACGTCGATGAAGTTCTTGTCGACGTCGGCGAGCTCCTGCGGCGGCGTCGGCATGTAGACGATCTCGCCGGTGCTCGACACGTTGAAGGCGACGTTCATCCCCTGCAGGCGAGCGATGGCGTCGCGGGTGAACTCCTCGGGCGAGATCGGGGCCGATGGTGGCAGGCCCCACTTGAGGTCCACGTTCGAGAACGTCGCGCGGAGCAAGGTGCCGCCCTGCTTGGGGTCGGGGCCGACGACGGTGAGCTTCACGTCACACTCGAGGGCCTGGCTGACGTTGCCGGCGCCGTCGAAGGTCTGCGTGTTGCCGATCCGCAGTCGGCCGCTGTAGGCCGCGCCCGGCACGAGCTCGTATTTCAGGTGCACGCCGCCTTGGGGCACCTCGAGTTTCTGCAGGTTCTTGGGCCCGCAGCCGGCCGCGGGCAGGGCGAGGGCGAGGGCGAGGGCGAGCGACGAGAGGCGGCGGATCATCGGCGCAAGGGTAGGCAGCGCGGCGCGGGCCGACAACTCGGATGGGCCCGGACGCGGAGGCTCCGGCGGACGCGGCCGAGCCCGCCGGGCGCGGACAACCCGCCGCTGTCGTCGGGACCCGCTGCTCTTGGGTCACACAGGGCCGTCACTGCACGTCGGTCGGCTCGGGCCACAGCGGCGACTCGGTGGCGGCCAGCCCGATGGCCTCGGCGTGCGCCGCGGCCTCGCGCTGGCGCATCGCGGCCTCGGTGCGACGGCGTTCCGCCTCGAGATCCGGTGGACCGATCGGGCGCTCTTGCGTGAACCGCAGCCCCTGTGGCCGATGACTGTCGCGCACATGCACGATGGGCGAGCGCTCGAGCGACAGCGGCAGGTAGCCGGTCCACCCCGAGGGCATGCTCGGCCCGACCCAATCGAACACCCAACGGGCATCGAGCGGGGCCAGGTTCACGCAGCCGTGGGAGCGACGCACGCCGAACCGATCGTGCCAGTACGCGCCGTGGAGCGCGTTGTGGCCCTGGAACAGCAGCACCCAGGGCACGCCCTGCACCATGTACGGCTTGTCCTCGTAGTCCTGGTTGGCCATGTCCATGCTCGCGACCTTGGCCCAGATCGGATAGTTGCCCAGCGGCGTCGGCGAGCTGCGGCCCGACGCAATGAGCGTCGCGAACGCCGGCGTACCGCCGCGGTACGCGACCAGCACCTGCTCGCCGACGTCGACGTCGATCCACTGGTCGTTGCCCGTCGTCCGCAGACGCTCGGGATCGAGGGCGCCCGGCGGCGGCTCGACGATGATGACCTCGTTGAGATCCTCGGCGGCGATCCACTCGCCCTCGCCCACGCGCCACCACTGGGGGTCGACGGCGCTCGAGGGCTCGAGCAGATCGACACGTTCGCGTCTGCCTGCCGTGCGCAGCTTGTCGGCGTCGGCGCGGGGCTCGGCACGGACGACCGTGCGCTCGTCGGTGGTCCATGCGAAGGCGGGCCCCGGCGCGATGCCGGACAGCGTCACGCCCTGCCAACCCGATCCCTCGCCCATCCAGCCCACGCCCTCGCGGGGAACGAGCGCGCCGTCCTTCGACTCGATGTACGTCGCGCCGTCGATGTCGACGTTGCGCCGCACCACGATGCTCATGCTCTTGGTCAGCTCGCGGCGGATGATCCCGGCGCGGACATCCTCGACGTTGGCGTACTCGGCGACGCCGTCGTGACGGACTATCGCGTAGCTGTGGGGCAGGCGGCGGCCCGACAGCGGCGGTCCGGCGGTGCCGGGTGCAGGCGGCTCGCCGATGGGCGTGACGTGCTCGGAGCACACGAAGCCGAAGGGCAGGACGGCGTACCACACCTTGCCGTGACAACCCTGGGCGTCGCGGCTGGCGACGGTGCCGCGCACCACCAGCCGGGTGCCGCTCGCGATGGTGGCGATGCGCTTGTGTGGCACCCACGGCCGCCCGCGGATGACGGTCTCGCCGTGGCGCGCGGCGACGTAGGCGACGTCAGTCGGTGACACGACGATCTCGGGGTCACCAAGGGCCGTGGGTTCGAGCGCGACGAGCTCAGCGAGCGTGCGCAGGGCGATGAGCGATCCGATCCACATGGTCGTGACCAGCGAGCGTCCGGCGCGGACACTAGCACCTCGGGGTCGCCTCGACGACGTGGCGGCGGCCTCGGTTGTTCCGTGCGGCGCTTGGCAGGGGCACAGCGGACAGGCAACGCCGCCGCCTGCGTTGCCGATGCCCGCGCCGTGCTCTGTTGGGCCGCGCTCAGCCGATGACGGCGAGTCGATCCCGAGGAATCGATGCCTTGCCGCGCCGCCGCGCCAACGCGGCCTCGTCGCCGAACACGAGCGCCCGGGTCGATGGCCCGATGTCGGCGAACGCCCGCACCCACGCGCGATAGCTGCCCCCCGCCTGCGTCGCCGCGAGCGCCGCGTACCCCCCCTCGGCGCCGTAGTGAGCGAGCAGCCACTCGACATGGGCCCACTTCGGCGAGGCCGGCCGCATCTGGGCCTTGCCGCGCAGACCCCGAGCGATGGTGGCGAGTCGAGCCTCTGCAGCCGCGACGCCCACGAACGGCTGGCCATCGAGCGGCGTGTTGCGCTTGGCGACCAGCGTCGAGATGCTCAGGGTGATGCGGGTGATCTTCGCCAGCTCGCGAACGAACGCGATGAGCTCCGCGACGTCCTCGTCGCCCTCGGTCGGCACGCCGATCATCTGGTAGACCTTGAGGCCGCGCACGCGGCCGCTGTCGCGCACCAGCTCGGCGGCGTGGCGCAGGGCATCGGCGTCGATCTTGCGCACGAGCAGGCCGCGCAGGCGCTCGCTGATGCCATCGGACGCGACCGTGATCTGCCGATACCCGCCGCGACCCAGGGCGTCGACGAGCGACGGCGTGAGGCGGTCGGCGCGGAGGCTCGACACCCCGATGCCGCGGCCGCCCTCGACGATGTGGTTCACCATCGCCTCGAGCTCGGGGTGATCGGTGACCGCCGCGCCGACCAGGCCCACGCGCTTGGCGTGGTCGGGGATGAGCGCGAGCGGCACGTCGGCGTCGAGGATCCGCATACCGCCGGTGCTCGGACCCCGCATCACGCAGAACGTGCAACGCCGCGAGCAGCCGCGCTCGGGCTCGACGAGGAACATGTCGGCGAGCTCGGTGTTCGGCGTCGTGATCGCGGAGTAGGCGGGCAGCAGCTCGCGCGGCGCTGTGGCGCACGCGGGCAGGGGCGCGATGCGCCCGGGCTCGATCTCGCCGAGCGCCGCGTTCGGCAACCCGCCGATGCGCTGCAGCGAGTCGTCGCGATCGACCCCGGCGGCGATGCGGCGGATGGCCTCGGGCAGCAGGGCCTCGGCCTCGCCGCTGATGAGCACGTCGACGAACGGCAGCAGGCACGCCGGGTTGGTGTCGGTCAGCGGACCGCCCGCAATGATGATCGGATCGCGCGCGCGTCGGTCGGCCGCGAGCAGCGGGATGCCGGCGCCGTGCAACATGCGGATGAGTCCCGCGATCTCGAGCTCGTACGCGACCGAGACGCCGATGATCGGATAGTCCGACAGCGGCCGCATCGCCTCGTAGCTGAGGATCGGCTCGGGGGGCGGGGGCCATGGCAGCGCGTGCTTGTCCCAGGCGTCGGGGAGGAACGCGCGATGACAGCCGATGCCCTCGGCCCACAGGATCCGATACAGCGTCTGGAAGCCGAGGCTCGACATACCCACGCCGTAGCGGCTGGGGTACGCCATGCAGAACGACGAGGGCGAGCCGAGCCCGAGCGTGCCGGTTTCGTCGGCCAGGCGGCTGTGGATCACGGCCCGGACCGCGCTCGAAGAGACCGACACGCAGGCCTCAGAAGCGCAGCGTCGCCGCAGCGCCGCCACCACGGGGCAACGCCGACGGGCCGACGCCCACGAGCTCGATGCGGCGGGGCAACGCCGCGTTGGCGTCGACCTTCTTCGACTTCTTCTTGCGTTTGGCGTGGACGACCAGTAGGGCGATGCCGGTGGCGAGCATCACTCCGCCCACGGTGAAGAACACCACGGTCGCGGCGTTGTTGCGGGGCAGGCGGTTGCGATCGAGATCGAAGACGTCGTCCTCTGCGTAGTCACCCGAGGGGAACCCGGTGGGGCCGGGCGACGCGAGATCGGCGAGCTCGTTGGCCTTGTTGTTGGCCAGCGCCAGACTGACCACGCCACCGATGACGCCGGCTGCGCCGAGGCCGGTGAGCACCGCGCCGCTGATCAGCAGCGGACTGGTGCGCTTGGCGTCCTTGGCGTCGCGCTCGCGCTCGATGTCATCTTCGCGGTTGTCGCGCTTGCTGGTCAGCACCGGGGCGTCGTCGCCCTCGTCCTCGCTGATAGGCAAGGTGGTGGTCGTGTCCGGCGTGGTATCGACCGGGGCCACGTTGGCGCAGCCGCTGCGGTCGATCTCCATGATCTTGACCTGGGCGTCGCCGCGATTGGGATCGTCCGCGACCAGATCCAAGAAGCGCTGGAACGCGGCCCGCGCCTTCACGCAGTCGCCGACGCCGTAGGCGGCGACGCCGATGTTGAAGTTGAACTTGTGCAGCGTGGGCGTGTAGTTGAAGTACGCGTCCTCGAAGCGGTCGAGCGCGGTGACGTTGTCGCCGGCCTCGAGCGCGGCGAGGCCTTCGCCGAACAACTGCTTGGCGCGCTCGATCTTCTGCTCGGGGGACATCGCCGAGGGATCGCCCGCCGGCGACGCCGGTGGCGGCGCCGCGAAGGCGACGGCGGGGATCGACAAGGTCGTCGCGAGGACGAGACTCAAGCTCTTCGCAAGGGGCGTGGCGCGCATGTAGGACAGACCTCGTGGGGAAGGGGCCACCGTCGGGTGGCCTGGAGCTCGCGGCGGCCGTGCCGAGCAGGCGCGCGGCCGCAGGAATCGTGTGAGCGGTCAGCCGAACGGATCGACGACCTTGGGCTTGCCACCCGCCGGCTTCTTCGCCTTGGGCTTGGGCTTGGCCTTGGGCTTGGCCTTGGGCGCGGCGGCGGGAGCCGGTGTGTCCGTCGCCGGAGCGGTGCCCGGCGCGGCGGGATCGATCGCACCCGGAGCGCCGGCGCCGACGGCCGTGCCTGGGGCTCCGGGCGTGCCGACTGCTCCCGGCGTGCCGACTGCTCCCGGCGCGCCGACTGCTCCCGGCGTGCCCGGCGCTGCGGGTGTGGCCGGCACGCCCGCGACGCCAGGCGCCGGGGTCGCGCCCGGTGGCGGCGGCGTCGGGGTGGCCGCGGGCGCGGCCGGTGCCGGCGCGGCGATCACCGCGGGGGCCGGTGCGGGCGGCTCGGGCCGCATGAGGTACATGCCCGCCACGACCGCGCCGAGGATCACGATTCCGGCACCGATGCCCAGCCCCAAACCCAGACCACTGCCCGACTTTGCCTGCGGCATGTCGTAAGGCTGCGCGTTCATGTGCGCGGCGGGAGCCATCGGTGCGGTCGGCATCGGACCGATGGTGGTTCCACCCGGCACCGCGACCGGCTCGGGGACCGGCTCGGGTTCGGGCATCGTCGGCGTCATCGCCAACTCGTCTACGAGTTGGCCGAGCAGGTCGTCGAACGCGTCGGCGTCTCGTCTGGCTTGATTCACGGGACGGTCGTCCTTTGCTCCCGAACTGGCGCGGGAAGATTAGCCCTTGGGCGTGGCATGGGACAAGGGATGGTCGCGGCTGCGGGTCGGGTCATCGTGAAGCCGGGCCGAGCCCGGCGGACGTTGCACGGCTGCGCGTCGAGGATGTGCCCGCGACCGCTCGCGTGTCGAGACCCCGGGTGAGGGCTCGAATCAGGCATGATACACGTCGGCGGAGTTCGGCGAAATCTGCAGCATGTCGGGCGGTCGGCGGCCGCGATGGGTCGTGAGCTTTCGCGATGTGTGCGGGGTGCCCACGTCGCGCACCCGAGATTGTGCGGGGCACGTGGGCCACGTGTCCCGCCCCCTCGGCGGCGACGCCGGCCAAGTGGGCACCGCGCGCGGGCACAGCCACCTCAACCGTCATCCGGCCTGCGGGCTCGGGCTCGGGCTGCCACAGCGTCGAGGTGCGCTCGTCCATGTACAGCCCGCGACTCAACTCGAGCTGCAACGCGTGGACGCCGTCTGCAGGTCTGCCGCAGCGCCGGACCACTTCGCCCCCGTGGTAGGGATCGTTGAGGCGAAGCCGCAGGCGCGGGCCGTGGGGTGCGTCGCCGAGCGCATCGAGCGCCAACTCCGCGATCGCGGGGGCGCACGACGTTCCGGCGAGGGTGCCGAGCACGAGGTCGACCCCGACGCTGCCCGGCATGCTGTGCGCGTCGAGGAGCACCGCGTAGCCGAAGCGTCGGCGGCGGCGCTCGAGCAGCACCTCGAGGGCGCGGTGGTAGGGCTCGTGGAAGTGCTCGATGCGCGCGCGGAACTCCGGGTAGCGCAGGGGGCCGGCGAGCAGGGGGACGTGTCCCAGCGCCTGGGCCCACACCACGCCGCGTCCAGGTCGCATGGGGTCGCCCTCGTCGACATCGCCGGCCGCGAAGGGCAAGCCTGGGCGCCGGCGCGGACGCGGCGCGGGATGGTCGGGGACGATGACCGCGGAGATGTCGTCGCCCGCGCGGTTGAGATCCACGAGCAGCCGCGAGTACACCGCTTCGACGCAGACGGCGCCGAACTCGTTGGCATCTGGGTAAAGCGAGTGGACCTCGAAGTCGGCGTTGCGCGCGAAGTCGGCCGGCGGCACGTCGCCGAGCTCGGCGGGCCACGCCAGCCCGACGTGGGGAAAACTGATGACCAACGGGCTCCACGAGCGGGCGGCGTGCAATCGCCACGGCACGGGGCGGTCCTGGGCGAGCCCGACCTCGACGGGGTCGATGCGCTCGGCGGCAGCGTCGTCGATCGGCGCGGCATCGCGGGGCGCGAGATATCGCCGGGGTGGCAAGCAGCCGGCAGGATAGCAAGCCGGGGCCACCCACGCGCCCCCGAATCGGCACGCGCGCTGCAGCGTCGGCGCTACCGCCCTGAGGGCCGATCGTCGCGGTGCCGGGATCACTTCCGCGGGGCACGCGGCGGTGTGTTCGCCGGGTTCCACACCGATCCGCGGGCGAGACCGAGCTGCAGCCCGAGCCCGACGCCGAGCACGAACGCGCCCGAGTCGACGCCGGCGTTCGCCCCCACGGAGATCTGCGAGCCCCGGCGGAAGCCGAACGCATAGCCGGCGTGTCCGACGGCGCGGTAGCCGATACGCGCCGGATCGACGCCGTCGGGCAGATCGTCGCGATCGCGGCCACTCACGCCACCGCGCACACCGGCGAACCACTGACCGGCGTAGTCGTGGAACTTGGTGTGGAGAAATCGGGTGTAGGTCGCGCCGCTGTCGGTGCTGAACCCGCGCACGCCGATCACGTCGTAGTACAGCCGCGTGTCGACGATCACCTGGTGCTCCAGGCCGAGTTGCACACCGGCGTCGAGCTGAACGAACGGTGCGCCGACGCCATCACCACGGCGGAGCACATCGGCTTGGCCGATCGGCGCCGCGTAGAGGAATCCGGCGCGCACCCGCACGCCGCGGGGCCGATCGACGAACGACGGATCCTCGACGATGCTGCGCAGCCGGTGCATCAGCCGGGCGCCGGCGCGGCGGGCCAGCAGGCCTCGGGTGCGCAGCAGCGCGAGCACGGCCTGCGTGCGCGGCCAGGCGCTGAAGGCGTTGGCGCGCCGGTACAGCGCGTCGCGCAACGCCTGGCGGTCCTCGGGCGTCGGCGGCTTGGCCAGGGTGTTCTCGGCCCGCAGCGCCTCGATGACCGCGTCGACCACCAGGTCGCTGCCGCCGTCGAGGTAGCGACCGTAGCCGATGCCGCCGGCCGGGATCACGTCGAGCGCAAAGCGGGTGTCGGTGAGGCTGCTCTGCGAGCCGTCGCCGAAATCGTCGACGGCGACATGCGCGACCCGCTGTGAGACGCCGAACTCGCCGAAGGCGTGGACATCGGTGCGCCCGAAGTACACGTGGGCCTCGCCGGCGCCCTGCAGCGCCTGACCGACGTACAGCGTGTCGCCGGTGTCCTCGCCCATCTCTGGCACCGCGGTCACGTCACCGTTGCGGATGCTCGCCGAGAGATCGCCGCGCACCGACCAGCCCCAGCGCTGGCGCTCGTCGAGGTAGCGGGCCTGCACCGCGAGGCCGCCGTCGGCGAGCACCGGCTGCTGGCCCGAGAGCGTGTTGACGTCGAGGTCGAGGCGGCCGAGGACGAACACGATGTCGCGGACGCGGGCGCGGAGGTTCGCCGGCAACGGCTTGTCGCCACGGGTCGGATCGTCGGCGTCCTCGGGCGCGACGCTCGCCTCGCCCATCGTCCCGAGCTGCGGGCCACCGAGCACGGCGTCGTCGCCACCGCCCGTCGAAGCCAGGCCGCCGAGACGGGCGTCTTGGCGGGGCTCGGCGCCGAGCGCCTCGAGGGCCGCGGCCGCGTCGCGGCGCACGAAGTCGTCCAGACTCCGATCGGCATAGATGCCCTGCAGTGGCGCGACGGCGCGGCCGTCCCCGAGCTTCCCGAGGGCCTCGATCGCGATCGAGAGAACGGCGTCGTAGCGCTCGGTCTCGACGATCTCGAGCAGTGCGTCGACGGCCTCGGGATCGCGTCGCTCGCCGAGGTCGGCTGCGACCTCCCGCCTCCGCACGCGCCACTGCGCGTCGTCCATGCCGGTGGGACGCGCGCGCAGGATCTCGAGATCGCTCGGTTCGGCGGGGCCCGCCGACGCCGCGGCCGGCGCTGCGATCGCGAGGACGACGGCGAGGATCCCCGGGCGCAGTCGCAGGCGCATCAGGGATCCAGCCTTCCGCAGAAGCCGATGATGCCCTCGATGCCCGGGGCGGAGGGGTTCGGATCGTCCATCTGCGTGCGCTCCGGATCGGTCTGCGCGAGCTCAGGACAGCTCGAGTAGGCGACGCATGCGAGCACCGTGTCGCCGATCGCCGCTTCGCTGTTCTCGATCTCGTCGATGCAGCGCTCGAACGTCGTGGGTGCGTCCTCGTCGTCGCCGGGCTCGTCTTGCGTGTTGATCACGCCGCAGCCCGCGAGCTTGGTGCAGGCGTCCCAGGCGGTGAAGTCGTCGACGTCGTCGGGCTCGCAGCCCAGTGCCAGACCCGCCGGCTCGGCGCACGGTGAGTAGTAGCCCTGCTGCGCGCCGCCGCACGCCCCGGGGCCCAGGAGCAGGGGCAGCAGCACGGCGGCGCAGACACGATGGCGGAACATCAACGTCGAGCACGTTAGCGAGGCGGTCCGGGCGCCGTCAAACGGGGCGCGCGACCTCACGTGCGGGGTTGGGCGGCCCCAGGAGTGGAGCGGGGGAAAGCTCCCACCGATTTTCGTCTTCGACGATGACGCGACGGAAAACCGTGGCCCGCGTCGGTCTCACGCTGCGGACCGGCGAGGGCCAGCGTCGTCCCGCGCGCCCCCGCGGACCCACGGGCCTGTTGGGAGGGACGACGACGGGCCGCCACCGGTGCCTCCTCATCGCGTGTGGCAGAACCAGTGAAGAAGCCCGCCCCCTTTCGGGAACGGGCTTCTTCTTTTTTGGTGACCCCACCGGGGTTCGAACCCGGGTTTCAGGGATGAGAACCCCGCGTCCTAACCGCTAGACTATGGGGCCAGCGGGACCGGTCTGGTAGCCGGCGGCGATGATGACGTGGTTCGGGGACAAGGATTCGAACCTTGATAGGCGGTACCAGAAACCGCAGTCCTACCGTTAGACGATCCCCGACCGTGTGCTCGTGTGGGTGCGAAAGATGCTCAAGGAGCGAGCGGCTGTCAAGCCGTCCATGGCGAAGATCGAGCGGCGATTCGTGGAGCCGTTCGGGACGTTCGCGGCCTCAGCGGGATCCGCGGACCTTGGCGGCCTTGGTAGGCTGCGGGCGCATGTCCTGGCGCGCGGACCCCATCCTCCTCGATCCATCGCCACCGCCGCGGGTTCCCCGAGCCGGTCGCAACTGCGGCCGCGGTGTCGTCGCATCGTGGCTCGGCGTGCTCGCGCTGGCCCTCGGATCGGCCTGCCCTCGCCCATCCACACCGCCTTCCGATCCGCCGCAACGCGCGAGCGCCGAGGCGGCCCCCACCACCGATGCGCCGGCGCGTGGCATGCCAGACGCCGGCCTCGATCCGGCGGTGGCGGTGGGCATCCACGGCGCGGTCTCCAGCGCGGAGGCGCACGCGAGCCGCATCGGTCTCGAGGTGCTGCGGGCGGGCGGCAACGCGGTCGACGCGGCGGTCGCCGTCGGCTTCGCCCTCGCGGTGACGCATCCGTCGGCCGGCAACATCGGCGGCGGCGGCTTCATGGTCGTGCGCATGGCCGACGGCACGATCGCGGCGATCGACTACCGCGAGCGGGCACCTTTGGCGGCGACCCGCGACATGTTCCTCGATGGGAACGGCAACCCCACCGAGGAGCGGCTCGTCGGCGCCAAGGCGGCGGGGATCCCGGGGACGGTCGCCGGCCTGGCGATGGCCCACGCGCGCTTCGGGGTGCGATCGTGGAAGAGCCTGCTCGAGCCCGCGATCGCCCTGGCGCGGGACGGCCACGTCCTGGACAGCTGGCACGCCGAAGACGTCACCAACGCCGTCGAGCGCATGGGCAAGCATGGGCTCACCGCGTCGGCTGCCTACTACGCCGGCGCTGACGGCAAGCCCCAGATCGAAGGGGCGCTGTGGCGGCAGCCCGAGCTCGCACAAACGCTGCAACAGATCGCCGATGGCGGCGCAAAGGCGTTCTACGGGGGGCCGCTGGCCGCGACCTTCGCGACCGAGGTGCGCAAGGCCGGCGGCATCTGGACCACCGCCGATCTCGCCGAGTACCGCGCCGTCGAGCGCGAGCCGATCGTGTTCGACTACCGGGGGTACACGGTGATCACGATGCCGCCGCCGTCGGCGGGCGGCGTGGTCTTGCGCCAACTCCTCGCCGCGGCCGAGGTGCTCGAGCTCCACACCAAGCCGTGGCGGAGCGTCGACGAGCTCCACCTCTACGTCGAGTCCGCGCGGCGGACGTACGCGGATCGCAACATGCTGCTGGGTGATCCCGACTTCGTCGAGCTGCCGATGAAACGGATGCTCGACCCGAGCTACATCCGCGAACGCGTCGGCGACATCGACCCGGCCCACGCCACACCGTCGTCGAAGATCGGCGTCGGCATGCCGCCGTCGCGGCCCGAGTCCGAGCAGACGACCCACTACTCGGTCGTAGACGACGCCGGCAATGCGGTGTCGAACACGTACACCCTGAACCTCGGGTTCGGCTGCCTGTTCGTGGTGCCGGGCACCGGCGTGCTGCTCAACAACGAGATGGACGACTTCGCGGTGAAGCCCGGCACCGCCAACGCCTTCGGCCTGGTGCAGGGCGAGCAGAACCGCATCGAGCCGGGCAAGCGCATGCTGTCGTCGATGACGCCGACCCTGCTGCTCGAGGACGGCAAGCTGCGGGCGGTGCTGGGCAGCCCCGGCGGTCCGACGATCACCACGACGGTGTCGCAGCTCGTGCGGGCGCTGGTCGACTACGGCATGACCATCGACGCTGCGGTGGCGGCCCCGCGGCTGCATCATCAATGGCTGCCGGACATGATCTGGGCCGAAGATCGCCTCGACGCCGCCACCGAGCGCGGGCTGGTCGAGCGTGGTCACCAGATCCGCAAGCGTGGTGGCATGGGGCACGCCAACGTGATCGAGGTCGATCGCGCGACCGGCGGATTCCGGGCGGTGGCCGACGAGTCGCGTGACGGCGGAAAGGCCGTCGCGTGGTGACCATGCGACCGACGGTCTATCTCTTCGACATCGACGGCACGCTGCTCGACGGCGGCGGCTCGGGTCGACGCGCGATGGAGGGGGCCTTCGCCGAGGTCACCGGCGACCGCACCGCGCTCGCCGGGATCCGGTTCGCCGGCATGACGGATCCTGCGATCGTGCGCGCCGGACTGCGCGTTGCCGGTCGCGATCCGGGCCAGGACGCGGCGGTGATCCCCGCCGTCATCGAGCGCTACCTCGCGCGGTTGCCCGACGAGATCGCGGCGACACACGAGTTCCGATTGCTCGGCGGGGTCATCGAGTGCCTCGACGCGCTCGCGGCCATGACCGACGTCGCGATCGGGCTCGGCACGGGCAACGTCGAGCGCGGTGCGCGGCTGAAGCTCGGGGTGCTCGGGGTCGCCGACGCCTTCGGATTCGGCGGCTTCGCTTGCGATCACGAGGACCGGGCGGCACTGGTCGGGGTCGGGGCACAGCGCGGCTGGACCCGGCTCCGTCGCGCGGCGACCGCAGTACGGACGATCGTCATCGGCGACACGCCCAAGGACGTCGCCGCGGCCAAGGCCAACGGCCTCGAGTGCCTGGCGGTGGCGACGGGCCAGTTCGGCGTCGACGAGTTGCGGGCCTGCGGCGCCGACCGGGTGGTCGCGGATCTAGGCGAGCCCCAGGCGCTCGCCTACCTGCGTGGCTGACCGTCGGCCGTGTCGGCACGGGCGGCGCAGACCCGAGGGATCAGTCGAGATCGGCGGCGCAGACCAACGGGGGTGCCGCGGTGCACACACCCGCTTCGCACGACGCACCGTCGGCGCAGGCCGTGGTGCACGCTTCGCCGATGCCCGGCGTCGTCACGCACATCTCGGCCTCGCACTGCGACGCGGAATCGCAGCGCCCCGACAGCGACGCGCCGCCCTCCGGTGCGCACGCCTCACCGCCGCCGGGCAACGCCGCGCACGTCTTGGTGCCCTGATCGCAGGCGGCGCCGAACGAGCAGACGTCGAGGACGCCCAGGCAGCTGCGACCGATGTCCGGTAGCGCCGCGCAGACGAACGCGGTCGGGCTATCGACCGGCACGCACAACGTGCCGCCGGCACACAGCGCGCCAGGGCTGCACGGATCCCCGGCCGGCACCAGCGCGGTCGAGACGCACACGCCGCGTTGGCACGCGAGGCCCTGCGCGCAGCTGTCACCCGACACGCCGGCGGGCTCCGTGCACGCCGCCCCCTCGACGTCCGTGCCGTTGTGGATCTTGCAGATGAGCGACAACGAGGCGACGCGGTCGAGATCCTCGAGCAGCTCGGACAACGACAGGCAGCCCAGCGCGTCGTAGCGGGCGAGGACGTCGCCCATGCACTGCGCGTCGTACGTGAGGCCGGCCGCCTCGCCGGCTGCGAGCTGGGCCTCGACGTCGGACACGAGCGCCGCTTCGCACGCGGCCACGTCGGCGAACCGGTCGTCGAAGTCGCTGCAGCCGCACGCCTGCCACGCCGTGCACACGGTGGACGCCCCCGTCATTGGCGCTTCGGCCTCCGGGACGGGCTCGCCCTGGATGAGGCCGGGCCCATCCGAGCCGCCTCCGCACGCGCACACCAGCAGTCCGAGGGCGGCGGCGATCCGGGCGACGGAGGGCGTGGGAGATCGCATCGCGGGAGGTTCGCCCGAATCGGGCCCGAGTCCAACCGGATCGGGCCCGAGTCCAAGACGGTGCCGCAGGCACCGCTCGTCCGGCCGCGGCACCCGTGCGCGCAGCGGGGCCGGATTCTCGCCGCAGACGCCCCGTCCGCCCTCGTTGGCATCGAGTTGAGCCCCATCGCCCCGGGGCCAGGTCGATTTGCGATCCTGTGCGTAAGGAGTGCACGCCCATGGAGCGCATCGGCGAATACCTGGTCCGGCGATTGGTCGGCGAGGGCGGAATGGGCAAGGTCTACGAGGCCGAGGAGCGGCTGTCCAAGCGCAAGGTCGCGCTCAAGGTCCTGCGCCCCGAGCTCGCCCGATCCGAGGAGGGCCGGCGCCTGTTCCTCAACGAGATGGCGATCCTCGCCAGCTTGGATCACCCCAACATCGTGCGCGCGCTCTCGTGCAGCGAGATCGACGGCGAGCTGGTGATGGCGCTCGAGTTCCTGTCGGGCAGCACGCTGCGCGACACGCTGGCCGTGCGCGGTCGGCTGCCGTGGACCGAGGCTGTGGGCATCGCGGCGCAGATCGCCGCGGGGCTCGGGGCCGCCCACGCGGCGCAGCCCCCCATCGTGCACCGTGATCTCAAGCCCGAGAACGTGATCGTGCTACCGGACGGCGCGGTGAAGGTGATGGACTTCGGCATCGCCAAGGTGCTCGAAGCGCTGTCGAAGACCACGACGCACAGCGTCGGCACGCTGCAGTACATGAGCCCCGAGCAGATCGATGCCGCCGGCGTGGACGCCCGCTCCGATCTGTATAGCTTGGGCTTGGTGCTGTACGAGATGCTCTCGGGTCGGGCGCCGTTCGAGTCGGCCTCGCCGCGAGAGCTGCTGAATCTACAGTGTACGATGACCCCGCCGCCGCTGCCCGACGACGTGCGCGCGGCGGTGCCCCGCGGGATCGAGAAGTTGGTGTTCGCGCTGCTCGAGAAGCAGCCCGACGCCCGGCCGGCGAGTGCCGCCGCCGTGCTCGCGGTGCTCGACGATTTTCGCACCGAGGCGCCGGTGCGCGCGGCGACCGTGCCGGGGGCACCCGTGCGCACGGGTGCCACGTTGGTGCCGGCACCGGTCGTCGCATCGCGACCGATGGACAGTCGGCCACGGGTCGCCGACACGATCGGCCTGGTCGAGCGTGCCGCAGGTCCACGCACGATCGGCACGCTGTGGGCGGCGCTGCTCATCGTCGCGCTCACCGTCGCCGCCGGCGTAGCGACCTACGTACTGAGGCTCCAGGTCGGACCATGACATCGGGGCCGCACGCCGGGGACAACGCGCAGCGCACGGTCCTGGTCGACCGTACGCGCTGGACCTTCGGCCCCGGTGGCGAGGCGGCCGCCGCGACGCTGACCGCGATGGCGTCGTTCGGGATCGGCGGATGGATCGCGGCGGCGCCCGACCCCGGGGCATGGGCGGTCGAGCGGATCTCCGCGCCGTCGCTCTCGCAGTGGCTCGCGGCGGGCGGTGGTCGCGTGCCATGGCCGGTGGCGTGCGCGCGTGGGATCGAGATGGCCCGGGCGTTGTCCTGGTGCGAGGCCCACGATCGTTTCTCGGGAACGCTGGGCCCCGACGTCGTGCTCGTGATCGATGGCCGTGCGGTGTTGACGGCGGACCCGCTGGTCGACGCGGTGCTCGGCGTCGGGCCGGGCGATGGTCCGCGATCGGATGCGGCGAGCGATACCCGCTGGATGGCCCCGGAGCAGGCCGGCGGCGCGCCGTGGGATCACGCCGCCAACCGCTACGTGCTGGGCCTGCTGCTGTATCGGATGCTCGCGGGGGTCCATCCTTTCGCGGGTCGCGGCCTGCGGCGGGCGCTCGAGGATCAGCGCAGTCGTGGCGCGCCGCCGTTGCCCGACGCGATCGCGGCCGCGCTGCCGCCCGGGCTGCAGGGCTTCGTGCTGCGCATACTCGATCCGGATCCGCAGGCGCGCCCGCGGCACGCGGCGACGATCGTCGAGCGGCTCGACGCGCTGCTCGCATCGGCGGGGCCGCGCGAGGGGCAGGGGACGGCGGCGGCAGCGACGCCCTTGCCGACGACGGTGCCCGTGGCAACGGTGGTCCCCATCTCGCCGCCGATGGTCCCCGTTCCGGCCGCGTTGCCCGTGCCGACGGTGGTGATGCCGACCGGCACGATCCGAACCGAAGGCCCTCGAGCGATCCCGCGCCGTCGCGCTCCGGGCTGGCCGTTGCCCCTGCTCGCCGCGATCCTGCTCGGCGGCGGCGCGATGCTCGGGCATACGCTGTCGCAGGACGTGACGCCCCCGCCGCAACCCGCCGGCGCGACGGTGGGCGAGCGCGCGCCGCTGTCGGCCGCGCAGACGCAGGCCGACGACTGCGCGACGTGCCACCCCGACCACACCGCCCAGTGGCACGGCTCGGTGATGGCCCACGCGGCGAAGAGCCCCCTGTTCGAGGGCCTCGAGATCCTGATCCAGGAGCAAGGCGGTCGCGACAGCAGCTGCGCGGCCGGGGCCGGGTTGTTGCGCCCGAGCGATGGTCGCACCGCCTGCCGCGACAGCACCACGGGCATCGAGGTCACGGGCTCGGGCGGCGCGCTGTGGTGCGTGAACTGCCACGCACCGACCTCTAATTTCGGCGACGCCGTGCCGCCATGGAACGCCCTCGCCGAGCAATCCGCGAGTCGACGACCGCTCCGCGATCTGCTCGGGCCCGCGGCGATGGAGGGCATCTCGTGCGCCTTCTGCCATCAGGTCGACGGACCGGTGCGCCCGGGCGACGCCGCGCGCGGCGAGTACGAGGGCAACCCCGATTGGATCTCCACGGTCACCGGCGTGCGCTTCGAGGCGCGCCCCGAGGATCGCCGCGGCCTGTTCGGCATCGCCAACAGCGGTTACTCGCTCGACCCGCGCGTGCTGCTGCTCGGCGCCGGTGCGGCGCCGCCGGTGCCGACCTCGGCCCACGGCCGCCCCAACGCCGACGCCCGCGCCTACCTGGCGTCGAGCGAGTTCTGCGGCAGTTGCCACGACGTGCGGCTGTTCGGGACCGACGCGTTGGCCAACGTCCGCGGCGAGCACTTCAAGCGGCTGCGCAACGCCTACTCGGAGTGGCGCGACTGGGCCGACGGCGAGCGCCGCGGCGGCCGCCAGCCCTCGAGCTGCCAGGACTGCCACATGTCGACATTCCCGGGCATCTGCGCGGCGGTCGGAGACGACGGCGCGACGGACCTCGCTGCAGCTGGATCCACGGCCTTGGCCCGTGCATGCCCGCCGGGCACCCGCTTCACCCCGCGCGCGCCGGGCAGCCTTGGCACCGGCAGCATCGCCACCGCGTCGGTGGGCAGCACCGCCATCGCGCCGCACTATTTCACCGGCGTCGATGTGCCGCTGTCGCCCGAATTCCCCGCCGCGCTCGTCGACGACACCACCTTGGATCCGTTCGGACTGCCGCGCGGGGCGAAGCAGCGCCGCGACCTGCTGCTGGGCAGCACGTTCGCCTTCACGATCGACGGCGCGGTGCGTCAGGGCGACCGCCTCGAGATCCCTATCGTCCTCGAGAACATCGGCGCCGGGCACCGCGTGCCCGCGGGCTTCAGCCAAGAACGCGAGTTCTGGGTGCACCTCGTGGTGCGCGACGGCGGCGGCGCGGTGGTATACGAGGTCGGTCGCGTCGATCGGGACGACGAGGATCTCCGCGACAAGGAGTTCGTGGCGGTCAACGTCGACGACAGCCAGCTCGATCGCCTGGGCCGACCGCTCGGGATGTTCGGCGCCGACATCATCGACGGCCCGGACGTGCCGTTGTGGTCGCCGCCGTCGCTGACCGGGGCCACGACCATGCGCGGCCATGGGCTGGTGAACCTGCAAAATGGTTTCCTTCGTTGCGTCACCTGCATCGGCGTGATCGACGGGGCCGGCCGCTGTCAGCCCGGCTTCGGCCAGGGTCGCCACCGCGCCGACCGCTTCGACGACGGCGTCTACGATCAGGACACCGGCGAATGCCAGAGCAACCTCTTCGGCGAGGATCGGTTCTTCGAGACCTTCTTCCCCGTCGGCGCGCTCGATGCCACCCGCGGCGTACTCAAGGCGCCCGACGCCATCATCGACACCCGCTCGGCCGCGCCGGATACGCCGCTGCGCTTCATCTACGAGCTGCCCGCGCGGGGTTCCGGGCCCTTCGAGATCGAGGCGCGACTGCTGTTCCGCGCCTTCCCGCCATTCTTGCTGCGGGCCTTCGCCGACTACGAGGCGCGCATGGACGCCCGCGGCCTGAGACCCAGCGGCGCACTGGTCACCCGTGCGATGCTCGAGCGGCTCGAGGTGATCGAGCTGCACCGCCTGCGGGCGACCGTCCCGTGACCGACCACGGCCCAGTCAGCGTTCGCCCGAGCCCGAGCCCGGAGATCCCGGAATCGGCGTGGCGCGTGCCGTTGTTGCGTCACCTCGATCCCCTCGCCCGCGCCAGCCTCGCGGCGGCGTCCACGATGCGCACCGTGCCCGGCGGCCACGCGCTGTGGCAGGAGGACGATCGCGGCGACTGCATCGCCGTCGTACTCGCCGGCAGCCTCGAGCTGCGGGGCGTGCGGCGCAACGACGACGCACCCAGTCGCGTGCGCCTGGCAGCGCCGGGCGACACCGTGGGCGAGGAGGCGCTGCTCGGTCTGCCGCGGCGCACCACCGCCGCTGCGCTCGAGACCACGACCGTGCTCGAGATCCCCGCCGCGTTGTTCCTGCGCGGCTCGGGCCGCAGCCAAGGCGGCAGCGCGCTCGCGGAGCGCCGCGCGCTCGAGCGCCAGGCGACCGCCGATCTGCTGCGCCAGCAGGCGCTCGGCCAGCGCTTGGGTCCCGACGATCTCGATCTCTTGCTCGACTCGGTCGTCTGGGAGCGCTACGAGCGGGGCGCCCGGATCTTCGGGATCGGCGATCCATCGCAGGCGGCGTGGCTGGTGTGCGATGGGTTGGTGCAGCTGCAGACCGAGGACGACGAGCGCGTGCACGTGCGCGCCTACCTCGCGCGCGGTGACACCTTCGGCGACGAGGAGGCCCTCGCACGGCTGCCGCGGAGCTGTCACGCCATCGCGCTCGGTGCGGTGTCGGTCCTGCGCGTGCCCTCCGACGTCCTGCGCACCCTCGCCGACCGCAATCCCGGGCTCGTCGCCGACATCTCGCGCATCGCCACCGTCCGCGCCGACCTCCAGCGCGAGGTCATCGGCGCCGCGTCGGCGCTGAGCACCCAGCACGTGTTCCGTGACCTGTACCGCATGCAGATGGCGCGCTCGCTGCTCGTCATCGATCAGGATACCTGCGTGCGCTGTGGTCACTGCGCGTGGACGTGTGCCGCGCTGCACGGCACCAGTCGCCTGGTGCGGCGCGGCGACAAGGTGGTCACGCGGCTGCCGGTGCTCGGCGAGGCCCCGCGCAGCCTGCTGCTGCCGAACTCGTGCCAGCACTGCGAGAACCCGGCGTGCATGATCGACTGCCCGACCGGCGCCATCGGCCGCGATCCCCACGGCGAGGTCTTCGTGCGCGCCGAGCTGTGCACCGGCTGTGGCAACTGTGCCAAGGCCTGTCCGTGGGACAACATCCGCATCCAGCCGCGGCCGCCCGGCCGCGCCGGCGACAGCGTCGCCATCGCTGCGAAGCGCGGCCTGACGCTGTCGCACGACATCGCGGTCAAGTGCGACTTGTGCCGCGATCACGATGGACCGGGCTGCGTCACGACGTGTCCTACCGGCGCCATCTTGCGGCTCGATCCGACCCGCGACGTCGCCGAGGTCGCGCGCGTGCTCGGCATCTCGCCGAGCCCGAACCCGCGCGGCGCGTGGGCTCGGATCGCGACGTCGATCGCGGACGTCGCCCTGCATCTGGTGCCGGTGTTGCTTCTCGCGTTCGCGATCGCCGGAGGCATGGCCGCGGCCGCGCGGCAGGCTGCCGGCGTCTGGGTGCCCGGCGCCGGTACGGGACTCCTCGCGGGCATCGTCGCCGCCGTGGCCACCGCGATGCTCGGCCTGCACGTGCTCGTGAAGCGGGTGGTGCGGCTGTGGGTGCGGCCACGCTCGCGCCGCCGCGCGCTGGCGGGGGTGCAGCAGGGCGCGCCGCGCTCGCGCGTGCGGCCGCTGCTGCGCGTGCACGTGTGGCTGGGCCTCGTCGCGCCCATCGCCGTGCTCGCCCATGCGGGCGCCCGCATCCCCGACGGTCCCGCCGGCGCCCTGGTCGCCGCGTGGTGGCTCAGCGCGGCGCTCGGTGGTCTCGGCGCCCTCGTCTACGCCACCTTGCCGCGGCGGTTGTCGCGGCTCGAGCGCGAGGGGGCGCTGCCCGAGGACCTCCGCCACCGAAGGGCCGAGCTGCTCGATCGGCTGTACCGCGCCGGGTCCGGCCGCAGCGAACTCGTGCGGGCGATCGCCGCCCGCGTGCTCGTGCCGTACGCCAGAAACCCCCTCGGACCGCTCGCGCTGCTGGCCTCGGGCCGCACGCTGGCCGAGGAGGAATCCCGTGTGCGCGGCAAGGTGACCGCGATGCTGCAGGGCCGCGGCGCCGAACGACTCGCCGGTGTCGATGAGATCGTTCGGGTCGTCGTCGAGCTGCGGGCGCTGCCGGTCCGCCGCACCCTCACCGCCGCGCTCCGGGGTTTCCTGCCGCTGCACATCGTGGCGTCGGCGTTGGTGTTCGCGCTGTTGGCAATCCACATCCTCGTGGCGCTCGGGCGATGACCGAGACTGGACCGCCGCTGTGGTCGTCCGGCGACCGCCGCCCGGTCGGCCGGCGCCGGACCGCCGAGCGCGTGAGCGTCGACGGCGACGTCACGCGGTTCGTCGGCGTCGGACTCGGCGCGGCCGCAGCCGTCGTCGCCGCGGTAGTGATGGTGCTGCTCGGCGCCGATCCGGCCACGCTGCGATCACCGGGCCCGCTCGCGCTGCCGCACCGAGCTGCTGCCCTCGACTGCGCGGCCTGTCACACCGATCCGTCCGCACCCGTCGCCACCGCGTGCGTCGGTTGTCACGGCGCACATCCGTCCTCGCGCCCCGGCCACCGGGCCCTCGCGGCCCGCGGTGAGCTGCCGTGCACCCGCTGCCATCGCATCCACGACGACGAGGGCGGCGTCGCGATCGACGGCGCCACGGTGCTCCGCTTCGGCCCCGGCGCCGAGGTGCCCGTCGCACTGTCGCCACCGCCGTCGCTGCCAGCGCCCACGCGGGTGCCGGTGATCCCCCTCGAGGTGTGCACCGCCTGCCACGTCCCGGGCCGCGCCCGCGATCCCATCGCCCGCTGCCTGCCGGGGGGCATCGCGAGTCACGGCGGCCAGACCCCCACGATGTGCTTCGACGAGCACCGCACCCTGCAGGGCATCACCTTCGGCACCCCGGGCTCGGCGCGCGAGCGCACCGTGGCCTGGGCGATCGCCCGCCGCGCCGTCGCCGAGGTGCCCATAGCCCCCGCGGCCGGAATCGTGCGCACCCCGTGGTGGATGGTCGTCAGCGTCGCGCTGGGCGCGGCGATGGCCGGTCTGGGGCTTGGCCGCGTCGTCACCGGTCGTCGCCGGCGACGCGAGCGCAGCCGCATGTACGTGGCGCCGCCCGAGCGCGTGCGCCTACCCCAGATCGCCGCCTCCACCTGCATCGGCTGCTCGGCCTGCGTCGACGCCTGCCCCTACGACGTGCTCGAGATCCACGACTACATCGCCCAGGTCGTCCGCCCCACCGACTGTTGCGGGCTCACCCTGTGCGAGCAAAAGTGCCCCAACGGATCGCTGGTGGTCGCCGACGTGGCGCCGATGACCGACCGGCTGACCCTCGACGCCGACCTGCAATCGCAGGAGGTGCCGGGGCTGTACGTCGTCGGCGATCTCACCGGGCTGCCGCTCATCCGCAACGCGATCAACCAAGGCGCCCATGCCATGCGCGCGGCCGCGGCCGGACTCGCCCGCGGGCGCGCAGCGGGCGATGGCCTGGACGCGGTCATCGTCGGCGCCGGACCGGCCGGCCTCGCCGCGGCGCTCGAAGCCCAGGTCCATGGGCTGCGGGTGCAGGTCCTCGAGCAGGGCAGCGTGGCCGACAGCATCCGCAGCTTTCCCCGCGGCAAGCTCGTGTTCGATCAGCCCCTGGGCATGCCGCTGGTCGGCGATCTGTGGCTGCGCGAATCCACCAAGGAGGAGCTGCTCGGGCACTGGTTGCGGATCGTCCGCCAGCGCGCATTGCCGATCCTCGAGGGCCACCGCGTGACCAGCGTGGTGCGCGAGGGCGACCGCTTCGTCGTCGATGCCGTGGCGGACGGTGCCGCGGTGCGAATGGCGGCCCGGCGGGTCATCGTCGCCATCGGCAAACGCGGCACCCCGCGCCGGCTGTCGCTGCCGATCCCCGACGAGGTCGCCTCGCGCGTGCACTACCACCTCGCCGATGCCCGCTCCCTCGCCGGCCTGCGGGTCGTGGTGGTCGGGCTGGGCGACGTCGCGATGGAGGCCGCGATCGCGCTGTGCCACCAGCGGGACACCGCGGTCACCATCGTGCATCGGGGCATGGGCTTCGCCCGCGGCAAGGCCCGGAGCGTCGCGGAGCTGCGACGGCTCGTCGACGTCGGCCGCATCACCTTGGTCACCGGCGCCCAGATCACCCAGGTCACCGCCGCAGCCCTCGCCGTGCACAGCCCCGAGGGGGACACCTGGTGGCCCTGGGACCGCCTCTTGGTGCTGATCGGCAGCCTGCCGCCCTGGGATACCCTGGCAGCCATGGGCATCCGCCGGACCGAGGCGCCAGATCGGCCGGGCGCCTCGGACGTTGCAGCCCCTCACCCGTCGTCCCCGGAGCCCGCGCCATGAAGCTCAGCACCGCCCTCGTCCTGTCCGCCCTGGGCATGTCCCTCTCCAGCGTGTCGGTGTGGGCCCTGGTCCCGGCCTCGGGCCTGGGCACTCCGGGCGGCGCCACGGTGGCCTCCGCATCGTCCGCGTCAGGCCCCGGTGGCGGAGGTCCGGGCGGCGCGGCGGCCCTCGCCGATCTCATCGGCCTGGCCCAGGCCCCCGCCTCGGAGTTCACGTCGGGCGGCACGCTGATGCTCTCGGGCCGCCTGGGCCACCCCACGCTCGCGGCGGGCCGCGACACCGAGACCTTCGTCTTCCTCGACGTGAAGGCGCAGAACGAGGTCGCCACCGGCAGCACCGCGCCGGTGAACCTGGCGATCGTCCTCGACCGCTCGGGCTCGATGCAGGGCCAGCGCATGGAGAACGCCCTGGCGGCCGCCTCGGGCATGATCCGACGGCTGCGCGACGGCGATACCGTCAGCGTCGTCGGCTACAACACCCAGACCCAGGTCTTCTTGCCGCCGACCCGCATGGACGCGGGCAACCGCGACGCGGCGCTCGGGGCCCTGCGCGGCATCGATGCCCAGGGCAACACGTGCGTGTCGTGCGGCATCGAGACCGCGATGGATCTGCTCGCGAAGGGCGAGGGCGGCGCGGTGCAGCGGATCTTGCTGCTGTCCGACGGCGAGGCCAACACCGGCGTCCGCGATGTCGACGGGTTCCGTCGCCTCGGTGATCGCGCCCGCGGCATGGAGACCGCCGTCAGCTCGATCGGCGTGGACGTCGACTACAACGAGCGGGTGCTGTTCGCCCTGTCGCAGTCGTCCAACGGCCGCCACTACTTCGTCGACGACCCCTCGGGCTTGCCGCGGATCTTCGACGACGAGCTGCAGAGCCTGGTCACCACCGTCGCGGGCAGCGCCACGGTGGAGATCGACGTGGCGCCCGGCGTCACGGTGCAGCAGGTCTTCGATCGCAGCTTCGAGCAGCGCGGCGACCGGGTGACGGTGCCGTTTGGCGCCTTCGCAGCCGCCGACGAGAAGACCGTGTTGCTCCGTCTGCGCGTGCCCGCGGGCGATCCCGGCCGCCGACCGATCGCCGCCGTACGCATGCGCTACCAGGACCTGGCGCTGGGCAAGCCCGGCGAGTGCGAGGGCGAGCTGGTCGCGATGCTCTCGCGCGACGCGGTCGACATCTCGCCGCTCGATCCGATCGTCGAGACCCGCCTCGCCCGCAGCGAGACCGCGGCGGCGCTGTCCCTCGCCAACGAGCAGTTCGCCCGCGGTGACGTGCTCGCGGCCAAGGGCACCATCGATAGCAGCCGCGGTCGCATCCGCAGCCGCCGGGACGAGGCCTCGTCCCGCGCCCCTTCGCCGGTCAAGGCCAAGATCGACGCCGACTTCGAGCAGCAGATCGACGCCTTCGACGAGGCCGCGCAAGGCTTCGGCAGCGCCGCGTCGGCGCCCAACGCCTCGCCGGCGCAGGCCGCCGAGAGCCGCGAGGGCAAGCGGCAGATCCGATCGAACGCCGACAAGTTCGACGACTTCGGTCTGTGAGCACGGCCGCCGGGCGCGACGCCCGGCGGTGGGCGCTGCCCCATGGCCGAGGCCGCCCGCGCCGGATTGACCCCCGCGCGTCGCAAAAGCACCGCAGCCCAGTGCCTGTGCCCTGGCACGACGATGCGGCGCCCCCGCGGCCGACCGTCGACTACCCTTCGGCACTCGCATGGAACTCGGCGTCGGCAAGGATATCTTCGGGGTGTGTGGCAAGTGTGGCGACACCTGGCACGTGATCGTCGCGCTCGAGGGCAACAAGGTCACCAAGGTGCAGTGCAAGTTCTGCAACGGGTACCATCGCTTCAAGCGCTCACCGAACGATCCCACCGCGCCCTCGCTGCCGGCCAAGAAGGCGGCGCCGATGCGCACTGCAACGGCGATCAGCAAGAAGCTCGGTGCTGGCGCCAAGAAGCCCGTGCGCACCAGCCCCGCCCGCAAGGACGAGCCGCTGATCGAGCCGGACATGGATCTCCCGGTCCGCAGCTACGCGATGAGCGAGACCTACCAGTCCGGTGAGCGCATCGAGCACCCCAAGTTCGGTCAGGGCGTCGTCGAGTCGTTCCCGGCCGCCGACAAGATGAACGTGTTCTTCGAGGATGGCCGGCGCACGCTTGCCTTCGCTCGTCTGCCGTCCGCCGCCTCGGCCTGACCGCGCCGGCCGCGTCCCGGCTCCCCGCCCCGGGCCCCCTTGCTCAGCCCTGCTTGGATCCGCCGCGGCACGGCGGGCTGTCGGGGATCACCTCGCCGCGGGCGGTCCACTCGTCGACCGACCATGCGTGTACCGACAGCGCGTGGATGGCCTTGGGTGCGAGCAGCTCGTCGAGCGCGGCGTGCACCGCCCGATGCCGGACGAGCGCCGATTTGCCGGCGAACGTCGGTGCCACCACGACCACCTTGTAGTGGGTCTGGCGGCTCGTCTCGGCGCGGGGACCGTGCATGTGGCTCTCGTCGATGACGTGCAGCACCGCCGGCGAGAGTTGCTCGACGATCAGATCGTGGATGCGTTCGGCCTTGTCCATGTCACGTCTCCACCGCTGGCTGGGGATCGGCCGTCGAGACGACCTGTGGCGCTGGCGGCCGCGGCAGCGAGCGCTCGACGATCTCGGCGATGTCGAGCACCTCGATCTGCTCGTCCTTGTTGAAGTGCTTGATGCCGTCGCTGATCATCGTCTTGCAGAACGGGCAGGCCACGCCGACCGCGTCGGCGCCGGAATCGACGATCTCCTGGGCGCGGTTGATGTTCACGCGCTTGGACGGATCCTCTTCGTCCCAGAAACGGGCCCCGCCGGCGCCGCAGCAAAAGCCGTGTTCGCGGTTGCGGCCGAGCTCGGAAGGCGCGGTGCCGTTGGCCATGGCGATGTCGCGCCGCGGCTCGTCGTACACCCCGTTCCAGCGGCCGATGTAGCAGCTGTCGTGGTACGTGAACCGCTTCTGCAGCGGGGTCTCGACCTCGAGCTTGCCCGACTCGAGCAGGTGCGCGAGCAGCTTGCTGTGGTGGATGACCTCGTACTTGCCGCCGAACTGCGGGTACTCGTGGGCGATCGTGTGGAAGCAATGGGGGCAGCTCGCGACGATCTTGCGGACCTTCAGCGAGTTCCACAGATCGACGTTCTCCTGGGCGAGCGTCTGGAACTGCATCTCACTGCCGCCGCGGCGCAGCGTATCACCGGTGCACTTCTCCTGCTCACCGAGCACCGCGAAGCTCACCCCGGCGGCTTGCAGGCAGCGCACCAGCGCCCGGGTCGCCTTCTTGTTGATGTCGCTGTAGCTGCCGGCGCAGCCGACGAACAGCAGGTACTCGGCGTCGGGGTTGTCCTCGATCGTGGGGACGTCGAGATCCTTGGCCCACGCCATGCGCTGGCTCTGGGGCAGACCCCAGGGGTTGCCGGCGGCCTCGATCTTCTGGAAGGCACGCGAGAACCCGGCGGGCACCCGAGTGCCGCCCTCGTCGTTGAGCACGATGTGCGTGCGCATCTGCAGGATCTTGAGCGGGTGATCGATGAACACCGGGCACACCTGCTGGCACGCGCCGCAGGTCGTGCAAGCCCACAGCGTCTCGTCCTTGATGCGACCGCCGACCAGCGGCGGAGCATCGGCCAGCTCCTGCTTGAGCGCCTCGATGCGATCGACCAGCGGCTTGTGCTCGGGCTTGGCCTTGACCGCCTCGTAGGCGTCTTGGCGGGCCTTGTACTCGTCCCAGCCCGGTAGGCCCTCCATCGGCTCCATCATGCCGGGCGCCGGCGCGTCGAGTTGCACACCGACCTGCTTGCCCAGCCGCTCGAGCTCGATGAGCTTGAAGCCGCGGTCCTTCATCTCGTACTTGAGATCGTGGATGAGGTGCATCGGCGACAGCGGCTTCGCGGTCGCGAACGCCGGGCAGTACGTGGTGCACCGAGCACACTCGGTGCAGGAGTAGTTGTCGAGCAGGCTCTTCCAGGTGAAGTCCTCGAGCCGACCCACGCCCCAGTTCTCGAACTGCGGGTTGCCCTCGGCGTCGGTCAGCGCCAATTTGGGCATGATCATCCGCTGGCCCTGATCGCGCAGCAGGATGTTCGGGCCCGAGCCCAGCACGTGGATGTGCTTGGAGTACGGCAGGTAGTTGAGGAACCCGAGGATGATCGCCATGTGGCCCCACCAATGGGCCTCGGATGCGACGTGGGCCCACGCCGGATCGACGTTGGCGGTCGCGGCGTTTCCGCTGGCGCTGAACAGGCCGAACGTCTGGCCCAGCGTGCGGGCGACGGGCTGCATCGGATCGGCGACGCCGGTCGCAGCCATGTGCCAGGCGTGGTGGCCGAAGTGGGTGAGCACCAGCAACGTGATCGCGCCCAGGATCAGCATCGCGTCGAGGTTCACCGGGATGTGCTTCGGCTTGACCACGAGGCGGCGATAGAACGCGTACATCAGCGCGGCGAACACCACGAAGTTCATCACGTCGACGCCGAGGCGCACGAAGCCGTACAGCGTCTCGCCGAGCACGGTGCCCAGCGTGAACCAATCCCCGAGCACACCCGAGATCAGCATCTCGGTGGTGGCGACCGTCAGCACCAAGAAGCCCCAATAGATCGCCAGGTGGTGCCAGCTGGAGCGCTCCTCCATCACCTTCTTCTGGCCGAAGAAGAACGCCATGAGGCTGGCGATGCGCTCGCCCCAGGTCTCTTCGAGACCTGAAGGGCGACCATAGGTCACGACCTTGGTCAGCCGGTAGATGCTGAACGCGAAGACGGCGTGGGCGGCGATCAGCAGAAGTGCGAAGGCGAGCTGTTTCATCGGTCAGCCCCCGCGCGGCGGGGCTTTCGGTATACCACGCACCGCGCCTGGCTGCGGCCGCGATCCCGTGCGGCTCTGCGCTGCGCCGCGGCAGTCTCGGGCTGCGGCCGCGCAGGCGCCCCGAGCGCGGCTGCGGCTGCGCCGATGTGGTTCGCCGCCGGGTGTGCGGGCACGCGTCAGGCTGCGCTGCTACGCTCGTGAGGATCGTGACGGCCGATCTCCTTCTCATCAGCGATCTGCACCTCGGATCGCACCTCAAGCCGCGCATGCGCGGAGAATCGGTGCATCTCGCGTCGCGCATCGAGGAGGTCTTTGGCCGCTTCATCGAGCACTACCAGCGCCAGGGCCGCTGGCAGCTCGTGATCAACGGCGACTTCATCGACTTCTGGAATGTCGAACTCGCCGATTCCGCCGATCTACCCGCCGAGTCCCTGGCGGTGGCGCGGCTGCACGCCGTCTTCGATGCCCACCCCAACGTCGAGGCCGCGCTGCAGGACTTCTTGCAGGCCGGCAACTCGGTGCTGTTCGTCACCGGCAATCACGACGCCGAGCTGTTGTATCCGCGGGTGCGCGCGGCGATCGTGGCGCGGCTGACCCCGGCCGAGGACGAGGCCTCGAGCCGCACCGATCTCACCAATCTGGCGGCGCTGCAGGCCGGTCGCATCCGCTTCGTGCGGTGGTTTCTGCGCGATCCGGGCGGCGCGTGGATCGAGCACGGGCACACCTTCGATCCGAGCTGCGCCACGCCGGCGTTGCTGTCGCCGACCCGCGGCGGCGTGCTGGTCCAGACGGTCGCCGAGGTCGCCACGCGCAACTTCGCCAACCTGATGCCCGAGATCGACTACGACGCGCCC
This sequence comes from Nannocystales bacterium, assembly GCA_038325765.1. Lineage (GTDB taxonomy): Bacteria > Myxococcota_A > Polyangia > Nannocystales > Nannocystaceae > Xiheibacterium. The sequence goes on from JBBQJI010000022.1 coordinate 43,403, forward strand.
GATCGGTTCTCGGGCATGGACTACGTGCGCTGGGCCCTGGCCCGGGGCTGGCGCTTCGTCATCCGCGTCATCTTGCTGTACCTGCGCACCGCCGGGCGCATCTTGGCGCTGTGGGCGGGGCCGGGCCGGGTCGATCGCGAGGGCAAGCAGATGCACGCGGCACGGCTGGCCAAGGTCGCCGCGAACGCGGGTCTGCAGATGAGCGCGCTCGCGGCCCTCGAGAAGATGGCGCCGCCGCCCACCGCGACCAGCGTCGGCGGTCTGCTCGGTATCACCTTCCTCGATCACGTGGTGATGGTCGCCTCGCTCGGGGCGGTGGGGCTGCTCGCCGGTCGGCTGCTCGGCTGGCCGATCCTCGGCCTGATGATCGGCACCGCGATCGCGGTGGTGCTGCTCGGGCGCAAGCGCCGGCGCAAGCGTCCGCGCAACGTCGCCCGCGACATGCTCGAGGTCGCCGCCGGGGTCGGCGAGGTCACCGGCGTGCCGCTCGTGCTGATGGGACACAGCCACCACGGATCGCTCGATCGGCTCGGCGAGGTCGTGTACGCCAACAGCGGCAGCTGGCTAGACGGCTCCCATCTGGTGGTGCGGCGCGACGCTGGCGGCGACCGCTTCGCATCGGTCGAGCTGCGTCGGTGGCGCAACGGCGGCGTGCTGGGGCTCGCGCGCATGGAGGTGCCCCGCCAGGCTGCGGGGTTGCCCACCGAGCTCGTCGCCGCCGTCGCACCCCCGTGACGTCGCCGGGCCGCCGTGCGATGCTCGGCCCAGGCGGAGCATGGCGGGCGAGCAAATCCTGGTGATCGAAGACGACGCGTCGGTGCGGACGCTGCTCGAGAAGTCGCTCGGCGCGAAGGGTTATCGCGTCACCAGCTGCGAGGACGGCCTCGCCGGCCTGGCCGCGCTCGAGACCACCAATCCCGACCTCATCATCGTCGACATCATGATGCCGCGGCTCGACGGCATGGCCTTCGTCAAGGCGATCAAGTCGCTCGGCGCCACCAAGCCGATCCCGGTGATTTTCCTGACCGCGAAGAACGACCCCAAGTCGATGATCGCGGGCATCAACCTGGGCGCGAAATTCTACGTCACCAAGCCGTTCGTCTTCGAGGATCTGCTCGGCAAGGTCGTCAAGGCCCTACAGTAGCGGCAGCGTCACTGGGCGGCGGACGCGGCGTCGTCGGGGAGCAGCGCGACGGTGATGCTGTCCTTGCGTGGCCGGCCACGGCGGCGCGGGGCCTGATCGGCGACCGCGCTCGCGCGGTTCGAAGCGGCGGGGACCGAGACCGTCGCGATCTCGGCGGCGAGCTCGGGCTTGTCGGTCGCGAACACGCGCGCGTAGGCGAGGGCGCGGGTGCAGAGCTCGGCGCACAGACCGTTGGCAGCCTGGGTCTGACCGCGCGCCTCGTCGAGCGCGCGCTCGAGGGCCTCGACCTCGAGCTGGGCCTGCCGCACCGCCTCGGTGGCAGCGGCGAGCGCGGTGGCGTCGATATCGGGGAACCGCACCGCCTCGAGCGGCCCGCCGAACAGCGCGACGATCTGGGCGCACCAGGGCGCCACTGGGTCGTGGGTGGGGGTGCCGGCCGTGGGCGCGGTCTTTGGGATGGGGCTGGGTCGGCTCATGGGGATCGGGTGCTCCGGTGGAGCTGATACTATGTTCAGTACACCACCCTGCGACGGGCCGCAAGGTCTGGCCGGCTCAGGCCTTGCTGAGCAGCGACGAGCGCGACAGGGGCGTGCGGGCGGGGCTGGCGACCAGGGCGGCCGCGGCCGCGCCCGCTGCGAACTCGCCCTCGAGGCCGAGCCCCGGCAAGCACGCCCGCGAGGCAAAGCTGAGCCCCCGGACGCCCGCACTCGTCGGCACCAGGCCCACCCCGAGCAGGGCCTCTTCGTCGCTGAAGTACAGCGGCGCCATCGGCACGGAGATCGCCGAGCCTGGCCCGAGCTCGGGGTGCGGCTCGCCGTTGCCGTCCTCGGCCTCGCGCCCGTCGTGCGGGGAGTGGCACAGCCGGATCCACGGCCGGGCGAATGGCAGCACCCCGCGGACGTCGAGCTCGTCGAGGATCCGCTCGCGCATCATCGATAGATCGTCGTCGACCGCGACGATGCGCGTGATCGCCAGGCGCCGGGTGTTCTCGGCCGAGCCCGGCTCACTGCGGACGTAGATGTGGCCGACCCCGTGGGCGGCGTCGGGCACCCAGCCGGCGTCCGCTGGATCCGCGGCGAGCCCGTCGCGCTCGGGACAGCACAGCGCCATCCCGTCGAACGCGGGGGTGATGCCGCGCTCGTCGATCTCGACGTGCATGACGAACCGCGAGGCCGCGGTCGCCACCGCACCGAGGGTCTGCAGCAGCGCCCGCGGGGCCGCGTCGCCGAGCAACCCGTGCTCGATCAGCAGCCGCGGATCGGTGGCGATGATGAGGTGATCGCAGCCATAGCGGTCGCGCTTGCCCAGTAGCGTCACGCCGACCACCCTGCCGCGCTTGACGATGAGCTCGGCGACCCGCAGCTCGCGCTTGACCTCGCCCGAGTGCAGATCGATGCGCTGCAGCAGCAGCTCCCGCATGCGTCGCTCGCCGGCGGGCAGATCCTCAGGGCCCTGGCTCCACAGCCGGCCCAGGCGCAGCGCGGCGGCCTTGCCGAGCTGCGCGGGGGTCAGGTGCGACAGCCACGGCAGCGGCGCCGCCGCGATGCGCCGCAGCGCGTGGCCCTCACCCAGCGGCGCGCACTCGTCGACGTCGCGCCCCGGCAGCTGGGCGGCGACCCGCGAGAGAAACCGGCGGCCCCAGAAGCCCTCGGCGCCCAGGGCGTTCTCGGAGGCGAGCAGCTCGCCCAGGACATTCTCGGTGGCGTCGGTCCAGCGCCGGCGCAGGGCCCAGGCCTCGACCGCACCGTGATCCGGCCACACGCGATCGAGCTCGAGCTCGAGGTTGCGCTGCAAGGCGCCCAGATCGACGCGCACGTCGTCGACGACGTGATGCTGCAGCCCGTCGATCGGAGCGGCGAGTCGTCGCACCTGCTGCACGAGGCCGAGCTCGGCGAGGACACGCTCGACCGGCGGCGTGGTGGCGTGCACCAGCGGCGCGGTGTCGAGGGCGAACGTGCGCCCCTGCAGGCGATAGGCGCCGTCGGGATTGCCGTGCGGGACCACCAAGACGCGCTTGCCACGGCGGGCCACGAGCGCGGCCGCGACCAACCCGGCCACGTCGGCGCCGAGCACGATGAGGTCGTAATGGTTGGTGGTGTTGCTCAAGCGTGGCCCCCGGGCCCGAGTCTCACGGCGCGAAGCCGTCGATCCGAACCGCCGTGGCATCGGCCGCGCGGGGCTCGATGGCGCCGACGACCAGCGGAGTTTCGCCGACGTCGCGAAGCGCCGCCATCACGTCTTCGAGGCCGGCGGGATCGACGTAGAGCAGCATGCCGACGCCGCAGTTGAACGTCCGCAGCATCTCCTGGGCATCGACGCCCTGCGCGGCGACATCGCGCATCACCGGAGGCACCGCGACGCCGGACAGATCCAGGCGCAGCGCCAGATCGTCGCCGAAGGCCCGCTGCGGGTTCTCCAGCAGGCCGCCGCCGGTGATGTGGGCGGCGCCGTGCAGCGGCGCGCCGGCGAGCGCACGCAGGGCCGCGAAGGCGCCGGCGTAGATGCGGGTCGGGGTCAGCATCGCCTCGCCCACGCTCGTGTGCGGGGCCGAGGGCAGGGGGTCGGACCACGCCAGGTTGCCGTGTTGGGGATCGAGCAGAGCGCGCCGGGCGAGGGAGTAGCCGTTGCTGTGCAGCCCCGACGACGGCAGGGCGATGACGACGTCGCCGCTGACCACCCGCGCGGGCCCCAACGTGGCGGCGCGCTCGACCACGCCGACGGCGAACGCGGCGAGATCGTAGTGGCCAGGCGCGTACATCCCCGGCAGCTCGGCGGTCTCGCCCCCCAGCAGCGCCGCGCCCGACAGCCGGCAGCCCTCGACGATGCCGGCGACGACAGCTTCGATTTGCGCCGGCACCACCTTGGCGCAGGCGATGTAGTCGAGCACGAACATCGGTGCGGCGCCGGTGACGAGTAGATCGTTCACGTTCATCGCGACCAGATCGATGCCGACCGTGTCGTGGCGGTCCAGCGCGATCGCGACCAGGAGCTTGGTGCCGACGCCGTCGGTGCACGACACCAGCACCGGCTCGCGGAGGCCGGCGGGCAGGCCCATCATGCCGGCGAAGCCGCCGATGTCCGAGATCTGCTCGGGCCTTCGGGTGGTCGCGACCAGCCGCTTGATGCGGGCCACCGCCTCGTTGCCGGCATCGATGTCGACGCCGGCCTCGCGGTACGTCAGCGGGGCGCGTGCGGGGCCGGGCGTCGCAACCATGACGACTGCCGTATCAAGGCTGCCCCTGCCACGGCAAGCCGCGACCGCTGGGCGGGGTGCCCCGCCGGCCGTGCGTTGTCGCGTGCGCCCACCGCGGGCGCATGCAGGGTGGGCCGGGTGTTGCACGGTGAAATCCCCACGGGCATGGGGTACAAGGCCGGGACCATGGCGTGGTGGCGCCGAAAAAAAGACGCGCTCGACAAGGATGCCGCCGCCGGCAAGGTGTCGATCCCCAAGGGCCTGTGGTCCAAGTGCGAGTCGTGTGGCGAGATCACGTACACCGACGAGCTGATCACGAACCTGCGGGTGTGCCCGGTCTGCGGCCACCACGCCACGATGTCCACCGCCGAGCGGATCGCGGCGATGCTGGATCCGGGGACGTGGGAGGAGCACGACACCGCGCTGCGTTCGGGTGATCCGCTGGGCTTCTTCGACTCGCAGCCCTATCGCGATCGCCTCGACCGGGCGGTGCGCGGCAGCGGATCCACCGAGGCGTTCCGCTCGGGCCTCGGCGAGATGGATGGCGTGCCGGTGTCGGTCGGCTTCTTTGCGTTCGAGTTCATGGGCGGCTCGATGGGCTCGGTCGTCGGCGAGAAGGTGACCCGCGTGTTCGAGCGCGCGGTGGAGCTCGAGCGCCCCGCGGTGGTGTTCTCGGCGTCGGGCGGCGCGCGCATGCAAGAGGGCGTGCTCTCGCTGATGCAGATGGCCAAGACGTCGGCGGCGCGCGGTCGCCTGCGCGAGCGGGCGCTGCCGTACGTCTCGGTGGTGCTGCACCCGACCACCGGCGGCGTCGCGGCGAGCTTCGCGATGCTCGGCGATGTCATCTTCGCCGAGCCCAAGGCGCTGGTCGGCTTCGCGGGTCCGCGTGTGATCCAGCAGACGATCGGCCAGGAGCTGCCCAAGGGCTTCCAACGGGCCGAGTTCCTGCTCGAGCACGGCATCGTCGACCGCATCATCAGCCGTCACGAGATGCGCGAGCAGATCGGCGTGCTGCTGCGGATGTTGCGGGGGCTGCCGGCCAAGCCCAGCGTCGGCGATCCGGCGACTGCCGGCGAGTCGGCGTGAGCCTCGAGGCCCTGTTCTCGCGGCGCGCGGTCGGCATCCGGCTCGGGCTCGAGGCGGTGGACGCGGTGTACGTGGCGCTCGGGCGGCCTGCCGCGGCGGTGCCGGCGATCCACATCGTGGGCACCAATGGCAAGGGATCGACCGCGGCGATGATCGACCACGCGCTGCGCGGTCATGGGCTGCGCGTGGGGCTGTTCACGAGCCCGCACCTGCACCGTGTCGCCGAGCGCGTGCGCGTGGGCGGTGTGCCCGATGACGACGACGCGCTCGAGGCTGCTGCCGCGCGCGTGCTCGCGGTGGAGCAGCGGGTCACGCTACCGCGACCGCTGTCGTTCTTCGAGGTGCTCACCTTGGCCGCGTGGCAGCGCTTCGCCGAAGCGAACGTCGACGTCATCGTCGCCGAGGCCGGCATGGGTGGTCGGCACGACGCGACCCGGCTGTGCGAGGCGCGGGTGGTCGCGATCGCGTCCGTCGATCTCGATCACCAGGCGTGGCTCGGTGATACGCGGGCTGCGATTGCGGCCGAGAAGGTCGCCGTTGCGCGGGCGGGCGTGCCGGTGTTCACGGTGCAGCAGGTGCCCGAGGTGCTCGCGGTGCTGCGGGAGCACACCGCGGCGATCGGCGCGCCGCTGACGGTGGTGGACGCGCTCGAGGTGTCGCCGCGCGGGCTGGTCGGGGAGCATCAGCGGCACAATGCTGCGCTCGCGCTCGCGGCGGCCCGCGTGATCGTGCCCGCGGTAGAGCGCGCGGATCTCGACGGTGTGGTGTGGCCGGGGCGCTTCGAGCGGATCGCCCACCGCGGCGGCACGCTGGTGCTCGACGTCGCCCACAATCCGGCGGGGGTCGCCGCGCTGCTCGGTGCGTTGGCGGAGCACGAGAAGGACGCCGCGATCGCGGTGGGCACGGTCGCGGACAAGGACGTGGGGGCGATCGTCTGGGCTCTGGAGCGCAGCGGTCGGCCGTGGGCATGGGTGGATCTGCGGGGGTTCGGTACGACCGGCGCGCGGGCGGAGGGGGCGCCAATGGTGCTGGAGGATCTCGCGTCGCTGCTCGCGTGGGTCGACGACCGGATCGCGGAGGGCGGCAGCGCATGCGTGTGCGGCTCGCACGTGCTGATCGCGGCGGTGCGGGCGCGGGTGCTCGGGCTTCCCGCAGCGCAGCCCGGCGAGCGGTGAGAACTCCGCTATCCTGCCACCCATGGGTTGGATCATGCGGGGTCGGATCATCTGCGCAGCGTTGGTCGCGCTGCCGAGCGCCTGTCAATCCGTCGATCCCCCGGCATTCGAGGCGCGGTGCGTCGCGCTGCCGCGCCGACCCTCGCCATCGATCGTGCGACTCGAGCCCGTCTTCCCCACCATCGACATCGAGGACGCGGTCGCGCTCGTCGAGCACCCGACCCGGGACCGCTTCTACGTGGTCTCCAAGGCCGGCCGCGTGGTCACGTTCACACCCGACGATCCTTCACCGCAGATCGTCGTCGACCTCGCCGACGCGCTCATGATCGGGGGCGAGGCGGGCCTGCTCGATCTCGAGGTGTACCCGGACGGCGAGCGCGTGCTGCTGTCGTACAACGCACCCGGCGGCAGCGCGATGCTCTCGCGCGTGTCCACCTTCGCGCTTCGCGAGGACGGCACGCGGATCGATCGCGCGACCGAGCAGATCGTGATCGAGGTCGACCAGCCCTACACCAACCACAACGGCGGTGACATCGGCTTTGGCCCCGACGGGATGCTCTATTTTGGGCTCGGTGACGGCGGCAGCGCCGGCGATCCGCAGGGCAGCGGTCAGGACACGTCCACGCTGCTCGGCAGCATGCTGCGGATCGACGTCGACGACGTGCCGCCCGGGCAGAGCTACGGCATCCCGGCGGACAACCCGTTCGCGCAGGGCGGCGGTGCGCCCGAGATCTTCGCGTGGGGCTTCCGCAATCCGTGGCGGTGGAGCTTCGATCGCGAGACCGGCGATCTGTGGGTCGGCGACGTCGGCCAGCACCGCTGGGAGGAGGTCTCGCGCGTGGTCTCGGGCGGCAACTACGGCTGGGGGATCAAGGAAGGGCCCGAGTGCATCGGCGTCGACACCTGCGAGGGCGACTTCATCGATCCGGTGGCGGCGTACCGCAACCCCGGTGTGGCGTCGGTCGTCGGTGGCGCGGTGCTGCGCGGCGGAGCACTGCCCGAACTCGAGGGCAGCTACGTGTTCAGCGACTTCTATGATGGGACCATCTGGCGGCTGCCGACGGAAGGCACAGCCCCTGCGATGGAGGTCATCGGCAGCGACGCGCGGTCGATCGCGGCCTGGAGCTTGGCGCGCGACGGCACGCTGTACGGCATCCGCTACGGCGGCGGGATCGTCCGCATGGTCACAGGCGATCCGGATCCCGAGCCCGATGCGTTCCCCGTCCGCCTGTCGGCGACCGGCTGCGTCGACGTCGACGATCCCGCCGCGCCGTTGCCGTGGACGGTGCCGTTCGAGGTGAACCTGCCGTTTTGGTCCGACGGCGCCGACAAGCAGCGCTTCGTCGCCGTGCCCGAGGGCCTCACCGCGGACGTCGACGATCGCGGCCACGCGCAGTGGCCGGTGGGCACCGTGCTGGGCAAGACGTTCTGGCGGGCCGAGCTGCCCATCGAGACGCGCCTGCTGGTCCGCGACGACACAGGGTGGGTCGGCTACGGCTACGCGTGGGACGCCGACGGCCGCGACGCGACGTTGGTGGTCGACGAGCGCACCGACGCCGATGGCTGGATCCATCCCGGGCTGCGCGGCTGTCCGACGTGCCACACCGACGACGGCGCGCCGCTGGGCACGAGGACGGCGCAGCTCGACCGCACCATCGACGGCGGCGACGGCGTGCTCGATCAGCTCGAGCACCTCGCGGCGCTGGGCGTCCTCGATGCGCCACCCGCCGACGTCGCGCTGCCGCAGCCCGGCGACGACGTCCCGCTCGAGGTCGCCGCGCGGGCGTACCTCGACGTCAACTGTGCGCCCTGCCACCGCGACGAGGGCACCGGTGGGCGCGCCGATCTGGACCTGCGCCGCGAGGTGCCGCTCGGTGACACCGGCCTGTGCGATGCGCCCGATGCCGGCGAGCTCGGTCTGAACGACGCGCGCATCGTCGTGCCGGGGGATCCGGAGCGCTCGATCCTCGCGGCGCGCATGGCCACCCGCGGCGACGCCCGCATGCCGCCGCTGTCGTCCGCGGTGCAGGACGACGCGGGGCTCGCCACGGTGCGCGCGTGGATCACAGCACTGGACACCTGTCCCTGACGCGTGAGCGTCGTGACCCCCGTCGTTCACCCCCGGGGTTCGCGAGGGCCGCCGACGTCATGCGCGGCAGCGTGGCTCGAGGGCGACACTGCGGGACGCGGCGCCGAAATGTTGGCGCGGGCGCGGAGCGGTGGATATGATCGGGTCTGATGCGCATGCACGCGACGATCTTGGGGTTGGTGCTGCTCGGTGCGCCGTCGAGTGCCGGGGCCGTCGCGCCGCCGCCCTCGGACGCCAGCGCGGCTGCGCCCACGGCCACGCCAGTCAGGACCGCCCCGCCCCCGCCGACAACCGCAACGCCGGGCACCTCGCCGCCGCGCTCCGCCGCCCCACCGCCCCCGCCCCCGGGCGCGACCCGACCCGCGGTCGAAGAGCCCACCGCCGTCCCGGAGCGGGTCGATCCCGTCGATCTGTCCGGCACGTGGAGCTACGCCCGATCGGGCACCCCGCAGCCGCGGGTGGTCCGCACGACGCAGGACATCGACGCCGTGCCCAACCCCGCGGGGTACTACTCGGGCGTCTCGATCGAGGGCAACCATGTGCCGCCGTTCCCGGCCGCGCGCATGGGCACCCGGCCGGCATCGATGACGTGGACCGGCTTCGAGCGAATGGGGGATGCGTCGCGCGTCTTCTTCGAGGTGTCCGCCGACGTGACGACCAAGCTCGACGTCAAGCCGGGCGTCGTCACCGTGCGGCTGTCGAACACCCGGATCAACGTCCGGAACAACAGCCGCTCGCTGGACCTCCGCTACTTCCGGACGCCGGTGCGCTCGGTCAAGATGACCCGCCGCGGCCGCGATGCGGTGGCCACGATCGTGCTCAAGCACGCGTCGACGCCGACCGTCTCGTGGATCGCGGGCAAGGCCGGATACCGCATGCTCGTGGTGGACTTCCCGCCGGCCGCCGCCTCCGACGCGGCGACCGAGTAGGGCAGCGCCGCCCGGTTCAGCCGGCGCCGTCGTGCGACGCGTGGGGATCGCCGCCGCGCAGCAGCCGGAACAGCGCCAGCCCGACGCCGCCCATCGCCGCGGCCGCGCCCAGCAGTGGGAATCCGCCCATGAGCCCGGCCGCCGCCGCGCCCAACGCGACGCCGCACCACCGATAGCGCAGGGCCCGGTCGATGCGGGCGCCGCGACTCACGCCCGCGACCATCACGGCGAGCTGGGCCTCGTCCTCGGGGAGCAGAGGTTTCGCTTCGGTTCTCGCGGGCAAGTGCGCGTGGTTCTGCCACAACAGCCGCGTCGCCATCTGGTGCAGTCGGGCCAGCTCGGCATCCGGGCGGCTCTCGGCGGCGAGCAGCACGGGCAGGGCGTGGGAGCGCAGCTTGGGCAGGTAGACGCGCGCGCGGCCCAGGGCGCGGGTGGCCTCGACCAGGAACTGCCGCGCCTGCTCGGCCCGGCGCAGCTTGTCCCCGCGATCGTCGCCCGAGCGGCCCTCGACCGTCAGGACCGCGAGGGTGAGGGCATCGCTGGCGGTGCGCAGCCACCGCGTGAGCTCGGCCCGTGTCGACGCCGGAACCGCGTCGTCGCGGTAACTGGTCGGCAGGGCGGGGAGCGTGGCGACGTACATCGGTCCTACCGATCCAATCTAATTCACGGCGAGGGCCGCGGCCACCCGCAATTACCTGCGCCGTGACGCATCGCGTGCCCGCGGCCACCGTGATCGATCATCTGACTTCAACCCGGTGGATCCCCGCCACCACCCGTCCGCGTCCGTTCCGCGCGCTTGGCGTCGTCCCACAGCGCGTCGAGGCCTGCGAGCCCCAACGCGGTCGGCTCGCGCCCCATCGCCGCCGCCGCCCGCAGCACGTGGCCGAACCGGCGCTCGAACTTGGCGTTGGTCCGCGCGAGTGCGGCGTCGGCATCGACGCCGAGCTTGCCGGCGATCCGCACGAGCACGAACAGCACGTCGCCCAGCTCGTCGGCGATCGCGTCGGCGTCGCCGGCGACGCGCGCCTGCTCGAACTCGCCGAGCTCCTCGTCGAGCTTGGCCAGGGCGCCGCCGACATCGGGCCAGTCGAACCCGAGCGCGGCGGCCTTGTCCTGCAGCCGCGACGCGCGGTGCAGCGGGGGCAGGGTGCTCGGGACACCGAGATCTCCGACGTCGCGGACCGTCGCATCGGCGACGTCCAGGCTGGCCGACGGTCGCGCCGCGGCGCGCTTGGTCGCCTCCCACTGCCGGTTGACCTCCTCGATGCTCAGCGCCTGGGGGTCGGGGCCGAACACGTGGGGATGGCGATCGATCATCTTCTCGCGCAGGCCGGCGATGACGTCGTCGAGACTGAACGCCCCCTCGCGCTCACGAAGCGCGGCGTGGAAGACGATCTGGAACAGCAGATCTCCTAGCTCGCTGCGGTGTCGCGGCGGGTCGGCCATCGCCTCGAGCACCTCGTGGGCCTCCTCGAGCAGGTAGGGCCGCAGGCTGTCGAGGCTCTGGGCCCGGTCCCAGGCGCAGCCAGCCTCGCCCAAGAGCCGATCCATGAGATCGCGCAGGCCCGGCAAGCCATCGCGCAACCCGAGCGCCCGATGGCGGGGGCGACCCTCGGGGCGACCCTCGGGATTGGGCCCGTCATCGTCGCCGGGCGTGTGTTCGTCGGCGCCGGGGCGTGCTACGGTCATGACCGGGGTGCCTTATCACGGCACGGCCGTTCGCTCCGTGTCGGAGACCGTCAAGCTGACCTTCGAAGACCAGGCTCCGCTCCAGCTCGTCCTGGATGCGGTGGCCCGGCCCAATGGTCAGGCGGCGCTGATCGAGCGCGAGACCGGCGTCACCCTCCACGTGCGGGGCCACGAGGTCACGCTCGACGGCGACACCGACGGCCTGGTCGAGCGGCTGCTGCGTCAACTGTACGCCCTTGCGCTGGCCGGCGCGCCGATGGACGCCGCGGACGTGCCGCGCGCACTCGATATCCTGCGCCACAGCCCGCGCGCGGTGCTGCGCGACGTCTTCGAGGACACGATCCTCGAGCGCCCCAGCGACGGCAAGGGCATCGTGCCGCGCAGCCTGATGCAGAAGCGCTACGTGGCGGCCATCCGTCGCAGCACGCTGACGTTCGGGGTGGGGCCCGCGGGCACCGGCAAGACGTTCTTGGCGATGGCCGTCGCGGTGCGGATGCTGCTCGACAAGCAGATCCGCAAGATCATCGTGTCGCGGCCCGCGATCGAGGCCGGCGAGCGCCTGGGTTTTTTGCCGGGCACCCTCGAAGAGAAGATCAGCCCGTACCTGCGCCCGCTGTACGACGCGCTCCACGACATGATGCCGGCCGACAAGGTGCTGCGGATGATGGAGCGCGAGACGTTGGAGATCGCGCCGCTCGCGTACATGCGCGGGCGGACGCTCAACGACGCCTTCGTCATCCTCGACGAGGCGCAGAACACCACCCGCGAGCAGATGAAGATGTTCCTGACGCGGATGGGCAGCAACTCGCGAGTCGTGGTGACGGGTGATCCGTCGCAGATCGATCTGCCCGGCGGCCAGCGCAGCGGCCTGGTCCACGCCCTGCGGCTGCTGCAGGGGGTCGAGGGCATCTCGATCGTCCCGTTCGGGGTCGAGGACGTGATGCGGCATCCCCTGGTCCAGGTCATCGTGACCGCCTACGACCGCGACTCGCGCAGGCGGGCCGAAGCGCGCGAACGCGCGGAGCCGGCCCCCGACGCGGGCACCGCGGGGGCCGACGCGGAGACCACGTCGCCGGGCCTGCCCCCCGAAACCGCCAGCTGAACGCCGTTCTGCGGCAGTTCTTGCCGGATTCGGCAGCGGCAGCTATGCCGGGTGTCCGCATGGCTGCCCGCTCGCTGCCGACCCTCGAACCGCTCCCCCGCGCCTCTGCACGTGACACCGTGCTGGAGGTGATGGCGCGCGAGCTGACCCGGTCCATGGAGGGTCTCCAGGTCACCGGCAGCCCCAAGCCGTACTTCATGCAGTACACGCTGCGGCGCGCCCACACGCTGCGGATCAAGGCCGCCTACGGTTCCTTGGTCAAGGCCCGCGAGACGGTCCAGTCCCACATCTACTCGGACGTCCGCGTCGGCAGCCACAAGTTCGACAACGTCATGGACGGCGGCCTCGACACCCGCGCCGAGGAGCGCGAGAGCGCCGACTGGATCGACGCTCCCGACGATCTCGACCTCGCCGCGCTGCAGGTCTCGCTGTGGAAGCTGAGCCAGCTCAAGTTCGACGAGGCGCTCTCGGACTACTACGACCACCGCAAAGCGCTCGTGAGCGAGTACCTCCGCGACGAGGTCGACGCCTTCAGCCGCGAGACACCGCTCGTGCACCGCGAGGAGCTCCGCCACGAGCCGTTCCCGCGGGCGGCGTGGGAGGGAATGCTCCGCGATCTCTCGCGACGGTTCCTGCAGCACCCCGAGGTCCACGACCCCGCCATCACCCTGGTCGCCGAGCGCGTGCACCGCTGGCTCGCCACCTCAGAGGGAACGCGCGTGGTGACCGAGGACACCTTCGTCGAGCTGTCGGTCGGCGGCTGGATCCTCACCGATGACGGCGTGTACACCGAGGCGTCGCGCGATCTGTATCTGCGCGCGGTCGACGAGGTGCCCAGCCGCGCGGCGCTGGAGCGCCTGGTCGACGACGTGATCGTCGAACTCGGCGAGCTCCAGAAGGCCGAGACGCCGGGATCCTTCATCGGCCCGGCGCTGCTCGCCGGGCAGGCCGCCAGCACGCTCTTCCACGAGGCCCTCGGTCACCGCCTCGAGGGCGAGCGGCTCGTCGCCCGCGGCGAGACCCGCACGTTCGCGCAGAAGATCGGCCAGCGCATCTTGCCCAAGGGCCTCGACGTGTTCGACGACCCGACGATGACCAAGCTCGGCGATCGCTCGGTATGGGGCAGCTACCGCGTCGACGACCAGGGCGTGCCGGCGATGCGGGCCACGCTGGTCGAAGACGGCGTGCTGCGGGGCTTCTTGCAGAGTCGCAACCCCACCGCAGCCTCGGCGAAGAGCAACGGACACGGCCGTCACGATGGTCTGCACCCGCCGACCGCGCGTATGGCCAACTTCGTGGTGCAGCCACGTCCGGGCACCGCGCTGGGGTGGACCGAGCTCGAGGCCAAGCTGGTCGAGATCGCGAAGGCCCAGGGCCGGCGCCACGCCCTCATCATCTATCGCGTGCGCGCCGGCGAGACGCAGACCCAGGCCTATGACTTCCAGGTGTTCAAGGGTGAGCCCGCCGAGGTGTGGCAGCTGGACGTCGAGACCGGCAAGCGCAAGCGGGTGCGCGACATCGAGCTGATCGGGACACCGCTCTCGGCGCTGCAACGGATCGTCGCGTTCGGTGGCGATGCCGACCTCGATCAGGGGTACTGCTATGCCGAGAGCGGATCGATCCCGGTGAGCGGCATCGCGCCGGCGATCCTGCTGTCCGAGGTCGAGATGCAGCAGAGCAGCACGACCGGGTTCCATGAGCCGCTGTTGCCGCCACCGTTCGCGGACGACGGATCCCACGGCCGCACCGGTTCGCTGCGCACCCGCGGTCGTCGCCGTCGCGCGGCGCGCTGAGCGATCCCCGGCCCGCGCGAATGCCCGCTCCTTTGGCCGCTGCGCCGGCCGGAGATGGGCCAGGTGCGGGAGGGGCGTGTCCCAGGTTTGCGTGGGCACGGCCGGGGCCCGACGCGACAAGGGCAACGTGCTCTCCGACGCTCCGAAGCCCGACGCCGAGCCCTCGACGTGGGCCGCGCTCCGGGACGCCGCCGCGACCGCCCACCTCGCCGTGCAGATGCTCGCCGGTCCGCTCGCGCCGTGGAACGAGCCGGGCCCCGACGTGCAGCGGGTGCGCGATGCGATGCGGACCCTCGAGGCGGCGACGCGCCGCCTGAACGGGTTGATCGCCGCGCTGCGGCCCGAGCCGGTCGCGCGCACCCACGGTGACATGCGCATGGTCGCGCAGCCGGGCGCGGCCAGGGCGGGCGGTGATGCTGGCTCCGAGGTCATCGAGAACGACGCACGGGCGCCCGCGCCCTTCGTGCGCCCGCCCTTCGTGCGCCCGCCCCTGGTGCCGGCGCCCACCACCGCTGCGCAGCCCGCCGATGTGCCGCCGCGCGTCGCGGCGTCTGCCGGCGCCATAGTCCGGATCCCGGAGGTCGCGGCCGCCCCCCGTTCGCCGGCCCGCCCTGGTCGCGAGCGCCGCAAGGCCGCTGCCGTGGTGGCCCCGCCGCCGACGCCGAGCGTCGAGGTCGGCGCGCTGCTTCGGGCCGTAGAGATCGAGCTGCTGACCCAGGGACACTCGGTGTCGATCCACGCGAAGGCGGGGCTGTGGGTCGCGGGCGACCTCGACGACCTCGTGGCGCCGATCGTGGCCCTGGTGCTCGACGCCGCCGCCCTCGGCCCCACCGACGCCCGCGTCGAGCTCCGCGCGTTCACTGATCTCGCCTGTGCCCTCGGCGACGACGTCGATGTCGTGTTCGAGGTCCGGCCCGACGTGCGCGTGCCGCCGGGCCGCACGTTCCGCCCCGGTGCGGCGGCCCTGCCCGAGGGCGTGCGGATCGAGCTGGGCGGCGCGGGATGCCGTCCCCGCGCCTGCTTGCGCGCCGCTGCGAGCGCGCCTGCCCGTATACTCGCCGCGTGAGCGCGAAGCCCCTGGCGAACTGGGCCAACGTGCGCGCGCACGTGCTCGGCCGCGCCGGGACGTGGGGGCGCGTGGACGTGCTCGCCGATGGGAGCCTGTCGATCACGCGCAAGCGGGCCCACGTCGTGGTGCTCGATGCGACCAGCGCATGGCCCCCCGCGGAGTACGACGTGCTGCTGGCAGTCGCGCCGACCGACGCGCTGTCCGAGGCGCTCGCGCGGCTGCGGACGCCGCGAGTGCACGTACTGCCGCTGCCGGCGAGCACCTTGATGGTCGAGCGCACCGTCGGCGAGGCCCTTCGCGCCGCCACCGATTTCGATCAGGCGCGCAAGGCCGATCGCCTCATCACCCTCGGCTCGGCGCTCAACGCCGAGCGCGAACCGGGGCGCCTACTGGCGATGATCCTCGAATACGCCCGGGAGTTCACCCACGCCGATGCGGGCACGCTGTACCTGGTCGAGGGCGACCGCGAGCGGCTGGTCTTCAAGATCTCGCACAACGACTCAGTCAGCGCCGATCTGTCCGAGTTCTCGTTCCCCGTCACCGCGCAGTCGATCGTCGGTAGCGCCGTGCTGCGGGGCAAGACGGTGCGGGTGGACGATCTGTATGCCGACGATGACCCGGCGGCGACGATGCCGCCGTGGAGTCACGATCGCAGCTTCGATCAGCGCTTCGGCTACCAGACCCGATCGATGCTGACGGTGCCGATGATCACCCCGGATGCGCGGGTGCTCGGCGTCATCCAGCTGATCAACGCGCGCCGCGATCGGGCGCCGCTGCGCAGCGCCGAGGACTTCGCGCAGCGGGTGATCGCGTTCTCCGACGAGGACGAGGTGCTGTGCGAAGCGCTCGCGGCCCAGGGCGCGGTGGCCCTGGACAACGCCCGGCTGTACGCCGAGATCCAGGCGCTGTTCGAGGGCTTCGTCCGCGCCAGCGTGCATGCGATCGAGCAGCGCGATCCGACGACCAGCGGCCACAGCCAGCGGGTCGCCGATCTCACCTGCGCCTTGGCCCGCGCCGCCGACGGGGCGGCCAGCGGCCCGTACCGCGACCTCCACTTCTCGCGCGAGCAGATCCGCGAGATCGAGTACGCCGGGCTGCTCCATGACTTCGGCAAGGTCGGCGTCCGCGAAGAGGTGCTGATCAAGGCCAAGAAGCTGTTCCCGCCGCAGCTCGCGCTGCTGCGGGCACGGTTCGCGCACATGCGCACGGCGCTGCGGGTGCGATTGCTCGAGCAGCAGCTGGAGCGGGTGCGCAGCGGCCGAGACGACGGGGACCTGCTGCTCGCCCACGCGATCGAGCTGGCGCGGCTCGACGAGGCCGTCGCCACCGTGCTCGCTGCCAACGAGCCGACGATCCTGCCGCAGGCGGTGAGCACCAAGCTCGCCGAGATCGCCGGCATGGCGTTCGTCGACGACGCCGGTACCACCGTGCGACCGATCGGGCACGATGACCTGCTCGCGCTCACGGTCCGTCGCGGCAGCCTCACCGCGACCGAGCGCACCGAGATCCAGCAGCATGTCACGCACACCTACAATTTCCTGGTGCGGATCCCATGGGGACGCGGGCTGCAGGGCGTGCCCGAGATCGCGGGCAAGCACCACGAATACCTCGACGGCACCGGCTATCCCTCGCAGATCAGCGCGCCGACGATCCCGCTGCAGGCGCGCATGATGACGGTCGCCGACATCTTCGATGCGCTCACCGCCTCGGATCGGCCCTACAAGCGGGCGGTTCCCGTGCCCCAGGCGCTCGAGATCCTCCGCGGCGAGGCCGGTGCCGGCAAGGTCGACAAGGACGCGCTGGACCTGTTCATCGACGCCAAGGTGTTCGAGAGTCTCGGGGTGCCGCAGCCATGATCGTGCGGATCCAGGTCGATCGCGACGTCGCTTCGGCGGTGCCCGCCGCGGTGCGGCGGCGGCTCGGGCAGGTTGCGACGCGGGCGGGGCGACGGTTGGGGCTCGACTCCGGCACGCTGCGCACGCTGGGCCTGCGCATCGTCGGCGACGCCGCGATGATCGAGCTGCACCGCGCCTACCTCGGCGAGGCCCACGCCACCGACGTGCTGTCGTTCCCCGCCGATCCCGAGGACGGCCTCGGTGTCGGCGACATCGCCATCGACTGGGATCAGGTGCGTCGCCAGGCGGCGATGCCAGGGGTGTGGGGCTGGTGCGACGAGGCGGTGCAGCTGGTCGTCCATGGGCTTGCGCACCTGGTCGGCCACGATCACGGTCGGCGATCCGACGCGCACCGCATGCTGCGGGCCGAGCGACGTGCGGCCCGCAGCGCCGGTATCGATCCGCCCAGGCGTCCCTACGCACCCGGAAGCAGCGCACGATGACCCCGGTCATCGTGATCCACGGCGGCGCCGGGCGCATCGCCGACGAGAACCTCGACGCGGCCAGAAGCGGCGTCGCCCGGGCCGCGGCGCTGGGCCAGGGCGTGCTGCTGGCGGGCGGCGACGCCCTCGACGCCGCGGTCGTGGCGGTCCGTGCCCTCGAGGACGATCCGGTGTTCAACGCCGGCCGCGGCGCGTGCCTGTGCGCCGATGGCCACGTCGAGGTCGATGCCGGCGTGATGCGGGGCAAAGATGGTGCGGTCGGGGCCGTCGCAGCGGTGCGCGAGCTCGCCGATGCCGTCACCGTGGCGCGGGCCGTGCTCGAGCATTCGCCCCACTGCCTGCTCGCGGCTGAGGGCGCCGTGAGGTTCGCGCGTGAGCGCGGCATCGGCCGCTTCGGACGCGACGCGGTATGGACCGCCAAGGCCCAGGCCCGCTACGACGCCGCGCGCCGCGGACAGCTCGACGCGAACGGCCAGGCCGACACCGTCGGCGCCGTCGCCATCGATGTCCACGGTCACGTCGCGTCCGCGTGCTCGACCGGCGGCGTGCTGCTCAAGACCCCCGGACGCGTCGGCGACTCGCCGATCGCGGGCGCCGGTTTCTATGCCACCGACGCCCTCGGAGCGAGTTGCGCCACGGGCGTCGGCGAGGCGATCCTGCGTCGCGTCGCCGCCTACGACGTGCTGATCCGCATGCGCGGCGGCACACCGCCCGCCATCGCGGCGGCCGAGGTGTGCGACGCCGTGGTCGCGCTCGGCGAAGGGATCACGTGCGGTCTCATCGTGGTCGATCCCCGCGGATCCATCGGCGTCGCCCACCGCAGCGCCCACATGAGTCACGCGTGGGCACGGGGCAGCGAGCCCGTCCACGCAGGGTGGGTCGTGCCATGAGCGCGCCGTGGCTCCCACGCTTGGGGCTCGTCGGCGGGCTGGTGATCGCCGCGCCGCCGGACGCGGGTGCGGCCGACCCGGGCGAGCACCGCATCCCGGGCGAGCACCGCATCCCGGGCGAGCACCGCGTCCCGGGCGAGCACCGCCTCGAGGATGCGACCGGGGCGACGATCGCGACGTACGTCGTGCGGCCCGGCGGCGCCACGTCGATCGCGGTGCCAGCGGGCGAGTACGTCGATGTGGCGCCCGACGGTACGCGCCGAGTCGTGCAGGTCGGGGCGGACTCGGGGTTTCCCACCGGTGCGACGCAGAGCGCAGACGATGGCAGCGACCGCGCCGATCCGGATGCCGCGCCCAGTGGTCGCGGCAACGCGCCGCGACGCGAACCCCGGGCCGGGGTCGCCAAACCGCCCGGCGATCCGTCACCGTCCCCCCGCGTCCGTCGTCCGTGGCTCGCGGCGATGCTCGGCGCGGTGATCCCCGGCTCGGGCTATGCCGTGGCGCGTATGCCCGGCGCGGCGG
Organism: Nannocystales bacterium; assembly: GCA_038325765.1. Lineage (GTDB taxonomy): Bacteria > Myxococcota_A > Polyangia > Nannocystales > Nannocystaceae > Xiheibacterium. The sequence continues at coordinate 62,422 of JBBQJI010000022.1, forward strand.
TCGGCACGTTCGCGGGCGCGGCGAGCCTGGGGTTCGGCGCGATCGCCCTGGGCCTCGCGGCGCCGCGCAACGACGGCACGACCCGCGGCGATCCGGGGCGCTCCGCCGCCGCCGAGGCCGTGCGCCACGGCGCCTTCATCGCGACCACCAGCGCGCTGGGGCTCCTGTGGATCGGTCAGGCCGCCGATGCGTGGCGCTACGCCAAGGGCAAGCCGCTGCGGCCGCGTGTCGATCACGTCGTCGGGCTCTCGGTGCAGCGGGCGAGCACGGTCGGGCTGCGCCCGGGCGAGCCGGCGATGGCGCGCTACGACGATCTCAGCGTCGCGGTGCTCGGCCAGGTGACGCCGCGGCTTTCGGTGGGCGTGGCGGACATGGGCCTGCACACCCGCTCGGGCGGGCGCGTGACGTTGCAGGCCGGTGTTCGCGCCGCCGGTCGCGTGCTCGAGCGTCGCCGCGTGTGGCTCGTCGTGGCCGGCGGCGTCATCGTCCAGGGCACCCGCGGCCGCCCCTCGCGGGCGTCGGTCGACCCCGAGACGCCGGTGCCCCGAGAGCGAGGCCGCTTCGGCGCGACCGTCTACGCCCAGCTCGAGTCGCGCATCTTCGTGCTGGATCGACTCTCGCTCGACGTCGGCCCGCGTTTCTCGGTGCCGCTTTCGACCCGCTACTACGGCGGCGGCGCGGCGCTGCCCCGGTGGGCGCCGACCCTCGAACTCATCGCCGGAGCCCAGGTGTACTTCTGATGCACAGCCGAAGTTCCGTCCGTGATCGGGTCGCGCCCGTGGCCACTGGCGTGCTCCTCGCCACAGCGGCCTGCGTGTTCGCGTGGCGCGGCGAGGCCGACATCGTGGGCGATCACGATCTGCGCGGCGTCCAGACCGTGCGGATCGATCTGCCGAGCACACCGATGGCGATCGAGACCTGTGAGCCGAGCGCCCCCGGAGCGTGCCCCGAGTCCCTGCGCTACGCCGGCCGCGTGCTCGCGACGGGGGGCAGCGCCGCCGACGCCCGCCGACACGCCCGCACGCCCGCTTTGGTGTTCGAGCGGAGAGGCACGCTCGCGCGCCTCGGCGTCGACATCCCGCTTTCGATCCGCGGCCTCGTCGATCTCGAGCTCGGCGCGCTCGCGCTCCCGGCCGATCGCGATCTCGACGTTCACACGGATCTGGGCGATGTCGAGGTCTACGGATCCCGCGGCGCCGTGATGATCGCCGTCGGCCGCGGCGACGTGCTCGTCGAGGGCGGGGACGGTGGTGTCGCGGTCGACGTCGATGTCGGGGACATCGAGGTCCACGGTGGCGGCGACGTCGATCTCGCGACCTCCACCGGCAAGGTCGACGTCCTGCAGAGCACCGCCGGTCGCCACGTTTTCATCGACGCCGATGGTGATGTCACCGTCGAGTTGGCCGCGAGCACGGACCTCGATCTCGATGTCGCCGCCGGCGGTCCGATCTCGGTGCGCACGAGCACCGTGGTCGCCTTGGCCGACGGCCGCCTGAAGCGCCGCACCGGCAGCGGCAGCGCGCAGATCGTGATCCGCTGCGGCGGGGCGCTGACGATCACCGAGCGGGCAGGGCAGTAGGCACGCCGGCGAACGCGCGACCGCAGGCGCCGCCGTCCACCTCGAACACGACATCGAGCGGTGAACGGCGGCAGCAGTACCAGAGGTCGGACTCGAACCGACACGGGGGGTTACCCCGGCGGATTTTGAGTCCGCTGCGTCTACCGATTTCGCCACTCTGGCGGGTGGGCTGCATGGCGTACCACGGCGCCGACGCCGTTTTCAAGCCCTGCGACGGCGACCGTGCGCCGCGGGGCTCGCCGGGCCATACTGCGTGGAGATGGACGTCGCCTCGAGCAGCCTCGTGCACCAGCTGCTCTGCGCGGTGCCGCAGCTTGCGGACGACAACTTCAAGCGCCGGGTGGTGTTCATGCTCGACCACGACGAGCGGGGCGCGCTCGGGTTGGTCATCAACCATGTCGGGTCGAACACCATCGCCGAGGTGGCGGACGGACTTGGCCTGCACTGGCGCGGCAACCCGCGCCAGCGGGTCCGCACGGGTGGGCCGGTCGAACCCTCGCGGGGCTGGATTCTCCACGACGACCCGCGGTGGGATCCGGCGGCGCAGCGGGTGATCGACGGCCTGTGGCTGACGACCTCGCTCGACCAGGTCACCCGAGCCGGCCACCACGACACCGGGGCCTCGCCGATGCGCCTGATGTTTGCCCTGGGCTACGCGGGCTGGGGTCCCGAGCAGCTCGAGGCCGAACTCGCCGAGGGCACGTGGCTGCCCGTGCCCGTGGGTGTCGACGCGCTGCCCGTGCACTGGATGTTCGACGCCGAGCCCGAGGCGATGTGGTCCGAGGCGCTCGAGGCCGCGGGCCTGTCCCCGGGTCGGATCCTCGGACTTGCGGCCGGCCGTGCGGGCCTTGCATGAGGTGCGAGAGTCGTAGTACTGCGTATCTTCACAAGGCTGTGTGAAGTAGAGAATTCTTCGGCTAGACGGCTGTGTGGGGTCTCGCTAGCCTTGCCCCGCCATGCGTCGAAGCCCGATCCTCGCGTTCCTCATGCTGTCCATGTTCGGAGCGACCGCTCGGGCCGGCGAGCCGATCGGCGCGGGTGTCCCGTGGGCGCGCACGACCGATGATCCGCGCCCCCATCTCGAGCGGCTCACCGGCCTGACCGCGGACCAGCTCGCCGCGGCCCCCTCCCACTGGGAGGGTGACATGCTCTTCACACCCGACGGCCTCGGTGCGTCGGTCCTCGCGGCGCTGGGCGTCGGGCCGCTGCCCGCGATGGCCTATGAGCCCTCGCCCGGGGTCCTGTTCGTCGAGATGGGCGGCGTGACGCTGCAGCCCAACTGCGGCAACGGCGAGAACGCGAACGCCGCCCGCAACTGTTCGCCGCTGGTCGACGCCGAGACCACGTTCCCCAGCTACGGCAACGGCATGGCCCAGGCCACGATGTTCCAGCAGCTGCAGAACTACTACGCACCGTTCAACATCGTGCTGTCGGCCCAGCGGCCGCCCGATTGGCTGCCCTACACGATGGCCGTGATCGGCGGCGCGTCGAACCAGGGGCCGGGGGTCTGCGGCGTCGCCAACGTCGCCTGCGACGGGCTCAAGCGCAACCACGTGTCGCTGACCTTCCCGCAGAGTTGTGGTGGCGTCGCCGAGATCGCGGCGCAAGAGACCTCGCACAACTGGGGCCTCGAGCACACCGACGACACGACCGATCTCATGTACCCGTTCGCCAACGGCGGGTTCAAGACCTACGTCGACACCTGCAACGACATCAGCCACGCGACGGGCAACGGCATCACCCAGTGCGGCTACATCCACGAGATCTACTGCCCCAGCGGCGAGGGTGAGCAGCAGAACAGCTATCAGGAGCTGCTCGGTGTGTTCGGCGCCCGCGAGGTCGACGACATCGCGCCCGTCATCGTCAGCATCTCGCCCGAGGACGGCGCGGTGTTCGAGCGCAGCGACACGATCAGCGTGACCGCGCGAATCGAGGAGAACTCGCGGATGGTCGGGGCCAAGTGGACCTGGGTCTCGGGCCCGCTGCCCGAGGGCGTCACCGAGTTCACCAAGTGCACGAACAATGTCTGCACCGACGACTACGACCTCGGTCCGTCGTTCGATCCCAACGAGGTGGCTTGGGACTTCACCAACCTCAGCCAGGCGCCGGTGGGCAGCTACACGTTCTCGTTCGAGGTGATGGATGCCTACGGCAACTACGACTCGCGCGAGATCAGCTTCGAGGTGATCGAGGACAGCGAGGACGAGGGCGCCGATGAGGACAGCGGCGGGAGTGACGACGGCTCTGCGACGGGCGCCGGCGCCGGCGTGGACGACGGTGACGGTGACGCCGAGGGTAGAGGTGAGGGCACGGCGGGCGAGGGCACAGGCGGCTCGCTGGGCGGCACCGACGACGGCACAGCCGAGGGCTGCGCCTGCGCGCTCGGCCCGGCCACGCCGACTCGCCTGGGTTGGATGCTCCCGCTCGCGCTGCTGGGCCTCGCGCTGCGTCGCCGCTGAATGAATCGGCCGCGCGCAGGCCCGCCGCAGACGCGGCCGAGGCATGCGCGCCCAGCTTGGCCCACCTCGGTCCGCCTGGGGGCTCGACTTTCGGCCCGCGGACCGCACGAGGCGGTGAGATGTCCGACGCGATGCACCCGTCGCCCGTTCCCTGGCGCGTCGTCGAATCGGTGCTGCTCGGGCTTTCACGCCTGCAGCCGGCGTCGCTGCGGATCACCCGCGATCCGGGGGGCCGGCTGCTGCGACACCTCGCAGCGCCGCTGCCCGGCGAGCCGCCGATGGACGTGCACATGTTCCCCGGCGGCCCGAGCTGCGCAGCGGTCTCGTGCGTGGCGTGGATCGGCGACGGCGACACCGCCTCGGCCGAAGCCCGCCGCGAGGTCGTGGCCCACGCGCTGCACTGCGCCCACGAGATCGTGTTGTGCGAGCCCGTCGTTCCCGGCTGCGGCGTGGGCCTGCACATGCTCCGCGCGATCGATCCGCATGCGCTCGAGCTGCTCACCGACGAGGTCGGCGCCGGGCCCGAGCACACCCGCGAGCGGCGACCGTGGGAGCCGCTCGCGCGGTGGATCGTGGCCACGGCTGCGGCGTGGCGCTTCGGTGACCACGCCGAGCTCGCGCGCGACGGTTTCATTGCTCGCCTCGATCGGATGACGCCCGCGCAGATGATCCTCGCGGCGCGCCGCGTGCTCACCCGGTTTCCTCGGGCCCACGAGTTGCTGCTGCTCGCCATCGACGCCCTGTGCATCCGCGGCGACGAGCACGGCGCGCGGCTGGTCTGGAACGAGCTGTCGCACCACGACGACGCCGCGCCGGTGCTGCGGCGGGCCCGGGCGCGGCTCCTCGACACATTCTTCGACGAGTGGCCCAAGAGCGCCCGACCGAGGGCCACCGGCTGAACTCGCGCGGCCCCCGGGCGAGTTCAGCCGGGCACCAGGCGAGCAGCCGTGGGCTCAGCGCAACGCGCCCATCTCGGCGGTGCCGTGGCGCGTGCCCGTGCGCTCTGCGGGCGTGAGCCGCCGATGCAGCACGAGCGGTCTCCCGCAAAAGCGTACGCCGACCATGCCGTCGGCGCCCGCGCGCATGACCTCGACTGGCAGATCGATGCGGACGGGTGCGTCATCGGGGAGCAGGCTCACGACCAGACGATCCCCAGTCTGCATCCGTAGTCGCCCCTCGTTGCGCAGCTTCAGACCCCCCGCGCCGATGTCGACCACCCGCGCAGGCGCCTGCAGATCGGCGTCGCGTGCCGACGCCGGCATGTCGACGGCGAGGCGACGGTAGCGTCGACGCTCGGCGGCGCCGGCATGGATCGCGTCGGCGTCGGGGGTCTCGAGGACGCCCTCGAGTTGGGCGATCTCGGCCGCCGCCGCCCCTGCACCCGCCGGGCCGCCGTAGAACAGCGAGACGTAGCGAAGCACCGCGGAGACGAAGGCGTGCTCGATTGCCATGTCCTCGGCATCGACGTGTGCACGACGAGATTGACCGTCGTATCAGTCCGGGCCGGTGCGGCTGTGATCGGCGGCAACATGGGTGCGCCGCCTCGCGCCGTGTAGGGCGAGTGCGAGCCACCCCACCAGCAGACACGTGCCGCCCAGCGGTGTCACGGCGCCGAGCCACCGTGGGGCACCGAGCGCCATGGCCTGCAGGGTGCCGGCGAAGATCACGATGCCCGCGGGCCATGCGACGAGGGCGGTGCGCACCAATGCGGGCCGTGGTCGCGGGATCGCGAGCGCGACGGCGACAGCGAGCACGGCGTGGATCTGGGCGTACTGGGCCGCGGTGCGCCACCATTCGAGGGGCTGCCCCGCCAGGCGGTCCTTCAGTGCGTGGGCGCCCATCGCCCCGGCCGCGACAGCGAGCAGCCCGAGCACCGCCGCGACCACGAGGGCGAGATCCGCACGGCGCGTCACGGCGCGTCGCCCTTGGCGATCGCGACCCGCCGTGCGTCGAGCCGCGCGTGCAGCCAGCCGCGGAATTCTTCCTCGGTGCCATCCTCGTGGATGACGCGATAGGGCTCCATGCTCGAGAACGCGTCGGACGCGATCTCGCCGATGAAGGTGTCGAGGTCGTCCACGTCGGCGCCGAGGAATTCCCACTTCTTGCGCAGCATCTCGCCGAAGTCGGCGGCGTCGTATTCCTTGCGCTTGCCCTTGGTCTTGCCGTTGGGCAGCGAGCGAGCCGGCGCGACGAAGCGCTTGCCGCTGCGCTCGACGATGGTCAGCGCGTCGAGGATCCCCAGCGTCACGGGGGTGCCCGCGACGTGCTGGACGTCGATCGCCCCCGCCGGTCGGTCGACGTGCTCGATGACCTGCACGCGGGCAAGGAACCAGTCGCGGCCGTCGACGATGACACCATCGGGCAACATGACGCGCGGCGGCGGGCCGCGATCTTGGGTGCTGTGGGTCAGCATCTCGACGAACTGGCGCACGGTGGAGACGCTCATCCGCGTGACGCGGTACTCGAGGTCGGTCGCCGCCTCGGTGGCGCTCATCGTCGTGTCGCCGAACATGAACTTCGCGTCGCTGGCGCGGACGTCGTCGATGAGCCGGTGGATCTTGTCGGCCTCGGACGGCCCGCCATGATCGCGCGCGGCGCCCTTGGACTGGATCTGGTCGTCCTCGAGCACCTGGGGGTTGGGGCTGCCGCACGCGCCGACGAGCGCGATGGCCACGGGCCAACCGCACAGTCCGCGCGCCGCGGCGCCGAGCGGGCGGTGACGTACACTCGCGGGCGCCGGTCGACGGCGAAGGCCCACCTCTGGCACGGCGAGAATGCTAGCACGCATGGCACCGCGAGCCCCCAACCTGTTCGAGCGCACCGAGGCCGCGGCCGCGGAGGAGCCCACGCATGGCGCCTTCGCGCCGCTGGCCGAGCGCATGCGCCCGCGCACCCTCGACGAGTTCGTCGGGCAGGCCCACCTGCTCGGCCCCGGTCGTCTGCTGCGACGCGCGATCGAGGCCGGACGCGTGCCGAGCATGATCCTGTGGGGACCCCCCGGCACCGGCAAGACCACCTTGGCGCGCCTGCTCGCCCATGTCGGTGGCGCTGCGTTCGAGACCCTGTCGGCCGTCGGTGCCGGAGTCAAGGACATCCGCGAGGTCGTCGAGCGCGCACGGTCGCGTCTGCGCGAGCGCGGCCAGCCGACCCTGCTGTTCGTCGACGAGATCCACCGCTTCAACCGCGGTCAGCAAGACGCGCTGCTGCCCCACGTCGAGTCCGGCATCTGCCGCCTGGTGGGCGCGACCACCGAGAATCCCAGCTTCGAGGTGAACGCGGCGCTGCTCAGCCGCGCGCGGGTGTTCGCGCTGCGCGAGCTGACGATCGACGATCTCGCGGCGCTGCTGGGGCGCGCCCTCGCCGATCACGAGCGCGGCCTGGGGGCGCGGGCGATCGTCGTCGAGCCGCGCCTGCTCCGCGGCATCGCGGCGGCCGCCCAGGGTGATGCGCGGCGTGCCCTCGGCGATCTCGAGGCCTGCGCCGATCTGCTCCCCGATGGTGAGCACGAGATCCGCGTCGAGCTGGTCTCCGCCGCCCTCGGCCGCCGCGCCATCCGCTACGACAAGGCCGGCGAGGAGCACTACAACGTGGTGTCCGCGTTCATCAAGAGCATGCGGGCCAGCGACGCCGACGCGGCGGTGTACTGGCTGGTGCGCATGCTCGAGGGCGGTGAGGATCCCATGTTCATCGCCCGTCGCCTCGTGATCTTCGCGAGCGAGGACGTCGGCAACGCGGATCCGCAGGGGCTCGTCGTGGCGACCGCGGCGGCGAGCGCCACCCACCTGGTCGGCATGCCCGAGGCCGCCTTGCATCTCACGCAGGCGACCGCGTACCTGTCGCTGACGGCGAAGTCGAACGCCGCGCTGACCAGCTATGCGGCGGCCCGCAAGGAGGTCCAGCGCAGCGGCGCGCTGCCGGTGCCGATGTCGGTCCGCAACGCGGTGACCACGATGATGAAGGCCGCCGGCTACGGGGCCGGCTATCGCTATCCCCACGACGCGCCCGGTGGCGTGGATGCCCAACACCGCAGCCTGTTGCCCGAGTCGATCGCCGACGCCCGCTTTGCGAGCGTTGGCACGGTGGGGTGGGAGGCAGCCGCGAGCGCCGTGCTTGCGGCGCGCCGGGGCGGGCCGCAAGGCGGCGATGGCACGTGATCAACGTCGTTGCGCGAGGCGACGACTATTTCTTCTTCACCGGCGGCGCGGTCTTGCGGCGCTTGATGCGGGCCTTGAGCTTGCGCTGACGTGCGCGTTGGCGCTTCTTGGGGGTGCGTCGGTTGTCTCCGCGTGCCATCTGCGCCGGGTTGTCCCCTAGGCTGCGCGCGCCGTCAAGCGTACCCGCGCAGGCGTCAGCGCCGCGGCGGTCGGCGCCACGGCGCCCAGCTCGCGGCGGCCGGGATCGGTCACCATCGGCGGGGCGGTGCCGTACCATCGCGCGCCCATGGTTCGGCTGTCGGTCAACGTCAACAAGGTCGCGACGCTGCGGAACTCCCGGACCCGGCAGCCGGACGGGCGCTCGGCCGGGCTGCCGAGTGTGGTCGATGCGGTGCACACGTGCGTCGAGGCTGGCAGCCCCGGCATCACCGTGCACCCGCGGCCCGACCAGCGCCACATCACCACCGCGGACGTCCACGAGATCGCCGAGGTGTTGGCACAGCTGCACGACACGGTCGAGTTCAACATCGAAGGCGATGCGCGCGAGGATCTCGTCGTGCTGGTCGAGGCGCTTCGTCCCCACCAGTTCACGCTGGTGCCGGTGGTCGTCGGCGAGATCACGAGCTCGGCGGGTTGGTCCCCGACCACCGCCCGCGACCCCCTGGTCGCGTTGATCGCCCGCATCCGCGCCGTGGGCACGCGCGTGAGCGTGTTCGTGGATGCCGATGTCGCCGCGGTCGAGTGGGCGGCGTCCCTCGGCGCCGATCGGATCGAGCTGTTCACCGAGCCGTTCGCCCATGCCCACGGCACAGGCGACGCCGCTGCGATCGATCGCAGTTTCGACGCCTGCGCCGCCGCTGCGACGCGCGCCCACGCGTTGGGCCTGGGCGTGAACGCGGGTCACGACCTGGACCTGGCCAACCTGGTCCGATTCCGCGGGCTGCCCCACCTCGACGAGGTCTCGATCGGCCACGCGCTCATCGCCCGCGCGCTGTGGCACGGGCTGGCACCGACCGTCCGCGCCTACCTCGACGTCCTCGCCGGCGCAGCGGCGCCCGGCGAGTGAGATCGGGCGCGAGGCCGAGGCGAAACGCTCAGGCCCCGAGCTCGGCGATGATGCCCTCGACGCGGATCTGCTCGCGGCGGCGGCCGGGTACCAGCTCGAGATACCGCCGATAGTGGGCGATGGCTTGATCGCGGTTGCCCAGCTCGCGCGCGATGTCGCCGAGCAGGCGATGCAGCTCGCCGACGTCGGGCGCGAGCGCGTGCGCGATCTGGGCCGAGGCGAGCGCACGCTCGGGGTAGCCGCGGCCGAGCAGCTTCCACGCGTGTTCGATCGCGCGGGTGGCCTCGAGCCAGTCGCGATACTCCTCGCTGTACAGCAGCGGATCGGCGGGCAGATCGTCGAGCGCCACGGCGGGCGCATCGGTGCGCCCGAGCAGCCGCGACAGATCGAACGCCCGGAACCGGCCGAGCGCCGACGGCCCCTCGGCGACCCACAACACCATCGCGGTGGCGTCGACCACCACGGCCTGGGCGATGCGGAAATTCTCGAGGGCGTTGGGGTTGCCCAGGCCGAGTTCGGCGCCCTGCGTGCCCCGGCGGTCGCGCAGTACCGCCACCACGCGGCCAGGGTCGACGTCGCCACCGGCACCGAGCAGCTCACCCAGGCGGTCGTAGCGGTAGCCCGACGAGGTGTAGCGCCGGACCCAGTCGTTTTGCAGGTCACCCTCGAACGATTCGCGCAGCATGTGATCGGTCGCCCAGACCACCGGCTCGTCCTCGCCACGGACGGCGCGGCGATCCTCGCGATCGCGGGCGCCGAGTTCCACGATCACCGACTCGCGCTGCACGCCGTCGCCCACCAGCACCACCGCCGACGAGCGCAGCGCGGCGTCGCGCAGCAGCTCGACCGCGTGGTCGAGGGTGTCGGCCTCCTCGAGCACGCGGCGCAGCACGATGGGCGCGGGCGCGCCGTCCTCGAGCGGGTCGTTCGTGCGCGCCGGGTTGAGCGCGACGAAGATGCCGCGGGCGTTGATCCCGGTCACCACGCCGACCAGCCCCGGCCAGCCGACCGACACGTACGGGTAGCGACCGTCGGGGCGGACCACGGTGACGATGCGATCGGGCTCGACTTCGTGCTCGAGGTCGAACCACAGCGAACGTCCGATGAGGAGGTTGCCGGGCTCCGACGGGCTGCGTTTGCGCGTGATCGAGAACGCCGCGCCCTCGACGATCACGTCGTCGAGCTTGGCCGCGAGCGAGTCGAAGCTCTGGTAGAGGAACAGGCGGTGGTAGGCGCTGACGCGGCCGGTCTGCGCCTCGGGCATCGCCGCGGCCATCGCCGCGAGTTCGCGCCGCACCGGCTCGTCGAGGTGACTGTCGGCGCCGCGGTAGTCCCACCGGGTGAGCATCGATGCCGTCCAACCCTCGAGCCACGCGCCGTAGCGCCGCTCGATGCGGGCCTGCACGTGGGCATCGAGCTGCTCGAAGAGCCGGGCGGTGAGGCGACCACGGGCGTCGCCGATCGTCTCCGGGCTGCCCTCGAGGTGGAGCCGCCAGATCTTGCCGTCGCGGGCGAGGTGCGAGCGCCCGTACTGCAGCTCGCGACCGCTGGGGCTGACCTCGAACGTCTCCTCGGCCACCTCCACGTCGGGACCATCGAGATCGGTGAAGTTGAGGTAGCCGGAGTACAGCAGGGCAACGAGGACGAACGTGGTGCCAAGTAGCGCGAGCGACGCCCGCAGCAGCGCGAACACGGCGTTGTCGTTGCCACGCGGCGCACCGCCGCCGAGCGCGAGGCGTGCCATGGTCGGGTGTCTTAGCATCGATCGGCCGGCGGCGCCCGGGCGCCGACCGACTCGCATCGGCGCTGCCGCCGGGCGTATCATCCGCCCACACGATGTACCGCGACCTCCGGCAACGAGCGCGACGCCGTCTCGCACTCCTCGCGCTGTGGCTGCTCGCCTGCGAGCCCGAGACGCCCCCACGTCCCGAGACCCCGGCCGCGGGGCCGGGCAGCCCGGCCGCGGGCGCGGAGGCGAGCGCCCGGTATGATCCCGCTGCGGCCGCGGTCCTCACGTTCGCGGGCGAACGCGGCAGCTTCGCCGACGCCAAGGCCGCCGATGCGATCCCCGAAGCCAGCCGCGGCCTGGTACGGGTGACGCTCTTGGACGGCCCGCCGCCGCCGCCGGGCATGGTGTGGGTCGGGAACTTCCGCACGCCGGCCGAGGGCGGCGCGGTCGAGCTGACCGTCGTGCCCCGCGACGCCTTCGAGGAGCTCGCCCTCGGTCAGGGCCTGTCGAGTACGTTCGAGCTGCCTGCCGGCCTGGCACCACCCGACAACGTCGCCACCGCCACAGGCGGCGTCATCGTCTACAAGACCGCGTGGTGTGGCGTGTGCAAGAAGCTCGAGTCGTACCTCGAGAAAAAAGGCGTGGAGTTCGAGTCCAAGGACATCGAGAAGGACCCCGAGGCCGCCGCCGAGCTGCAGGCCAAGGCCGCGGCCGGCGGCGTGCGGACCGGCAGCGTCCCGATCATCGACGTGAAGGGCGAGCTGCTGGTTGGGTTCGACCGCGCGCGGCTCGAGTCGCTGCTGTGAAGGATTCTCAGCGGGCTTCGAGGGCGCCTAGCAGCTCGTCGGCGGTGACGAAGGAGCGCAGCTCGAGCGCCGCGGCCGGTGCCCCCGCGTCGCCGCGCCGAAGCGCTGCGGCGACCGGCGCCCCGTCGTCGTAGCGCAGCACCCGGGGCAGGGACGTGGCGCCGAAGAAGGCCTGCAGGCCGAGCTGGACGTCGTTGCCTTCGCTGACATCGAGGGCGATCCAACGGTGATCGTCGAGCGCTGCGATGACGCGGGCGTCGGTGAAGGTCTCCGACTTCAGCTGCACGCACGGCATACACCACGCGGCGGTGACATCGATGAGCACGGGGCGGTCGTCCGCGGCCGCGAGCGCGGCCTCGAGACCCGCGCGGTCGTGCACGGTGGTCCAGCGCGAGGCTTCGGCCGCGGCCGGCGGTGACGGCCGACAGGCCGCGAGCACCGCGAGCACCAGGGCCGACGCGAGCTTCATCGGACCGGTGCGATCGCGGCGCGGAAGGTCTCCGCGTCGACCAACGCCTTGAAGCGAACACTGGGCGCCGGCACCTGGCCGTCTACCCTCGCGGCGGCCACCGCCGCGGCCAGGCCCACGTCGCTGCCGAAGACGAGCACGCTGGGCAAGGTCTCGCTGTCGAACATCTCCTGCATGCGGGCGTGGTCGTCCGTGCCGTCGGACACGTCGATCTTGATGAGTGTGTATTCGTCGACGAGCGTCGGCTCGACGCTGGGGTGACCGAAGGTCTGCAGCTCCATCTCCTTGCACGGCAGACACCACGATGCCGCGAAGTCGACCAGCACCGGCCGGCCTTCGGGGGCCGCGGCGAGGGCCGCTTCGAGTCCGTCGAGATCGTGGACATAGCGCCACGGCAAATCGACGTACATCACGTTGTTGAGCGCGACGATCGCCCCGAACGCCGTGATCGCGACCGCGACGGCCTTGCGCACGCGCTCTTTGAGATCGCCATAGAAGCTGAGGTGGATGGCGCCGGCCGCGATGCCGACGGTCGCGAGGCCCAGGCCGATCCACAGCCCCGCCGTCTCGTGCAGCACGAAGTCGGCGAGTGCGTTGGAGAGCGGCCGCATGAACCAGTACGCCATGACGACCAGGGCGATGCCGAAGAAGCTCTTGACGTGCTCCATCCAGGCGCCGGGCCGGAAGAGGCTCGCGCCCAGGGCCACCGCGAAGAACAGCGTGCCCATGCCGAGCGCGTACGTGAACAGCAGCGACGCGCCGAACACCACGGATCCGCCGGCCGCCGACGACTTCGCGATGACGGCGAGCAGGGCGACCAGGGCCGGCCCACTGCACGGCGCCGAGATGAAGCCTGACACCAGCCCCATCAAGAACGCGCCGGCCGGACCGGCGCCGCCGACGGTGTTGAGCCGGTTCTGGATCGACACCGGCAGCTGCAGATCGAAGGCGCCGAACATGCTCGCCGCGAGCGCGAGCAACACGGCGGTGATCGGCAGCACCACCCACGGATCGGCGAGCCACGCCCCGAACGCACCGCCGGTCGACGCGACGATGACGCCGAGCGTCGTGTACAGCGTCGCCATCCCGAGCACGTAGGCCGAGGCGAGGTACAGCGCCCGCGGGCGCGAGACCCCCTTGGCGCCGAACACGGCGACCGTCACGGGAATCAGCGGATAGACGCACGGCGTGAGATCGACCAGCACGCCCTGGCCGAACGCCCAGGCGTACGTGGCGAAATCGTGGGCGGGGGCCGGATCGGCGAGGCTGAGCAGGGAAACGAGCGACATCGGGATCCTCGGTCGACGGACAACGTCGCGAGTAGCCCGGCTGTTATGCCACGGCTTGCCCCGCCGCTGCGTCCGCCCCGGGCGTGCGCGCCCGACGGCCCGCTGGCGGCGTACTCGGGACTCAGGGCGCTTCGGTCGCCAGGCAGAAGCCCTGTTCCTGGATCTCGCCGAGTTCCGCGCCCGACAGCGCCGAGCAGCACGTCTCGTCGTCGGCGAGCACGATGAACTCGACCAGGAGGTTGAGCGGCAGACCATGGCAGCATGCGGCGTGGCCGTCGCGTTGGCAATCTGGCGCCACCATGCACTGCCCCGCCCGCGGATCGAAGCACGACAGCCGCACCGCCGGGTTGGGGTCGGTGTAGTCGAGCACCGAGGAGGTGCCGTCCAACAGCGCCGAGCCGATGAGGCCGTCGGGCTGCACGGCTTCGGGCGTGACGTCGAGGCGCACTGCGACCGCCAGCGGATGCGACGCCGGCAGCACGAGGGTCTCGATCCACAGATCGGGATGGGGCTCGGGATCGTCGCCCGAGATCATGTGCTCGCCGAGCACCGCGAGTGAAGCATTGGCGGCGTCGCCGGCCACGCCGCCATCGACGTCGTCGGGCTCCGCAGAGTAGGGCGGCCGGGTGTTGCGGACGTCACCACCATCGCGGGTCGCCTGCACATAGCGGTTGCACTGGCTGAGCACCGCCTGTCGACGGGTCTCGACCCGTTCGCACGGGCCGACGTCGCGGGCGCGCGTCGAGCCCGGAACCAGCGCGATCGTTCGGACCCGCATCCGCGGCAACGGGGTGTCGAGCCCGGCCGGCGGCCACCCGGGGATCGCCAGCAGTCCGTCGTTGGCCTCGAGGCACGCGCGGTCCTCGAGCGTCGCGTCGGCGCAGGACACCAGGGCATCGAGCGCGCCGAACATGCGGACCGCGCTGTCGTCGAACAACACCGCGCCGGGGATCGAGGTTGCGACCACCAGGCTCGCCCGCGCGCCGCCGCGCTGGGGATCCGCGGCGGGGGTGCAGGTCTCGTCGGGCAGATCGGGGCCGAGGGTCCGCGTGCATTCTCCGGGGGCGAACGGGTTGGCGGCGTCGATGGTGTAGCGGGTGGCGCAAGGCGGCGCTGCGACGCACGCATCGAGGACCATCCGGGTGGCCCGGAGCGCGAAGTTTGGTTGGGCGCGGACGAGATCGAACCCCTCGACGGGGCAACCGTCGTTGCCGATGCGACAGCGGTCGCCGATGTCGCGGCCGAGCAGGCGGCCGGGGAACTGCACCGCGAGGAACGCCCGCCCCTGGTCGGCCAGATCGCTCTCGGCCCCCGGGAACTCGACGTAGAACGACAGCGAGGGCGGCCCGTCGGGCGGCCGACGGATTGCGATCGCGAAATCGCTGAGTACGTTGCCCCCGAGCACGCCGCCGGGCTCGAAGAACGAGGTGCCGCTGCCCGCGAACCACGTCCAGTCGTCGGCTCCCTCCGACGGCGCGCGGATCATCGGCACATCGAGGAAGCGGAAGCGGGCGACCGCGGCGTCGAGATCCTCGGCGGAGGGCGCGTCGGCGGCGAGGCCGGTGCCGGCGCGGACCTCGAGGCAATCGATCTCGAACTCGGGCTGATTGACGTCGCCCTTGAGCGCCGTCATAGGGGCGAGGGAGTCGACGAGCAGCGTCTCGCAGCGGCGATCACCGGTGGGCGCGCACCCACCCCGGGCGACGCTGCCCGGGCAGCCTTCGTCGACGAACGCGAGCCGGGGCAGGCTGAGGGCGTCGCCGGTGACCATCGGAATCGGCCGACCGAGCAGGCCCACGCCGGTGATCGGCGGCGGACCACAGGACAGTTGCGCCGCGAGCAACCCCGCGCCCCCGAGCCGGACACCCGCGATCCCGACGCCCGAGCCCCACACGCGACGAAGCCCGCACGCGCTTCTCGGCGGGCGGGCTTCGTTGCGGGGCAGCACAGCCCCGGAGTCTATTCGGTCTTCGCGAGGTCGGCGAGCTTGGCCTGGAGGCGCTTGACCAGCCCCTCGATGCCCTCGTCGCGGATGATCTTGCCGAACTCGTAGCGGTAGTTCTTCGCCAGGCTGACGCCCTCGGTGATGATGTCGCGGACGATCCACTTGCCGTCGACGACGTGCATCACGTAGGCGACCTCGACGACCTGCTTGACGCCATCCTTCTCGAAGCGGACGCGGGTGGTCACCTTGCTCGCCCGCGCTCGGCGCTCCTCGCCGACGTACTCGACGGTGCCGCTCTCGGATTGGACGATGCGGCGGAGATAGTTCTCGCGCACCAGCGTGGTCAGCAGCGAGTCGAACTCGGCGCACATCGGCTGGCAGCGACGGTCGGCGCGGGACTTGCCGCCAAGCGACTGGGTGGCCAGCCACTCGTAGTCGAGAAGCTTGTCGACCTCGCTGGCGATCGCCTCCGGGGGGACCTTCGACTTCACCAGGAGCATCACCACCTCGTGGCGACGCTTGAACTCTTCGAGGGCGCTCTCTCCGCCTGTGGGCTCTTCGGCGGGGCCAACCTCGACCGTCTGGTCGAGCGCGGCGTCATCCGCGTTCCCGGCGTCCGCGCGGACGACCGTGGGGAGCAGCAGCGAGGCGAACAGGAAGGCGAAGGTGGTGTTGCGGAGCATCGAGACCTCTGAACCGGTGTCCGGCGAAGCGGCGATCCCGGCAGGACGTCGGGTCAGCGCAGGCCGGGGTGGTTGGGGTTTGAGACGGGGGCGGATCCGTTCGGATTCAGCAGCGGCAGTCTAGCAATCCAGGAGCTCAGCGGGCGTTGCTGCCCCACAATGGAGCGCCCACGGCGCGTGCGAGGCGCGCTGCGGCGATGTTGTGCTCAGCGGCCGCCTCGGCCTGCGAGAAGCGGAATCGGTACCATTTTTCGAGCGCGCGCAGCAGCTCGGCCGAGTCCGGATTTCCCGCCGTCTCGCGGATCTGATGCGAGACCACCAGGCGCCACGCCTGCTCGGCGGCGGACGTGCGGATCTGTTCGACGACGTCGGCCTCGATGAGATCGGCGTAGGCCTCTTCCACGTCACGCCCGAGCAACAGATAGGCGGCCTCGCGCTGGTACTGGGCGGCGCGCAGCTCGGCGCGGGCGGCCTGCAGATCGAACGCGTCGTTGTGGAAGTCGAAGCGCCAGCGCATCGCGAGCGCCGCGGTGACGCGCGAGTAGTTGAAATTGTCGACGTAGTAGAGCGCCGACATGTCCGAGTCGGCGGCGCTGGTGAGGGCGACGCCCACGGAAAGGGTCACGCCGAGATCCGGCAGGAAGTTCGAGCGTGCCAGGCGTTCCTGCGCCTTGCGCAGCTGGACCGCTGCGCCCGCCATCCGCGCCTCGGGGCGACTCTCGCGGGCGAGGTTCTTGTAGTGGGCGAGCGACTGGCGGCCCCCGTCGAACTCCACGGGCGTGATCCCGACCACATCGAGATCGAATCCCCGCGGCGCAGCGTCGCCGGCGAGGCCCCACATCGCCGAGAGCGCCAGCGACTCGACCTTCAGCGCCTCGCGCATCATCTCCTCGACCTCGAGCTCGGCCATGCGCAGGCGGATGGGATCATCGGGCTTGTAGATCGGTTCCTCATCGCTCGGCTCGGCGTCGAAGTCGTCGTCGCTGCCGAGGTTCTTCGTCATGCGTCGGCGCGAGTCGTCGAGGACCTTCTTCGACTCGCGCAAGATCTCGATCGAGGCGCGCGCGAGCTGCAAAGTGGTGTGGGCCTGGTGCACGCGCAAGACCGTCTCTTGTGCGGTCGCGATCTTCTGCAGCTTGGTGAGCGCGAGGCCAGCCTCGGCCATCTTGCGGACGTTCTTGAGCTTGCCGAACGTGTAGATCGGGATCACCGTGTCGAGCTGGAACGAGAACCGAACGCCGGCGCGGCCGAGCTGGCTGAAGTAGCCCGATGCCGTCTGCACGTCGAGCGTCGGGTCGCCGCCGGGTCGGCAGAACTGGAAGTCCTGCGGCAGCGCGCTGCCGACCGGCACGCGGATGTCATCACAGACGATGTTGACGCCTGGCGTGAGCGCCATCGCGGTATCGATGATCGGCACCCACGCGAATTTGGCCTTGCGCACCCGGGCCTGCATCGCGGTGATCTGTTCGTCGGCGACGCGCACGAGCGGGTTGCGCAACGCGTAGCGCTCGACCTGCTCCAAGGTGAGCACCGGCGTGCCCTCGGCGCGGGGCCCGTAGGGATCGTCGCGGTGCGCGGGGGCCAGATCGAACCCCGACGGGATGTCGCGCGACTGCGGCCCAGCATCGGGGATCGTGGCTGCATCGGCGGCGCGGGCGGGCGGAGGCGAAGCGTCGGAGCCCGGGTCCCCCGCGACGGCGCCCCGTGCGTGGCCGGCCAGCGGCGTCGCCGCACACACCAGGCCGACCAGCGCTGCTGTCCAGGCGAGGCTTCGCACCTGGGGTGCGTACTCCGCCATGCAGCGCGAATCAAGGCCCGGGCTTGCGCGGTGTGATCTCCGCTTCGTAAAGTCGCGCATGGCCCTGTGCTATGCAGTTCTCGATGACGTCGGTCAGGCGCGCTCCATCGTCCGCCTGCGCGGCGCGGACACGCGCCGGTTCTTGCAAGGCACGGTGACTGGCAACCTCGACCAGCTGGCTGCGGATCGGGCTGTCACCGCAGCGTTGCTCACCGTGAAGGGCAAGCTCATCTCCGAGTTGGTGGTGCTACAGGCCGACGATGCGCTCGACCTTTTGGTGCCCGCGGCCGAGCAGGACGCCGTGGCGCAGGCGTTCGATGCCCACGTCATCATGGACGACGTCACCGTGGAGACCGCGCCGCAGCTGCGGGCGGCGCTGGTCTGGGACGACGACGACATGGGGCGCGCCATCGATGTCGGCGTCGCCGGACTGCGCTGTTACACCACGCGCCATCCGCTGCCGGCGACGCTCGTGGTCGGTCCCGCCGATACGCTGCGTTCCGCGCTGGCCGGTGCCGAGGCCGTCGACCGGGACGGCTTCGATCGGGCGCGCATCGAGAGCGCGACCCCCGGCTGGGGCGCCGAGCTGCGCCCCGGCTTCTTCCCGCCCGAGGTCGGCTTCGTGTACGCGGTCGCCTACGACAAGGGCTGCTATCTCGGCCAGGAGCCGCTCGCGCGCATCCACGCCCGCGGCCAGGTCAACCGCGTGATGGTGCGTGTGGTCGCCGAGTCGTTCATCGCCGCGCCCGCGGCCCTGCACGCGGACTCCCGCCCCGACGCGGGCACGCTCACCACGTGCGTCGCCGAGATCGCCGGCGCCGGTGGGCTGGCGATCGTGCGACGCGAGTGCGCGGTACTCGGCACTTTGCTGCGCACGACCGATGGTCCGCAGGTCTCGCTGCGCGTGGTGTCGGGCCCGCTCGGCGACGATCCGGGGATCCGCGGACACTGACGGGGTCGGCTACGCGGTGCCAAGGACGGCCGCGGCCGCCATGTGGCCGCTCTGGCACGCCGACTCGATGGTCGCCGGTATGCCGGTGCGCACCCAGTCGCCGGCAAAGTAGAGGCCGGGCACCGGTGAGCGGGTCTCGGGGCGGCGGTGATAGGTGCCGGCGGCGTGACTGATGGTCGCGCGCTTCTCCTTCACGACCTTCGACTGCAGCACCCGCACGGGGTTGCGCGGGAAGTAACGCGCCGCCTCGCTGCGGAACAACTCCACCAGGGTCTCCGGTGAGTCGTCGACGAAGCCGCGCGCGCCCGAGATGGTGCAGTTGAGCAGGACGCGGCCGCCGTCCTCGATGCCCTCGATGCGCGTGCGGTCGAACAGCCAGTGCAGCGGGGATCCGACCAGGCCGAGGAACGGCACGTCGTCGAACAGCGGCCGATCGAGGAACAGCCACAGGTTGATGATCGGACTCGTGGTCAGGCGCGCGACATCTTGCAGCACGGGGTGGCGGAGCACCGAGGCGGGCAGGCAATCGAGAAGGGCGCTGGGCGGCACCGAGGTGATGACCTCGCGGCTCTCGATGAACTCGCCGCCGCGGGTCTGGACCCCGCGCACGCCGTCGGCGTCGCACTCGATCGCGCGCACCGCCTGTCCGAGCCGCAGCTCGCCCCCGCGGGCGCGAACGTGGGCGAGCGCGTCGTCGACGTACAGGCGCGACAGCGGCACCCGTGGCACGCCCAGGCGCGAGGCGTCGCGCGTGCCCAGAAATGCGCGCTCGAGCACGGCGACGAGCATCGCCGCCGACGCCACGAGCGGATCGTCGTTGAGCACCGCCCAGATGAGCGGATCCCAGAAGGCGCCGCGGATGCCGTCGGTCTGGCCCAGGCGTCGCAGCCAGGCGTCGCAGGTCTCGTTGTCGTCGGGACGCACGACCTCGCCGCGCAGGAACATGCCGACGCGCAGCGCCGACGCCTTGTGCAGGGCCCCGAGCCCACGCATCGTGAGCAGTCCCGCGGCCAGGTGCAGCGGCGCGGGCAGGGCGGGGCAGCGCAGCTTGACGCGGGCACCGCCGGGCTTGGCCATGTCGAGCGCGAGGTTGCGCTGGAACTGCACGGCGCCATCGCGGCCGATCGCACGCAGGAACGCGAGCGTCTCGTAGTAGCAGCCCATCATCAGGTGCTGCCCGTTGTCGAGCTGCATGCCGCTGTCGTGCTCGAACGAGCGCGAGCGGCCGCCGCCGCCGCGCGTCGCCTCGAGCACGACCACGCGCCGGCCGGCGTCGACGAGTCGCACCGCGGCGGCGAGCCCTGCGAAACCCGCACCGATGATCACGACCGGCGGGCCCGAGGCGTTCGCTCCCGTGCTGCCCTTGGAGCCCGAAGTCATCGTCGCACCGTCCATGTCGTCACTGCCGCAGGGCGCGACGGCCGAGGCCGGCGCGGGCGATCGCGAAGGCGGCGACCTTGAGCTTGTCGCGCCGCCGCAGGGCCGCGCGACGCGTGTAGACGTTGAAGTCGCGACCTCGGATCTCGTCCAGGATGCGGTGGTAGGTGCGGCCCATCACCTCGGCGGGCAGTAGTGCGCGGACGTCGGCCTCGCCGAGCGCCGCCCATGCCTGTTGGTATTCGCGCTCGGCCATTTCGGCGAAGGCGGTGGCCATCGCGACGAAGCGGTCATCGTAGCGTTGGGCGAAGATGTCGGCGGTGTCCATGCCGTGGCGGGCGAGCAGCGTCTGCGGCACGTAGACCCGGCCGCGCAGCGCATCCTCGCCGATGTCGCGCAAGATGTTGGTGTACTGCAGCGCGAGGCCCAGGTGCTCGGCGTAGCGCTCGGCGGGCTCCGAGGTGTCGCCGAAGATCGCGATGCACAGCAGCCCGACGCACGAGGCGACACGGTAGCAGTACAGGCGCAGTTCGTCCTCGTCGGCATAGAGGGTGCGCTCGAGGTCCATCTCGCAGCCGGCGATGATCTCCTCGAAGGCGGCGCGCGGGAACGGGAAGCGGCTGCGGCTGGCGGCCAGGG
Source organism: Nannocystales bacterium (assembly GCA_038325765.1). Lineage (GTDB taxonomy): Bacteria > Myxococcota_A > Polyangia > Nannocystales > Nannocystaceae > Xiheibacterium. Next base: position 83,367 of record JBBQJI010000022.1, read on the forward strand.
CGCGGCCGAGCGCCGTCTGCGGCTCGCTACCCTCGCCGTAGATGTGGGCGACCTCGCGGCGCCATATCGCCAGACCTCCACGCGCCTCGGTCTCGCCGGCCGGACCGGGCGGTCGCTCGTCGACGATGTCGTCGACGACGCGGCAGAACTCGTAGACCTGCTCGAGCGCGTCGCGCTGGGCCTGGCCGAGGAAGAGGAACGCGAACTTGAAGTTCGACGAGCTGCGCTTGGTCAGTCGCCGCAGCAACTTGGCGCCGCGGGCGGGCAGCAGGTGGGCGAGGGGTTCGAGGCGGTCCATGACGTCACCGGTGCAGGTCATGCCTCGCCGCGCAGGAAGCGGCGGCCGAAGGCGAACAGCGACCGCAGCGCGATGCCGGCCATGTCGCGCTTCTCGAGCGTCGGTCGCACGGTCAAGGTGGTGTACTCGAGATCCTCGATGCGCTGCAGGATGGCCATGCCGCCGCGCCAGGTCGCATCGAGCTCCATCGACAGGCCCGGCGACACCCGCCGCACCAGCGGGCGCCCGCGGTGGAACATGGCGCGGACGCGGGCGACCTCGTAGCGCATCAGCTCGCGGAATTCTTCGGTGACGCGGCGACCGAGCATGTCGTCCTTGGCGACGCCGAAGTGCACGAGGTCTTCGGCGGGGATGTAAATGCGGCCGCGCGGGATGTCGACCGACAGATCTTGCAGGAAGTTCGCCAGCTGCAGGGCGCTGCAGATCTCGTCGCTGAAGCGGTGCAGGTCGGGCTCGCGGTGGCCGTGGATGAACAACACGAGCTGGCCGACGGGGTTCGCCGAGTGGCTGCAGTAACCCAGCAGCTCGGAGAAGGTCGCGTAGCGGTGCTTGGTGAGATCCATGCGGAACGCGGTGAGCAGCGCCCGCAGCGGACCGATCGGGATGTTGTGACGGCGCACCGTGTCGCGCAGCGCGATGAACACCGGGTGCTGGACGTCGCGGTGGTAGCAGTTCTCGAGCAGCGTCTCCCAGGCGCCGAGCGCCTGGCTGCGGCGACCCTCGAAGCGCGGCTCGTCGGCGAAGTCGTCGGCGGTGCGGGCGAACGCATAGATCGCCGCGACGTGGGGGCGCAGGTGCGGCGGGAGGAACTTGCTCGCGACGGGGAAGTTCTCGTAGTGCGACGAGGCCATGCGTTCGCACCAGCGGTAGCCGGCTGCGACCGTCCACGGCCCCGGCGGGGCGCCGTCGGGCGGCGCGAACGTGTCACTGGTGTCGTCTTGCGCGACGTGGGTCGGGACGCAGTAGAGGCGGGGTTCGGTGGCGGCAACCATGGTGGGTTCGCTTTCGGGGTCAGCAGGTGGAACGGAGCTGGGCGAGCAGGGCGCAGGCCCGCTCCACCTTGATTTCGCCGCATGCGATGAGGCGCTCTGCGAGGAGTTCGATTTCGGATCCCGTCGCGCCCGCGGACAGGGCGACGGCGCGCGCATGCAGGGACATGTGGCCGCGCTGGATCCCCTCGGTGGCCATCGCCCGCAGCGCGGCGAGGTTGCTGGCGAGGCCGGCCGCGGCGATCACCTGGCCGAGGAAGGTGCCCGAGGGCATGCCGAGGATCTCGAGGGCGATTCGCGCGACCGGGTGGGCCTGGGTCGCGCCACCGACGACGCCGACGGCGGCCGGCAGGCTCATCTGTCCGACCAGCCAGCCGTCGTCGTCCGCGCGCCAGGTGGCGAGCGGACCGTACTGCCCGCCGCGGGCCGCGTAGGCGTGCGCTGAGGCCTCGATCGCGCGCCAGTCGTTGCCGGTGGCGAGCACGACGGCGTCGACGCCGTTCATGATGCCCTTGTTGTGGGTCGCAGCGCGGTACGGATCGAGCTCGGCGAAGCGTGAGGCCGAGGCGATGCGCAGGACCACCTCGGGGCCGGTGAAGCCCTTGCCGGCGAGCGCCGCGGGCGACACGCGGGCCGACACATGGGCCCGGCGGCGGTCGGCGAGGTTACTGAGGATGCGTAGGCCCGGCGTCCACCCGGTGATCGCCGCGAGGCGTACGGCGACGACCTCGGCCACGGTGTTGACGAGGTTGGCCCCCATCGCGTCTTGGCAGTCGACGAGCACGTGCACCACCGCCATGTCGTCGGCGAGTCGTCGCGACTCGATGCCGCGGGCACCCCCGCCGCGACCGACCAGCCGCGGGTGGGCGGAGTCGGCGAGGGCGAGCAGCTCTTCTTGGTGCGCTGTCACCTGGGCCAGCATGGCGTCGACGTCGCCGGTGGCGGCGCCGCGATCGAGCTGAACTTGGGCGATCATCCACGGCGGATCGCTGTGGGCCGCGAAACCGCCGCACTCGCGGATCATCTTGGCGGCGTTCGACGCCGCGGCGACCACCGACGCTTCCTCGATGCACATCGGCACCAGGACGTCCTTGCCGTTGATGCGGAAGTTGGTGGCGACCGCCAGCGGCAGCTCGAAGGTGCCGACGACGTTCTCGACCATGTGGTTGGCGCGCTGCTCGTCGAGGCCGGCGCTCGCGAGTTCCTCGATGCGCTCGATGGGCAGGCCGGTCGCGTGGGCGACGGCGCGGCGACGCTCGGCCACGCTGAGCTTGAAGAAACCGGTCAACCGCGACACCGTGGGCATCCGTTCCTCCACGCGCAGGCCCGCCGATGGCGCCCGCAGATCACCGAGCAGCGGCCAGCCGACCTTGCGCAGGCGTTCGGCCAACCGATCGACTGCGCCGCGATCGGGCGCGAACAACACCACGAGGTCGCCGCCGCCGGCACCGCTGGGCTTCGCGGCGACGCCGGCGCTCGCACACAGCTCGATGATGGCCTGAATCGACGGCGTGAGGATGGGGACCGATGCGACCTGGGCAAGCGTCGCGAGCCCGCGGTTGTGCAGGACCACCGCGTCGCGCAGCGCGGTGAACGACGCCGCAGAATCCGCGAGGTCGAGCGCCGCCGCGAACTGCCCCGCGGCGTCGGTGAGCATCGCCATCGCGTCCTTGTACGCGACGGGCGCGGTGGTGGCCGCGGCGCGCACCGAGGCCACGAACGAGCGGGTGACGGCGGGCGCACCGGCGTCGACGAAGCCGAGCGTAATCCACGGCGGCAGCGTGATCGGCTCGGCGCGACGCTCGACGAAACGGATCGTGCCGCCGAGCACCGCGGTGGCGACATCGGCACCGCTGCCGCCGCCGCCCTGGGCCTCGGCGTGAGCGGCCTGCGCGAGCGCCAGGGCGTGCTCGCGGACCTCGGGTGCGGCGGGATCGAGGCCGCCCTCGGCGAGGTGGTAGCCGACGACCGCAGCGACGACCGCGGCGCTCGAGCCCAGGCCGAGCTTGCGCTGGCCGAGGGTGAAGCCGCCGGTCTCCACCGCCGGCGCCTCGCCGACACCGGCGCCGCGGGCCTCGAGGAACGCCGCGGCGCGGGCGTGGGCGCAGCGCACCACGGCGGTGTCGGCCCCCGGTCGCTCGGGGCTCGCCGTGTGGGCGACGGCGCGGACGGATGCAGCCGTGACGATCGCGGCAGCGCCCTCGAGCACGGCGTACTCGCCGATGAGGAACGCCTTGCCCGGCGCCGACACGACCGCGCTCACGGCAGCACCTCGGCCTCGGCGTCGGGGCCCGGTGCGCAGATCTGCAGCGCGACGATGCCGGGCAGATCCCGCAGCTCGCGGGCCCACGTCGTCGCGTCCGCGGCCGTACACAGGATCTTCACGTGGGGGCCGGCGTCGATGGTGACGTAACCGGCGAGGCCGGCCGCCCGCCGCGACCACACCGCGCGCATCGCCTCCATCGTGGTACCGTTCCAGTACGAGAACGGCGGCGAGCTCGCGAGCATGCACGCGTGCATCTTGAAGCAGCTGTGCTCGACGATGGCGCCGAGCGCCGCGAGATCGCGGGACCGCAACGCAGCCTCGGCCCGATCGAGATCGTCGTTCGCGCCCGCGACCCACGCGTCATAGTAGGGCGACGTGGTGCGCGAGCGCTCCATCCCGGCGGTGGATCCGATCAACTTCTTGCCGGCGGTCGTCTGCACCACGACGAGCCGCACGTCCCAGTGATCCGCCGGGAGCAGCGGGCGCGCCACGCAGTCCTCGCCATCGGCACGTTCACCCCGGTCGAGCCGTACGAAGCCACCCCAGATCGAACGCGCCGCGCTGCCCGATCCCATGCGCGCGAGCGTGGCGAGCCGGGCGCGGTCGAGCTGGCCCTCGAACGCCGCCATGCCGGCGAGCGTGAGGGCTGCGAAGCCGCTGGCCGAGCTCGCGAGTCCGGCGGCCGTGGGCAGATGGTTCGTGGATCGCACCTGGGCGGTGGGACGCGGCCCGGTACGGCCAGCGGCGCGCCACAGGCGATCGAGGTGGGCGAAGACCTTGCGCGCCGAGTCGTCGACGTGCGTCACGCCGTCGAGCTCGAACCTGTCGGCGCCGGCGGGGGCGAGTTCGGTCTCGGTCCACAGCGCGTCGAGGGTGAGCGACAACGATCCGGTCGCCGGCAGGTTGAGCTCCACCGGGGCGTCGACACGCTTGCCCCAGTACTTGCACAGGGCGATGTTGGAGTGCGCCGTGGCGCGGGCGGACTTCATGCGCGGACCTCTACGGTCAGCGGGTTGAGGCCGCGGGCACGGAACACGGCGGCGAGCGCTTCCGGGGGGCCCGAGGGCACCGCGAAGATGCAGCCGCCACCACCGGCGCCGGTGAGCTTGGCCCCCAGCGCACCGTGGGCGCGGGCGGCCGCACACAGCTCGTCGAGCACCGGCGACGACACGCCGAGGAATCCCAGCAACGCGTGGGCCTGGTCGACGAGTTCACCGAAGCGCACGAAGTCGCCGGTGCCGAGCGTGTTCTGCCCGAGCGCGGCGATGCGGCCGAGCGTCTCGATGACGGGGCGGCTCGTCGTCGGCCACCGCTCGAGCGCGGCGTGGACCTTGGCGACCTGATCGGCCGTGCTGCGGGCGACGCCCGACGGCACGATGACCAGCGGCAGCGCCGTGGGCAGCTCGATCCGCACGGGCGGCTGGCCGCGGACGAATCGCAGCAGACCACCGCGGGCCGCGACCTCGCTGTCGATCCCCGACGGCGTGCCGTGGAAGACGCGCTCGCCGACGATCGACGCCTCGACGACGGCCTCGACGGGCGCGTCGGGGCCGAGCACGAGGCGGGCGAGCGCCACGGTGATCGCCGCCGACGATCCGAGGCCGGCCCGCGCCACGATCGCCGTGGTGCCCTCGATGCGCCAGCCGGTCATCGGCCCATCGCAGTGGGTGATGACGTCGCCGCACGCCCGCGCTACCGCGTGGGTCGAGACGTCGGCGAGCGAGAAGTCGAGGTCCCACGCCGGGATCGAGCACTGCAGCGGCGCGCCGCGATCGGGCAGGCGCGTGGCGGTGAGGCGCAGCGCGTCTGCGAGGCCGGCCGCGATCGCCGGTTGACCGTGCACGACGGCGTGCTCCCCGAGCAGGATCACCTTGGCGTAGGCGCTCGCGGCGGCGTGCAGTGTCGGCGTCATCCCGTGTGGGGCTCCGGTCGCCACGAGGCCAGCGGCTCGCGGATGATGGTGGGGGTGCGGCGCAGCGCGTCGACCGTGCGACACCCACACAGCAGCATGATCGCGCGCACGACCAGCATCGTGCGGTGCAGGTACGCCTTGGCGCCGGCGTAGCCCCCGGCCTTGTGGGCCCGCAGCACCTGCGAGGCGATACCGCCGCAGGTGGCCCCCAGCGCGACGGCGCGGGCGACGTCGGTGCCGGTCTTGAGGCCGCCGGTCGCGATGATCTCGAGCGGCAGACCCGACAGTTGCAGCACCGATGCGGCGGTCGGGATGCCCCAGTCCCACAGTTCTTCGGCGATGGCCTTGTCGTCCTCGTCGACGGCGCGGTGGGCTTCGACGGCGACCCAGCTGGTGCCGCCGGCGCCGCTGGTGTCGACCGCCTTCACGCCGGTCGCCGCGATGCGCACCGCGGAGCGGCGTGAGAGGCCGCAGCCGGTTTCTTTCGCGATGACCGGGATGCCGAGTTCGGCGGCCAGCCGCGCCAGGGTTTCGAGTCCCTGCGAGAAATCCCGATCGCCGCCGGGCTGGACGATCTCCATCGCCGGATTGAGATGGATGCACAGCGCGTCGGCACCGACGGTGGCGCAGAGATCGGTGATCTGCTGGGTCGACATCGTGCGGGCCTGGACGACCCCGAGGTTGCCCAACAAAAGTACGTTGGGAGCGACGTCGCGGATCTGAAACGTCCATGTGGTCTCGGGGCGGACGAACATCGCCCGCTGCGAGCCGAGCCCGAACGCGAGGCCGAGCTCGTCGGCGGCGCGGGCGATGTCGCGGTTGACCTCGGCGGCGCGGTCGGTGCCGCCGGTCATCGCTGCGACGATGATGGGCGCGGCGAGCCTGTGGCCGAGCAGCGTGGTGCTGCTGTCGACCTCGTCGGCGTGCATCTCGGGCAGCGAGTCGTGCATGAACTCGACGCACTCGAGCAGCGTGGTCTTCTCGCGGAATCCCACGTTCGGACCGGCACAAAGGGCAAGGTGATCCTTCTTGCGCTGCGAGATGTCGAGACGATCGGCCACCGGCGCCGAGCTTACAGACTCGGTCGAAGCGCGCCAGGTGTAGCGGGTGATCGACCGCACGATCGCTTCGAGTGTTGCATCGATGCAACACTCGAAGTCGGCAGCGCAGGGCATCGCACGCCGATGGCGTGTGCCACCGCCCTTCGCAGCCCTCGGGCGCGCACGCGTGACGTGCAATTCCAGCGGGGCGCGGTGCGCCGAAATTCTGCGCGGCTGGGGCGCTGGCGGTGCGTCCGCCGCAAATGCCACCATCTGCGCGCGGTGGTGCCTGCGCGACACCGGGCGTGAGCCCGGCGGGAACCAACCCTCCTGCTTTCCGAATCGCTGACGTTCTCACAGCCGTGGCCATCGTCGGACGATACGCGCCCTCGCCGAGCGGCCGTCAGCACCTCGGCAACGCTCGCACCGCGCTGCTGGCGTGGCTGCAGGCGCGGGGGGCCCGTGGCCGCTTCGTGTTGCGGATGGAGGATCTCGATCCGATCCGATCGCAGGCGATCTACGCCGCGTGCATCCTCGACGATCTCCGCTGGCTCGGCCTCGACTGGGACGAGGGCCCCGACGTCGGCGGCGGCGGTGGGCCGTACGCGCAGTCGGAGCGCAGCGATCGCTACGAGGCCGCGCTCACGCGGCTCGACACCTTTCCGTGCACATGCACGCGTCGAGAGCTCCGCGACAGCGCGAGCGCACCGCATGGCATCGAGCCGGTGTACCCAGGCACGTGCCGGCACCAGGCTCCGAGGGCAGACCGACCGGCGGCGACGCGGTGGTGCGCACCGCCGGGGCGGGCCGTCGCCGACGACGTGCAGCTCGGATCCCTGGCGCACGACGTCGCGACCGAGATCGGCGACGTCTTGCTGCGGCGCGCGGACGGGGCCTGGGCCTACCAACTCGCGGTCGTCGTCGACGATGCTGCCATGGGCGTCACCGACGTCGTGCGCGGCGACGATCTGTGGACCAGCACGCCGCGGCAGGTGTGGTTGCAGCGCGCCTTGGGGTTGCCGACCCCGCGCTACCTGCACGTGCCACTGCTGCTCGGTCCCGATGGCACCAAGCTGTCCAAGCGGCACGGCGCGCCGGACGTCGCTGCGCTGCGCGAGGCCGGCGTCGAGCCCGAGCGTGTCATCGCCGTGCTCGCCCGCAGCTTCGGCCTCGTCGGTCCCGAGGTGCGGCGGGTGCGGGCGACGTCCCTCGTCGGTGCCGTCGATCCCGCGCGGATCCGATCCGCCGACGCCCGCCTCGATCCCGCCGCCCTCGCGTGATGTGCCCTCGCGTGATGTGCCCTCGCGTGATCTCCCCTCGCGTGATCTCCCCTCGCGTGATCTCCCGTCGCGTGATCCGCCGTCGCCGATGCGCTTGTCGCCGGCCCGGCAACTGGCGCATATAGGCGACGATGCGCGTCGCCCTCTTCGCCTGCCTCCTGGCCCTGTCCGCCCCCGCTTGCCCGAGCCCGGCCGGCGCCCCGACGCCCCCGCCCATCGACCCGTCGGCGCGGGGCAACGCCGCCGAGCCACCGATCGTCCCGCGCGAGGCGAAGCTCGTCTATCCAGACTCGCCCCGCGGTGATCACACGGATGTCATCCATGGCGTCACGATCGCCGATCCCTATCGGTGGCTGGAGGACATGGACTCCGACGCGACCCGGGCGTGGATCGACGCCCAGAACACCGTGACCGGCGCCCACCTCGAGCAGATCGCCGCGCGCCCCGAGTTGCTCGCCCGGCTCGAGGAGGTGTGGAACTACGAGCGCTGGGGTGTACCCAGCCGCGAAGGCGACGTCTTGGTGGTCGCGCGCAACGACGGGTTGCAGAACCAATCGCAGATCCACGTCATCGATCGCGGCGGCGCTCGGCGGCTGCTGCTCGATCCGAACCTGCTGTCGAAGGACGGCACCGTGGCGCTGGCCGGCACCGTGTTCAGCCCCGACGGCAGCAAGATGGCGTACGGCGTATCGGCGTCGGGATCCGACTGGCAGACGTGGCGCATCCGCGACGTCGCCACGGGCACCGACACCACCGACGAGCTCGCGTGGATCAAGTTCACCGAGCCGACGTGGGCCGCGGATGGAGCGGGGCTCTACTACGCGCGCTACGACGAGCCCGCGGCGGGGCAGGGGCTCTCTGGCGAGAACTACGGGCAGAAGCTGTTCTTCCACCGCCTGGGTACGCCGCAGTCCGCCGACACTCTGGTGTACGCCGCGCCCGAGAAGCCCAAGTGGGGCTACGAGCCGAAGGTGAGCGAGGATGGCCGATGGTTGGTCATCACGGTGAAGATCGGTACCGACCCGAAGACCACGGTGCTCATCCAGGATCTGCGCAAGCCAGCGGCCTCGCGCAAGACCGTCACCTTGCTCGGCGGCTTCACGGCGCGCTGGCGCTTCGTCGGCAGCGAGGGCGACACGATGTGGTTCCTCACCGACGCGCAGGCACCCAGGGGCAAGCTCGTCGCGGTGTCGGTGGCCAATCCGCGCAAGGTGCGGACGCTCGTGCCCGAGTCGATGCGCACGCTCACCGAGGTGCACGTCGTCGGCGATCGCTTCGTCGCCAACTTCCTCGACCGCGCGCAGTCGCGGGTCGCGATCCATCGCATGGACGGCGCCGTCGATCGCGAGCTCGCGCTGCCGGGCATCGGCACGGTCACCGGCTTCACCGGCCGTCGTCGCGACGCCGAGAGTTTCTTCGCGTTCACCGGGTTCGCCACGCCCACCGAGATCTGGCGGCTCGACGTGGCCCCGGGCACCACCACGTCGTGGCAGCGGCCGAAGGTGGCGTTCGATCCGGCCGACTTCGTCACCGAGCAGGTGTTCTACGACAGCGCCGACGGCACCTCCGTGCCGATGTTCCTGTCGTATCGCCGCGGCCTGGTGAAGGACGGCAACAACCCGACCTACCTCTTTGGCTACGGCGGCTTCAACATCTCGCTCACGCCTACGTTCTCGGTCGCGAACCTGGTGTGGATGGAGCTCGGAGGGATCTACGCCGTGCCCAATCTGCGCGGCGGCGGCGAATTCGGCGAGGCGTGGCACGCGGCCGGCACCAAGCTCGAGAAACAGAACGTGTTCGACGACTTCATCGCCGCCGCCGAGTTCCTCACCGCCCAGGGCTACACCAAGCCGGCCAAGCTCGGCATCGGCGGGCGCAGCAACGGCGGCCTGCTGGTGGGCGCGGTGATGACCCAGCGGCCCGAGCTGTTCGGCGCCGCGCTGCCCGGCGTCGGCGTGCTCGACATGCTGCGCTTCGACAAGTTCACGATCGGCTGGGCGTGGGCCTCGGACTACGGCTCGACGGCGAACCCCGACGAGTTCGCAGCGCTGCTGGCCTACTCGCCGTACCACAACGTCCGCGCCCAGACCGCGTATCCGCCGACCTTGGTGTACACCGCCGACCACGACGATCGCGTGGTTCCGGCCCACAGCTACAAGTTCATCGCGGCGCTACAGCACGCCCAGGTCGGCGACGAGCCGGTGCTCATCCGCATCGACACCAAGTCGGGTCACGGCGCCGGCAAGCCCACCCGCAAGCAGATCGAGGAGTGGGCCGATCTGTGGTCGTTCCTCGTGCACCACCTACGGGTCGACACCGGTGCCCGCGGCTGAGGTCTCTGCGAGCACCCACGCCGCATAGGCGTCGAGTACGGCGGTAGGCTCGAGGGCGAGGATCTTGGGGCACTCGTAGGGATGCAGCGCGCGCAGCCGCTGCATCGTCGCGTCGACGCGAGCGCCTGCGGTCTCGAGCAGGATCACCGCCTCGGCCTCGTCGCACACCTCGCCCTGCCACACGTAGATAGAGCGCACGCCGGGCACGATGTTTCCGCACGCGACCAAGCCCTCGGCGACGAGCGTCCGCACCAGATCGGCCGCGATGTCGGGCGGCGCGGTGGTGAGCACGACGCGGATGCCGGGCTCAGGCATCGCCCCAGTCCCCCACGTGCATGCCGGCCACGCCGGCCTCGGGGCCGCGTCCCAGCGCCCGGGCGCCGTCGAACGCCGATCGCAGCACCGGGGCGTAGCGGACCACGTCGTGGGCGATGCGGGCGATGCGATCGAGCACCTTGAGCCCCGCGACCTCGCCATCTGCGATGTCGGCAGGTCGCACTGCGGCGTGGAACGGGAGCGTGAATCCGTGACACCAGGCGAAGCAGTTCTTCACCGCGGTGATCGACATGTCGCCGCCGCCGCCACCGGTGACCGAGATGACGCCGCCGAATTTCCCCGCCAGCTCGAGGTAGAGGAAGTCGAACCAGTTCTTGAGCGTGCCGCTCATGTTGCCGTGGTACTCGGGCGTGACGATGACGAAGCCGTCGGCCCAGCGCGCGTCGGCCCGCACCGACTTGACGGTCGCCTGCGTGCTCTGATCGTCGCTGCCCCACTCCATGATCGGCAGGCGCATCGTGGCCAGGTCGCACGCGCGCACGGTGCCGCCGGCGGCGGTGACGAACCGGGTGGCGGCCGCGACCGCGGCGCGCACGTTACTCTCGGGGCGCGAGGCACCCGACACGACCAGGATGTTCGGCATGGCGGGGCAAGCCTGATCGGCACCTCGGCACTGCGCAAGGCCGACGTCGCGAGTCGCACGTGATACGATGCGACGACGTGAAGGTCGCGATCGTCGGCGCCACCAAGGGCATGGGGCGCGCCTTGGCGCGGGAGCTAGTGGGCCGCGGTGATGCGGTGTGCGTGCTCGGACGCGACGCCGGCGAGCTCGAGCGCAGCGCCGCCGATCTGCGGGTTCGCGCGGCGACGGCGGCCGGGGGGACGCCCGGTGATGGGCACGATCGGGTGGCCACCGCGCTGTGCGATCTCGAGGATCCCGACGGCTTCGATGCCGCCTTGCAGGCCGCCCACGATCGACTGGGCGGCCTCGACACGGTCGTCGTCACCGCCGCGATGTTCGCGACCCAGGACGCGCTCGAGGCCGACCCCGTGCTGCTGCGGCGGCTGCTCACCGTGGACTTCACCCACACCGTGTTGTTGTGCGAGGCCGCGCGCCGTCGCCTGCTCGCCCGAGGTGGCGGCACGCTGTGCGTGTTCTCGTCGGTCGCGGGCGATCGTGGCCGCAAGCCGGTCGTGCTCTACGGCGCGGCCAAGGCGGGGATCAGCGCCTACATGGAAGGCGTCGACCACCGCTACCACGCCGCCGGCCTGCGGACGGTGTGCATCAAGCCCGGGTTCGTCCGCACCGGCATGACCGCGGGGCTGCCCGCGCCGCCGTTCGCCGGTGAACCCGAGGCCGTCGCCCGCCGGGTCGCGGACGCGCTTCGCCGCGGCACGCCGGTGATCTACGCCCCCGCGCCGTGGCGCTGGGTGATGCTCGTGATCCGCTGGCTGCCGCGCTGGGTGATGCGCAGGGTCGGGTTTTGAACTCCGGATGAGACGCGGCGCGTCTCAGTCGACGAGCGCGCCGGCCCGCGTGTGGATCGCGATCGTGATCGGACCATCGCCGACCGAGCGCACCTGCATGTGCGCGCCGAAGCGTCCGGTCGCGATCACGACGCCGGCCTCGGCCACCGCGGCGCACGTGGCGTCGTACAGCGCAAGGGCGGCATCGGGGGCCATCGCAGCGTCGAAGCTCGGACGACGTCCGCGGCGGATCGACGCCAGCAAGGTGAACTGCGAGACGAGCAGCACGCCGCCGCCGACCTCGCGGACGTCGAGATCCATCGGGGTGCGGCCGGGGAACAGCCGCAGCTCGACCAGTTTGCGCGCGGTGGTCCGCGCATCGGCGAGCGTGTCGTCGGCACCGATGCCGACGTAGGCGAGCAGGCCGCGGCCGACAGAGCCGACCACCTCGCCATCGACGACGACGTCGGCACTGTCCACGCGCTGCACGATGGTCTTCATGCCGGCGGCTCCTGTTCACGGGGCGGATCCTGGACAACGCCCGGGGTGGGCGCGGCCGACGGCGGCTGGGCGAGTGCGCCCGGCGCAGCGCGGGTCGGCAGCGGATGTGGGCGCACCGAGACGATCTCGCGCGCGGTGATCGTGGTGCGCACCAGCAGCTCGGCGACGAGCCCCGTGCCGACGAATTGCATCGACGCCAGCGTCAGCAGCACGCCCAAGGTGAGCAGGGGGCGGGTGCCGATCGGGTGGCCGAGGAACCACAGCGCCGTGAGGTAGGTGAGCAGCGACAGGCCGACGAAGCCCGAGACCCCCGCGAGCCAGCCGAAAAGGTGCAGCGGCCGGGTGCGGAAGCGCGTGACCATCAACACCGTGAGCAGGTCGAGCGAGCCCTCGAACAGCCGTGTCGCGCCGAACTTGCTGTGGCCGTGGGCGCGGGGGCGGTGCCGCACCACCAGCTCCTCGATGTGGAAGCCGCGCTCGCTGGCGAGCACCGGCAAGAACCGATGGAATCCGCCGTAGACCGACAGCTCGCGGATGCACGCGAGACGATACGCCTTGAAGCCGCAGTTGAAATCGCGCAGCGGCACCCCCGACAGCCGCCGCACCACCGCGTTGAACAGCCGCGAGGGCAGGGTCTTGCTCGCCGGATCGTGACGCACCTGCTTGTAGCCCGAGACCAGCTCGGCGCCGGCGTCGATCCGCGCCACGAACTCGGGAATCATCGCCGGGTCGTCCTGCAGGTCGGCGTCGAGGGTGATCACGATCTCGCCGCGGACGCGCTCGAACGCGGCGGCGAGCGCCGGCGACTTGCCGAAGTGCTTGCGGAGGTGGACCGCGACGATGCGGGGATCCTCGGCGGCGAAGCGTTGGATGAGCGCGCCCGAGCCATCGGTGCTGCCGTCGTCGGCGAAGATGATCTCGAAGCTGCGGCCCGTGGCCTCGAGGCCGGCGACGAGCTCGCGCCGCAGCTGCGGCAGCGACTCGACCTCGTCCCACACAGGGACCACCGCCGAGATCGCCGGCGGCTCGGGCACGGCTGCCGTCACGTGGGCACAGGGTAACGCGGGCGGGCGCGGGCGACCACGAGGGTCCACGGCGGCACCCACGGCGCGGCGACGACGTCGAAGCGGCGGCGGACGAAGTCGAGGAACTCGCGGCGCGAGAACTCACCGACGTGCTCGGGATGGTTGCCCCACCGGGCGATGTGGTGGCCGCGCAGCAGGTTGAGCCCGCGGAAGAGTGGCTCGTGCGGCACCGACAACACCACGTGGCCGCAGCTGAGCGCGTCGAGGACGTCGAGCATCGGGGCCGGATCGTCGAGGTGCTCGAGCACCTCGAGCATCATCACGACGTCGTGACGTCGGCCCGGGACCAGCTGCCGCGCATCGCCGACCTCGAGCGTGGCGCCATCTCCGAGTCGGGTACGCGCTGCGGCGATCGCTGCCGGGCTGTGATCGATCCCGAACAGCGCCGCGTCGATCCCCGTCTTGCGCAGCGCACTGAGCATGTACCCCTCGCCGCAGCCGACGTCGAAGACCGAACGCGGCCGCCGCTCGTTGACGACGCGGCACACCGTCCGCGTGAAGTGCCCGAGCACCGCGCGCAACAGGGGGTTTCCGCTCTCGTGCTTGCGGGCGTTGCTGCTGGGCGCCGTCACCGCCCACGAGGATCGCAAGCTCGGGCGCCGCCGTCGATGGCCCGACCAAGGCGCTATACTCCGCCCGGGCCGGATAGTCCGCTCCGGCGTAGCCCCATGCAATACGAGCGATTTCTGGTCACCGGCGGCGCCGGTTTCATCGGCAGCCACCTCGTGGACCGCCTGATCGGCGGGGACGCCCAGGTGCTGGTCGTGGACGACTTCAACGACTACTACGACCCGGCGCTCAAGCGGGCCAACGTCGCCGCGCACCTGGACAACCCGCGCTTTGGTCTGGTCGAGGCCGACATCCGCGACGGCGCGCGGATGGCCGAGCTGGTGCGATCGTTCGCACCGCAGTGCATCGTCCATCTGGCCGCCCGCGCCGGGGTCCGGCCGTCGCTGACCGACCCGATGCTCTACGAGACGACCAACGCGCAGGGGACCTTGCACCTGCTCGAGGCCGCGCGGCACCACGGCGTCGCGAAGTTCGTGTTCGCGTCGTCGAGCTCGGTGTACGGGCTCAACACCAAGGTGCCATTCGCCGAGACCGACGCCCTGCTGCGTCCGGCGTCGCCGTATGGCGCCACCAAGCTCGCCAACGAGGCGATGTGCAACGCGTATGCGCACCTGTACGGGCTCGCGATCGTGTCGCTGCGCTTCTTCACGGTGTACGGCCCGCGGCAACGCCCCGATCTCGCGATCCGCAAATTCGCCGAGCGCATGCTCGCCGGCCGGCCGATCGAGCTGTATGGCGATGGCAGCACCAGCCGCGATTACACCTTCGTCGAGGACATCATCGGCGGTGTGTGTGCGGCGATCGATCTGCCGACAGGCGGCCACGAGGTCTTCAACCTCGGCAACTCGAGCCCGGTGACCCTCGCCGAGCTCGTGCAGGCGCTCGAGGAGGTGCTCGGTGTCCGCGCTCTGATCGACCGGCTGCCCGAGCAGCCAGGCGACGTGCCGCGGACGTTCGCCGACGTCACCCGGGCGGAGACGGTGCTGGGGTTCCGTCCGAGTACGCCGCTGCTCGAAGGTCTGGCGGTGTTCGCCCGCTGGCTGCGCGATCCACCGCCCACCGGCTGATCGCCAGCCCACGGGCTGATCGCCAGCCACCGGGCGTATCGCTCAGCCCAGGGGCTTGCCGAGCTTGGCGCGGCTCACCGTGCGCACGGGGAGATCGACCTTACGCGCGTCGTTGAACGCCTCGATGGACCCGCTCTGATCGATCCAGGGCAAGAGCATCGACTCCTGGAAGTTCGTCGAGTTCGCGACGTAGATCGAGGTGGCGTCGCTGCCGATCGCCAACTGGACGAGCCTGGTGTCGCCACCTTGCCCATCCAGAGCGTCGTGGATGTGGATCTCGGTGTCGGTGAACTCGACCTTGCGGCTGAAGGTCACGGCGGTGCGTGGCTTGCCGGTGATCAGGATCTTCTGCAGCGTCGTGCGCACCAAGTTGGGGTTGTAGCGCCCCACGGTGAGGTTCATCGCCCGGAATGCCACTTGCTTCACGGGGCTCGCGAGCTGGTGCTTACGCTTGCTCATCTTGCCGCGCGTCGAGAAACGCCCGCTTTTCGGGTCGGCCTCGACGGGGTTGTCCTCGACCATGTGTGAGACGAGCACGTCGCCCGACGTGGTCTTGGCGATGGGGCCGGTGTCGCTGTACAGCGGCCCGGCGTCGTCATAGACCTTGAGCACGCCGCCCTTGGCCAACGACATCACCGCGTAGTAGGCGGGGGTCTTCTTCACCAGCAGCTTCGCGTTGGGGAACCACTTCGTGAACGGCCCCCGGTGCTCCTCGAGCGTGCCGCGCGGCGTCTCGCCCTGCCAGTCGATCCACGACTGCATCCAGTCGTAGACGTAGTGGGCGCACATGCGGTTGTCGTCGTTGAAGTAGCGCCGCCGCTCGGGCATGGCGCGTTGCAGGTACGTCTGCGCGATGCGGCCGCCGAGCGGGAAGCGATCGGCGAACACCTCGAAGCCGTGGGGATAGAAGTGATAGGTGTTGCGGCTGCCGTACTCGCCGGCATACGAGCCGTCGGGGTGCATGAAGTAGCTGGCGAACTCGATGGCGCGCCCGATCGGCGCCACGAGCCGCTCGTCCTTCGATTTCTGCCAGAGCTTGGCCAAAAATGCGATCGAGCACGAGTGGTAGCCCGGATCGGCGCCCTCGTACTCCTGGAACCAGCCCTCTTCGTTCTGCCACGACAAGGTGATGTCGCGGTAGTCGTCGCTGGCGCGGCGGAACGACTCGTCGCCGGTGAGCAGGTAGACGTTGTACAGCGCGAGCGCAGCGAGGGCCTGGTGGTTGGCGAGCTGGCCGCTCTCGTTGTGCTTGCACAAGAATGTGGCGCGGGTGCGGAGGAACTCCACGAGATCGGGCCGCGACAGCCCGAGCACCAGGTAGCTCTCGGACATCGCGTACAGCGAGAAGACCAGGGCCCCCAGGGCGCGCTCGAACGGGAAGTAGTCGTCGCACGAGCCGTCGGCGTGGCCCGACTTCTGCGCGAACTCGATCGACCCGATGACGAGGTCGCGCAGCCGCTCGTTGCCGTAGTACGGGTTGTTGGGGAAGGGGTGCTTCCACGCCAGCGCGAGCGCGAGGCAGAATTCCTGGCTCATGCCGCACGGGAAGTCGATCGTGCGGTAGTGCCAGTACTCGCGATCGAAGCAGCCGAACGTCGACGAGAACGGGTTCTTGTCGACCATCAAGATGATGCGGGGTAGCGCGCGCAGGGCCTCGAACGCGTACCAGTCGCGGTGGCCGGCGGCAGGCTGGGGAAAACGATCCACCGACTCGCTCATGGCTTGCTCGCGACGATGCACTGGTTGACGAAGCCGAAGTCGAGCAGGCGCAGGCGCGACACCCAGCGATCGACCTCGAGCGAGCGGGCCGGATCGATGTCGAGCTTGAGGTACGGCAAAAACCCGACTGGCGCCCACATGAACCGGCGGAACTCGATGTGGACGAAGCCGGCGTCGGCGACGATGCGGCGCAGCGCCTTCTCGTCGAGCTCTTGCTCGTGGTGCTCGGCGGCGACCATGCCGAGCTTGCCGGCGATGTCGTCCCACAGCGGATTGGGGGCGGTCGCGACCAGCACGCCTCCCGGACGCAGGGCCCGCCAGGCCTCGCGCAGCGCCGCGGTTGGGTTGGGCAGGTGCTCGAGCACCGCCAGCGCGGTGCACAGATCGTAGTGACCTTCGGCCACCTCGGCGGGCAGCTGCATCACGTCGCCCTCGAGGATGCGCGTGTTCGCTGGCAGGCTGGGCACCGCCGCGAGCAGCTCCTTGGACAACTCGACGCCGTCGAACTCGCCTTGTGCCCCGAGCAGCTCGCGCATGGCGAGCAGCGTCAGACCGTCGGCGGCCCCGAGCTCGAGCACGCGGTGCTGACTCTGCGTCGGCACGCGGGCGCGGAACGCATCGACCGCGAGCTGGGCGCGGACGCGGTAACGAAAACGCAGGTGGGGTGCGCGACGCCGACCTTTGGCGTACTCGCGATCCATCACGCCATCCGAATGCTCAGTCATGGCTCCTCGTGTCTGCTTCTGAGGGGGTTGCCGCCGTCGGTGCGGCGGCGGCGGGCGCAGGGCGCCGAAGGCGTAACACGAACTGGACCGCAAGGGGGATGCCCAGGATCGCGAAGAGCCAGGTGCCCACCGCCGAGTAGCCGAGGGTCGCGGCGAGCAGCGCCCCCTCGCGGATCGGCGTGTGCCCCGCGGCCCGCAACAGATAGATGAACGCGGCATCCCGCGTGCCCATGCCGGCGAGGGTGAGCGGCATCATGCCCGCGAAGATCGCCCCGGGCCACAGCGCGGCGGTGGCGACGATGCCGACCTCGGCGTCGAACATCAGCACCAGGCATTGGAACAGCGCGGTGGCGACGATCCACGACAGCAAGGACGTCGCGCTCACCACCGCGAGCCTCCCCGGCCGCGAGAGCAGCGCCGAGAACGCGATCAGGATCTGCTCGATCTTCTCGGGTTTTCTGCGCAGCAACGGCAGCCCGGAGATCCAGCCGCGGCGGTGCACGACGAGCCAGACGAACGCCCAGACCGCGACGAGCAGGCCCGCAGCGAGCACGGCGACCACGGGCAAGCCGAACGCGAGCGAGCCTGTGATCGCGAGCAGACACAGGCTCTGCACGTCGATGGCCTTCTCGGCGAGGACGCTGCCGGCGCCGAGCAGCGGCGGACACAGATCCGCGATCGCGAGCGATCGCAACAGGTCACTCGCGCGCGCAGGCGCGAGCAGGGCCATCGGCCATGTCGCCAGCATCGCGTGCGCCGCACGGCGCAGCGGAATCGGGTGGCCGAGGGTGTCGAGGATCAGCATCCACCGGTGCGCGGCGATGTACTGACACAGCACCATGAGCCCGACCGCGGCCGCGCCGTACTCCCACCGTGCGTCCGCCAGCGCCGCCTTGAACTCGGCGGGGCCGGCCAGGTTGCGCACCAAGATCCACACCAAGAGCGCGGTGAAGCCCGCGACGGGGATGATGCGCCAGTCCCAGGTGCGCGGCCGCGCGGGCATCACGGCAGCCGGCGGTTGAGCATGTCGGCGAGCAGCCCGACCATCAGCGTCTGGAAGCCGGTGGTGAACAGCACCACCGTGGTCACATCCATGACCTGGCCGGTGACCGAGTAGCTGCCGATCCCGATCACGAGCGACAGCAGCACGAAGATCGCCGCGGCGGGGATGAACACGCGCAGCGGGTCGAAGTACATCACCGTGCGGAAGATCAGCTTGGTGAAACCGATGGTGTCGGCGATCGGGCGGATCTTGGACTGGCCCTCGCGCTTGAGGTAGTCGATCTGCACGAACTTGACGTGGAACCCCGCCGAGAACATCGCCAACGTGATCGTGGTGGTGTAGCTGAACTGGTTGGGCAGGATGTTCTCGAAGCGCTGCAGGATGTCCTTACGCATCAGTCGCAGGCCGCTGTTGAGATCGGGGATGTCCTGGCGGCTGAGGTACGACGCGAGCTTCCGCAGCACGTACTTCGGCGGCCGCCGGATCATCGAGACCGCGGCCTTGGGACCGGTGCGGGCACCGACCACCATGTGGAAGTTGCGGCGGTGCGACAGCAGCTCGGGGATGTGCTTGGCCGGGTAGGTGCCGTCGGCGTCGGTGATCATGATCCACGGGTGGATCGCCGCGGCGACGCCGGTCTTGATCGCGGCGCCGTAACCCCGGTTCACCTCGTGTCGGATGAGGCGCAGACGGCCGCCGACATGCTCCTCGATCACCTCGGCGGTGCGGTCCTTGGAGCCGTCGTCGACGACGATGACCTCGTGTGGCACGCCGGGAAGCTCACGATCGAGCAGTTCGAGCAGCTCGACCAACACCGGGCCGGCACCGCGCTCCTCGTTGTAGGCCGGGATGACGATGCTGACCCCGGCCAGCTCGTGCATCATGGTGCCGGTCTGCGAGATTGCCGTGGGGTCGAGATCGGGGAGGGGCGAATCGGTCATGCGCGCATACCGTGCGTTTTCCACAGCCGTGGCGGCGGCAGGAGTACCACAGGGCTCGGGCACGGCGCGACCACGCCCGCGGGCGGGCCGCGCCGTGCGATCCGGCGGTTTCGAGGCCTGCGGGCGCTGGGGCAGCCGGCGCCGCCGCGTTCGGCGGCGTGGCGAGTGTCCGGCGCGTTGTGATCGACGCCTCGCTGTGACAGGCTTCGAAGTCGGCGAATGGAGCGGTGGAGGCTTGCGGTTCACGTCCACGTGATGGGTTGGGCGCTTGCGGCGGCCCTCGCGGCGGTCCTCGGAGGATCGGCCACCTTCGTCATCGAGCGGCTGCGAATCGATGCGATCGCGCTGCGATGGGCCGCGGTGTGGACGCTGTGGAGTGGGCACGTCCTGCTCGCCACGATGGCGGTCGCCCTCGGGGTGGCTGCAATCGGCGCTGCGAGGATGGTGTGGCCCGCGGCGGCGAACAGGCCGCTGCGGGCTGCCGTTGCGGCGGGGGCGATCGCCGTGGCGCCGATCCTACCGGCGCTGCGCGAGGCCGGGCGGCGCGTAGAAGCGGGGCCATGGGTCTCCGAGCAGTGGTTCGCCCCCCTGGTGGCCGCCGCGCCGACGCTGGCGGCGCTCGTGGCGGCCCCGGCGATCCTTTACTGCGCGTGTCACCGGGCGGACCCGGGCAGCGTCGGGCGCGGCGGAATGCCTGGGGCGATGGTCGGCGCGTTGCTCGGCGCACTGGTCGGGCTCTCCCTCCTCGATCACCATGTCGCCCCCGGCTTGTATCCCGAGCTCCACATGGTGATGCACGGCGCGATGACTTCGGTGGCGGTGACACTCGCCTGGCGGTGCGTACGGGGGCTGGGCGACGTGGCCGATACGCGACGTGGGCGCGTGGTGCTCACGATCGCGCTGCTTGCTTGCGGCGGCGCGTGCATCGGCTGGCTGCAGATGTCCCACCAGACCCGCGCCGGTCTCGTCTTGCGCGCGCCGGCGACGGGCGAGTGGATCCGCGCCGTGTTCCCGCGCCAGCCGTGGTCATCGCTGCACTACGTCCTGGGCGAGCTGGACGTGCATGCGGGTCGGCTCCCGGCGACTCCCGCGGCGCGTGGCACCGACGCGTTCGCCCGTGATCCCACGCTGAACGTCGTCTTCGTCGTGGCCGATGCACTGCGGGCCGACGCGCTGCCGCCGTCGCGTCCGCCAGGCGGCACCGAGTTCGCGAAGCCCGGCGACACCCCGCGGCTCGATGCTTGGATTGCAGGCGCCTATCGATTTCGGCACGCGTACACCGCGGCGACCGTCACGCGCCGTGCGATGCCCACCATCTTTCGCTCGATCGAGGCCGCGGACGATCCGTTCATCGACGGGCAGCCGCTCGGCCCCCGCCTCGCGGGCCTGGGGCACACGCCGCTCGCAGTCGTGCACCGCTACTTTCGCCCCGCGAAGTATCCGCAGGTGGCCGCGGTGCTCGAGGGTTTCGCGGGGGTCGAGGTGTACGACAACGGCCGCACCGATCGCGCCGTGCCGCTCGCGCTCTCACTGCTCGAAGCGCCGCGCGAGCGGCCCTTCGCCCTGTTCCTGCATCTGTTCACCGTGCACTCGCCGGGGTTCGACGGCAAGCCGCTGCGCAGCAAGGGCCGGGTGAAGAACTACCGGCGGTCGCTCGTGTACCTCGACACGCAGATGGGCGAGCTGCTCGACGGCCTCGAGCGTCTGGGACTGCGCGAGAACACCGTCGTGGTCCTTCTGAGCGACCATGGCGAGGGTCTGGGCGATCACGGCGTGCTGTTGCACGGGCCCAAGACCTTCGAAGAGGACGTCCGGGTGCCGTTCGCGATCGAGATCCCGGGTCACGCGGGGCGTGTGGTCGACGAGACCGTCGGCACCATCGATGTGGTGCCCACGCTGACAGACATCCTCGGCGCGCCGCCGCGAGCGGGCGACCGCGGCCGCTCGCTCGTCCCGCTGATGACGTGGGGCGAGGACGAGCCGCGTCGGCCCTACTATTTCGAGAACGAGCAGGGGTCGACGGTCGGCGTGGTGATCGGGCGTGACAAGTTGATCTACGAGAAGGGTGTAGAGGTCGCGCATCGATTCGACGTCGCGATGGATCCCGACGAGCGCCTGGATCTCCACGGTGAGGATGTGCGCAGCGACCGGGCGCTGATGGAGGCGCTGGTGCAGTTCCAGCGCCGATCGCTGCGCGACGCGCTCGAGGATCCGGCGACCCTCGCGCTGCTGCGCGCGCACCTGCAAGCGGTGGATCCTGCCGCCCCGGGGGCTGCGTTCGAGCTGCTCGTGAGGCTCGTTGCGCTGCGGCCGGAGCCGGACCTCGTGCGGCGCTGCGGGGAGATCTTCGATGCCACGGGCGACCCGGCGGTGCGGATCATCGTGCTTGGGCACCTGCTCGAGCGCTCGCCCCAGACCATGGAGCTACGGGCGGACAGTTGGCTGCGGAATCTCGTCGGAAGCGCTGCCGAGGCGGACGTCGTCGAGGCGCTGGCCGGCCACACGGATCGCCCCTTCGCAGAAACTTTCATCGCCGCGCGTCTGCTCACCGTCGCGAACGCGGCGGAGCCCCACGCGTGGGGGCCTTGGCTGTCGCTCGTCGCGGGGTGGAGCAAGCCGGCGTCGATGTACGCCGAGCCGCTCGCCCGCATGTTGGAGCGCGCGTACGCGGACGAGGGCGTCACCGGTCTCTTGCTCGCGAGGATCCTGCACAACGCTGCGGAACTCGAGGGTGAGTCGCCCTACACGCCCACGGTCATCTCGGCGGCGAATTCGCTGGCAGCGCACCGCAGCGCCCATGTGCGCGCGGCAGCGGCGGCAGTGCTCGCGCG
>JBBQJI010000023.1:0-104494 GCA_038325765.1 Nannocystales bacterium
TCGGATCGCCGCGGCGGCCCGCCCGGTGCCGGCCGCGGCGATCCGAGCGTCCACGGCGTCGCGGGCGCCCGCGCCATCGCCGCGCGCCGCGACGCCGCGCCCGCGCGCGTGCGTCACGTCCTCGTGCTCGAGCACCGCCGCGACGAGGAGGTCGTCGCCCGTGCAGCCGCCCTGGGCATCGAGATCCGCGTGGTCGATGCCCAGGTCCTGGCGCGGACGAGTGTCGATGGCCCGACCAAGGGCGTGGTGGCCGTCGCCTCGCCGCCGGCCCGGGTCGACCTCGACGACGTCCTCGAGCGATCCCCGCGCCTGCTCGTCGCCCTCGACGGCGTGGTCGATCCCCACAACCTCGGCGCGGTCCTGCGCTCGGCGGAGTTCTTCGGGGCCGATGGCGTGTTCTGGCCCAAGGACGGCACCGCGCCGCTGTCTCCGGCCGCGGTGCGATCGTCGGCGGGGGCCACCGAACGGCTGGCGCTGTCGGAGGTGGTGAACCTCGCGCGGGCGCTGCAGCGCTGCCGTGATGGTGGCATGTGGGTCGTGGGGACGGTCGCCTTTGGCGGCGACGGGCTATGGGAGGCCACCTCTGGCGATCGCATGCCCGAGCGGCTCGTGGTGGTCCTCGGCGGTGAGCATGCGGGGCTGCGTCGGCTGACCCGCGACCACTGCGACTTCCTCGTGACGATCGAGCGGGCCGGGCAACTGGCCTCGCTCAACGTCTCGGCGGCGGCGGCCGTGGTGCTCGCGGCGTTGTCGCGGCCGCGGTGACGCGTCGGTCACCCCCGCGGGCGGTCTTGCCTGGCGGGCTGGCCACGCGCCGCGGCTGGTCGCGCCCGCATCCCCGCGGCGTTCGTCGTTGAACGCTCGCGTGCAGACCTTTACGCTTGCGACCCACCCCGGCCAGACCGATCGGGCAACCGACCGAGCTGAACCGCAGGTCCGTCGCCGACGCGACGGTCCGACCCGGTGGCGACTACCCGAGGACCGACGACCCCATGGCCGACGCGCGTACCGCCCTGCTCGATCATCTCCGTGTCGACGACTCCACCACGCAGCAGGCGCTCGCGGCGGCGTGTGAGGGCATCGATCTCGTCGCCGCCCGGCTCCAGGCCAAGGACGCGCCGGCCTCGGGTGACGCGGCCGCGCGCCTCGTCGGTCGGATGCTCCTGGATGGCGTCGCGTCGGCCGAGGTCCTCGACACCGCCAAGGCGATCGCCGCCAGGGCGCCGCGGGACGACGCCGGCAACGACGTCGCGCTCATCGCGGGCGTCACCTTGTGGCGCATCTCGGCCCAGCCGCCCACCGCCGAGCCGTACTTCCGCCGGGTGCGTCGCACCGACGCGTCGCACCCCGAGGTGCTCCGCTTCTATCGCGAGCTCTTCAGCGGCGAGGGGGGCACGGCGCAGCTCATCCAGGTGCTGATCCAGGCCCGTCGCGCCACCCGCGACGCCGACCTGCGGTTCGCCCTCGCCGAGGAGGTCGCCACGCTCGCCGAGGCCCAGCCCGGCGGCGCCGACCGTGCGATCGAGACCTGGCGTTCGGTGATCCGCGAGGACGGCTACGATCCCCGCGCGTCGCAGGCCCTCGAGCGGCTGTATCGCCAGGGCAGCAAGTGGACGGCGCTCGTCGAGCTGCAAAAAGACGAGATCGAGCGGATCGGCGACGGGCCCGAGGCGACGGCGCAGCGCATCGAACGGCTGCTCGAGGTCGCGGGGCTGTACCGCGACAAGCTCAAGCTCGACACGATGGCGCTGGCCACGTTGCAGCGCATCCTCGACGTCGATCCCTGGCACGAGGCCAGCCTCGAGGCGCTCGCCGACACCTACGCCAAGGCCGGTCGCACCAACGATCTGCTGGGTGTGTACCAGCGCCGCATCGCGGCAGCGAAAGAAGCCGGCGACGTGACCCGGCAGATCGAGCTGCTGCGCCGCGTCGCGGAGCTCTGGCTCGAACAGCTCGGCAACCCGCAGCGCGCCCTCGAGCCGCTCGCGGCGGTGCTCGAGCTCGACCCTCGCGATGGGGCGACGCGCGCGTTGCTGGCCAAGATCCACGAGCAGCGCCGGGACTTCCGCGCGCTGATCGCCCTGCGCCGCCAAGAACTCGATGATCTCGAGGGCGACGCCGCGCTGGCGCTGCGCCTCGAGCTCGCGGCCCTGGCCGAGGAGCGCCTCGGCGATCGCCGCGAGGCGATCGCCGCCTACAACGAGGTGCTCGCCCACCACGGCGATCACGACGGCGCGATCGCGGGGCTGCTGCGCCTGTACGAGCGCGAGTCGAGATGGCCCGACGCTGCCGAGATGATGCACCGACAGATCGCCATGGCCGCCCCCGAGGCGCTCGCGAACCTGCTGGTCGGCCTGGGTAACCTCTACTCCGACCGGCTGCAGAGCCGCGCCGATGCGATCGCTGTGTGGGCGGAGCTGCTGCGCCTTCTGCCCGGGCACGACCGCGCCATCCGCCGGCTGCGCGACGCCTATGTCTCCGAGGCGCGGTGGGATGATCTGCAGGCGCTGTTCGCCGGTCAGGGCCGCCTGCCCGACGTCGTCGAGGTGCTGCAGGGCGCCGCCGATCGGCTCGCGGACACCACGGCCCGCGTCGTACTCTACCGCCGCGTCGCTGCGCTGTGTCGCGACGCGCTCGGGCAGCCCGAGCGGGCGCTTCGGGCCCTCGAGCGCACGCTCGCGATCCAGCCCGACAACCTCGAGGTCGCCCGCGAGTTGGTGCCGATCTATCGCGAGCAGCGCAACTGGGCCCGGCTGCTCGGCACCCTCGAGGTGCTGCTGCGCGCCGCGCAGGACGACGACGACAGGCTCGAGATCATCGAGTCCCTGCGGGCGGTCGCCGACGAGAAGCTGGGCTCGCCCGCGCTCACGATGCAGTGGGCGGCCGAGGCCTATCGACTGCGCCCGGGACAGGTGGCCCTGCGCGAAGGCCTCGAGCGCGCGGCCGAGCGATCCGATGGTTGGGACGAGCTCAGCCGCATGTTCGAGACCCGCATCGCCGACGGCGACGTCGCCGACGACGAGCGCCTGGAGCTGCTCGACAAGCTCGCCGCCGTCGCCCGCGACAAGCTGTCGAAGCCCGACGACGCCCAACGCTACTACCGGCGTATCGTCGCCCTCGACCCCAACAACGCCGCCGCGATGACGGCGCTCGAGGGCATCTACACCTCGACCCGGCGCTGGGACGATCTCGCCGAGGTGTTCCGTCGCCGGCTCGAGGTCGAGCCCGACTCGGGCGTGCGGCTCGAGATCCTGCGGGCGCTCGCGCGGCTGCACGAGGAGCAGCTCGGTGATCTCGACGCCGCGGTTGCGACCCACACCGCGATCCTGGCGCTGTCGCCCGACGACGGCTCGGCCCTCGACGCGCTGTCGCGGATCCATCGCAACCGCGGCAACTGGGCCGCGCTCGCCGAGGTGCTCGAGCGCAAGCTCGGCCGCGAGAGCACGGCGGCGCGGCGGGTGCCGCTGGTGTTCGAACTCGCCGAGATCCGCGGCAGCCGGCTCGCCGATCCGGGGCTCGCGACCGCGGGCTTCCTCGCGGTGCTCGAGCTCGAGCCCGATCACCGACCGGCGGTCGCCGCCCTCGAGGCGCTGCGCGCCGCCGACCCGGCCAGCGCGCTGCCGATCATGCGCGGTCTGCTGCCGTTCTATCGCCGCGCCGAGGATCGGGCCAAGGAGGCCGAGGCGATGGAGGTCATCGTCGCCGCCGAGCACGACGCGACCGAGCGCTTCGGGTTGCTCGAGCAGCTCGCCGCGATCTACGAGCAGATGTCAGAGCGACGCACCGACGCACTGCGCATCCGCGGCGAGCTGTTCCGGCTCGATCCCCAGCAGTGGGAAGGGCGTCAGCTCCTCGCGCGGCTCGGCGCCGATCTCGGCCGCCCGCAGGACGTCGCAGCTGCGTACGCCGACGTGCTGCGGGGACTCGGCCACGAGGCCTCGGCTGCCGCCGCCGAGGGCCGCACCCTGTCGCGCGAGCGATCGGCGTTGCGCCGCGATCTGCTGCTCGAGCACGGCGCCCTGCTGCGCGACCGGCTCGGTCGCCCCGAAGACGCCGAGGCGGCGTACCTCGAGGTGCTCGGATCCGACGAGACCCACCAGGGCGCCTACGAGGCCCTCGAGGCCCTGCTGCGGGCGCGCGACGGTCACGGTGCCCTGCGCGATCTGTACCGCCGCCGCGCCGACGTCACCTTCAACCAGCGCGAACAGAAGGACCTGCTGTCGCGGATCATCGAGCTGTCGCGGGGTCCGCTCGACGACCGCGCGACCGCGATCGCGACCGCCGAAGAGCTGCTCGATCTGATCCCCGACGATCTCCCGACGCTCGAGCTGCTCGTGGGCATGTACGAGCGCGGGCAGTCGCGCGGCGAGCTGGCCAAGCTCGAGGAAGCGCTCGGTCGGCAGGCCGAGCTCGAGCGTGATCCGCAGCGGTCACGGGCGCTGGCCGTGCGCCGCGCGACGCTGCGGATGCAGGAACTCGGCGACGCCCATGGCGCCACATTTCTGCTCGGCCAGGTGCTCGGCGAGGATCCCGGCGACACCTCGGCGCGGGCGCTGCTCGAGGAGTTGCTCGGCGTCGCCGACGTCCAGCTCGCCGCCGCCGCGCTGCTCGAGCCGGTCTACGTGCGCACGGGCGACCACGGCGGTCGCGTGCGCGTGCTGTCGATCCGCCGCGAGCAGGCCGAGGGGCAGGGCGCGGTCGATCAGGCGATCACCCACCTGCTCGAGATCGTGCGGGTGCTCGAGATCGACCTCGGCGATCGCAGCGGCGCCTTCGCGACCGCGCGCGAGGCGTTCGCCATGGATCCGCGCCGCGCCGACACCCGCAACGAGGTCGACCGGCTCGGCCTCGCGCTCGAGGCCCATGCCGAGCTGGTCGACACCTGGCGCGGGGCGCTCGAGCGCGCCGGTACCGACGACGCCCTGCGTATCGGGCTGCTGCACCGCATCGCCGAGCTCCAGGACAGCAAACTGCGCGACTTCGCCGCGGCGCAACGGTCGTGGTCGGCACTGCTCGCCCTCGATCCACCCGACGTCGCCCTGGCGCAGCGCTGCGTCGAGGCGCTCTGCCGCCTGCACCTCGAGTCGGGCGACGGCCCCGCGCTGGTCCTTGCCAAGCGCGCGCTGCTGCGGTTCGTCGACTCCGACACGGCCGGGGTCCGCATCCGGCTCGAGATCGCCGAGATCCAAGAACAACTCGGCGATCGGGTCGGCGCCGCGATCACCCACAGCGAGGTCCTCGATCTCGTCCCGGGCAACCTCACCGCCCTCGATGCCCTCGAGCGGCTGTTCCTCGAGGAGCAGGAGTGGGAGCGGCTGTGCGACGTGCTCGAGCACCGTGTCGGTGTGATCACCGATCCGCGCGTGCGTGCCACGATCTACCGCCAGATCGGCGAGATCCAGCGGGACCAGCTCGGCGATCTGCAGCGGGCGCTGTCGGCGTTCCAGTCGATCCTCGACACCAAGGGTGGCCGCGAAGACACGGTGGTCGCGCTGTCGGCCTTGGTCGCGATCAACGAGAAGCTCGAGCGCTGGGCCGACGTCGACGAGGGCCTGCGCCGGCTCGTCGCGCTGGCCGACAGCGATCCGGTCCGCGTCGAGCTGTTGTCGCGCACCGCGTTGGTCGTGGGCCGCCGGCTCGGTCGTCCCTACGATGCCCTCGACCTGCTCAAGCGCGTCCTCGACCTCGCGCCCGCGCACGCTGGCGCGCGCGCGGAGGTCGTGCGCTACGTCGACGTCGACGACACCCGCGAGCGGGCGATCCGCATTCTCATGCCGCTGTACGAGGCCGAGCAGAATTGGTCCGAACTCGTGGCGCTCGAGGAACTCCAGGCCCGCAAGCAGCCGTCGGGACGTCGGCGGTTGGCGGCGCTCGTGCGGGTCGCCAAGACCCAGCAAGAGCGCATCGGCGACCCCGACCGGGCCTTCGGTGTGCTGTGCGAAGCGATGGCCGAGGCCGCCGATCAGCCCGAGCTCGCCGAGATCCTGGCCAAGGTCGAGGCGCTCGGCGCCGACGCCGAGCGGGCCGAGGGCCTGCTCGCGGCCTATGCGGCGACGGTCGATCACATCCTCGAGGCCGAGCTGCAGCAGCGGGTGCTGCGGGCGATGGGCCAGGTCGCGCTCGATCGTCTCGGCCGCCTGACCGATGCTAGGCACGCCTACGAGCGCGTGCTCGCCCTCGCCCCCGGCGATGGCGAGGCCGCCGACGCGCTCGAGCGCATCTACCTGCAGCTCGGCGAGCACGAGGCCCTGGCCAACCTGCTCGCCGCCCGGGCCGATCGCGCCGCCGATGTCACGCTGCGCGATCACTACATCGTGCGGGCCGCCGAGCTGATGCATCGCCAGCTCGAGCGGCCCGAGGACGCGATCCGTCTGTTCGAGCGCCTGTCGGCGCAGGGCATCGCGAAGCCCGAGGTCCAAGCCGCCCTCGAGCCGCTGTACGAAGCCACCGGAAGGTGGCGGGAGCTGTCGGTCTACCTCAGCCGCAAGCTGGCGACGCAGGCGGGCAGGGCCGCGGTCGACACCCACCTGCGCCTGGGCCACCTGCTGGGCGAGAAGCTCGACGACGCCGAGGCCGGCATCCGTCACCTGTCGATCGCGCTGCGCCTCGATCCCGACCACGCCGTCGCGACCGAGGCCCTGGGCCGCTACCTCGTGGATCCGACCATGCGCGTGCGCGTCGCCGAGCTGCTCGAGCCGGTGTTCGCCGCCGTCGGCGACTGGCCGCGCCTGATCCAGATCCAGGAGATCCGCCTGGCGGATGCCCCCGACGACGTGGCCCGCGGCAAGATCCTCTTGCGCATCGCCCAGATCGAAGAGGAGCAGCTCGAGGATCTCGACCGCGCGTTCGACAGCTATACCCGGCTGTTCCGCGAGCAGCCATCGGATCGCTACGTCCGCGATCAGCTGTCGCGCCTTTCGGGCGTGCTCGACGCCAGCGGACGCTACGCGGAGCTGCTCACCACATACGTCACCGAGGACGCCGCGACGGACGACGGCGACGACGTGCTCGCGATCGTGCGCGACGCCGCCGAGATGTGGTCGGGCTCGCTGCGCCAGCCGATGCGCGCGGTGCCGCTGTACCAACGAATGTTGGCCGCGAGGCCCGATCAGGGCGCGGTGTTCAACCAGCTCGAAGTCGCGCTGACCCAGGGCGAAGCGTGGGGCGAGCTGGCGACGGCATACTGGGCCGAGGTCGAGCGCAGCCCGAGCGAGGACCGCCAGATCGAGATCCTGCGCAAGCTCGCCACCTTGGCCCAGGAGCTGCTCGAGGACCCCGCCGTTGCCGCCCGCGCCTACCAGCGCATCCTCGAGATCCGCCCCGACCACGATCCCGCGCGCATGCGGCTCGAGCAGATTCTCGGCGAGACCCACCGCCACGCCGAGCTCCTCGACGCGCTGCGCGATCGCATCGCCCGCACCGACCACGCCGAGGACCGCGATCGCGTGGCGCTGCGTATCGCCGAGCTGCAAGAGGGGCCGTTGCAAGACGACCACGGGGCGGTCGATACCCTCGAAGGCATCCTCGCCGATGCGCCGGACGACCAGGGCGCCATCGGCATGCTCGAGCGCATCGCCCAGGGCAAGAGCGAGATGCGACCGCGGGTGCTGGGGATGTTGCGTCCGATCTACGAGCGGTCCAACAACCTGCGTCGCCTCGTCGAGATCGACGAGTGGCGGCTTGCCCACACCTCGGAGCCCGAGGCCCGGCACGAGCTGCACCATGGCATCGCGGCGCTC
Organism: Nannocystales bacterium; assembly: GCA_038325765.1. GTDB lineage: Bacteria > Myxococcota_A > Polyangia > Nannocystales > Nannocystaceae > Xiheibacterium. The sequence continues at coordinate 7,740 of JBBQJI010000023.1, forward strand.
CAGGCCCAGAACCAGCAGACGGCGCCCGCGGCGTTCCAGTCCCTGGTCCGCGCCCTGGCCGAGCCCGGCCCGCTCGGCTCGCTGCAGCGACTCGACGAATCGGTGGCGCGGCTCGCCGACATCATGCAGCTCGGGCAGGAGCTCGCCGAGGCGTTGGTGGCCGCGGCAGACGCCGAGGCGCTCGCGACCGATCGTGATCGTCGCGTCGATCTGCGGATCTGGGCGGGCCGACTGCGCCACGGCGCCGGCGAAGTCGACGCCGCGGTGACCGATCTGCGCGCTGCGCTGGAACTCGACCCCGAACGCGCCGACGCCCTCGCGCTGCTCGACGCCGCGTTGCTCCGCACCGGCGATCATGCGGCGCTCGCGGACGTGTTGCGCCGTCGCGCAGCCCTGACCGTAGACGATCGCGACCGTGTCGCGTTGCTGCGACGCCTCGCGATCCTCCACGACGATTCGCTCGAGCAGGCTGACCACGCGGAGGCGACCTGGCGTGAGCTGCTCGAGGTCGAGCCTGGCGACGCCGAGGCCCTCGGACGCCTGGCCCGGGCCTACGAGCGCCGCGGCGCCAGGCCGGAACTCATCGACATCGTCGAGCGCCAGATCGAAGCCAGCGATCCGGGTGTCGACCGCCGGCAGCTGCGGCTGCGCCTCGCGGCGCTGCATCGCGACGGCGGCGATCGGCCGGCGGAGATCGACGTGCTGCAGGCGTTGCTCGCCGAGGCCGGCGAGGACGGCGAGGCGCTGGTGCAGCTCACGGACGCGCTGCTCGCCCAGTCGCGATCGGCCGAGGCCGTCGATGTGTTGGCGCGGCGGGCCGAGCTCGCGCGCACGGATGCCGAGCGCGCCGGCCTGTTCCTCGAGATGGCGCGGCTGCAGGCCGGTGTGCTCCGCGATCTGCCCGCCGCGCTCGAGGCCTACGAGAGGGTGTTCCGGTGGCTCCCGGCGTCGGCGGGAGCCCTGTCCGACGTCACCTCGCTCGCCAAGGACGAGGCCAGCCACGAGGCCGCGGCGGCCCTGGTGATCGACCGGCTCGAGGCCGCGGGGCGCTGGGCCGAGCTCACCGACGTCTGGGCGGCTCGGGCCGTCTTCACCCACGATCCCGCCGAGCGCCAGCAGGCCCTCACGATCGTCGCCAAGCTGCGCCTCGAGCGGCTCGAGGATCCCGCGGGCGCCCTCGATGCGTGGATCGGCCTCATCGACGTCGCCGACGAGGCGGCCCTGCCGTCGGTGCTCGAGCAAGGCGGCAGGCTTGCCGTGCAACTCGGCCGCGGATCCGAGCATGCCGAGTCGCTGCGCGAGAAATCGGCCGAGCTCGACCGCCAGCCCGGTGCGCGCGTCGCTCTGGCCACCTACGCGGCGCACCTATGCGAGGAGATCCTCGGTGAGCCCAAGCGTGCCCTCGCGATCCTCGAGCCCCTGCTCGACGACGGTCTCGCCACCGCCGAGATCTGCGCCCGCGTCGAGCGGCTTGGTCGCAGCGCAGGCAACGACGGCGCCATCGCCCATGCGCTGCGCGAGCTGACGCGACTTGGCACCCACGACGCCGATCGGGCCGACGCGCTAGTGCGACTCGGCGAGCTCCACGTGCGCACCGGTGATCGCGACGCCGCGCTCGAGGCGTTCCGCGATGCGTTCGACATGACCCGCGCACCAGGGGCGCTGCGCGGGCTCGAGGCGCTGTTCGACGCGGCGGGGACCCAAGACGGTGCGCTGCTCGACGCGCTCGCGGCCGCGTACCAGTCGCTCGACGATCGCGCAGGTCAGACCCGCGTGGTCGAGGCGCGCCTGCGGGACGCCACCGGCACTGACCGCGCCCGTCTACTCGAGCAGCTCGCAGGCCTGTACGAGACCGGTGGCGACGAGCCGGGGCTCGCCCTCGGGGCCTGGGGCGAGTTGCTCGCGATCGATCCCGAGTCGACCATGGTGGCCGAGCGCGTGTTCTCCTACGGCAACGGGCCGCTGGGGCCCGAGGTCGGCGAGGTCCTGCGCCGCGCCATCGAGGCTGGCCGCGCGCGCGGTCACTTCCCTGTAGCGCTCGCCGTGCCCACCGCGATGCTCTACCTGCGCACCCTCGCTCAGGCTGACACTGCGCTGGCGCTGATCGAAGCTGCGCTGGCGGCCGAGCCCGATCGCGCCGACGCGATCGAGCTGGCAGTCGCGGCGGCGCGGGCCGCCGGTCACGCCCCCGATCAACACCGCGCGGTGGTGCGGGCGGCGGAGCACGAGCCCGATCCGCAGCGGCAGGCCGCGCTGTGGAGCGAGGCCGCGAGCCTCGCCGAGACCCAGCTGCGGGATCCGGTCCTAGCCCTCGTCGCGCTCGGGCGCCTGCTCGAGGCCGACGAGGACAACGCAGCGGCGTGGCAGCGGATGTTCGCGCTGCTCGCCACCGCGGGTGAGCATGGCCGGCTCGTCGACGCGCTGGGCCGCCGCATCCTCATCGCCGCCGATCCGACCGAGCGTCAGTCGCTGCGCCGCCGCCTCGCCCGCGTCCATGTCGAGCAGCTCGACCATCCCGAGGATGCCGTCGCCGTGCTCGTCGACGCGCTCTCGGACGACCCCGGCGACCGCGAGGCCATCGACGAGCTCGACGTGCTGCTGCAGCGCCTCGAGCGGTGGGACGACGTGCGCGAGAACCTCGAGCGCAAGCTCGATCTGTGCGAAGGCGCCGAACGGGTCGAGATCCTCGAGCAGCTCGCGCGTCTGTCCGAGGAGCGCCTGAACGACCCGATCGATGCGATCGCGCGGCTGCGGCACATTCTGGTCGAGCAGCCCGGCCACGCCGCGGCCGATGCCAGCCTCGAGCGGCTCTTGCGGCGCGAGGAGAGCTACGTCGATCTCTCACAGCTGCTGGAGGAGCGGATGGCTCGCTTTCGCGCCGCTGGCCACATCGAGGGCTATCGCGTGACCGCGTCCGCACTGGCTGAGCTGCTCGCCGAGCACCTCGACGACTCCGAGCGCGCCCAGGGCATCCTCGACGAGCTGCTCGCCATCGAGCCGGACTACATCCCGGCGATCTTGGCCCTGGCCGCGGTCTACGAGGCCCGGGGCGACGAGGGGGCGATGCGGATCAAGCTGCAGCAGGCCGTGGCGCTGCAGCCCAAGGGCGCGATGGGGGCCCAGCTGCACCTGCGGTTGGCCCGGCTCGCGGGCAACGACGTCGAGCAGAGGCGCCGCCACCTCGAGGTCGCGTTCGTGCTCGACCCGGCCCACGAGGGGGTCGCCACCGAGCTGCTCGCGCTGTGCCGTCGGCAAGAGCGCTGGGACGACGTCGCGACGATGCTCGAGACGCTCGAGCAGCAGCAGACCGATCCGGCGGCGAAGCGCGGGCTGGTGCTCGAGCGCGTCGACCTCAAACTCGACCGCCTCGGCGATCCCGAGGGGGCGCTGCGGGCCCTCGCGCCGATCTACCAAGACGTCCAGGACGACCCCGAGATCAACCGCCGCATCGCCAACTCGCTGTTCGCGGCCGAGCGCTACGACGAGGCCGAGGGCATGTACAACTGGCTGGTCGAGGTCGGCCGTCGCGGCAAGCGCAACAAGGCGCTGGCTTGCTACCTCACCCGTCTGGCCCAGATCGCGCTGCGCCGCGAGAACCGCGAGCGTGCGCGCGAGCTCCTGCAAGAGGCCTATCGCGTGGACACCACCAACGTCGAGACGTTGATGACGCTCGGCGTCTTGCACGAGAGCGATCTGCAGTGGCGCGAGGCCCTCAAGATCTACCGCACGATGCTGCTGCAGAACGCCGACCAGTCGGGGCTGCTGCGGCGGGGTGACATCTACATCGGGCTGGCGCGTGCCCACGTGATGCTCGAGGAGCGGCCCAAGGCGAAGGCGATGCTGCGGCGTGGACTCGAGGAGGACTCGAATCACCCGGAGATCGGCCGCGAGCTCGCGGCCCTCGATGAGTGAGGGCTTCGGCGGTCCGGCGGTCGCCGGGCCGCCAAAGCGTCACCGTCACCGGAACGTCTCGGAGCTGATCGCGAACCGCTCGAGCCAGCGTTGGATCTGGACCGTCGAGCGGTTCATCTCCTTGGCGATGCGCTCGGGGTCGCCGCTGCAGCGGGCGACGCTGCGCATCAAGGTGTCGCGGAGGGTGCGGACCTCGTCGGGGTTCTCGGGCAGGCCGTCGTCGTGCTCGAGCACCTCGGCGAGCGCGTCGGCGGTGATGGTGCCGTCCCCACTGGCGAGCAGCGCCGCAGTGTTGAGGCTCTGGCGCAGCTGACGGACATTGAAGGGCCACGCGCCGCGGAGCAGGCGACGGAACGCGTTCGAGGTCAGCCGGGTGGGCCGACCCTCGCGCTGCATGTCCTGCACGAAGGCGCGGGCGAGCATGCCGATGTCCTCGCGGCGCGACCGCAACGGGGGCAGCTCGGCGACGAAGCCCGACAGCCGCGAGAAGAGGTCGGGGCGGAAGCGGCCGTCCTCGACCAGGCGCTGCAGGTCGTGGAGCGTGCTGGCGACCAGGCGCACATCGAAGGTGCGCGTCGCAGCCTCGCCCTTGCGCGAGGCCCGACCCTCGATGAGGGCGACGAGCAGCTTGGCCTGCACGCTCGGCGACAGCTCGCCGAGCTCGTCGAGGAGCAGCGTGCCGCCGTCGGCCTCCTCGAACAGACCCGGCCGACCGTCCTCCCCGAACAGCGCCAGCTCGAGCCGGGATTCCGACAGACCGCCGAGGTTCGCGATGACGAGGCGGCCGGTGCGGCCGGAGGTGCGGTGGATCGCGCGGGCGAGGTACTCCTTGCCGGTGCCCGTCTCGCCGCGCAGCACGATCGGGATCGAGCTCTTCGCGAGCCGATGCAAGGTGCGGTGGATGTGGTGCAGGTGCGGGCTCGCGGTGCCGGTGGGGTCGAGCTCCGATAGGCGCTGGCCGCCGAGGTTGCGCAGGCCCATCTCGCGGACCATCCAGAACGAGCGCCCGATCTCGAAGACCTCGCCGGAGCGCAGGCCGATGGTGCCGCTGATGCGCTCACCCGCGAGGTGCGTGCCGTTGCGGCTGCCCAGATCCGTCAGCGTGAAGCGGCCGGCCGCGCCGTCGTCGCGCAGCGCGACCTCGGCGTGCTCGCTGCTGACCCAGCCAAAGGGGATGCCGACCCGGAGGTTCGAGCCTTTCTCGGTGAGCGACAGGCCGTCGGCCGACTCGTCTCGGCAAAAACGGACCGTCCGCACGGTGTCGAGCTGGATGATCCGGCCGGCGGCCGCGAGGTTGTCCTCGGCCGATCCGATCGAGATGAGCCACGCCTTGGGGCGGACGACCTCGCCGCCTTCGGGCTCGTCTTCGACGAGCGTGTCGTGGAGAGAATCGCGCGTCATGGAGCCCGTAGAACCCTGGACACCCGAGGTGCCCAGAGCCCGATCGTAGGGGCCAGGGATCGAAAGGCGCAACAACAATCGTGGCGTGCCCACCGATCATGCCGCCCAGCACCGATGTACGGCGCTGTGTTCGGCGTGGGCCCACGACCGTTGGATCACTCGCCGGGGGTCGGTGTGCGCGTCGTGGACTGCTTGCGCGCGGCCGCCTCCGACACGCACGCGTTGTCGATGCGACCATCGCAGTCGTCGTCGAGCTTGTTGCAGATTTCGGCGCCCTGCGGCACCGACTGCACGCAACGAACCTCACCGTTCACGCAGCGGTTCTCGCCCGTTCCACACACACCCTGCTTGCCCGTCGTGCAGGCGAGTTGGTCGGCGGGGATCGAGTCTTCGTCCACCTCGCCGTCGCAGTCGTCGTCGATGCCGTTGCAGGTCTCGGCGGCGGGGCGAACGACGAGGGCATCGCACGACGACGCGGCGCCACTTTCCGAGCAGTGCCACGCACCTTGGGTGCGGCACGCCCCTTGGGCGCCCTTGAAGAAGCACAGGGCGCCGTCGCGCTCGAAGCCGTTGTCGACGATGCCGTCGCAGTCGTCATCGGCACCATTGCAGCGCTCGGGGCCGGGGCCGACCGCACCGGCGCAGTCGCCCCATTGTCCGGACTCCGAGCAGGTGTGCTGGCCCATCGTGCAGGCGCCGCGGCCCCTCGTGGCCCGCGGCCCTTCGTAGCAGGGCTCGGTGACCTGGGGCGTGCACACCGGGCCGGCGTCGGTGAGCTGATCTTCGCGGCGGCGCCGCTCGAGCACTTGGTCCGACGTGGCGCATCCGAGCCCGGTCGCCACGCCGCCGCCGAAGCCTGCCACCGCGAGAACCGCGTGCAGGGCCGCCCGGCGCGTCCGCATGCCCGGCACCGCTGCGGTGGCCTCGGCGCGCCGTACATCGCAGCCGCGCTGCGCAGCCCCGACGGCGCGCGTGCGTCGGTCGCCATCGTCGTAGGGGATCATGGCGCGAGGATACAACGCTTTGCTACGCTGCGGCGGCGCGTGTCGGTCCTGGGCAAGGTCTATCTCGGCGTCAGCCTCGTGCTGCTGCTGCTCGGCGTGGTGTGGGCGAGCAACATGCTGCAGGCCAACGCCGCATGGGTCGAGATCGTGCTCGCGGTGCCGCGCCTCGATCTGCTCGAGCCCATCGCGCGGATCCGGTACGAAGTGAACCTCGCGGTGCTGCTCGGCGGATGGGTCGCGGCGGCGGGTCTCGTCGCCGCGTTCGCCGTGCGCGCGCCGTTTCGGATCCGCGCCGCCGCGATCGCCCAACGCCGCGTCCGCGACCTCGAGCGCGAGGTGCTCGAGCTGCGCACGCTGCCGCTGCGTCAGCAAGAGGAGGACGAGATCCTCGCCGCCGAAGCCCACGTCGAGCCCGGCAGCCGCAGGGTGATGACCGAGTCGCTGCGACGCGGCGAGTCCGGACCGCTTGGCGCCGCGGCCTTCGACGGGGGCCACGGCGACGCCGACGACCGGTCCGGGAGCCGCGGATGATCTGGGTTGTCGCCATCGTCGTCGCGCTCGCGGTTGGGTTCGCCGCGGGCTACGCCTGGGCTGCGCCGCGTCGCCGCGCGATCGAGAGCTTCGCGCGGCGCTCGCGGGTGCTCTACGAGCTCGCCGAGGGTGACCTCGACAATGTCGCCGCCGAACTCGAGCAGCTCGCCGAGTCGGAGCCCGGGGACGCCACGGTGTTCCTCGCCCTCGGCGCGCTCGATCGTCGCCGCGGCCGCGTCGATCGGGCCAAAGCCATCCACCGCACGGTGCTCGCGTCGGCGTCGCTGCCCGCGGATCAACGGGTGGCGGCGCTGGTCGGGCTCGGTCGCGATCTGCTCGCGCAGGGCAACGAGCGCGCGGCCGTCGGTGCGCTCGTGCGCGCGATCAGTCTGGCGCCGCGGTCGGTGGCGACCCTCGAGTCACTGGCGATCGCGCTCGAGCACGCCGGCGCCTGGGAGCGGGCCGCCGCGGCGTGGGAGCGCCACGAGAAGCTGGTCGAAGGCCGCCGTCGCCGCGAGAGCCGCCAGGGCCGCGGCCACGCGCTCGCCGGACAGGCTGCGGTCGCCCTGGCCGACGGCGACGATCGCAAGGCCCGCAAGCTCGCCGAGCGCGCGATCGAGCTCGCCCCCGACAGCGGTCACGTGTGGACAGTGCGTGCCCGCGTCGAGTCGGCCGCCGGTGATCGCGAACTCGCGCTCGAGGCGTGGCAACGGGCTTGGGAGGCGACGCCTGCGGCCGCGGCCATCGTCGCCCCCGAGGCCTGGCGGTGGGCCAGCGACAGCGGCCCCGTCGAGGATCTGCTCGAGCGCATGCTGGCGTCGCTGCGCGCCAGCGCCAGCGCCGAGCTGGTGGTCGCGCTCTCCGAGTTCGTCGCCCGTCAGCACCCGGATCAGGCCGCCGCTGCCCTCGAGCGCGTGGCGCCGAACAGCGCCTCGGCCACCTTGGCGCTCGTGCGCCAGCGCCTCGCCCGCGGCCAGCGCGATGGCGCCCGCGAGGCGGCGATGCGCGAGATCGAAGCGCCGCCGCTGGTGTGCGGGCGCTGCGGCGCAGCGGCCCCCCGCTTCAAGTTCCGCTGCGATCACTGCGGGGCCTGGGATTCGCTCGCCAACCGCGGCACGATGCGGCCGGGCTTCCAGGTGCCTTCGCTCGTGCGCGGCGCGCCTTCGGTCTGAGATCATCCGGTGGACGAAGGCAGTCAGAGCAGCGTCATCCCGCCCCGGCGGCCCGACACCCTGTTCTCCATGGCGCGCCGGTTCTGGCGGCTGTGGGGATTCCTCATCTTCACCCTCGTGGTGATCGCGGCGTTCCACGAGATCCTGCTGCCGTTCGTCTTCGCGTTCCTCATCACGTATCTGCTCGCACCCTTGGTCGCGCGCCTGCAGCCACGCATGGGTCGGGTGCTCGCGGTCATCCTCTGCTACGTCGTGATCCTCGGGCTGCTCGCGGGCTTCTTCGGCCTGCTGCTGCCGGCGGTGATCGCCGACATGGCCAAGCTCCGCGACACGCTGCCGGCCACGATCGCCGAGCTCAACGAGGTGTATCTGCCGCGGGCTGCCGCGTGGGTCGAGGCCACGTTCGGCGGCTTGCTGCCCAAGGACGCGCCGATCGTGCGCGAGCCGACCACCGACGTCATCATGCACCCGATGGGCGACGGCGCCTGGCGGATCGACCTCGAGGGCATCCGTGTCCAGGCGCGCCAGGGCGAGGACGGGGCGTGGATGGTCGGGCTGCCCTCGAACACGGCGCCGGCGAAGGTCGATTTCGCCCGCGAACTCCGCGAACTGGTCGCGTCGCGCACCGACGACGTCACCAGCTTCATCGGCCCGGCGGTCCAGCGCCTGGTCAAGGGCGTCGTTGGCTTCATCACCGCGTTCGTCATCACCTTCATGGTCGGTGGCTTCGCGCTGGTCGACCTCGCCCGGGTGGTCCGCTTCGTCCGCTCGCTCATCCCGCTCGAGTTCCGTCACGGCTTCGACGAGTTGTGGCGCGCGATGGACAAGGGCCTCGGCGGCGTCGTGCGCGGGCAGCTCATCATCTGCCTGGTCAACGGCGTGCTCACGTTCATCGGCCTCATCATCTTCGGCATCAAGTACAGCTTCTTGCTCGGGGTGATGGCGGGGATGTTCAGCCTCATCCCGATCTTCGGCACCATCTTGTCGTCGGCGCCGATCCTGGTCATCGCGTTGGTCTCCGGCGAGTCGGGGATCGAGATCGGCCCGGCGTTCGGCATCTTGCTGTGGATCATCGGCATCCACCTGCTCGAGGCCAACGTGCTCAACCCCAAGATCATCGGCGACTCCGCCGAGATCCACCCCGTCATCGTGGTGTTCGCGCTCATCGCCGGCGAGCATGTCTTCGGCCTCGTCGGTGCACTGCTGGCGATCCCCGTGACCAGCATCGTGCAGACCATGTATTTGCAGGTGCGCCGCCACTCGCCCGTGTTCCAGGACGATCCCTTGGGTGGACCGTGAGCACGCCGCGGCCGGTGGGCGGGCAGGGGTGCCTGTTCATCTTCGACAGCTACAACTTCGCGTACCGGGCCTACCACGCCCTGCCGATGCTCAACGCGCCCGACGGCACGCCGGTCAACGCCGTCCACGGCTTTTGTCGCATGGTGCAGGCCGCCCGTCGCGAGTTCGCGCCGCAGTACATGGTGGCGGTGTTCGACGCCGGCGGCGACGGCAAGCGCCGCGAGATGTTCGCCGAGTACAAGGCCAACCGCCCGCCGGCGCCCGAGGATCTGCGGCCGCAGTTCGAGCTCATCCGCAGGGCGACCGACGCCCTCGGGATCCCGCGCGTGCAGGATCCCGACTTCGAGGCCGACGACGTCATCGCCAGCTACGCCATGGCCGCCCGCGCCCGGGGCATCCGCGTCGTCATCGTCTCGTCCGACAAGGACCTCATGCAGCTGGTCGACGACGGCGAGCCCGGCTGCGTGCTGTGGGACACCATGAAGAACCTCGCGGTTGGAACGGCCGAGGTGGTCGCCAAGTTCGGCGTCGGCCCGGCGCTGCTCGGCGACCTGCTCGCCCTGGTCGGTGACAGCTCCGACAACGTGCCGGGCGTGCCCGGCATCGGACCCAAGACGGCGGCCGCGTTGCTCGGCGAGTTCGGTGATCTCGAAGGTGTGCTCGCAGGCGCCCCCAGCATCCCGCAGAAGGCCCGACGCGAGAAGCTCGTCGCCTCGGTCGACGCCGCCCGCCTATCGCGGCGCCTGGTCGCGCTGCACGACGCGCTGCCGCTGCCCCAGCCGATCGACGCACTCGAGGACCCGGGCGCCGACGAGGCCGAGGTGGTGGCGTTCTTCGAGCCGCTGGGGTTCAAGCAGATCGTCCGTGAGCTGGGGTCCACCGTGCGCCGATCGTCCGGCCCGACGAGCACCCCCGTGGTCGCTGGCGCCGACGACGACGGCGGCGCGATCGAACTCGGTCGCTGCGGAGACCTCGTCACGGCCGCCGATGCGGTCGTGGTCATCGCGGCCGGCGACGAGGCGCGCCTGCAGGCGCTGTGCGAGGTGTGGCAGGGCGCCGACGAGATCGCGGTCGCGGCCGTGCTCGACGGCACCGATCCCCTGCGCGCTACGGTCGTGGGCCTCGCCGTCGGCACCACCGGTGGCACCGTCGCGTACGTGCCGTTGCACCACCGGCAGGCCGACCTGGTCGACGGCCTGCCGCTGCCAGCGGACATCGTGACCGCCGCGCTGCGTCCGGTGCTGTCGGCGGCCCGTCCGACCAAGCTGGTGCACGATCACAAGGTCCTCGCCCACGCCCTGGCGGGTCTGGGGATCGAGCTCGGCGCCGTGGCCCTCGATCCGATGCTGGTGTCGTACTCGCTCGATCCGGCGCGCTCGTCCCACGAACTCGAGGCGCTCGTGGAGGACATGCTCGGCGTCACGCTGCCGACGCTCGAGTCCGTGCTGGGCAAGGGCGGCAAGGGCAAGGGCCGCACGAAGCCCACCGCCGCCGACCTCGCGGTGATTCCCGCGGCGTCGTGGGCGGGCGTGCGCGTGCAGGCGTTGCTGGCGCTCGGCGTCGCCATGCGCGGCGTCATGGCCGGCGCGACACCCGCCGCCCGCACACTCGTCGACGACATCGAGATGCCGCTCGCGTGGGTGCTGCGCCGCATGGAGCCCCGCGGCATCGCCCTCGACACCGAGGTGCTGCGCCGGCAGTCCGAGGAACTCGCGGTGCAGATCGCCGCGATCCAGGCCGCGGTCGACACCCAGGCCGGGCACGAGGTCTACATCGACTCGCCGCAGCAGCTGCAAAAACTGCTCTTCGAGGAGCGCGGCCTGCCGGCGACCCGCAAGACCAAGACCGGCTACACCACCGACGCCAAGGCGCTCGAGGAGCTCGCGCTGCTCGATCCGATCGTCATCGACATCCTCGCCTACCGCAGCCTCACCAAGCTCAAGGGCACCTATCTCGACACGTTGCCGCAGCTGGTCAACCCCGACACCGGCCGGCTGCACACCGCCTTCCATCAGGCGGTCGCGGCGACAGGACGGCTGTCGAGTTCGGATCCCAACCTGCAGAACATCCCGATCCGCACCGCCGAGGGCAGGCGCATCCGCGAGGCCTTCGTGGCGCCGCCCGGCCGCGTCCTCGTGGCCCTCGACTACTCGCAGATCGAGCTGCGGATCCTCGCCCACCTCTCGGGCGATCCCAACCTCGTCTCGGCGTTCGTCGAGGGCACCGACGTCCATCGCCGCACCGCCGCCGAGGTCTTCGGCGTCGCCGAGGCTGACGTCACCGACGAGCAGCGCCGCATCGCCAAGGCCGTGAACTTCGGCGTCGTCTACGGCCAGACCGCGTTCGGCCTCGCGCAGCAGCTGGGCATTCCGCGCGGCAAGGCCGGCAGCTACATCCGCGCCTACTTCGAGCGGGTGCCGGGCGTCGACCGCTACATGCGCGAACTCATCACCATCGCGTCGAGCCGCGGCTACGCCGAGACCATCCTCGGCCGTCGCCGCCGCATCCCCGAGCTCGGCATGCGCGGGCCGTCGCGGGGCTACGGCGAGCGGATCGCCCGCAACACACCGATCCAGGGCAGCGCCGCCGACATCCTCAAGATCGCGATGATCGCGGTCGAGCGCCGGCTCGTCGGCGAATCGTGGGCGCAGATGCTGCTCACCGTCCACGACGAGCTCATCTTCGAGTGCGCCGAGGAACGCGTCGAAGAGCTGATCGCGCTCACGGCCCCGCTGATGGAGCGCGCGGTGACGCTGGCGGTACCGGTGCGCGTCGACGCCGGTTGGGGCCCGACCTGGGCGGCATGCAAGGGCTGACGCGGATTTCCGTCGTTGCGGCCGGAGACGCTCAGAAGTCGAAGCCAGCCTGTGCCTGCACGACCACCGCGTCGATCAGGCCCTGGGTGCGATCGTAGTTCGGCGAGAACTCGGGGTTCTCGGTGAGCGATCGGTACAGGATCATGTCGGCCTTGGCGGCGATGACGAAGGCGTCGATGAAGCGCAGGAACTGCTTGCTGCGGGCGCGGATCGTGTACGTCGCCTTCACGCCGTAGGTGGAGTTGAGCAGGGCTGACAGCTCGCGATCGCCGGTCCAGAAGCTGCCGGTGGGGCCGCTCGAGGCGTACTCGTTGCCGTCGCGGTAGAACAGCGCGGAGTCCTGCACGTGCCAGCGCGCGCGGACGCGGACCACGAGCGGCCGGGTGACGTACTGGTCCCAGGCCAGCTCGGTGGTGAGCGCCCGCATCGACCAGGAGTCGAGGTAGCCGCGCACCTCGAGCGCGATGGCGCCACGGATCGGCTTGAGGGCGAACTTGGCCCGGGCGAACAGCGCGAGGCGGTTGCGCTCGTTGGGCATGTGCTCTTGCACCGCGCGCTCGCCGAGCAACACCTGGCGGTACGGGTTGGCCTGGAACCCACGCAGCACCTGGCCGGTGGCGCCGAATTGCAGGAGCAGCCACGGCGAGGCGACCTGCGTCCAGCTCAGCTGCATGGTGTCGACGGCGAGCTTGCGGGTCGCGGTGAGATCGGCGCTCGGCTCGAAGCAGTCGTTCGAGCTGTCCAGGGCGCGCAGCTCGAGCAGTTCCTCGGCGGATTGGTTGTTGGCGTCGCACACCGAGTCGAAGTTGTGGGTGTAATCGACGGCGAGCTGCGAGTTGCGATCGAACAGGTCGGCGGTGATGCCCGCGGTCACCGTGGCCGAGCGGTAGTCGCTCTCGCCGGCGAAGCCGCCGCCCAGGCGCAAGGTGGCATACTCGGTGAGGAAGCGCAGGCCGAGCGAGCCGCTGTGGCGGACGTCGGCGAACTCGGTCGCCGCGGTCACGGCGTCGACGCCGAACACCTGCGGGGTGGCCCCCGAGACCACGTCGGCGTCGTAGCCGACCCCGAGCCCGAAGTGATCGCCGAAGTCCTGCGAATAGGTGACCTGGGGGTGGACGACGTACAGGCCGGTGTTGGGCGCGGGCTCGGCGAAATAGGTGACGGCGGCACGCACCTCATCGGCGCCGTGGACCGGCCGCTCGTCGCCCAAGATCGCGAGCGGGGCGAGCCACGCCAGCGCGCGCATGCCCCAGCGTGCCGACGCCCGCCCGCCGGATCCTGTCGCGGCCACGGGGCCCGCCACGTCGAGGGGGTCTAGTTGCACCCGCAGCCCCCTGCGGCGGTACCAGACCCACCGGCTGCGCCCTCGCGGTTGCTCATCACGTGGGCGTCGGCAGCGGTCTCGAGGCCGTCGACGCCGAACTGCATGATCGGATCGGCGAGGTAGGCCTTCTCGCTGGGCAGCACCGCGCGCGCGCACCCCGTCGCCAGCAAAGCGGCGCCGATGATCACAGCCCACACGCATCGCGCGGCTTCGCGCGGCACCACCATGTCAGAACGTGAATGCGAGTGCACCGGAGTACTCCTGCAGGGATTGGGCGTCGTCGGCACGGAACACCACATGGTTGCGAAAATCGAAGCGCACGCCGACGCCGCGCTTGAGGATGATCCACAGGCCGCCACCGGGGCTGGCGAGGTAGCTCCAGCGGGCCGACGACAGCGCGTCGGCCTTGCCTTTGCTGAACACCGCGCCGCCGCCGATGCTCACGAAGACGGTGAACGGGATCTGTGGGCTCAGGTACAGGTTGGTCGACAGCCCAACAATGCCGCGGCTCGACTCGCGGCCCGCGGCTGGGCCGACGTAGGCCTCGATGCCGGCGTTGGGTGACAGGAACACCTGCGGCCGCACCAAGAACAGCCCCTCGCGCCCGAGCACGCCCGCCGATAGCGTGCCGCCGGCGCGCGCGGTCATGAGGTTGGCGGGACCGAGCACCTTCTCGCGGAGCTTGCGACCGAAGCGGCGCAGCGCCGACGGTGGCGGCTCGTCGCCGGTGCCGACCGACAGCAGCAGGATCTGTTCGGAGAGGATCCAGCCGACCACGCCGCTGCCCAGCTGCACGCGCGTCCAACCGCCTCGCTTGCCGCGCTCGACCATGCGCACGGTGTCGTCGCGGCGGACCTGGGCGATCACGCGGTAGCTGAAGCCGGCGCCCGAGTAGACCTGCGCGGTCTCGGAGAGCACGCGGGCGATCGGACCGCGCACGCTCGCCTGCGGCGTGGTCGACTCGACCTTGCGGGGCCGCGCGTGCACGGCCGGGCTGCCGACGACGGCCAGAGCCACGCATACGCAGAACCACCGCGCGGCGCTCATGTTCCGCCGTCCAACCACGCCTGGATGAGGTCGAGCTCGTCGCCGCCCGGCGAGAAGAGGTCACCGCCGCCGTGCTGCAGGGTGCCGCCGCCGGCGGGCTCGGAGTACAGCGGTGCGAGCTCGGCCAGATCGCAGTCGCTGATCTGGGCGGTGGTCACCCGGAAGTTCTCCTGCCACGGGGCCGGCCACGCGCCCAGCGGATCGGTCGCCAGCGGCGGTAGCGAGTCGGAGACGTCTTGCAGCCGGAAGATGCTGTTGGCATCCGCCGCGCGGTGACAACCCGCCTCGTCGGCGCACCCGTTGCGGTCGAGGTACTCGGGTACGATGCGCTCGACGAAGTACGCGGGCGCGAGCACGCAGCGGTTGGCGACGCCGACGTTGGGGCCAGGATCCACGATCTCGCAGCCCGCGATGGCAAGCAGTGCGAACAGGCTGCGGCGTCCACCGAGCGTTCGAAGCACCAGAAGATCCTACACGACGGGCAGCGGGCGCGCGCGGGGGCATCGGACCACAGTGAACCTCCGCGGCGGGGTAGACCCGCGCGGCTGCGGCCGCTAGCGTCGCCTCGATGTCCGTGGCCCCCGATCCCGACCCGCGCGCAATCCCGGGGCGGGCCGTCGTGCACTCGCCCGAGCAGGCCGTGGCGTGCTTGCGCGCCGCCGTGGTGCCGCTGCCGATCCTCGAGGTCGCGCGCACGCTGCAGGGCCACGGGCACGCCGCGGTGCTCGTGGGTGGTGCGGTGCGCGACGTGCTCCTGGGGCTGCCGGCCTCCGACTGGGACCTCGCGACCTCTGCGCTGCCGGGCGAGGTGCAGGGCGCGTTCCGGCGGACCATCCCGACCGGGATCGAGCACGGCACGGTGACGGTCCTCGTCCGCGGCGACGATCGACCGATCGGCGTCGAGGTCACGACGTTCCGTGGGGAAGGGGCCTACACCGACGGCCGTCGGCCCAGCGAGATCACGTTCTTGCGCGATCTGGTCGAGGACCTGGCGCGGCGCGACTTCACCGTCAACGCGTTTGCGTGGGATCCGCTCGCCGAGGTCTTCACCGATCCGTTCGACGGCCTCGCCGATCTGCAGACGATGACGCTGCGTGCCGTCGGTGATCCGGTGCGACGCTTCGCCGAAGACGGCCTACGGACGATGCGGGCGGTGCGGCTGTGTGCGACCCGATCGCTGCGGCTGCAGGACGCCACCGCCGTGGCGGTCGGCGGTGCGCTCGACGTGCTCGCGAAGGTCAGCCGCGAGCGCGTGCACGTCGAGCTGGTGAAGCTGCTCGGTGCACCGGTGCCCTCGCGCGGCCTGGTGCCGATGCACACCACCGGCGTGTGGCCCCACGTGCTGCCGCCGCTTCTGGGTGCCGAGCGTGACGCTGCGATCGCGGCGGTCGACCGGCTGCCGGCCGATCCGGTGCTGCGGACGGCGCGACTGCTCGCTCCGGTGGCGCGGCGCGATCCGGCGGCGGTGGGCGCAGCGCTCGACGCCGTGCGGTTTGGTAAGGGCGACCGCGCGCGGCTGTCGGCGCTGCTCGGCGCTGCGGCCCTGAGCATCGGTGCGCTCGAGGATCCGGTCGCGATCCGGATGGCCGCGGCGGCGATCGGCAGGGCGCATGTCGAGGACGCGCTGAGGCTGGCGGATCCGGATCCCGTGGTCGCCGAGCGCCTGCGTGCGGCGCTCGAGGGGGCGGCGCTGTCGAGCACCGAGCTCGTGATCGGTGGCCGCGATCTGTTGGCCGCCGGGCTCGCAGTGCCGGGCCCGGCGATGGGCGAGGTGCTCCGCGGCCTGCTCGAGCACGTGCTGGCGCATCCGGGCGACAACGATCGCGAACGTTTGCTCGCGCTCGCGGCCGAGCTGAGTGCGTGATGGCGGATGGGCGACGTTCGTCAGCGCGCCGCGTCGAGTTCCTCGACCTCCAGCCACAGCGCGTCGAGATCGAGGATGAGCCCGTCACACCCGGGGACCTGGGGCAGACGACCTTCGGCTGCGCTCAGTGCACGGATGCAGCGGCCGTCGATCCCGAGCTCGTAGATCTCGAGGGTCCGCCTGGAACTCGACGTCCGACCCACCGACGAGTCCGCCCAGCGGCCGGACCCACGCACGCAGGACGGTCGCCAGGAAGATCACGACCGTGTCGTGAACGTAATCCGTCACCTCGTCCTCCACGAGCACGCTCACCGCCCTTCGACGTGCGCGCGCTGCCGCAGGTGCGCGTCGAGGATCACATACCCGCGCGCGTCCGCTGTAATCCGCACCGGGTTCACGTCGACGAGGTTCAGTCGATCCGCGAAGCGCTCGGCGAGCCACGACAGCCGCAGCAGCACCTCGCCGAGCACCTGCGGATGGGGATCGTCGCCGCGGCGCAGCGCCGGCACTGCGATCCGCGACAGCACGGCGTGGGCCATCGACAGCGCCGCCTCGTGGCTCAGCGGGCACAGGGCGAGGATCGGCTCGGTGGCCTGCGTGCCGGCGTGGGGCCGGGCGAAGACGGCCTGCTGGCCGCCGCGCAGTCGCAGCACGCCCGCGTGCACGTCGAGGCCCGCGGGCACGTGCTCGGCGACCACGACACCGTCGAGTCGCGCCGTGGGAGCGCGGCGCTCGACGGCGTCGACGATCGCCGCGTACGCCCTTCGCACCGCCGCTGCGTTGGCGAGGTCCAGCTCCATCGCGCCGATCTCGGCGCGGCGCCGCAGATCGGGCGAGAGCGCCTTCAGCACGACGGGAAACCCGATGCGCTCGGCGAACCCCGAGGCGCCGCTCGCCGAGTTCGCGACCGCCTGGCGGGTGACCTGCAGCCCGAAGCCGCGCAGCACGACCTTGGTCTCGTGATCCGACAGCGCCTCGCCGGCATTGTGCAGGATCTCCGCGGCGCGTTCGATGCCGTCTGCTGGCGGTGGGGCGGGTGCAGGCGGCGGCGCGGCCAGCAGCGCGCGGTGGCTCGCCTCGCGCAGCAACACGCGCTGGGCGAGGAACGCGGCGGTGGGCGCATCGGTGGGCAGGCCCTCGCGCGGCGACTGCATGCCCACGACGGCACCGAGCATCGGCAACGCCCGCCGCGCCTGCGCCCACACCTCGGCGGTCGTCGATCCGCCGCCCGCATCGTCGCGGGCGCCACCGAGCTGGGCGTGCACGATCGCGATCACCCGCGGCGACGGGAACACCGGACCTGTGCGCACCTCGAGGGCGTGGGCGGCGACCGCCACGTCGAGCTCGGGGGCCCGCGGCACGTCGAGGGCCACCTCGGGCACACCGACGGGCACGAGCACGTCGGCGTCGGCCGCCTTCGGAGCCCACTGCGCCCACGCGATCGACAGCGCGCGCGCGCCGACGGTGCCCAGCACGGTGGTGCCGCGCAGCGCCGGATGCACCAGCCACAGCGGCAACCACCGCGGCGTCGGGGCGAGCGCCACACGCAGGTGATCGCGCCCGAGGGCGCGCACCAAGCCCTGCAGATCGCCGCCGTCGTGGGCGGTCGCGATCGTCAGCCCCGCGCCCACCGAGAGCCGCGCGCCGGGGCCGAGCCACGGCTGTTCGGCATCGTCGTCGAGCGCGTCCACGTCGGCGGGGGCCAGGCCGCCGCAGACCACCAAGAGGCCCACCGGATGGTCGCGCAGCGCCCGGCGCAGCGTCGCCGTCGGTCGGTCGACGATGATCACGTCGGGCCCCCGTGCCCCGCGGAGCCGATCGAGGACCTCGCGCTCACGGCCCTCGGCCGCCGAAGCGATGGTGATCGGATCGCCTTCCGCGTCCGTGCTCGCGCGCAGATCCACGACGCGACCGCGGCCGCCGGCGCGCGACGCCAGCACCGCCTCGAGGGCGGCGCCCAGCCGCGCGGTCATGTCAGCGCGCGCCGCCACGGCATCGTCTGCAGGGCGGTGAGCACCTGGGGCCATGCGCCGGGCAGTACCCAGTCGGCCAGCGCCCAGGTGGCGTCGAAGGTGCCGTCGGGCCCCGGCATCAGCACCAGGCGCACAGCGGGGCCGCGGTGGGACAGGCCCTCGGGCAGCGGCCCGGCGCCGGGCGACAGCCACAGGAACGATCCGCCCGTGGCGGTCTGGATGTCGCGCGGTGTCGCCGGCTTGGCCCCGGTCGCGGCAAGCTTCGCCCGCAGCTCGTGATCGATGGCGTCGGGCGCGACGAAGCCGAATTCCGGCACGCCGATGATCAGGCGATCGGTGCCGCCGGCACCCACGGGCACCGGGACCTCGGAGACCCATCGCGGCATCGGCACCTGGTCGACGTCGCCCTGATACTCGGCCTCGAGCTGCTCGTCGAGGTCGTGCCACGGGAGCACGCCGGCGACGATCCCGGTGATCGCGTCCGGGCTGCCCCACGTCGGTCGCCGCTCGTCGAGCCAGCGCGCGACGACCGGTCCCGACGTCAGGCCGGCGACCGCAGCGGCGCCCTCGACCGTCCAGGGCACCAGTACGTGCACCGGCGCGAGGCGCTGCTCGAGGCGTTCGATGCCGCCTGGTCCGCAGAACACGATCGAATCCGCGCCATGGCGCCCCGCGGCGCTCACGATCGCACGATCGAGCTCGCCAGCGTCACCGGCACTCACCGCGGTCACCGTGGCGCCCCGTTCGGACGCGATGTCGCGCGCGAGGCAGAGCGCGACTGCACTGGCCGGGTGCAGGCCCAGGGGGGTGCGCTGCAGGTAGACCAGGATGTGGGCCATCAGGTCAGCCCGTGCCTGCGTCTCACCAGCTCGAGCTGCTTCTGGTACTCGATCTCGAAGCTGCTCGTGCCCTCTTCGAGGTGCTTGAGGTGCTTGCGCACCTCGCGGTCGAGATCGTCGTCGGCCTGCATGTTGCGGCGCAGGACGTCCTTCAGCGTGCGGCGCAGGGCGTCGTCGCCGGCGAACACCTCTTCGACGAACTGCGACTGCATGAACATCTCGACCAGCTGGTTGGCGATCCAGTTGACCGACTCGTCGCCGATCGCGAACTCCTCGCGCTCGGCGAGCTGGCGCTTGATCTTGTACAGTTCGGAGTAGGGCAGGCCGCGGGCCTCGAGGAGGTCCTTGGCCGCCTCGGTGAGCTCCCGATCCTTGCGCATGTACTCCTTCAAGATCGACTCGACGTCGCGCTTGAACTCGTCGCGGTTGCTGATTTCCAGGTCACCCGCGTCGATCAGCGTGCGCGTGACGACCTCGGTGATGTGCGGGATCTTGGCGGAGAACAGGCGCATGCAGGACCTGGGCGGGAGGATAGGGGGGGAGATCGCGCCCTGTCCACGGAGAACGGGCACCCGCGGGCCGGGCGAAGCGCGCGGCGATGTGCGTCGTGGCATGCTCGGCGCCGTGGACCGGCCGCCCAGGCTGTGGGTCGTGGCCGCGCTGGCGTGGCTCGACGACGGGATGCTGCTCGTGCAGCGCCGGCCGCCCCACGCGCGCTTCGGCGCCGGCCTGCTCGAGCTCCCCGGCGGCAAGATCGAGCCCGGCGAGGCCCCGGCCGCCGCGCTGTCCCGCGAGCTGGTCGAGGAGTGGGGCCCGCATGCAGCGGCGCTCCGGGTCGGTCGGGTCGTCGAGCTGCTGCACCACGTGTATCCCGCGCCCGGACCCGAGGTGATCCTCGCCATCTACGACGTCGACGCGCGGCCGTGGGCGAGCACGTGGCGCGAGCGCGTGCGGCCCGAGGATGGCTCCGAGGTGATCGCGTGCCGCACCGCCGAGCTGCCGACCGATGAATTCCTGCCCGCGGATCGCGAGTTCATCGCGCGTGTCCGGTCGGCCGCGCGCGGATGAACGGCCAGTCGGCTACGCCGCAGGGTGCCCCGCCACCAGTGGGTTCTCCCACCGAACCCCACGGAACCGCGCGAAGTCACCGTCGGCGGAACAGACGATCAAACCGTGCTCCACGGCGATCGCGGCGAGGTGCGCATCAGGGACGAGATCGGATCGGCTGCCGATCTCGAGCATCAAGCGCTCGAGTACGTGCGCGTGCTGGTCGGTCGGGCAGGGGATCCACGCGCGCTCGCACGCGAGCCACTCGCGGACCTGTGCCGACGCCGTCGGAATCGGCTCCGGTCGCTCGAACACCCTGGGGTTCGTGACGAGGCGGACGAACGCCAGCAGACTGGCCCACGGCAGGCCGACGGGGCTCGGGCCATTGAGCACCCCTTCGAGCCACGCACGTGCGGCGACGTGCTGTGGCATGGAGCTGACGCGCGCGTAGATGAGCAGGTTCGCGTCGACCAGGATCATCGGAATCGGTCGCCCTCGGCCGCGGCCAGGGCCGCAGCGACATCGGCGACGTCGCCGACGAGGCAGCGCCCGAGATCGATCGGTGTCATCCGGTAGGCGCGGCGCTTCGGTCGAGCCTGACCTCCGCGCAGGCCCTCGCGAAGGATCGCGTTCACGACGTCCTTGGTGCGGACGCCACGCTCGGTGACGACGCGCTCGAGCATTTTCGCCACGTCGTCGTCGAGCGTGATGGTCGTCCGCACCGCCATGATGCCGAAGCATAATGGTGACGATGCGGTGACGCAACCGAACCCCCGTGGCGTGCGCCGCCTCGGCGGAGGTCAACCGTCGCACCCTCGACGCCGTTCGCCCTCGGCGACGGTGTCGTCGGCGGAGCACCGTCGCCGACGAGACGCTGTGCCCGCGCGCCGCTACACCGCGGCGCCGTCGAAGCGGGCGATCTCCACGTACCCTTCGCCGTCACGCCGGAACAGCTTGGCCTCGCGCACTACGTCGTCTTGCACGTCGACGACGAGGTAGTCGACCGGATACCCGGCGCCGAGCGCCGCGCGCGTGTCCTCCTCGGAGAAGTACGCTCCGACCCGCGGATGCGAGTGATAGATGATCGTCGCCCGACGCTCCGAGTCGAAGCTGCGCACGAGCCCCAGCAACTCTTTGCCGCCGATGTTGTAGCCATTCTCGCCGGTGCGCGGATGGGCCTCCGGGTCGAGGGCGTGGAGCCGATCCTGGCGGTTCTCGCAGGGTACGAGCGCAGCGTCGGGCGCCGTGCCCAGCAGGTAGCCGCAGCACTCCTTGGGGAACTCGGCCCTGGCCTGGCGATAGATCGCGAGCAGGTGCTCGTGCAAGATGGCGGGTGTCTCACCAGACATAGTGTTTCTCCCAGCGCAGCGGCAAGAAGTAGCGGTCGCCCCGATCGCACAGCACCGTGACGACGACGCCGGGCTTGCCCTCGGCGACCAGCCGCTTGCCCAGGCGCAACGCGCCGGCAACGTTCGCGCCCGCAGAGTGGCCCACGAACAGTGCCTCTTGGTGGGCGAGGCGCTCGGCCATGTCCCAACCCTCTTCGGTCGGCATCCACAGTGTCTCGTCGACGACGGCGCCGTCGTAGATCGGCGGCACCAGGCTCGAGGGGACGTGCTTGAGGCCCTCGAGCCCGTGCATCGCGTCGTCGGGCTGCAGGCCGGCGCAGTGCACTGCGCCCAGCTCGTGCAGCCGCCGCGACGTGCCCATGATCGTGCCGCTCGTGCCCACGCCGGCGACGAAGTGCGTCACGCGGCCGCCGGTCTGCGCCCAGATCTCGGGAGCGGTGCCGTGGTAGTGCGCCAGCCAATTCGAGTCGTTGGCGTACTGGTTGGGGTAGTAGTAGCGATCTGGGCGCGCGTCGACGAGCCGACGGGCGTGGACGATCGCGCCGTCGCTGCCCTCCATCGGATCCGAGAAGATGATCTCGCTGCCATACGCCCGCGTGATCTGTTTGCGCGCGTTGCTGACGTTCTCGGGCATCACCAAGGTGATCGGCACGTCGAGTGCGGCGCCGACCATCGAGTAGGCGATGCCGGTGTTGCCGCTCGTGCTGTCGATCAAGCGCACGCCCGGGGGCAGATCGCCGCGGGCGAGCGCGTCTTGGATGATGCGCAGCGCAGCGCGGTCCTTCACCGAGCCGCCGGGGTTGGCGAACTCGCACTTCGCCCACAGCTCGACGCCCGGGCAGTCGCGCTCGATCTGCCGCAGGCGCACCAGCGGCGTGTCGCCGATGAGCTCGGTCACCGAGTCGACGCGGCCGCGCAGCACTGGGGCCCGCGCGATCGCCAGGCCGGCGGGCTCGCCTGTCGGATCGATGACGTGGGCCATGCCGTTCATCGGCCGCCCGCGATGGCCGGCACGATGCTGACCTCGTCGCCGTCCTTCACTGCGGTGTCGAGGTTGTCGAGGAAGCGAATGTCCTCGTCGGCGACGTAGACGTTGACGAAGCGACGCACGGCGCCGGCCTCGTCGCAGATGCGCTCTTTGATGCCGGGGTGGGCGGACTCGAGGTTGGCGAGCAGCTCGCGGACACTGCTGCCCGTGACGCTGACCTCCTCTTTGCCCTGGGTGTACTTGCGCAGCGGAGTGGGGATGCGAACGGTGGCCATTGGCTTGATCCTCAGCAGACGGTGGCGATTCTCGGACGACGATGCGAGGGACTTCGGGCGGTGGCGCAGGAGCAGTGGGGCCGCGGGCGGCCGCCCAGGGCGCGGACGATGCCGGAGCCGAGCGCCAGCTCGAACAGGCGGCCGGCGACCGCGTCGGCGTGGCCTTCGGCGACGGCCGCGGCGAGGTGGGCGAGGAACATGCCGGTGGTGCCGACGGCGGTGCCCAGCACGCCGGCCTCCACGCACGACGGCACCAGCTCGCCCGGCGGCGGCGCCTCGAACACGCAGCGATAACACGCGGACCCGGGCACCACGGCGATGGCGTGGCCGCGCAGACCGATGGCGGCGCCGAGCACCAGCGTTCGGCGGTGGCGGACGCAGGCGTCGTTGCACGCGAACTTGAGCGCCGGCGCATCGGTGCACTCGAGCACGATCGCGTCGTCGTCCAGGGCTGCGATCATGCTGTCCGTCCCCTCGGGGACCAGGCGCTCGATCCGCGCCGTCGCTTCGACGCCGTGACGCCGCAGCCAACGCGCCGCGACCTCGGCCTTGGGCGCACCGACGTCCCCGGTGTCGTAGAGCACCTGCCGGTGGAGGTTGGAGACCTCGACGCGGTCGTGATCGACGATCGTGATCCGTCGCGCGCCGGCCATGCGCAGCCCCAGCAGCGCCGGGCAGCCGAGGCCTCCGGCACCGAGGACCACGCACTGCGCATCGGCGATCACCGGCGCTCGCCGTCCGCCGTGAAGTACTCGTCGAGGCTGAAGTAGCGCTCGCCGGTGTCGCACAGCACCGTGATCACGTTCTTGCCCGGACCGAGCTCGGCCGCGAGCTGCTCGGCGACGAACGCGGCGGCACCGGCGGAGATGCCGACCAGCAGCCCCTCTTCGTGGGCGAGCCGGCGCTTGGTGCGGTACGCCTCTTCGTCTTGGACGCCGACGATGGCGTCGTAGATGTGGGTGTCGAGCACGCCAGGCACGAAGCCAGCGCCGATGCCCTGGATCTTGTGGGGGCCGGCGAGGCCACCGCGCAGCACCGGCGACCGCTCGGGCTCCACGCCGATGATGCGCACCGCGGGGTTGTGCTCGCGCAGCGCCTGGCCGACACCGGTGATGGTGCCGCCGGTGCCGATCGACGACACGAACCCGTCGATGCTCATACCGTCGAGCTGCGCGATGAGCTCGGGGCCTGTGGTCCGGCGATGGATCTCCGGGTTCGCCGGGTTCTCGAACTGCTGCAGCATCACGTGCCCCGGACGGCGGCACAGCTCCTCGGCGGCCGCGACCGCCCCCTCCATCGTGCGATCGTCGGGGGTCAGCACGATCTCGGCGCCGTACGCCCGCAACAGGTTGCGGCGCTCGAGGCTCATGCTCTCGGGCATGGTGAGAATCAACCGGTAGCCCTTGACCGCGGCGACGAGCGCCAGCCCGATGCCGGTGTTGCCGCTGGTCGGCTCGACCAGCACCGTCTCGCCCGGCCGCAGCAAGCCCGAGCGCTCGCCGTCTTCGATCATCGCCAGCGCGATGCGGTCCTTCACGGAGCCGCCGGGGTTGGTCATCTCGCACTTGCCCCACACCGTGGCGTGGGTGCGGTCGGAGCCACAGACCTTGCGGATGCGGCACAGCGGCGTGTTGCCGATGAGCTCGAGGATGTTGCCGCACAGCAGCGCGCGTTCCATGGCGGTCGTCTCGGAGGTGAGGGGTTCAGATCACGTAGTTGGCCGCCGAGCGGCGGTGATGCTCGCGCGCCTCGCCGAGCAGCTGCTCGAGGCGAACGTCGCCGAGGGCCGCCTGTAGACGGTCGTCGATCGCCCGCTCGACCAGCACGCTGATCTCGTCGGGCGCAGCCGCGGTGTTGGCGTCGGGAGTCGGGGTGCCCAGGGCGCTGAGGACCTGCGCCACCACGATCTCCGAGGGCGGACGCGCCAGACGGTAGCCGCCCCGCGGCCCGCGCTTGCCCACCACAAGCCCGGCGCGCCGCAGCTCGCCGATGATCTCCTCGAGGTAGCGGGCGGGAATGGCCTGCTGCTCCGCGATGGCCTGCGCCGAGGCGTAGCCGCGATGCGCGATGTGGACCAGCGCGCGGACGCCATAGCGGGCTTTGGTGCTGAGACGCATTGTCCGGCGATCGTGGAGGAAAACCGTGGAATAGGCTGCCACACCCACCGTCGTTGCGCCAGCCCTCCCGAGGGGCCGTTTTCTCGCCCGTCATCGCACCCGCGCCCTGCGCCGGGTTGACAACCAGCCCCCGGCCGGTGGACAAGCCCAGCGCCGCCTCTCGCGGCAAGGACCGCCATGGCCAGCGTCGACGTCAGTGAACTCAAGAAGAACACCAAGATCGAAATCGACGGGCATCCTTTCAATGTCGTCGACTTCCAGTTCGTGAAGCCCGGCAAGGGGCAGGGCCTGTACAAGTGCCGGATCAAGAACATGATCACGGGCGCGGTCATGGATCGGACCTGGCGCTCGGGCGAGAAGTTCGAGGCCGCGAACGTCGAGAGCAAGCAGATGCAGTACCTGTTCGCCTCGGCGGACGGCTTCACGTTCATGGACAACGAGTCATACGAGCAGGTCGAGCTCGGCGCCAACATCGTCGGCGAGGACAAGTGGTTCCTGCTCGACAACCTGTCGGTCGACGTCCTTTTCTACAACAACCGGCCGGTGGGCATCGCGCTGCCGAGTCACGTGATCATGGAGATCACCGACTCCGAGCCGGGCGTGAAGGGCGACACCGCCAACAACGTGACGAAGCAAGCGACGGTCGCGACGGGCTATCAGGTCCAGGTGCCGATCTTCATCAAGGTCGGCGAGCGGGTGAAGATCGACACCCGCACCGGCGCGTACATCGAGCGCGTCAACGCGACCTGAGTCGGTCTCCGTGGGCCCCGCGCTCAGTCTCGCGGCACGCGTCGAGCTCTGGGACGTGGTGCTCGCCGCCGTGCGGACCGAGCTCCGCTGCAGTGGCCTGCGCGAGGTGACGACGCCGCCGATGGTGGCGGCGGTGGCGATCGAGCCGTGGATCGAACCGGTCTGTGCGGGGGCCGGTTGGCTGCACACGAGCCCCGAGCTGGCGATGAAGTCGCTGTTGGTGGGCGGCGCCGGGCCGATCTTCCAGCTCACGCACGTCGCCCGCGCCGCCGAGCGCGGGGCATGGCACCGCGAGCAGTTCGTGTTGCTCGAGTGGTACCGCCCCGATCGGGATGACGCCGTCGCCGACGCCGATGGGGTGATGGCCGACGTCGCGCGGCTCGTCGCCGTGGTCGTGCAGGCCGCGGCACCGTGGGCGCTGCGTTCCATCGAGTCCCCCCATACGTGGTCGAGGATCGCGTTCCTCGACGCCGTCGAGGACACCACGGGCCTGCAGTTGCAGGGCGACGAGGACGGCGACGCGCTCGCGCGGCGCATGGCGGCGACGCCGTACGCCCTGCCGCCGCTGCGCACCGCGAGCACCGATGCCCGCCGCCTCGAGGCGTGGACCGCGTTCTTCAGCGGCTGGTCCGATGCCGCGCTCGACCCGTGGCTGCGGGGGCGCGCCGGCGCGGGCGCGGCAGTCCACCTCGTCGATTTTCCCGCCCCGCTCGCGGCCTTGTCGAAGGCCGCGGTCGATTCCCGGGGACGCACCACCAGCGGCCGCTTCGAGAGCCACGTGTTCGGACGCGAGCTCGCCAACGGCTACCGCGAGCTCCGTGATGCCACCGAGCAGCGGGCCCGCTTCGTCGCGGTGGCCGAGCTGCGCGCCGCCCATGCGTTGCCCGTGCTGCCGATGCCCGAGGCGTTCCTCGCCGATCTCGCCGCACCCGGGCTGCCGCCGTGCAGCGGCGCCGCGCTCGGCCTCGATCGGCTCGTCGCCCTCGCTGTGGGCGCCGATGCATTGGCTGGGATCGCCCTGGTCCCCTGACGCCGCCGCGGGGCCCGCGGCGCCGAAGTCGACGAACCTGTAAGTCGCCCGATCGACGGCCGTTGCCTCGCGCCCCCACGACCACGAGTCGTGCGACCCACGATGGAGATGACCCACTCCGAGACGCCTCACGGCCGAGGCCACGCCGAGCCCACGGCGCTCGCGCTGCGACCGCGAGATTCGCTGCGTGCCGAGTCCGCGCGCGCCGTGAGCCCGTCGCGCATGCTCGCCGGTGCACGCGGTCGCATCACGCACGCGGGGTTAGGCGTCGGTGCGCGGCCATGTGGCGAGGCACACACCGAGCCGCTTGATTCCCGGGCCGACCCGTGTTGTAGACTCCTGCCTTCAATGGGGCGCAAACCGAGCCCGCGCGTGGATCTGCGCGCCACGTCGATGCCGACCACGGTGTCGTCGAACCGCAATCGCCGCTCACCCGTGCGCGCCGTTGCGGGTCTGCTCGCGGCCCTGGCGCTGGGCTCGCTCGCCGGCTGCGCGAAGATCGAGGCGCGCGACCTCATCCGCGAGGGCAACTCGCTCTACAACGAGGGCAAGTTCGTCGAGGCCCTCGACGCCTACACCAAGGCCGAGACCCTCGAGCCCGACGGCGTCACGATGTTTTGGAACCGCGCCTGCGCGGCCGAGGCGCAGGTCCTGAAGATGAAGGACCCGTCCGAGAAGGAAGACCGCCGCAAGTACGCCGATAGCGCGCTGAAGGACTTCCAG
The DNA here is from genome assembly GCA_038325765.1 of Nannocystales bacterium. Taxonomy (GTDB): domain Bacteria; phylum Myxococcota_A; class Polyangia; order Nannocystales; family Nannocystaceae; genus Xiheibacterium. The sequence continues at coordinate 35,201 of JBBQJI010000023.1, forward strand.
ACCTGGTACGACCGGCTCGAGCAGAAGACCGCCGAGGACGAGGAACAGGTCAAGGGCCACCGCCTCGCCATCCTCAAAGCCGACGAGCGCTGCGAGGACCTGCTCGCGCACTGGCTCGAGCGCCAGCGCGAGGAGCCCCGCGAGGAGCGCCTCTATACCAAGATCGCGCAGCAGTACGAGGAGTGCGGCAACGCGGACAAGTATCTCGAGTGGCTGAAGAAGCGCACCGAGGACTTCCCCGAGAGCGTGCAGGCCTGGCACACGCTCGCGACGATCTCGTTCATGCCGCTGATGCCCGACGCCGAGAACGGCCTGGGCTACAACGAATCGATCCCGCCGGCCGATCGCATCGCGCTCGCCGACGACGTGATCGTGCTGCTGGATCGGGTGACCCAGCTCGATCCGAAGTTCGCCGATGCATACATCTGGCGCTCGATGGCCTATACCCAGCGCCAGCTCGCACGCATCGTCGTCGAGAACCCCGAGACCCCCCAAGAGCGCCTCGAGCCCATCCTCGCCCGTGAAGACACGATGCTCGCGTGGAAGCAGCAGAAGGCGAAGTGTGATCTCGAGGAGCTGCCCGAGTGCCCCACCGACAAGGTCCCCGACGCACCCTGCTGCCCCGCGCCGCCGCTGAGCTCCGAAGAGCAAGCCAAAGACGCGGAGCTGCGGCGCCAGATCGAGGACGAGATCAAGGGCATCGCCCCGGCCGAAGCGCCGGGCGCCAAGGACGGCAAGAAGAAGGGCAAGAAGAAGGGGAAGGGCAACTAGCGCGCGGCTAGTGGCTCGTGCGTGTACAGAGCCGAGGATCGGGATCGATGTTCGACCACTACATGCAATACCAGCACGTCGACCCCCGTCGGCGTCTCCGAATCCAGATCGCGGCGGCCACGTCGGGCGTCATCACGTTCTCGCTCGTCGCCTTCATGTGGGTGGCCAACAAGCTGAACATCAGCCGCGTCGACGCGCCGGCGGGCATCGAGTTCATCATGACGCAGCTCGTGGAGGATGAGGCGGTCGCCGCCGTTCCGCCGCCGCCGCCGCCTCCGCCCGCGGCCGCCGCCGAGGAGGAAGAGGAAGAAGAGGAGGATGTCCCCGAGGAGGAGGTCCCCCTCGAGGAAATCGTCCAGCCCAAGGACACCCCGGACAAGGTCCCCGATGCGAAGACGCAGAGCGGCACCAAGGGCCCCAAGGTCCCCGGTGGCGTGCCCGGTGGCGTGCCCGGTGGCGTGCCCGGCGGGATCCCCGGTGGCGTGCCCGGTGGCGTGCCCGGTGCCATCGCGACCAAGCGCGACGTCGCCGAGAAGGACGTCGCCAAGGCCCCGATCTCCGCGGTGAGATCGCAGGCGATCTACTCGCCCGATCCCGACGAGCGCAAGCTCGCCGGCACCAAGGCGGCGACGTTCGACAAGCGTCCCGGCAAGGTGAAGATCGGCTTTTGCGTCGATGTCGGCGGCAAGCCGGTCGACGTCCGCGTCACCAAGAAATTCCCCAACGATCCGCAGGTCGACCAGATCGTGAAGGAGACCGTCCAGAAGTGGCGGTTCAAGCCCTTCATCGTGGACGGCAAGCCCAAGAAGACCTGCTCCGAGTACGAGTTCGAGATCCAGTTCCAGTGATCGGTCGCCGGACGACCGGCGCGCCCAGGCGGCCCGTCGCCGCCACCGAGACCGCATAAGTTCCGCCCGCCGCGCGGGTTCAACTCAGGAAAACAGCCATGCATACCCTCTCGATCCTCATCGCCGAAGGCACCGACTTCTCGCTCACCGGGATGTGGGAGCAGATGGGCATGTTCGCCAAGGGGGTGATGCTCTTCCTGCTGGGGATGTTCATCGTCGCCCTCGCGATCATCATCGAGCGCCTGCGGGCCTACCACCGGGCCAAGCGGCAATCCATCAACTACATCATGCTGCTCCGCACGTACCTGCAGGAGCGCAAGATGCAAGAGGCGGTCGCGGCGGCGCAGCAGCACGGCGACAGCCCGGTGGCCAAGGTCGTGGGCGCGGGCCTCCGCGAGTACCTCGAGGGGCTCGAGGCCCTGCGCGAGGAGGGCCCGGACGACGTCGGCGACTTCGACCTCGTCGACGCGGTCAACCGTCAGATGGAGCGGGCCAAGGAGCGGGAGACCGCCAACCTCAAGCGCGGCCTGACGTGGCTGGCGACGGTCGGCTCGACCGCACCGTTCGTCGGTCTACTGGGTACGGTCGTCGGCATCATCAACTCGTTCCAGGGCCTGTCCTCGGATGGCGGCGGCGGCCTGGCCGCGGTCTCCGGCGGCATCTCCGAGGCGCTCGTGGCGACCGCCGTCGGTCTGCTCGTCGCCATCCCGGCGGTCATGATGTTCAACGCCTTCAACGCGCGCGTCGAGTCGTACCAGATCGACATGAACGACGTCGCCTCCGAGCTGGTGGACTTCGTGCTCAAGGAAGGTCGCTACACGTGAAGCACGTCGGCAAGCGGACGCGGGGGGTCGCGTACAAGAGCGATCGCGGGATCAACCACGCGGCGCCCAACAGTGACATCAACGTCACGCCGCTGGTCGACGTCTGCCTCGTGCTGCTCATCATTTTCATGGTGGTGACGCCGATGCTCGGGCGCGGCAAGGACGTTCGCCTGCCGATGCTGGCGGACGCCGCCGAGCACAAGGAGGGTGACCAGGTGTTCGTGTCGATCGACGACGTCGGCGCTTGGATCGAGCAGGACCTGTACACCGACAAGGTGACGTTCTTGCAGCGCCTCGAGGGCGACCTCAAGATCGCCTTCGGCAAGGCGGCAGCGACGGGCTACAAGGGCCCGATCCTGTTCGTGAAGGGCGATCGCGAGACCGACTTCGGCCGCATCCGCACCGTGATGGAGTGGATCAACTCCAGCGACACCACGACCGTGGCCGACATCGCGCTGGTCGTGGACAAGACCGAGAGCTGAGGCCGTTTCGGCCAAGAGTGAGGAAGACCCACCATGGGAATGTCAGCAGGCGGCAGCAAGGGCGCGAAGAGCGACATCAACGTCACGCCGCTCGTGGACGTCTGCTTGGTGCTCCTCATCATCTTCATGGTCATGGTGCCGCGCAACGTGCCGGAGATCTCGGTGCGCGTGCCGCCGGACGCGAAGCAGCAACAGCGTAAGCCGCCGACCGAAGAGCCGTTGGTCATCGGCCTGACCGCCGAGGGTGCCCTCACCCTCAACCGCAACCCTACCGACAAGAACAAGCTGGCCGATCAGATCGCGAAGCAGCTGGAGTTCCGCGACAAGAAGGTGGTGTTCATCGACTTCGACGACAAGGCCAAGTACGGCGACGCAGTCGACGTCCTGGGCCTCGCCAAGCGTTCGGGCGCAGAGATCCTCGGCATCATGAAGCCCAAGGACAGATCGCGAACGCCCGACAAGCTCAATGGTTGACGCAAGACGAGTGCTCCTCATCGCCGCCGCCGGGGCGATGTCCCTGGTCCCGGCCGGCTGCTTCGAGGACGCCGACTGCGGCATCTGCAACGACAACAGCCTCGAGCTGCAGATCATCTCGGGGACCAACTACACCGGCGAGCTCGTCCACATCGTGAGCCCGGAGTGCGTCGGCGAGCGATGCCCGTCGCCGTTCACCGAGGCGCGACGTTTCGTCGAGACCTTGGGCCTGTGCGAGGAGACCGACGCCGCCCTGGCCGCCGGCCGCGGTCCTTGGGAGTACTGCCGCATCGCGCCGATCGTCGCCGCCAGCGGCCTGGAGTTCATCTTCAACAACCTGCTGGAACCGACCTCGGTCGAGTTGGTGCGCACGCGCCCCGACGTCGGCAATCGCTTCGAGATCTATCAGTGGAAGACGCGCATCCTCGGGGTGGAGGGGCCGATCAGCCGCTACGCGGGTGACTGGCGCGAGCGCGCGGCCGACGACACCAGCATCGTCACGCGGTTCGTGAACCTATCGTGCGTCGACAACCTGCGCGAGCAGGGCCTCGACTTCAGCGCGGCGGACTACGCCGAACCGGCCACGAACCCGTGCACCGCGGTGGTTGCGGGCCGGCCCGCAAAGCTGCAGATGGACAAGTCGCTCGTGGCACCGCGGGGCCGCTGGGACGATCGGGCGATCGGCGACGCCTCGGCGTACGATTGCGACACGCCAGCCGACGGCGTCGACAACTGCTGCTCCCAGTGTGACTTCAGCCTGTCGGTGATGGTCTCGAAGTACGGGGCGTCCGGCACTCCCATGGAGTGTGATCCGCAGGGCGACCGTCTCATCGACTGCGCCGATTTCGTGGTCGCGGATTCCCGCGAGGACGAGCCCGAGCGCGCGGTGCCGGCCGAGGACCTGCTGCGATCGATCCACCCGGCGCTGCGTGAAGGTGAACGCGCAACGATCGCGTGCGACAGCGACGATGCGTGCCGCGATCCCTCCGGCCCGGGGCTGCCGGGGGCCGAGTGCGTCGGCACCGACGCCGAAGGTCGGACATGCTCGCTCGGCTCCGGTGATCCGGGCTGCGGCGACGGTGTCTGCCGCGCGCCGTGGTTCGTCGAGTGCAAGGCCGACCCCGACACCACGGGCGCCGCGGGATTCTGTGTCGACGCGCGCTTCGACGCCCGGGCGGCCGCGGCCTGTTTCGTGGACGCGAGCTCCGGCGCTCGCGTGTCCGAGTGCGACGCCGACGCCGACGGGGTCCTCACCGCGGCTGAGTGTTGCCCCGAGGGCGCCAGCTGCGATCCCATCTACGCCGACGGCGCCACGCCGCTGCCCCGCTACGATCGCAAGGGCTCGCTGCCCAGCGTCGTGCGCAGCGTCGCCTGTGACGATGGCTGCGGCGATGACTGCGGGCGCTGCACCTCGTCCGGGGGCTGTTCCGCGGGTGGTCGCAACTGCACGGACGACGAGGCCAGGGCGTGCCTCGAAGAGTTCTATGTCGCCCAGACCTGCGACCCCGACGAGGGCGACGACGAGCACGACTATGCGGTGAATCTCGTCACCAAGGTCGGCGGCGTCATCTATGACGGCGCGCTCAAGGGCGTGCAGTGGCGTCCGGCCGACCGGGGTGGCCGGCCGCGCGCGGTCATCGAGGCGTGCGCCGAGGAGCGCGGCATGATCGCCGCGCGGACGGTGGCCGACGGCTGGCGGGCCAACGATGCCGATGGCATCGGCGTCGAGCTCGAGGCCGACTGGGACCTGAGCATGTGCTCGGGCCAGGAGTATCAGGTCGTCTTTGCGCGCTCGGACGCCGACGAACACGTCGTCGATCCGAAGGGCAACACGCTCGACGGCAAGCGGGTCTACGGATTTCGCACCTCGCAATTCCACGTGGTGCCAAGCTCCGGCTTTCCCGGCGACAACCTGCGCATCGGCGCTTGCGACACGTTCAGCCTGGCGTTCTCCAACAAGTACGATCTGTCGCCCGAGAACCTCGAGAAGATCGAACTCCACGATCTCGCGTTGGCCGAGGGCGACCGCACCATCGCGGGCGGCCGGGGCTGCGCCTCGACGCGTGCCGAGCAAGAGGCCAGCGGCGCGCCGCCATGTCTGCAGATCGACGTCGGCGCCCAGGCCGAGGGCCAGATCCGCGCCCGCGTGGACGCGGTGCAGTTCGAGCCGGTGCTCGAGTCCGGGCGCACCTACGGGTTCTACGTCCCGGGTGTGCTCGACCCGCAGGCGAGCAACGCCGATACGCTGCTCTCGGCCAACGCCTACGACGACGCGACCTCGCTCGACGAGCTCACACCCGAAGCGTACGCGGCGGCGTTCTGGGACGCGTGTGGCATGCCGCTGTTCGCCAACAGCGTCGTGCGCGAGGTCGACGGATCCGGCGCGCCCAAGCTCTCCTACAGCTACGATTACACCTTCACCGTCGACCCGGTGCGATGCGACGAAGACGCGGACGGCGATGGCATCGCGCTGTCGTGCGACAACGCGCCGCGCAGCTACAACCCGCTGCAGTCCGACACGGACGCCGATGGCGTGGGCGATGCGCTCGATCTGTGCGCCGCATCGCCGGAGATCTCGCGTGACACCAGCGACTCCGACGGTGACGGGATCGGCAACGGCTGCGACAACTGTCCGTCGTCGCTGGCGCGCTACAACGAGCTTGCCGCCACCAACGCGGTGCCGACGGCGCTGTGGGTCCGCAACGGCGGCGATCAGACCGACACGGACGGCGACGGGATCGGCGACGTCTGCGACAACTGCCCGTCTCTCGCCAACTGCGAGGGTTACGATCTCGACGGTCCGTGGCGGCTCGGGGATCCGATCGATCCGAGCTCGCCCACGTGTCAGCGCGACGCCGACTTCGACATGGTCGGCGATCAGTGTGTCGGCCTCACCTCGGATCTGGCCGCGGGTCCGGTCGGGTTCGGCGACGCCGACGACTTCGATCAGGACGGCCTCGCCAATCTCGTCGACGGGTGTCCGCGCCAGCCCGAGCTCGACCGTATCGAGTGCGACGACGATGCGGACTGCGGGACCGGCCGGCGCTGTGCCGGCGCGAGCGCGGATGGGGCGGGGATCTGCAACCATCTCGACGGCGATGGTGATGGGGTGGGCGACATCTGCGACACCTGCGCCCACGTCCCCAACGCGCTGCAGACCCTCGACGGTGGCGCCCAGGACGACGATCCCGACGGCGATTTCATCGGCGCCGACTGCGAGCTCGGGGCAGGTTGCGGAGATTCGGGCGAACCGCGGCCGATCGCGTTCTTCCCCGTCTCGTCGGGGGGCCTGTGCTGCACGACGCTGCTCGTGGAGGACGGCGGCGAGGTCACCGAGCGCCACGGCAGCGAGCGGGTCATCGTCGACGCCGACGGCCGGCCGGTGGTGCCCGGGTGCAGCGGATCCGGGTGCAGCGCGCTGCCGCCCGTGTTGGTCTCGACGCCGGGCGTGCTCACGTTGCCGCTGGGTTGCGAAGCGGCGCTCGCCGCTGCGGGCCTGACGGTCGACGATCACGTGGCCCTCGGCGCGAGCGACGTGCAGGGCGATCTCGACGCGCTGTGGGGCATGCAGTGTCGGCTGCCCCCGATCGATCAGGACTACGACGGCCTCGGCGACGCCTGCGATCTGTGCCCGTTCGACTTCGATCCGACCAACGCGTCCTATGTCGACGACGAGGGTCGCACGTGGCCCAACGACGGCGCAGCGTGCAGCGGCGGGAATAGCCTGGCGGCCCGCTGCGAGGACGAGCCCGGCGGCGGCGATGACGGCGAAGCCACGGGCGACGGCGGCGGGTCCGATTCCAGCGGCGGCTGAGGGTCTGCGTGCAGGCGTGGGCCGGGCGGGTGTTCGTGCCGATCGCGTTGCCCGCCGGCGACGACGACGCCCCATGGCGCTGAGCTCGCGGGAGGCTGGGGCGGGTGCCCGGGTCCGGACTCGAACCGGAACGCTTTCGCAGGGGATTTTAAGTCCCCCGTGTCTACCATTTCACCACCCGGGCCCAGCGGCATGGTAGCGCGGGCTCGCCCGGTCGGCAGCGTTGCGATACGGTTGGGCCATGACCTTGATCGATCGTAGATGGTGGCGTCGTGCGGGCATCGGCCTCGTGCTGGTGACGGGTTGCTCCGACGATGGCCTGCCGGCGGATGGTGGTGAGAGCGGCGGCACGGCGGACGCGGGGGCGAGCACCGATCCGTCCGGGGTCACGACCACGATGACGACCGGCGCGACCGCCGGTGAGACGGGGCCGACCAGCGCGAGCGACTCGGATCCCGGGGGCACCTCGGCGGGCACGGCAACGGCGGATGGGACCGCCGATCCCACCGACGACACGGCGGATCCCACCTTCACGACCGAGGGCGGCAGCAGCTCCAGCGACAGCACCGGTGACGCCGCGGCGACGGGGACCTGCGAGGGCGCCGGGGACTGCGTCGTGTTCGACAGCTGTTGCGATTGCCTCGCGCTCGCCGTCGACGGGGAGCCGCCGGCCTGCGAGATCGAAGAGTGCGCGATGTCGGCCTGCGCGGCGCTCGGCTTGGTGCCGCAGGTGCAGTGCGAGCTGGATAGCTGCGAGTTCGTGCCGGTGTCGTGCAGCCCGTTCGACGTGCAGTGCGACGAGGATGCGCCGCCGTGCGCGGACGGGACGCTGGCCAGCGTCGACCCACTGACCGGCTGCTGGACGGGGGCTTGCGTGCCCGCGCAGCACTGCGACATCGTGCCCAGCTGCGAGTACTGCCCAGCCGACGAGGTCTGCGTGCGGCGCGTCTTGCAGAACCCCGCCTACCGCTGCTCGCCGATCGCGGCGGTGTGCGACGGCGCCGCGACGTGCGAGTGCATGGGCGATGCCGCATGCCTCGCGCCGTTCGACGTGTGCAGCGAGGACGCCGACGGGCTCGCGTGCGGCTGCCCGCAGTGCTGAGGGGCGCGCGGGCCTGGCCGCCCGCGCCCGCGGTCACGCGCTGCCGTACACCGTGATCGCGCTGCCGCGGAGATCGCCGGCCTCTTCGGAGGCCAAAAACGCGATCGTCTCCGCGAGCCGCTCGGGCTTCACCCACTTGGCGACGTCGGCGGTGCCCATCGCCTCGCGGTTGGCCGGGGTGTCGATGATGCTGGGCAGCACGCAGTTCGCGGTGACGTTGGTGCCGCGCGCCTCGTCGGCGACCGCCCGGGTGAAGGCGAGCACGGCAGCCTTGGCGGCGGCGTAGACCGCGACGCCGCCGGTGGGCTCGAGGGCGGCCCGCGAGCTCACGGTCACGATGCGTCCGTAGCCGCCGGTCTGCATGCGCCGCAGCGCATGGCGCACGGCGATGAACGTCGTGGTGAGGTTGAGATCGATCTGCGCGTGGTACTGCTCGAGCGAGACGTCGATCGTCGGCCCCATCGCGAAGCCGCCGACGAGGTGGACCAGCGCGTCGAGCCGCGGCATGCCGGTCACCATGGCGCCGACTGCGGCGTCGTCGAGAAGATCGCACTCGACCAGCAACACGTGGGTCGACAGCGCCCCGAGCTCGGCGACGAGCGAGTCCGCCTCTCGGCGGTGGACCACCGGCACCGTCACCCGCGCGCCCCGCCGAACGAGCGCAATGGTGACCTTGTTGCCCAATCCGCCGGCGCCGCCGGTGCACAGCACGTGTTGATCTCGCATCGCGGCGGAGCATCGCCCGCTTGGGCGCTGGGGTCGAGCCCCAAGACTGAACAAACGCGCACCATGCACGCGCGGGTGTGCTAGGAAAAGCCCCGCACGATGTCCGCCCGCAAACTCCGGCCCGCGCCCGATCCGACCCCGAAGACCCGCCGCACCAAGGCGGCCGAGCCCGACGCGATCGAGGTCATCGGCGCGCGCGTCCACAACCTGCGCATCGATCATCTCGAGATTCCCAAGCGCGAGCTGGTGGTGTTCACCGGCGTGTCGGGATCGGGCAAGTCGAGCCTGGCGTTCGACACGCTGTACGCCGAGGGCCAGCGTCGCTACATCGAGAGCCTGTCGGCGTACGCCCGGCAGTTCCTGGGCCAGCTCGACCGCCCCGAGGTCGAGCACCTGCGCGGGCTGTCGCCGACGATCGCGATCGAGCAGAAGAGCGCGAGCAACAACCCGCGCTCCACCGTCGGGACGATCACCGAGATCTACGACTACCTGCGGGTGCTCTACGCGCGGGTCGGCGTCCAGCACTGCCACACCTGCGGCAAGCCGGTGCGGGGCCAGAGCGCCGAGCAGATCGTGGATGACATGCTCGAGCAGCCCGAGGGCACCAAGTTGCTGCTGGTCGCGCCGCTGGTCATCCACCGCAAGGGCGAGTACCGCGATCTGTTCGAGGAACTCGCTGGCCGCGGGTTCCTCCGCGTCCGCGTCGACGGCACGGTGCACCGCCTCGACGCCGCGCCCAAGCTCGACAAGAAGCTCAAGCACGACATCGAACTCGTCATCGACCGCATCACGGTGCGGGCCGAGGATCGCCGCCGCATCACCGAGAGCGTCGAGCTCGGGCTGCGCGAGGGCAAGGGCGAGCTGCGCGCCGAACCCGACGGTGGCCGCGGCACACCGCTCGCATACTCGGAGTCGCGCACGTGCTGCGGCCACTCGTTCCCCGAGCTGTCACCGCAGTCGTTCTCGTTCAACAGCCCGCTGGGCATGTGCCCCGACTGCAACGGGCTCGGCACGCGCATGGAGGTCGACCCCGAGCTGGTGATCCCCGACGCCAAGCGTTCGATCAAGGACGGGGCGATCGCGCCGTGGGCCTCGGCGATGGACCGCGGCGAGGGCTGGACGTATCGGATCGTCGAGGCGCTCTCCAAGGCGTGCGACGTCGATCTCGACACGCCGTGGAACGATCTGGGGAAGAAGAAGCAGGGCCAGGTGCTGTTCGGCCTCGGCGGCAAGCGCATCAAGGTCAGCTGGGGCAACGAGGGCAGCGAGAGCCACGGCACCTGGGGCATGAAGTTCGAGGGCGTGATCCCCAACCTCGAGCGGCGATTCCACCAGGCCGCGTCCGAGGGGGCGCGCGACGTCTATCGCCGGTTCTTCGCCGAGCTGCCGTGCGAGTCGTGCGGCGGCCGGCGGCTGCGACCCGAGAGCCTGTTCGTGCGGATCGCGGATCGCAGCGTCGCCGAGATCACGGCGCTCACGGTGCGCGCCGCGTCCGACCACTTCGCTGGCCTCGGGCTGCGCGGCAACAATGCGCGCATCGCCGAGGGCGTGCTGCGCGAGATCAACGCCCGGTTGGGATTCTTGCTCAACGTCGGGCTCGAGTACCTCACCCTCGATCGCGCCGGCCCCACGCTGTCGGGCGGCGAGGCCCAGCGGATCCGGCTCGCCAGCCAGCTCGGCTCGGAGCTGTCGGGCGTGATGTACGTGCTCGACGAGCCGAGCATCGGCCTGCACCAGCGCGACAACCAGCGGCTCATCGCGACGTTGCAGCGGCTGCGCGACCTGGGCAACAGCGTGATCGTCGTCGAGCACGACGAAGACACGATCCGCGCCGCCGACCACGTCATCGACTTCGGGCCCGGGGCCGGGCACCTCGGCGGTGCGGTGGTGTTCTCGGGCTCGCCCGAGGCGCTCGCGACCGCCACGGGCAGCATCACTGGCGACTACCTCAGCGGACGACGGTCGATCGTCGTGCCGCCGCAGCGGCGCAAGCCCAAGGCCACGGTGTCGGTCATCGGCGCGGCCGAGCACAACCTCCGCGACGTCGACGTCGAGTTCCCGCTCGGGGTGCTGTGCGCGGTCACGGGGGTGTCGGGCGCGGGCAAGAGCTCGCTGGTCAACGCGATCTTGCTGCCGGCGCTGTCGCGGGCCCTGCACGACAGCACCGACCGCGTCGGCGCGCATCGCAAGATCACCGGCCTCGACGCGCTCGACAAGGTCATCGCGATCGATCAGCGACCGATCGGTCGCACGCCGCGGAGCAACCCCGGCACGTACACCAAGACCTTCGACGAGATCCGCGAGGTCTTCGCCCAGCTCCCCGAGTCGCGCACGCGCGGCTACAAGGCCGGCCGCTTCTCGTTCAACGTCAAGGGCGGTCGCTGCGAGTCATGCGAGGGCGACGGGGTCGTCAAGGTCGAGATGCACTTCCTGGCCGACGTCTACGTGCCGTGCGAGGTGTGCCACGGCAAGCGTTACAATGCCCAGACGCTCGGCATCCGCTACAAGAATCTCAACGTCTCCGACGTCCTCGACATGAGCGTCGACGACTGCCGCGAGCTGTTCTCGGCGCACCCCGGCATCGTCCGCGTGCTCGACACCCTGCGCGACGTCGGGCTCGGCTACATGAAGATCGGGCAGAGCGCGCCCACGATGTCCGGCGGCGAGGCCCAGCGCGTCAAGCTCAGCCGCGAGCTGGGCAAGCGGCAGACCGGCCGCACGCTGTACATCCTCGACGAGCCCACCACCGGTCTCCACTTCGAGGACATCTCGCGGCTGCTCGGCGTGTTGCAGCGCCTGGTCGATGGCGGCAACACGGTCGTGGTCATCGAGCACAACCTCGATGTCATCAAGTGCGCCGACTGGGTCATCGATCTGGGCCCCGAGGGCGGCAACGGCGGCGGCGAGATCGTGGCGCAGGGCACCCCCGAGCAGGTCGCGAAGGTGAAGCGCAGCCACACCGGACGGTTCCTGGGGCCGCTGCTCGCGGCGGCGAGGGGCAGGGGATGAGCGGGCGGCGGTGGGGGCGTCGTCAGCCCGCCGCCGCCACGCACCACGGTGCGACGTCGAGCGGATCGTCCGGCGCCATCATGTTCGCTTCGCCGTACATGTCGACGACGAGCGCGCGCGCGTCCGCGGGCTCACCCGCGCGATCGATCGCCTCGACGAAGAACGCCTGCTTGTCGCCCTCCATGCGCACATGGATGGGGATCACGCGTGCGCCCACGACGGCGGCCTTGCCGGTCTCGGCGCGGTGCAGGCCGAGCACGAGCACGATCGACGAGCGGCGATCGAGCGAGCGCTGGTGGTGCACGAAATTGCCGAGCGAGTAGTGGACGAAGGCCTCGCGTCCACCCTCGGCGACGATCCGCTCCCACGGCTGCAGCACGTGGGGATGGGCGCCGATGACCGCAGTGGCGCCGGCGTCGACGAGCTTGCGGGCAAGCTCGCGCTGCTTGGGCTGCGGCACCGGATCGTACTCCTTGCCCCAATGCGGCGTGACGATGACGGCGTCGACGTCGTCGCGCTTCGCCAGGGCCGCGACCTGTTCGAGGACCTCCTTGGTCTGCGTGAAGCAGTGCAGTACTTGTCCGAGATCGTCCTTGCCGAAATTGGTGTGCAGGGTACACGCGAGCCATGCCACGCGCATGCCCTTCGCCTCGGTGATCGCGAACCATGGATCGTCCGTCGTGCGCCGGGTGCCGGCGTGGCGGATCTTCGCGGCGTCGAGGTTGTCCAGGGTGCGCACCAGACCCGCGGCGCCGCGGTCGAGCGCGTGGTTGTTGGCGGTCGACACCACGTCGACGCCGACCTCGGCCAACGCAGCGGCCAGCGAGGGGTGGGCGTTGAAGAACGGGTAGCCGGTGTACACGCGGTTGTCGAAGCGCAGGCCGGGGTCGTCGGCAGGCCCCTGCTTGTCGAGGCCCTGGGCGATCGGCACCTCGAGGTTGGCGTAGGTGAGATCGGTGCGCGCGAGCACGAGGGCGACGTCGCGCCACAACGCGCCGAAGCCAGCCGGGTCGGTGTAGGCCTGCTTTTGCAGCTCGTGGTGCAGCAGCACGTCGCCGACGGCGGCGATGGTGACGACCTCGGCGGGATCGACGTCGCAGGCGCCAGCGAAGGCGAGGGTGCCCTCGGGCAGCGACGCGGGGGCGCGGCGACCGGCCGGCGCTGCTGCTGCACCGACGTGTGCGGCCGGCGCGACCTCCGGGGCTGACTCGGTGGGGCCCGTTGCGGGCGCGTCGGCGTGGCCGGCAGTGGCAGCCGGCGGCGACGGATCCGCGGGTCGCGTGCACGCGAGCAGGCCGAGCACGATCGCGAGTCCAGCGGGCCGACGCATGACGCGATCGTAGCGCATCGGTACCACCGCCACGAAGCAACCGGCGCGAGCGCCCACCTCAGGCTGCTAGGCTCGCGCCGCCATGCATCACGAGACCATCGACGCGGGCACCCTGTCGGCGCGTGAGACCTACCAGCTCATGACCGATCTGGTGGCGCCGCGCCCGATCGCGTGGGTGTCGACCCAAGACGCGGCCGGTCACCGCAACCTCGCGCCCTTCTCGTACTACCAGGCGGTGTGCTCGGCCCCACCGATGGTGATGATCGCGTGCGCGTGGCGCCCCGACGGCAGCCCCAAGGACACGCTGCGCAACATCTTGGAGACGGGTGAGTTCGTGGTGAACCATGTCGGGCGCGGGCACGCCGAGGCGATGAACGCGACGTCCGCGGAGTACCCGGCGGAGATCGACGAGTGGGCCGAGCTCGCGCGATCGTCTGTGGCGCGGCTCACACCGCAGCCCTCGCGCCACGTCGCGCCCCCGCGGATCGGCGAGGTGGCGGCGGCCCTCGAGTGCCGACTGTCCCACGCGATTCCCCTCGGCGCGGGGCCGGCGGGGCGGCCCTCGTCGACCATGATCGTGGGCGAGGTGCTCGCGTTCCACGTCGCGGCCGCGCTGCTCCGGCGGGATGCCCGCGGCCGCCGCCTCGCCATCGACCCCTCCGGCCTCGACGCGGTGGGGCGGCTTGGGGGGATCGCGTACACTGCAACCGCCGACAGGTTCGAGCTCGCCCGCCCACGGGTGCCGCCCGCCCCACCGACTCCGCGCCCCACCCCGCCCGAACCGCCGACGGAATCCGACGCGTGAACGACGTCCACCCAGCGCCTGCGGCCCCCCCGAACGACCTCTTCGACGCGGTGCCCGCCGAGGTGTCGATCTACGAGGTCGGTCCGCGCGACGGTCTGCAGAACGAGAAGGCGGTGCTGCCCACCGACCGCAAGCTCGAGTTCATCGAGGGCGTGGTCGCGGCAGGGGTGCGCAGGGTCGAGATCACGAGCTTCGTCGATCCGCGGTGGATCCCTGCGTTGGCCGACCACGACGAGGTGGCACGCGGGGTGCGGCGCGGCGCCGATACCCGCTTCAGCGCGCTGGTGCCGAACATGCGCGGGCTCGACGGCGCCTCGCGGGCGGGCATGCGCGAGGTCGCGGTCTTCATGGCCGCGAGCGAGACGCACAACCGCAAGAACATCAACAAGTCGACCGACGACGCGCTGGCCACCTATCGCATCGTCGTCGACGAGGCGCGGGCCCGCGGCATGCGGGTGCGCGGCTACGTGAGCTGCGTCTACGGCTGCCCCTACGAGGGCACCATTCCCCTTGCGCAGGTCGATCGCGTGGCCCAGGGTCTGCTCGATCTCGGCGTGTACGAGCTCAGCCTCGGCGACACGATCGGCGTGGGGACACCGCGACAGATCGAGTACGTGTTGCGCGGGCTGATGGCCGCGGGCATCGATCGCGCGCTGCTCGCCGTGCACTTCCACGACACCCGCGGCACCGCGCTCGCCAACATCACCGTCGCGCTGCAGGTCGGCATCAGCACCATCGACACCGCGCTCGGCGGCTTGGGCGGTTGCCCCTACGCCCCCGGTGCTTCGGGCAACGTCGCCACCGAGGACGTCGTGTACATGCTCGACGGCATGGGCGTGCGCACCGGCGTCGACCTCGACGGTCTGGTCGCCGTGTCGGCGAAGCTCGGCGCGTACCTGGGCCGCGAGCTGCCGAGCAAGTACCTCAAGGCGCACCTGGGCCACAGCGCCCGCATCGGCAAGCCGGTGTAGTCCGCTAGGGCGCCGGGGTCTCGAGCGACTTGCGGCGGTAGATCATCCGCTCGAGGGCCGATGACGTCCCGTGGGCGACGGCGGCGAGCGTGCCAGGGTCGAGCTCGGCGCGCGCCGTGGCGGCGAAGATGACGACGGGCACCTTGCCGGCGAGGCCGATCGGGAGCACGAGGGCGTCGCCCTCGATGCCGCCCATCGCCTGGGCGAAGGCGACATCGATCGCGCGCTCGGTCGGCCACGGGCCGAAATACGGCATTCGGGAGCCGATCGCGTCGGCGAACACCGAGGGCGGAGTGGTTGGGATGCGCACCTGCGAGACGGCGTCGCGCAGCAGCTCGGGGCCCCGGGCATCACGGCCGCGCAGCTGCTGCTGTAGGTGCAAGAACACGATCACGTGCACGAAGCCGGCGCCGAGGAAGTCGAGGACGGCGCCGATGATGTCGTCTCGATCGGCGGCGTTGACCAGGCGCGGCAGCAGCTGGGCGTACGCCGAGGGCGACAGCGGAAGTGCAGTGCTCGGGGTGTCGGCGATCTCGACCATCGGTGTCTCGCGCGGCGTCGCCGGGACGCGGCGAACCGGGGGGCGCGGCCCGAGGTAGCGGTAGATGGCCTCGCGCAGCGGCCCCGCCGGCGCCACCGCGCGGATGAGATAGGCGCCGGTGTGGTTGGCCGCGGCCGCGACCGCACGCACATCGGTCGGGTCGGCCATCGCCAAGGTCAGGTTGTTCGCGTCGTCGATCGAGACCGCGAGCATCGAGTGCTCCCACGCCAGATCGGCGGGGATCTGGCCGACGGTGTCGAGGTCGAGCCGGCGCAGCATCTCGGTCGTCACCCGAGGGATCATCATGCGCCTGTGCAGGAAGACGACCAACCCGTCCTCGTCGCACAGGCCGAGCTCGAGCAGCGCGTCGAGCTCGGTGCTGCCCTTGTCGGTGGCGAGCTGCGTGACCGCGCCGGCGCCACCTTCCGTGAGCAATCCGGCGCGCGTCAACGTGGCGATCAGTGCACCCAAGGCGCGGGGATCATTGCGGCCGGGGGTCTCGGCGTCAACCACGGCCGCGCGGCGCGCTCGCCCTGCCGGTCCAAGCCGGTCCATCGCGTGGCGATTCGCGCGGAGCATCGCGCCGATGCTCGTGCGCCCGCCCGGCGTCCGAGTATGGCCGGGGCGCGCCGGCGCGTGCTATGGCTCGTGCGTGATCGACTTCGATCGCAATGCCACGGCGCCGCTGCATCCCGCGGCGCGGGCGGCGATGCAGGCGATGCTCGACGGCGATCCGTTGGGCAATCCGTCGAGCGTGCACCGGCACGGCCAGCGGGCCCGCGGCATCGTCGAGCGCAGCCGCCGTACCCTCGCCAGCGCACTCTGTGCGGCGCCGGGTGAGATCGTGTTCACCTCGGGCGGGACCGAGGCGGACGCCCTGGCGATCCTCGGCGCCGTGCGGGCCCGCGCCGCGGCGCAGCAGAGTTCGGGCCTGGCGTGCACCGCCATCGAGCACCCCGCGGTGCTCGGCGCGGCCACACGGCTGCGGCGCGAGGGCCACGCGGTTGTCACGATCGCCGTCGACGGTGACGGCCGCATCGACCCCGACGTCGTGGCGGCGGCCGTGCGTGACCACCCGGAGCTCGGCATGGTCTCGATCAGCGCCGCCCACCACGAGCTCGGCAACGTCACGGCATTGGCCGAGATCGTCGCCGCGGTCCGCGGCGTCCGCCACGACGTGCTCGTGCACACAGATGCCGTGCAGGCCCTCGGTCGCCGCCCGCTGTCGTTCGCGGAGATCGGCGTCGACCTGCTGTCGGTGTCCGCCCACAAGATCGGCGGACCGCCCGGTGTCGGTGCGCTGGTGTGCGCACGCCACGTGCCGCTGGCGCCCCTGTGGGACGGCGGTCAGCAGCAGGCCGGACGGCGACCAGGCACCGAGTCGGTGCTCGCCGCCGCCGGGTTCGCGGCCGCGATCGCAGCCGCGTGCGCGGGTCAATCGGCGTGGGCGACCGCCGTCGCGCCCGTGGGCTGTCGCCTGCGCGCTGGCCTCGAGGCGTTGGGCGGGCGGCTGTTCGGGGATCGACGCGCGCACCTGGGCAACACCGCGCTCGTCGCCTTCGAGGGCTGCGACGGTCATCTGGCGATGATGGCGCTCGATGGCGCCGGTTTCGCCTGTTCCACGGGCGCTGCGTGCAGCACGGGCACCGTGGAGCCGTCGACGGTGCTGCGCGCGCTCGGCTGCGACAGCGCCCAGGCCCGCGGCGCGTTGCGCTTTTCGATCGGATCCGATCACACCGCGACCGACGTCGATGCGCTGCTCGCCGTGTTGCCCGACGTGCTCGCCGCGGTCCGGCTGGCGTCGGCCCAGCTTTGGGCGGGTCAGCTCGGGGTGACACCATGAAGATCGTCTGCGCGATGTCGGGTGGCGTCGATTCCTCGGTGGCTGCGGCGATCCTGGTCGACGCCGGGCACGACGTCATCGGCATGACCATGCGGCTGTACGACGCGCCGCCGGAGTCTCGCAGGGGCCGCGGCGGCACGTGCTGCTCACCCGCCGAGATCGACGAGGCGCGGGCGGTGTGCGACGCCTTGGGCATCCCCCACTACGTGGTCGACGAGCGCGAGCGCTTCGCGGCCCGCGTCATCGAGCCCTTCGCCGACGACTACGCCGCCGGCCGCACGCCCAACCCGTGCACGCGCTGCAACCAGCACGTGAAGTTCGCCCCGCTGCTCGCCCGCGCCCATGCCCTTGGCGCCGCCCGCCTCGCGACGGGGCACTACGCGCGCAACGACGACGGCAAGTTGCTTCGCGCGGTCGATGCCAGCAAGGATCAGAGCTACTTCCTGTTCGCGATGGGGCAGGCGGCCCTCGGCGCCACCTTGTTCCCCCTGGGTGCGTGGACCAAGGCCGACGTGCGGGCGCGCGCGCGCGCGCTCGGCCTGGACAACGCCGACGCGCCCGACAGCCAGGAGCTGTGCTTCGTGCCCGGTGGTGATCATGCGGACGTCGTCGAGGCGCGGCTCGTGGCCCGCGGCGTCGACACCACAGCGCTCGGCCCCGGCCCCGTCGTCGACGCCCAGGGGCGGACGATCGGCACCCACGAGGGCATCCATCGCGTGACCGTGGGGCAGCGACGGGGCCTCCGCATCCCTGGCACCGATCGTCGCTACGTGCTGCGCGTCGTCGCCGAGGATCGCACCGTCGTCGTCGGCGACGTCGACGAGGCGGTGGGTCGCACGATCGTCATCGACGAGCTGCAGCGGCTCGATCTCGATGACGGCGAGCACCGCTTCGACGTGCAGGTCCGCCACCGCGCCGCGGCGATGCCGGCGACGGTGCGGGTGCTCGGCGTGCAGGCCGAGGTAGCCTTCGACGCCCCGGTTCGCGGCGCAGCGCCCGGGCAGGCGGCGGTGTTCTTCCGCGGCCCGCACGTGCTGGGCGGCGGCTGGATCCGCGCGGTCGGGACCGGAGAATTCCCGATCTAGGACGAACATCCTGGCCATCTTCCCGCCGAGGGAGAGCCTGCCCGGAGTTCGCCTCGTTCCGAATCGCTGACGCGCTCAGTCGGTGAGCAGGCCGTCCAGTTCGTCGTCCCCGAGCACCTCGACGGTGAGATCCGCGATGTCGTCGTCCGACATGCCCATGCCCGCGGCGACCTTGCGCAGGTAGGCGTCCTCGGCCATGTCGATCTCCTCGTCGGACTCGGTGACGGTGGCGACGAGCTCGAGCACGGTGCGCTTGTTCTCGGCCGACTCCGAGCGCAGGCGACCTGCGGCTGCGGTGACGTCGAATTTGGCCGGGTTGAACGCGGACATCTGCGCGAGCTGGGCCGCCGGCAGCGTGTCGGTGCCCAGCAGCTTGCAGAGCATTGCCGAGATCGACGTTACCTCGTCGCCCTCCAGCCGCTTGTCGGCGTACGCGGCTCCGAGCAGCAGGTCTGTGATCGTGTCGATGTGGGCTTTCATGGGATCTCGTGAGGGCCGCGCCTGTGGCGTCGCCATGGTAGGGCAGCGCGGGCGCGGGCGCCAAGGGCGGCCCGGCGGGCTCGCCCGTGGGCGGCCGCTCGGCGTACGATGCCGCGGTGCTCGGACTGCCCGAGGTCTTGCGGACGCTGCCGCCGTGCGACGACGACGCGGCCGGTCCGCTGGCCACGCTGCAGTTGCGGCTCGGGCACACCTTCGCCCGGCCGAGCCTGCTTCGCGCGGCGCTGACCCTGCGCTCGTGGGCGAACGAGCACGCCGCCAGCGGCTGGCCGAGCAACGCGTGCCTCGAATTCTTCGGCGACGCGGTGCTCGATCTGCTCGCCGCCGATGCGCTGTGGCATCGCCATCCCACCCTCGACGAGGGCGAGCTCACCCGACTGCGCGCGGTGATCGTCGCCGAGCCTTCGCTGGCCGAGGTGGCGGCCGCGATCGATCTCGGCGCATTCTTGTTCCTCGGGCGCGGCGACGAGAAGCTCGGGGGTCGCCGACACCCGCCGACGCTCGCCGACGCCGTCGAGGCGGTGCTGGGCGCCGTGTTCCTCGACGCCCGCGGCCGCGGCCATGATGCCTTGGCGAGCACGGCGGCGGTGTTCGGCAGGCTGTTCGCGCCGCTGCTCGATGGCGCGGGCCCCGAGCGCGCCCTCGATCCGAAGACCCGCCTGCAGCACTGGGCGCAGGCGCGGCACCGCATCGCGCCGGTCTACGTTCGCATCGACGCGCGCAACGGCGAGGGCCCGCCGCGCTGGCGCGCGCGCGTCGAGTTGCGACTGCCCGAGGGCGCGTCCGAGGTGATCGTCTTGGGCGAGGGCGAAGGCGAGAGCCTGCGCGAGGCCGAGCGCCGCGCCGCCGAAGCCGCCCTCGCCACGCTCGATCCCCCGCCTTGAAGTCGCGATGGAGGGAAGGGAGGCTCTGTCGGGCATTGCCCGACGGAGGGAAGTGACGGGCCGTCGCTTCCCAAAGCTAATTCCGGCCTTCGACCGTCATCCACATGCTCACGCTCTGCAGCGTGACCAGCCCGCCCGTGCGCAGCAGATCCGGCCGCCCGTCGCGGAACTCGATCGCGAGCAACTCGACGCGCAGTCGCGTGAGCACGACGTCCGACAGCGCCTTGGTGTAGCGGCCCAGACCCAGCGCGTCGCACCGCGCCGAGAATTCGCGCGCCACCGTGTCGACGAGCTCGCCCGAGGCGAGCAAGTTGGCGTGGGCCCACGCGAGATCGTCGGCGGTGAGCGGCGCGAACCGGGACACCGCGCCGGGCAGATGGGCGTGCACGATCGCCGAGCGCAGCAGGTCGCCGAGTGCCAGCTTCTCGGGCTCGTCCACCCGATCGATCCAGCTCGGGTCCACGCCGTAGCCGCGCTCGAGATACGTGAGGGCCGCGAGCGCGCCGGCCTCGGCGATGCGCGAGGTGGCGCGGGCGACGTCGAGCAGGGTGCGGATCGGGCGGGTGCCGGCGGCCGTCGACTCGAGCGGGAGCTCGGGGTACAGGCGGCACAGCGCCGAGAGGGCCTGACTCCACGGCCGATCGAGCAGCGAGCCGACGCTGGCGAGCGACACCCGCATCGATCGATGAAGCGCGATCGCGGCGCGGCGCAGCTTGTCGAGGGCGGCATAGCCCACGCGGAAGATGTCGCGCAGTCCGATCGCGACGATGCGATCGGACAGAAACGCGTCGGGATCGGGGTGACCCTGGCGCGACTGCAGCAGCAGCTCGAGGCCCAGGCCGATGGTCGCGTGGGTCTGGTCCACCGCGCGCTCGCCCGCCGCTTCGTCGCCCGGCGGCAGTCGCTGCGCCGCCATGACCTCGTTGACGAGCAGGAGGAACTCGCGCGCACGCACGCCGTGTTCGGCGTCGGGCAGCCGCGCGATCGCCCGGCGCAGCAGCTCGCCGCCGCGGAAGCTCGCCATCGTGGATCCCTCGTCGCCGCCGAGCCAGCGGAAGTCGCGGGGTTCGGCCTCGGCGGCCACGCGGTAGTCGAGGGGACGGAACAGCGCGACCGCGTCGCGCCACTCGACGAACCCGAGGTCGGCCAGCCGACCCGAGCGAAAGCGCAGCAGGGTCTCTTCGATCTCGCTCGGCAGGGCCGCTATGATCGAGAGGATCAGGCGCCGGCCATAGGCGAGGTCGTCGTCGTACACCCGCGACAGCACGCGCAGGACCGACAGCCCGGCCTCGTCATCGGGCACGCCGATCACGAAGAACCCATCGGGCGATTCCCACACCCGCAGCGACGACAGCGCCTCGAAGGCATCCTGCCGCGAGGCGTCGTCCTCGAGGTCGAGCGTGATGATGCGGGTGTCGCCGAACAGCGCGAGGGTCCACAGCTCGGGGTCCATCGCGAGCATCAGATCGACGAGGGCGCCGCGGGGCTTTTCGGCCGCTGCCCAGCTCTCGCCGATCGCGACTAGCCATCGCCTTGCCCGGGTGATGTCGACGCGGTCGCCCTGCCACGCGTCGAGGTCGAGCAGGCTCACCAGCTGGTCGGGGGTCGCGCGCGGCAGCAACAGGTCGAGGCGCGCCTCGTCGACCAGCCGCTTCGCGACGCGGACGAACGCCGTAGGCGCCAGCTGTGCGACCACGGTATCGGCGTCGTCGCGGGTATCGAGCATCAACGGATCCTCGATCACCGCCTGGAGCTGCTCGGAATCGTGGATCGCGGGGCTGCGTGGCTCGGTCACTGCGGCCCCGGTACTATCGCAGGCATGCGCGCCGCGCCACCTCACCACTCGAGCATCGCGCGTGCGCTCGGCCCGATCGCCGCGACGATGCGCGCGGCGATGGCGGCGCATGCCCCGGCGCAGGGCCCGACGCGGGCGATCGTGGCGGTCTCGGGCGGCGCCGACTCGATGGCGACCTTGGGGCTGCTCATGCTGCTGCGGCGCCGGCTCGCGCTCGAGCTGGTCGTCGCCCACGTCGACCACGGCCTGCGCGGTGGCGCGGTGGCCGAGGCGGAGCTGGTGGTCGCGACCGCCAGGGCCCGCGGCGTCGCAGCCTGGCGACGGCGCATCGCCATCGCGCCGGGGCCCGGACTGCCCGCGCGCGCCCGGACGGCGCGGCGCGAGGCGTTGCTCGCCGCCGCCGACGAGATGGACGCGAGCATGGTCGTGCTCGGACACACGATGACCGATCAGACGGAGACGGTGCTGCTCAACCTGTGCCGCGGCGCCGGCCTGCGGGGCATCGGTGGCATGCAACCGTGGCAGCCGTGGATGAAACCGGCGGACGCAGCGTGTCGTCGAGCTGCACGAGGAGTGTGGGTACGACCGATGCTGGCCATGACGCGTGACGAGACCCGAGCTGTGGCGACACGCCTGGGGCTGCCGTTCGTGGACGATCCCGGCAACGACGACGAGACCCAGCCCCGCGTCCGCGTGCGTCGACGCGTGCTGCCGGAGCTGATCGCGATCAATGCCGCGGCCCTGGGCCACGTCGCGGCGACGGCGACGGTTGCACGCGAGGCGGTGGCGGCCCTCGACTCCGGACCCCCGGTCGGGGAGGTCGTCGATCTGCGCGCCTTGGGCCAGCCCCACCGGCGTGCCGCGATCCTGGCCCTGTGCGCGCGCGCGGGTGTGGCCGCCGACGCGGTGGCGGCGCGCACGCTCGAGCAGATCGTGGCTGCGATCGCGGGAGATCGACCGCGGCGCTGGGATCTGAGCGGCGCCGCACTGCGGCTCGAAGGCGGATGCATCCGGCTCGAACCATTGACCCACCCCACACCCACGGCTATCCTGGCCGAACCCGGGCGAAACGCGTGAAGCAGCAGACAAAGACGCTCTTGGTATGGCTCGGCTTGATCGTGGCGGTTCTCGCGCTGGCCAACCTGTTCAACACCAGCCAGCAGGTCAAGACCATCAGCTACGCGAAGTTCGTGGAGCAGGTCGACACCGAGTGGAACACCTTCGACAACACCACGCTGACGGTCGAGGTGCACCCCAGCCACGTCGACATCCACTACGAACTCGACGGCCAGGCAATGGAGGTCGTCGCCCCGGCCACCGACGAGCTGTACACCAAACTCAACGCCCACCAGATCGACTACCGCGTCGAGCCCGAAGACGACAGCAGCCTGCTGCAGTTCGCCATCATGTGGCTGCCGATGATCCTGATCGTGGTCATCATGATCATGTTCATGCGGCAGATGCAGGCCGGTGGCGGCAAGGCGATGAGCTTCGGCAAGTCCAAGGCCCGCCTGCTCACCGAGCACCAGGGCAAGGTCACGTTCAAGGACGTCGCCGGCATCGACGAGGCCCGTGAAGAGGTCGAGGAGATCATCGACTTCCTTCGCGACACGCGGAAGTACATGCGGGTCGGCGGGCGCATCCCCAAGGGCGTGCTGCTCATGGGCCCCCCCGGCACCGGCAAGACGCTGCTCGCCCGGGCGATCGCGGGCGAAGCCGGCGTGTCGTTCTTCAGCATCTCGGGCTCGGACTTCGTCGAGATGTTCGTGGGTGTCGGTGCCAGCCGCGTGCGCGACCTGTTCGAGCAGGGCAAGAAGAACGCGCCGTGCATCATCTTCATCGACGAGATCGACGCGGTCGGTCGCCATCGCGGCGCTGGCATGGGCGGCGGCCACGACGAGCGCGAGCAGACCCTGAACCAGCTCCTGGTCGAGATGGACGGCTTCGAGAGCAACGACGGGGTGATCCTCGTCGCCGCGACCAACCGTCCCGATGTCCTCGATCCCGCGCTGCTGCGGCCTGGACGCTTCGATCGGCGCATCATCGTCGGCCTGCCCGACGTCCGCGGCCGTGAGATGATCCTCAAGGTCCACACCCGCAAGGTGCCCATGGAGGAGCGCGTCGACCTCATGGTCATCGCCCGCGGCACGCCCGGGTTCTCCGGCGCGGACCTCGAGAACCTCGTCAACGAGGCCGCGCTCATGACCGCCCGCGAAAACCGCGATCGCGTGGCCCTGCGGGACTTCGAGCGCGCCAAGGACAAGGTCCTGATGGGGGCCGAGCGCAAGAGCGTGCTCATCTCCGAGGACGAGAAGCTCACGACCGCGTGGCACGAGGCCGGCCATACGCTGGTCGCGATGCTGCTGCCGCGCGATCAGGTCGACCCGATCCACAAGGTGACCATCATCCCGCGAGGTCAGGCGCTGGGCGTCACCCAGCAGCTGCCCGTCGAGGATCGCCACAACCTCGAGCGCCGCTATGCCGAGGCCCGCATCGCGATCCTCATGGCCGGCCGCATCGCCGAAGAGATCGCGCTCGGTGGCCAGCAGACCACCGGTGCCGGCAACGACATCGAGGTCGCCACGACGTTGGCGCGGCGCATGGTCTGCGAGTGGGGTATGAGCGACAGGCTCGGCCCCATCGCCTATGGCAAGAACGACAGCGAGCCGTTCCTCGGCCGCGACATCCAGCGCCCGCAGAACTACTCCGAGGCGACGGCCCAGGCGATCGACCAGGAGGTCCGCACGATGATCATGGCCCAGTACGAGCGGGCCAAGAGCATCCTGGTCACCCACCGTGACGCGCTCGAGCGCGTCGCGATGGCGCTCATCGAGCGCGAGGCGCTCGGCCTCGAGGAGGTCGAGGCCGCCATCGAGGGCCGGCCACTGCCTCCTGTCGAGGAGTATCCGCGGCCGGGCAAGCCCGTGGTGGCGACCAAGCCCGCCGAGGACAAGCCGGTCCGCGGGTTGGATCAGGCGCCCGGCCTGCCGGCCTGAGGCGCCCGGCCTGCCGGCCTGAAGCTGGGGCCGTCTCAGGGCGCGGCGGCCAGGGCGGCGTCGAGGTACGCCCCGAGTTCCGCGTCGTCGGGCTTCACGATGCCGTCACGGCGCCACACGACGGCGCCGCCGCGATCGACGAGGAACGACGTCGGGTAGCCGACCACCTTCCACGGCGCGATCGCCTCGGACTCCGGATCGAAGACCATCGCATACGACAGGCCGAAATCTGCGGCCATCTGCCGGACCGCGCGCAGGGCGGAGCGGCGGTCGATGCTGACGCCCACGACCGTGAAGCCGCGCGCGGCGTGGCGGCCATGCAGGCGCTGGAGCTCGGGCAACTCCTCGCGGCAGGGCTCACACCACGTCGCCCACACGTTGACGAGCACGACCTGCCCACGCAGCGCCACGAGGTCGAACGCCTCACCGTCGATGGTCTTCCCGACGAGCGGCGGCGCCTCGCGGGCGGAGGATTCTGCGGCGCTCTCGCCCCGCGCGTCACCGCCTTTGCCCTCGCACGCGAAGGGGGCGAGGACACACAGACAGGCGAACATCCAGGGGCGCGACACCACGGAGCGTGCAGACGATGTCGCGAACCGTCGGGGATCGTCAACACCGCGGCCGCCCCCGCGGCTCAGGCGGCGTCGGCAACGTGCTGGCCGTAGCCCCAGGCGCGGGCGTAGCCGCCGAGCTGCGCGCGCAGGATGCGGCGGGCGCGATGGAGCCGACTCATGACGGTGCCCAGCGGGATGCCGAGGCTGTCGGCCGCCTCGCGGTAGGGCATGCCGCCGACGTCCACGAGCTCGACCACGCGGCGGTAGTGCTCGGGCAAGCTGCCGAGCGCCAGCACGCACTCGTCGGACAGCCCGGCGCTCGGCATCGCGTGGCCCCCCTCGGCCTCGGCGAGGCGCTCGCCCGAGAACAGGTGCGAGAGCAGATCGGGTCGCGCCTCCACGGTGTTGACCACCCGCATGTGGCGATGGCGGCTGATGAACGCGTTCATCAGGATCCGCGACAGATAGGCGCCGACGTTGCCATTGCGATCGAAGCGATCCCAGCTCGCCCATGCCTTGCACATGGCGTCCTGGACCAGGTCGGCGGCGTCGCTGGGCTCGCGCGTGAGTCGCAGGCCGAGTCGGAACAGGCGCGTCGTGTGCGGAGCGGTGGCGGTCGCGAACTCGGTGGCGGCTTGCATGGGCAGGTCCATGAGCAAGACGGCGACCACCAGAGAAATCCCTGTGGTTTCGGTGAAATGAGCGGGATCGGCCCGACTCGGGTCGCGAGATGACGCCCGTATCGTGTTCGTTGCAACGAATTGTCGCGAAAGCGTGCCCTGGGTCCAAGGAACGCGCTGCTTTGCGTCACTCCTCGGGCGAGGCGGCGGCATCGGGGAGCGGCGACCAGGCGAACGCGACCCCTCCCAACGTGAGCACCGGCAGCCAGATCCGGGGACCATTGGGCAGCGCGACGCGCATCCACCGGCCGCTCGGGTCGACGGCGCCGCCGTGGTGCCACGCCGGAGCGCCGACGCCGACGCCGACGGCCGGCGTGCGTCGAGCCCAGGTGGCCACGAGTCGGACGCGCGCGTCGGGATCGGTCGCGGCGAGCAGCGCGATGCGACCGCGGTCGCGCCGCTCGAGTCCGCGCCGGGCCGCGAGCAGGACGGCCGTGGTGCGCACCCGCGGATCGTCGTCGAGCAGCGCCCGCGCATCGGGCCGCGTCTCGAGGGCGTACCACGGCACCAGCGCACACGCGCGGACCCGCGGATCGGGATCGGCCAGCAGGGCATCGGCGGCCAGCAGGGCCATCGGGGCGCCGACGGCCTGAGGATCGACGCTGCCGAGCGCGAGCAGGGCCAGACATCGATCGGCGGCCACGTGGGTGCGGTCTTTGGCCCAGCCCACCAGCGTCGCGACGGGGCGTCGGTCCCAGCGGCCCAGCGCCGCCTTGGGTCCGACGGCCGCGGCCAGCGCCAGCTCGACACGGTGATCCACCACGGCGCCGCCGGCCACGAATGCGGCGTCGAGCCCCGGCCCCCACCCACCTGTGGCGGCGAGGCGATCGATCTCGGCCAGCCCCACGGCCGTCGGCGCGGATCGGCGTGCGGCGAGGCCGTCGGTCCCGGGCGCGGGGGCGGGGATGGGCGTCGCCACGCGCGGCTCGGCCACCCGGATCGGGATGTCCGCCGTCGCGATCACCTGCCGGATCTCGAGGGCGAGCTCGGGGCTCACGCCGCGCTGCAGTTCGCGCCGCAGCACGGCGGTGCTCGCCGCGCCGTAGAGCGCGAGGGTGCGCAGGGCCAGGCGAGCGCCGCTGGGATCACGGAGCCGCAGCGCCATGCCATCGAGCACCGCGGGCTCGGGGTCGGGACGCAGGCCGATCAGGTCGGCGACGTCTGTCGCCGAGAGGCCGGCCGGGGGCTCGTCGAAGGCGGCGAGCAGGACATCGATCGCCGCGGCGCCAGGAAGCACCGCGACGGCGCCGAGGTGAGCGCGCACGACCGCCGGCTCGTTCACCGCCTCGAGCCCGCGCGCGAGGGCAGCCACCGCCCGCGGATCGCCGATCTGTCCCAGGGCCCGCGCGGCGGCCAGCCGCACCCCCGGCTCGGCGTCCTCGAGCAGGCGCGCGATCGGCAAGGTGGCGTCGCTCGAGCCCAGAGCGCTCAGAGCCTCGACCGCGTTCTGCCGCACCGACGCCGAGAGATCGCCGAGCTTGGCCAGCAGCGCCGCGCTCGCCCGACCCCGGGCCGCCCCGTGCAGCGCCGCCGTACCGAGCACGATGGCCGCCTGCGCGCGCATCGTGTCGTTGTCGTCGCGCAAGGCCCCGAGCAGCGCATCGAGCCCGGCACCGGCGGGGTGCAGACCCACGACCCGCAAGGCAGCGACCCGCAGCATCGGTTCCGTGACCGACGACCAGATCGCCAGGGCCGATGGCACGCACGTGACCAGTTCGCGCTCGAAGCACAGCCGCAGGGCCTCGCGCTTGACGGAGGTCGAGGGATCGCCGAGCGCACGCAACAGCCAGGGCTCGATGAGGGCGGTGGCGTAGACGTCGAGGCCGAGCACCGCCTCGATGCGGTCATGATCGCGCTCGCGATCGCGGGTATGGTCGTCGCGCAGCGGGGCGATGACGCGGGAGAACTCTGTGGGCCAGCGCGGCCAACGGTGCCGCTCAGAGCTGGCGTGGGCGGTGGGCCCCACCAACACTGTCGCCAGCGCGATCAGGCACCGGGCTGCAAAGCGGGAGTGCACCGCCTGCAGGCTAGCAGCACCGGCGCCGCGCTGCGCATGCGATGCTCGGGCATGGCGGCTCGCACGCTGGGCGTGACCCTCGACTTCATCTCGCCCTATGCGTACATCGGATGGCACCGCGTCCACGACGTCGCAGCGCGACACGGGCGCGAGGTGGCGCCGGTGCCGGTTCTGTTCGCGGCGATGCTCGATGCGTGGGGGCAGCGCGGCCCCGCCGAGATCCCGCCCAAGCGCCTGTACACGTTCAAGCACGTGGTGCGCGTCGCCCACGACCACGGCGTGCCGCTGTCGGCACCCCCGTCGCATCCGTTCAACCCTCTGCTTGCCCTGCGTGTCGCGAGCGCGGCGCTCGACACTCCGCACGCGCGCGCGGTCATCGACGCGCTGTTCGCCGCGGTGTGGGCCGGGGGCCCGGGCACCGAGGACCCCGCGATCGTGGCGGCGTGGCTCGACGGCCGCGGTCTGGGCGGCGCTGCGCTCGTCGAGCGGGCCGGCACCTCGGCGATCAAGGCGCGGCTGCGGGCGGCCACCGACACCGCGATCGCGGCCGGTGTCTTCGGGGTGCCGACGTTCGATGTCGACGGTGAGCTGTTCTGGGGGCAGGACGCGCTCGGTCACGTCGACCTGGCGTTGGGCGGGCACGATGCCGCGGCCGCCGTGCACGGCGCGTGGTCGCGCGTCGTCCCCACTGCGACGCGCCCCGGCGCCGGTTGATCCGCAGGGGTGCCGCGCCTGCGCCCGATCACGTGCCGAGGCTCGCCTGCAGCGCGAGCAATCCATCGTCGCCGCCGAAGCGACGCCGCGCGCGGCGGAGCTGGTTGCGCGCCTCGTCGTCACGGCCGAGATCGCGGAGCACCACGCACAGGGTGTAGTGCACGTCGGCGCGGCCCGAGCCCTCGGCCGCCACCGCGGCCTGGGCGTGGACGAGCGCCGAGTCGAGGTCACCGAGCTCGTGATCGACCAGGGCGAGGGCGAGGTGGACGAGGCCTGGGCGATCGTGGCGCGGGAGCAGTGCGAGGTAAGCCGCGCGCGCCGAGGCGAGATCGCCGCGTTGCAGCAGCAGCGCGGCCTCGGCCTCGGCGAGCGCGACATGGCCACGGTGACGGGCCCGGCCCTCGCGCAGCGCGGCCGCGGCTGCGTCGAGGCGACGCAGCTCGACCGCGAGCACCGCGTAGTTGACGTAGGCATCGGCGGCGCCGCCACTGCGCTCCACCGCTCGACCTGCCGCATCCAGGGCGGCGTCGGCGCGCCCGAGCCGCACGAACACCACTGCGAGTCGCTCGAGCTCGCCGGGATCGCGCAGGCGCCCGAGCAGCCAGGTGGCATCGCGCACCGATCCCTCGCGGTCGCCGCGGGCGAGGCGGAGCTGGGCGCGGATCAGCACGACGCTGGGATCTTCGGGCGCGCGCGTGGCGGCCTCGACGATCGCGGTGTGGGCGGCCTCGAGCTCACCGTTGCGTTGGTACGCCCGCGCGAGGTCGCGCCACAGCATCGCGTCGTCGCGGCGCCCCAGCGCCTGCTGCAGCTCGCGGATCGCCAGGCGGTCGTCGCCGCGGACGAGCGCGGCGCGTCCGGCTGCCGCCGGATCGTGGGCGCACCCGATCGCGAACAGCACCGCCGTCGCAATCAGCCGCCCGCGCGCCACCACAGGAAGACTCCGATGCCGAAGAACGCGGCCACGGCGAGCGTGATCCACAGCGCCGTCGGACCGACGCCGCGGCGTCGCTCGACGAGCATCGGCCGCCGCGCGATCGGTTGGGTGGTGGGGATCGGGCGCATCGGCGCCACGCTCGCGGCGCGGTTGAGCTCGACCCGCAGCTCGGGTACGTCGATGACGGCGAGTCGGCGCCGCGTGAGCGGATGCAGCAGGACATCGGTGGCGCCGAGCTCACCCCTGCGGATCATCTCGACGAGCACGGGCAACTCGTGCTCGCCGGCCGCGCTGCCGTCGCGCAGCACCGTGAACGTGCGCGCGGTCGATTCCATGTCGTCCTCGTCGAGGGCGACCGAGCCCCGGCGCACCCGCGGTAGGGCGGGATCGGCATCGGGATCGTCGGCGAACGAGGGGAAGAACGCGTCGTCGTCGACGGGCTTTGGCGTCGCGTCGCGGTGCATCGGGGTCGGCGCGGCGACGGCGTCGAGGGTCTCGAGGCGCTCGGCGACGTCCTGCGCGCTGCGGAGATCGAGGCGCAGCGACGACGCACTCGCGCCCGATGTGGCGCCGGCCTCGGTGGGCTCGGATGCCAGGCGTGTCGAGCTCTGGGAGACGTCCTCGGTCAGCTCGAGCACGGCGTCGGTGGGCACGGTGGCCGCGATCCGTCGCGTCGCGCGATCGAGCTCGCGCATCGCGTTGCTGCCGTCGCCGGCGCGGGCACGGGCGCGTGCCGCCGCGGCCGACGTGTCGGTGGGGGCGGGCGCGGCCGGTATCGCCGTCGGCATACTCACCAGCATCGGCACCATCGTCGGTATGCCGCCGGGCCCGGCCATGGGCACGCCGATCACCCCGTAGCCCGGCGGCACCACGGTGCCGGGGGCCATCATCGGCATCGCCATCACCTGACCCGGCATCATCATCGCCGCCCCGGACATCGGATGGCCGGGCATCATCGGCTGGCCGGGCATCATCGGCTGGCCGAGCATCATCGGCTGGCCGGGCATCATCGGCTGACCGAGCATCATCGGCTGACCGAGCATCATCGGCTGACCGCCGTGGGGCCCGGACATCCCCGGGGCGCCGCCGGGGCCGACGGACAGCAGACCGCTGTGCAGCCGCGGGTCGGCGACCGAGCCCCCCTGTGTCGCCGCGTGCCAAGGCGCGCCATCGGGTGCGCGCAGATCCAAGACCGCGCCGCCGCCCAGCGCCTCGGCGAGCTCGACCTTGAACGTCGTCACGTCGGGCGGCCGCGCGCCAGCATCCGGGGCCGTCGCGCGCTCGAGGCACATCACGAGATCGTCGGGCCCGAACAATCCCAGCGAGCGGACCGGCAGCCCCGCCTCGGCCAGCGCACGGCCGGTGAGCAGCTCGAGCAGCAGTGTCGCGACGCCGAACACATCCGTGCCGGGCGACATGGGTGGCGGCGCGAGCATCTGCTCGGGTGCGACGCTCGCCAGCCGGCCGGCGCTGCGCAGGCGGTCGAACCGACGCATCCGAGACAGCAGCGCGCCGACGCCTGGGTCGGCCACGAGCACCCGCCCCGAGCCCGAGATCCACACGGTGTCCAGGGTGACGTAGCCGTGGACGGTGACCTGGTGCAGCGCTGCGAGGGCGTTGCACACGTGGCCCACAATCGTCTGCGCCGTGTCGGGCTCGACCGCCTTGCCGCGGGCCGCACGATCGTGGAGCAGCTGGCGCGCAGTCTGGCCGTCGGGGTTGCCCTGCACGATGAAGCAGCGCCGGCCCTGGATCAGCGTACCGTGTTGCGGCAGCAGGTTGCGGTGCTCCACCGTGGCGGCGCGGGCGATGTTCCGCAGCAACCACGAGCGCACGTCGGCCTGGGCGGCGAGCACCGGATCGACGAACGTGAGCAGCACCGGCTGCCCCTCGAAGCGCGCGCGATACAGATCGCCGTGGGGCGCATCGTTGATGCGCTGCTCGATCCGCAGCACGCCGCCGAGCGTGCTGCCCACCCGCAGCCCCTCGGCGTCGATCGGAGTGCCTGGCTCGAGGAGCTCCACCCGAGCGCCAACATATCACCGTGGCGGGATCACCGTGGCGGGATCACCGTGGCGGGCAGCCACCGCTATTGCCGGCGGAGCGCCTCTTCGACGCTGGGCCGGCGGCCATCGTCGCGGGACTCGCGGATCCCCGCGAGCAGGGTCCGTGCGCCTTCTTGCACGAACAGGGTCGCGTCGGGATCGACGATGCGGCGCTCGAGCCACGGCTCGACGACCGCCCGCACCTCGGGGGACGTGGCCCTCATCTGGCCCATCGCGCCGAGGATCTTGAGCGACAGGGTGTCCGGGGGCATGAGAATTTCCTCGAAGTCCTCGGCGCCGTCGGGGCTCATCCCGATGCTGATCGGAGGGCAGACGAAGGCCAGCTCGGCGGCGGTCGAATCCTCGTAGGTGCGCACGAGCGGGAGGTTGGAGGCCTCGTGGGCAAAGATGCCGAGGGCGTGGACGATCGCGCAGCGCAGCGGGGCGTCGGCGGTCGGCAGGCGCGCCTCGAGGATCTCGGCGAAGTCCGAGGCCCCGCGTTGATCGCGGTGCTGCGCGATCGCCCAGGCGGCGATGCGCTGCGCGTTGGGATCGCCGCCGTGCAGCACCTGGGTCAGCAGTGCCTCGGAGCTGGTGACCTGCACCGCGCCCAGGGCGTACAGCAGCCGGACGTCGAGCGGGCCGCCGGCGTCGAGGTCGATCCGCAGCTCGTCTTGGATCGCGCCGACCATCGAGCGCTGCTGCAGCCGGCCGAGTGCGACCGCGGCCTCGCGGCGCAGCGCCGGATCGCCCTCGCGCACGGCGGCGACCAGGGGGGGAACGAGGCTGCGACGGTTCTCCAGCTCGCGGTGACGGCCGAAGGCCCACGCGGCCCAGGGCGCGGTCTCGTCGCCCGACACGAGCACGCGCCGCAAGGTGGGCAGGACCTCGGGGCTGCGGCGGAAGGACAGCTGCCGGATGCCCTCGATCCGTCTCGGGCCATCGCCGCGCTGGATCGAGCCGATGTGCACGCCGAGGTTGCGCGAGTAGCCGTCGAGGTCGTGGGTGATGACGTTGAGCAGGCTGCTGCTGACCAGACCCGAGATCAGCAACAAGAACGGAAAGCTCATCGTGCTGCGCTGCATCGACACCGCGACGCCGTCGATGTCGTCGTCGCTGCGCGCGGACCCGGGCACCTTGCCCAGCAGGTGGGTGCGGCGGAAGGCGCCGCGGAACAGCACCTCGTCGAGGAGCAGGGCGTCGAAGATTGCAGCGAGGGCGATGCCGCCGTAGTACGCCGCCTGCAGCCACTGTTCGGCGGCGTCGGTGGCGGGTACCGCACGGATCAGCCGCGCCACCCACACCGCGATCGTCAGCGCCGCGGCGTTGGCGATGACCGCGAACGAGAAGAACTTCGCCCATGCCGGGGGGCGCCGGGTCTCGGTCACCTCCAGGGTGTGCGACGGGTCGGACTCCGACACTCGGACAGTCATAGCGTGATTTGCCAGACGCCTGCGTGTCGGCGGAGTTCCGCCGTCCGCGCCCCGGACTTCGCAGATTTCTTGCGGCAGCGCGCGGGGGCGGCCTAGGCTTTGCGCCGAGCATGGTCGAGATCGCGTTGCGGCAGCGCACCCGCGATGGCGCCGACGCGGAGTCGTCGGAGCCGTCGCCAATGCGGCTGGGGCCGGCCGGCGAGCCCGCCGCTGGCGGAGGCCCGGCCCTCGGGCCCGGAGCCTGGCGCCGCCGAGTGGCCGCCGCCGAGGCGATCATGATGACGGGCGCACTGTTCGTCGGCCTGGGGGCCGCGGCGTCCGCCTATCGCGCCACCTTGGACGATCCTCGCACGATCGCCGGCGTGCGGATCGGCGGCTATCCCGTGGGCGGCCTCGACGCCGACGCCACGTTCGCGGTCGCCAGCGGCGCCGCCCAGGCGACCCTCGAGCGGCCCCTGCGACTCACGGTCGGCGAGGCGACGTTCGACAGCTCGCCTCGGGCGCTCGGCGCCGTCGCCGACCCCACGCTCAGCCTCGAGCAGCTCGCGGGCCTCGGCCGCAGCGGCGATCCGATCGCCGATCTCCAGGCGCGCTTGCACGCCCAGAAGGTCGGCATCGACGTGCCGGTGGGCTATCGCTTCGACGACGGGCGCGCCTTGACCACCCTCATCGACATCGCGCCCGCAGTCGACCGTCCGTCGTTGCCGACGCGCATGGACCTCGAGCGCCGCAGGATCGAGCCGGCGCGCCTGGGCACCGCGCTGCTGCCCCATGATGCGCTGTCGTCCATCGCCGTCGGCCTGGCGTCGGGGGCCACGGCGATCGATCTGCCGGTGCAGCACAAGCCGCCGGTCGCCGCCGACCCATTGGCGCGCTTCGCCGACCTCGACATCGGGACAGTGATCGGATCGTTCGATACCCCGTACTCGATGGAGCCGAAGGAAGCCGACCGCGCCTTCAACCTCAAGGTCGGCGCGACCAAGCTCGCCGGCTTCGTCTTGCTGCCGGGCGAGACCTTCTCGTTCAACGACGTCGTCGGTCCGCGCGATCCCGAGAACGGATTCCGCTACGGCGGTGGCATCACCGGCGGTGAACTCGTCGACGTGCTCGGCGGCGGCATCTGCCAGATCAGCTCGACGCTGTACGGTGCAGCGTTCTTCGCCGGACTCGAGGTCGTCTCGCACCGGCCGCACAGTCGTCCGAGCGGCTACATCGACATGGGTCTCGACGCGACCGTGGTGTGGCCCGACGTCGATCTTCGGCTGCGCAACCCGTTCGATTTCCCCGTCGTCGTGCAGATGATCGTGCGCCAAGGCAAGGTCCACGCCGAGATCCTCGGCGCCCGGCGGCCGTGGCAGGTGGCGTTCGAACGCGAGCTCGTCGAGACGGTCCCGTACGGGACAATCTGGCGCAATGACAATCAGTTGCGCAACGAAACGAAAGTCGTTTCTCAGCGGGGGATGCGGGGCTTCAAGGTCAAGCGCACGCGCAAGATCTATCAGGGCGGCGACCTGCTCCGCGAGGAGCCGCGCGAGCTGTTCTATCCGCCGACCAGCGAGATCGTGCGGCACGGGACCAACCCCAGCGGCGTGGTGCCGGAGGTCAAGCCGACCTCGCCACTTCGCGATCCGGCGCCGCATCTCCGCATCGTGCAGTGACGCTCGATTCCACGACGCCCGGGCGCTCGGTCGACTTCGCCGATAACTTGCTCGGATCGATCGGGTTCTGCACTTTCGGCCCAAGGCTACGCCAAGAGGTCGTCATGCGAGAGATGCACAAGTGGAAGGACAAGGTCGAGCTCTCCCTCGACAATCGCCAGATCTTTTTTCTCTTCTTCGGGCTGTCGGTGGTCGGCTGCTTCGTCTTCGCGCTCGGCGTGATGGTGGGGCGGCGGGTCGACTTCGACACGGTCGCCGAGGCAGATGCTCCGCCCCGCGGGTTGGCGTTACTCGACGCCGATGCCGCGGAGCCCACCAGCTATGTCGCCGGGCTGCGCGGCGACGGACCCGACGCACTGCTGCCGACCGAGGTCGCGGACGCGCCGTCGACTCCGGCCGCGACGGACGATGCCGCCGGTGACACACCCGCGCTGCCGGCCGCCAAGCCCCGCAAGCCCGCGGCCACCAAGCCCGACGCGGCCAAGACCCCGGTCGCCGGGGCGACGATGGCGTCCACCACGGCAGTCGCCGCGGACGGCTCGCGCAAGTTCACCCTACAGATGAAGGCGTTCGCGAAGGCCGAGGAGGCGGAGGCCTTCGCCGCGCCGATCCGCGCCAACGGCCACGAGGTCCGGGTCGAGGCCCACGAGATCAAGGGCCGCGTGTGGCATCGGGTGCGCATGGGCGAGTTCGACAACTGGGAGGACGGCCTCGCCGCCAAGGGCGAGTTCGAGAAGGCCGAGAAGACCATCGCCTACGTCGTGCGCCTGTAGGCCGACGCGCCCGTGCGCCCAAAGGGGGAGCGGTCGTGCCTGCGGGCACGTCGCTCCCTTCGCTGCGTTGTGCGCCCGGGTCACGCGGTGTCCCCGGCGGTCATTGACGCGGTGCCCGGCATCCGAGGATCCTCGGGCGCTCAGCCGGCCCATGTCTGATCCGCCCCATGTCTGATCCGCCGAAATTCACTGCCCGCGGGCGCACGTACATCCTCGTGCCGAGCGCGAGCCTCGAGTCGTGGTCCGAGGAGAAAGCGCGGGCCCGGCTTCGCGACGCTGCGGGCGAGTGGCCCGCGCGCGAGGACATCTTGCGGCTGTCGGACGCGACGTTCGGACCCGACGAGGATCTCGCGCGGGCGATCGAGCACCTCGCGGCGGCGCTCGATCGGGGCCGGCTCGTGGCGGTCCGCGTGCGCCACGATGTGCCCGCGGGCGCGCGTGTCGGGCCCGGTGGCGCGGACTGGGACGACATCCCGCGGCTGTCGGATCTCCTGCACGTGGACGGCGCGGATCCGGCGACGGTGCAGCCGCCGCGTCCCGGTTCCGGCGATCACGATCCTGTCTCGGATGATCCGCGGACTCCGGGCACGCTGCCCACCGGCCCCGGTGGCGACACCCCGACCGACACGTGGACCAGCTTCGTCGGGTTCGCCGTGGTCGACCAGCACGGCCAGCCGCTGCGCGGTCGCAGCCGCTGCACCGTGGACGGCAGCGCCCACGGCCACGCGCTCGGCGACGCGGCGATCGACATCCGGCCGATCCCGACACTCGCCCACGTGGTGCTTGCCCTCGATTCGCTGGCGCTCCGGGACCCGCCGGCCGCCGCGTCCGCCTGATCCCGCCCCGCTCGCCCCGCAGCCCCCGCAGCCCCCGGCGTTGGGCTACAACCGCCATCGTCCCATGCCGGCTCCGCACAACTCGGCCGACACGCCGGTGATGCGCCAGTTCCTCGAGGTGAAGGCGCGGCATCCCGACGCGATCGTGATGTTCCGGATGGGGGACTTCTACGAGCTGTTCTTCGAGGATGCGGTCACGGCCGCGCCGGTGCTGGACATCGCGCTGACCAGCCGCGACAAGGGCGTCGACGATCCGGTGCCGATGTGCGGCGTGCCGTACCATGCGATCGGCGGCTACCTGCGACTCTTGGTCGAGCGCGGGTTCAAGGTCGCGATCTGCGAGCAACTCGAGAGCCCCGAGGACGCGAGGCGGCGCAAGGGGCCGGGGGCCAAGATCGTGCGGCGGGACGTGGTGCGGGTGGTGACGCCGGGCGCGTTGCTCGACGACGAGCACCTGCGCGGCGAGGAGCCCAACTACCTCGCGGCGATCGTCGCCGACGGCGAGCTGCCGGGGCCGTGCAGTCTGGCCTGCTACGATCTGTCGACGTCGGACTTCGTGGTGATCCGGGCCGGGGGCGCCCACGTTGCCCAGGCCGAGCTGGCTCGTCTCGCGCCCAAGGAGATCCTGGCCGCCGCCGCCGCGCACCCGTGGTTGCGCCAGGTGATGGCGCCCGAGCAGCCGCGGCTCGAGCCCCTGGTGCCGCCGCCCGCGTCGGTGATGGCGCGGGTGACTGCGCTCGGTCGCGAGGGTGGGGGCGCGTCGCTGGACGACGCCACCGCCCGCGCCGCGGCGGCCGTGCTCGCCTACGCCGAGGCCACGCAGCCCGGCCAGACCCTGCTCGTGCACCGCTTGCGCCGCCACGATCCGAGTGCGCACCTCGTGCTCGACGAGACGTCGCTGCGCAACCTCGAGGTGTTCCGCACCAGCCGCGACGGCGCGCGCCGGGGTAGCTTGCTGTGGGCCGTCGACGGCACCAAGACGGCGATGGGCGCTCGGCTCTTGCGGGCGTGGCTGGGCGCGCCGGTCCGCGATCGGGCGGTGATCGCCGCGCGTCACGATGCGATCGGGGCGCTGGTCGGCGAGCCCAAGGTCCGCGCCAAGTTGCAATCGCAGCTCCGCGACGTCCGCGACATCGTGCGCTTGACGGCCCGCGCCCGCCTGGGCACTGCGAACCCCCGCGAGCTCGCGGCCCTGCGGGCTTCGCTCGTCGCGGTGCCCGAGCTGCGCCGCACCCTGGCCGATCTGAAGAAGCGCCGCACCGATCGCGCGCTGCCCGAGGCGATCGAGCTCGGCGACGATCTGCTCGCCGACGTCCGCGACGACCTGATGGCGATGCTCGTCGACGAGCCGCCGGCCCACACGCGCGAGGGCGGCATGATCCGCGACGGCGCCGACGCGGCGCTCGACGAGCAGCGGAGCTTGGCCGCCGGTGGGCGCGAGGCTCTCGCGGCGATCGAGACCCGCGAACGCGAGCGCACCGAGATCCCCACGCTCAAAGTCCAGCACAACCGCGTGTTCGGGTACTATCTCGAGGTCTCGCGCGCGCACCTGTCGAAGGTGCCGCCGGAGTGGGCGCGCAAGCAGACGATCGCCGGAGCGGAGCGCTACGTGACCGAGGAACTCGCCGAGCACGAGGCTCGGGTGCTGGCCGCCAACGAGAAGGCGTTGGCGCGGGAGCAGGCGCTCTTCGTGGCCCTGCGCGGCCGCATCAGCGCCGCCGCCGAGCGCCTGGTCGTGCTCGGCGAGCGTGTGGCCGCCATCGATGTCCTCGCGGGTTTCGCCGGCGTCGCGCAGGAGCACGACTACGTGCGCCCCGAGATCGCCGACGAGCCCGTGCTCGAGATCGAGGCCGGTCGTCATCCGGTGGTCGAGCGCATGCTCGGGCTCGGGCGCTTCGTGGCCAACGACATGACGATCTGCGGCGGAGGGAGCGGCACCCGTGCGCGGCTGTGGGTGATCACCGGGCCGAACATGGGCGGCAAGAGCACGGCGATCCGGCAGGCCGCGCTCATCACGATCCTCGCCCACGCCGGCAGCTGGGTGCCGGCCAAGCGCGCGCGAATCGGGCTGTGTGATCGGGTGTTCACCCGGGTCGGCGCTGCCGACGATCTCGGCCGCGGCGAGAGCACGTTCATGGTCGAGATGCGCGAGACGGCGCAGATCCTCGAGCGGGCCTCTGCGCAGAGCCTGGTGCTGCTCGACGAGGTCGGCCGCGGCACGGCGACCTTCGACGGTCTGTCGCTCGCGTGGGCGATCGTCGAGCACCTGCACGATCAGATCGGCTGTCGCACGCTGTTCGCCACCCACTACCACGAGCTGTGCGCGCTCGAGGGCTTGCTACCGGGGGTGAAGAACGTGCACGTCGCGGTGCACGAGGATCGCGGGCGCATCGTGTTCTTGCATCAACTCGCCCCCGGTCCGGCGGGCCGCAGCTATGGCATCGCGGTGGGGCGACTCGCGGGGCTGCCGGCGCGGGTGCTCCGACGCGCGACGCGGATCCTCGAGCGGCTCGAGGCCGATCCGACCGGCAGCGCGAGGCCGCAGCTCGATCTGTTCGTACCGACCGTATCGACGATCGCCGCGCCGCGTGCGGGGCACGACGGCGGGGATCCGCGATCCGCCGCGCTCGCGGCGGCGCTGGCGGAGCTCGATCTCGACGGGATGACCCCGCGCGACGCCCTGGCCTGGCTGCAACACTGGGCCGGCCGTTTGGCCGGCGCCGATCGGTGACCCGGCGCCGGGGCCTCCGAACCCCCTGCGCCGAGGCGCGATCCCGGCGCGCGAAAATGCCGAAAATGCGTGTCTGCAGGGGCCTACATGGGGTTTTTGGGGGCAGCGGCCCCACCCACGGGACAACAAAGGGGGTACTGCCGGCCCGAGCACGGACCTGGGCCCACGAGAACCATTGCAGATTCTTGTGAGCACGAAACCTGCTCATACTCATGGCTGAACGAGGAGTGACGCCCGATGCGACGCACCCGAAAACTCGCCCAACGCCTTGCCCGAAGACTTGCCCGAAGCCCTGCGGTGATAGCCGCGATCCTGTCCGCCCCCGCGCTTGCGAGCTGCGGTGGTGACGCGGAGCCCCAAGACGAGGGCCTGCGTGTGCTCGCCCAGGGCGGCATCGACGAGCTCGCCTTCATCTCGCGTCCCAAGCGTACCGACGTGGGTGACGTGTTCCAGTACACGTCGTTCTCGGTCGACCCCAAGAGCGCGAACATCATGCGCATGCGGACGTTGTCCGGTGGCGGCGACGCCGAGCCGATCACGCCGTTTGGCACCGGTGAGTGGCCGAGCGCCGACATCATGGCGATGGACGTCTCGTTCGACGGCCAGGAGATCGTGTTCTCCGCGCGGTTGGAGGGCGATCCGACCTACAACCTCTACCGCATCAAGATCGACGGCACGAACCCCGAGGAGCCGGGCAAAAAGGGCCCTGCACTCGTGCACACCGGTCCGTACGACTCGGTCTATCCGGTATACCTGCCCAACGACCGCGTCTTCTTCATGACCAACGAGACGGCGGACGTCGGCGTGAAGCAATTCCGCGACGAGTACAATCGCGGCGTGACGGCGCAGGCGGCGACGATCGACAAGCGCGGCGGCAGCCTGCAGTTCGGCCCCCGCAACCTGTCGCACCGCGTCGCGCCCACCCTGGTCGATGTCGGCGGTGGTCGCGGGCAGATCCTGCACACCAACTGGGATCACCTCGCGAACGTCAACGAGGGCAACCTGATGCTGATGAACCCGGACATGACCGGGGCCGCCGAGTTCTTCGGCAAGGAGGGCTCGGGGCTGTCGAACAGCTACCTCAAGGCCCGCCAGGTCAACGGCAGCCAGTTCCTCGCGATCGCGACCTCGCGCGATCGTACCTTCCAGGCCGGCGCGATCATCCTCATCGATGCGGCGAGGAACGAGGCGACCTCGAGCGCCGAGGCGTTGACGCCGGACGTGCCGATGGGACGCGAGCCGTCGTACGACAAGATCGGCCGCTACTACGACGCGTACCCGGTCACGGACGACCGCGGCAAGCTCACCCACGTGCTCACCTCGTGGGCGAACGGGCCGGTGCAGTCCGACGTCGCCGCGGGTGGCATGAACGAAGACGGCGTCGACTTCGGCGAGGGCGCGGGTCCCCCGGACTTCGGCATCTACGTGCTCGACCCCAAGACCAACGGTCGGCTGCCGGTCTACAACGACCCGGACATGTGGGACGTGCTGCCGATGGCGATCGGCCGCGCGCGCCCGGTGCCCACTGCGTCGGCCGGCGCCACCGCCCAGACGCCGGAGGGCACGGCGCTCATCGGCGCGCTGGACGTCCGCCAGAGCAGCCTCGGCAACGCGCCGTCCGAGGGCATCTTCCGCGTCCGCGTGATCGAGGGCTTCTCGACCGAGGAGGGCGTGCCCGGCGACTTCGGCTTGACCGAGGCCGACGGTGCGATCTTGCTCGGCGAGGCGCCGGTGGTCCACCAAGGCGATCACTCGTTCGCCGCGTTCGTGCCCGAGGATCGTCCGCTCCACGTGCAGACGCTCGACGCCTTCGGCATGTCGATGCTCAACGAAGACCGGTGGTTCTCGGCGGCGGCCGGAGAACAGCGGTTCTGTGGCGGTTGCCACGAGGAGCGCGGCGAGACGCTCACCGTGGATCCCGGTCTCTCGGAGGCGATGGGCAACGGCCCCGCCAACCTCGCGCTGCCGTACCCCGAGCGGCGCCTGTCCGACGCGGGCTCCGCCGACTTCGCGGCGATGATGGGCAAGCTCATCGATCCCGCGGATCCGACCTATGCCGACGCGCCCCGCGTCCGCGGCATCCCGTGGGATCTCGGGATCCAGCCCGTGCTCGACGATGCCGGCTGCGCCAGCGGCGGCTGTCACGATGGCGCGGAGTCGGCGGCCAACCCGTGCGTGAGCATCAGCAGCGAGATGCCACCGGGCGAGCCCGCCGACGAGCCGGTGACCTGGTGTTTGGATCTCCGCGGCGAGAAGATCGACTTCGAGTACGGGATGATGGCGGGCAACTACACCCGCTCGCACATCTCGATGCTGCTGATGGCGGGTATCGCCGGCGAAGATGACGTGATCGTCGAGCAGCTCGATTCGGCGCGGCCCTACCAAGCCTACATGCAGCCGGAATCCGCACGCGACTCGGTGCTCATCAAGTACATCCAGCCCGAGCAGGTCTACCCGACCCTCGACGCGACGCGCGTCGCTTTCGCCGACGAGTTCAAGGCCAACGGCGAGCCCTACGAGCGCTCGCACCCGAATGAGTCGACGCCCGGCTTCGACGCCGCCGTGCACCGGCCGCTCACCGCGCAGGAGAAGTACCTGCTCATCATCGCCGCGGACCTCGGTGGTCAGTACTACAGCCTCGAGAACTCGCCGGGGCTGTCCACAGGCGAGACCGAGTACGACGAGTGAGTGAAGGAGACACAGCCATGCAGACCCACAAGTCCAACTCGATGCTGCGCGGCGCCTTGGTCACTGTCGCCCTCGGCGCCCTGGCCTTCGGCGCCCTGGCCCCGCAGACCGCCCAAGCGGGCAAGGGCGCCAGCTTCCAATCGATGCGCAACGCGATCGCGAGCAACAGCCGCGATAGCATCTTGGCCGAGCTCGAGCGTGCGGAGAAACTGCCGTGCGCCCCGTGCATCGACCTGGTGCTGCCGCTCGTCGACCACCGCGATCCCGCGGTGCGTGACGTCGCCGCATGGTGGATCGCCAAGCGGGCGATCCGCGACGCGGTG
The DNA here is from genome assembly GCA_038325765.1 of Nannocystales bacterium. Lineage (GTDB taxonomy): Bacteria > Myxococcota_A > Polyangia > Nannocystales > Nannocystaceae > Xiheibacterium. Next base: position 77,388 of record JBBQJI010000023.1, read on the forward strand.
CGCGACGACATGTTCGCCCGCCTGCAGGGCGGGGATTCCACGGCGGCACGCAACGCGGCCGAGGTGCTCGGGCGCTTCATGCACCCCGACGCCCTGATGCCGCTCGAGCTGGCGATCCACGACGACGCACTCTCGGAAGAGGCGCGCACAGCCGCGGCGACGGCGGTCGGGACCATCGGCGACTTCCGCGGCAAGGCGGTGCTCGAGGCCGCCATCACCTCGGAGTCCGCGAGCGTCCGTGCGTCCGCTGCCCGCGCCCTGCGCGAGATCCGGGGCAACGTCGAGGCGGTCGCGGTGGTCGAGCTCCTGGCCGACGAAGAGGAAGCCGTGGTGCGCGAGGCAGTGCTGACCGTCGGCGCCCTGCGCGAGAGCAGCGGCGTCGGCTCGCTCGCCGATGTGATCCGCGATGGCACGCTGTCGCCCAACGTGCGCCGTGACGCTGCGTGGGCGCTGGGCAAGATCGGCGACGGCGCCGCCCGTGATGTGTTGGCGGCAGTCGAGCGCGACGATGAGAGCATGCTCGTGCGTGGTGCGGCCCGCGCCGCACTGCAGGCTCTGCGCTGAACTGACCGAGCATTCGATCGCGATCCCACGATGTTGGATCGCGATCGAATGCTCGACACGCGCGCGGCCACGATCGAAGATGCTGAAGTGCAGGACGAATCGATGATGTCTCGCTGGACCCGAAAGCTGCGCACGTCACCCCTGCCCGCGACCGTGCTCGCGACCATGCTCGCCGCGGCCCCCGGCTGTTCCGACCCGGAGCTGTCCGAGCAGACGTTCTACTCCCAACGCATCGCGCCGATCCTGCAGGAGAACTGCGTGCAGGGCACCGCCGACGGGTTGTGCCACGTCGAGAACGGCCAGCGTCCGGGCGAGGCGATGGGCAACCTCGATCTCAGCACGTTCGAGTCGATCCACCGCCGTCCCGAGCTGCTGTCCGCTTATGGCAGCTACCCCGAGCCGGTGATGCTGCTCAAGTCGGTCAAGCCCGACGACATCGCCCTGGTCTATGCGGGCGAGCCGACCAGCAGCGAGATCCTCCACGCGGGCGGCGGCATCCTGTCGCTGTCGTCCGAGGCGTTCATCGAGCTGCAGCAGTGGCTCCGCGACGGCGCGACCGAGGACGGCGTGCCCCCGGGCAGCATCCAGCCGGTGGGGCAGGGCGCCTGCGCGACCGCGTTGCGCCCCGACGTCGCGCCGTTCCTGGCCACCGCCACCGGCCCCGTCTACGACGCGTTCGTCCGTGACGTGCAACCGATCCTCACCGAGCGCTGCAGCTTCGGCAGCTGCCACGGCTCGAGCCAGAGCGATCTGTACCTCACCTGCGGCGACACGCCGGCGCAGCTCCAGCACAATTTCATCGTGACCCAGTCGTTCGTGGCCGATCCCACCGATCGCAGCGAACTGCTGTTGCGGCCGCTGTCGGCGAACGCCGGCGGCGTGAACCATTCGGGCGGCGACGTGTGGTCCTCGGCCAAGGACGACGAGTTCGTCGCGCTGCGCGAGTGGAGCGCCATGGCCGGACCGCTCACGCTCGACGACGAGAGCCCAGGCTTCGAGTACTTCGCCGAGCGCGTGATGCCGGTGCTGCTGCGCCGCGGCTGCGCGATGCCCCAGTGCCACAGCCCCGAAGGCTTCAACGACTACCGCCTGCGCGCCGGCTCGCGGGGTTTCTTCAGCCCGCTGGCACTGCGCCGCAACTACGACACCACACTGCACGAGTTCGTCGCCCTCGACGGCGCCGATCCCAACCAGTCGCGGATCTTGAAGAAGAACGTCTCCACGGCGCAGGGCGGCATCCAGCACCGCGCCGGGATCACGCTGCTCGATCAGCTCGGTGCGGACGCCGGCGGAGATCCGTCGGTGTGCCCGGTCGGCGAAGAGGTGCAGGCGACGTCATACTGCACGGTGGTCGAGTGGATTCGCCGCGAGCGCGAGGCGGCCGTTGCCGATGGTCGCGTCACCGCGATGGCCGACGGCGACACCGTGCCGGTGGTATACGTCGACCGCCCCGTCGACGCCGATCGGGTGGTGGACTTCGCGACGTTCCGCGGCGGTGCCCGGCTCATGCGCACCGATCTGGCGGTCGGGTCCGGCGGCCGGCTCACCCCGACAGGCGCCGCCGCGACCGAGATCGAGCTCTCGGCGTGCGGCAGCTTCACCGACGTCGATGTGCGGCGGCCCGAGTTCTCGTACGACGCCACCCGCATCGTCTTCGCGCTGCGCGATGGCGAGGCCGACGGACTCGATCTCTACGAGGTGAACCTGGATGGCACAGACTGCCGAGCCCTGACCACCGATGGTGCGGGCAGCGTCGACGGGGTCGCCATCCACAACTTCGATCCGGTGTACGTGCCGGCCGATCCCGAGCTCGCACCGTCGGGCGCGATCGTCTACGCGTCGACCCGTGCCGGTCTGTCGGGTCAGGCCAACGTGTCGCCACGCCATCGCCTGCCCGCGAGCAACCTGTGGCGCATCGCCACCGACGGCACCGATCTGGGGCAGATGACGTTCCTCAACGGCTCCGAGCTCTCGCCCGCGGTGATGCACAACGGGCAGATCACGATGACCACCGAGAAGGCGACGACGGGCCTGTACCAGCTCGCGGGCCGCCGCATCAATTGGGATCTCACCGATTACCACCCGCTGCTCGCCCAGCGCGACACGATCGGCTTCGGCCAGGCCACGTTCATCCGCGAGGCGGCCGATCGCAACTTCGTGATGATCCTGTCCGATCCTGCGGCTCGCTTCTCCGGCGGCGCACTGGCGATGTTCAACCGGAGCCTCGGGCCCTTCGAGATCTCGCGCATCGGCGAGCCCGGCTACGCGCCGCCGGTGACGTTCCCCGATGCGGCGGCGGCGGGCGCCGGCAAGGGCCCGGCTGCGGGGGCCTACCGCGCGCCGACACCCGCGCCCGATGGCCAGGTGCTGGTGAGCTACGCCGGCGGCACCCTCGATCTCACCGATGCGAGCGCCGCGGTCGACTACGATCTGGTGCTGCTCGATCCGGTCAGCGGTGCGCGGGCGGTGGTCGCCGAGGGTGCGGGATTCCAGGTCGACGCCGCCATCGGCCATCGTCGCGCACAGCGGCGGCTGTTCACCAACATCCCGCAGCTCGTGTTCGGCGGCACCACCGTCAGCGACGCGGCGGGATCGGGCGAGGCGTGGGCCCACTTCCCCGATCTTCCGATGCTCGCGACGCTGCTGGGATCGAACCAGCGCGGCGGTCGCGGTCTCGACGCGCTCGTCGATGGCGACACGCTCGCGATCTATCGCGCGGCTGCGCCGAGCCCGGCGAGCCCGGGTGGTGGTGGCGAGACCTTCGAGTCATGGGAGCTCATCGGCACCCACGCGCTCGCAGCCGACGGCTCGGCGTTCGTGCGGGTGCCCGCCGGCGAGCCGGTGATCCTCGAGCTGCGACGCGGCGACACGCCGCTGTTCACGATGACCGAGGAGCACCAGTTCGGCCCCGGCGAGCAGACCAGCCTTGGTATCAGCCGCGACTTCTTCGACGGGGTCTGCGGGGGCTGCCACGGCTCGATCGAGGGCGCCGAGCTCGACGTGGTGGTCAACCCCGACGCGCTCACGGGCGCGAGCGTCTCGCTGTCGCGGCCCGAGCCTGGGGCGCCTCCCAGCGATCTGTGAGGCCTCGGGATCGACGCGGGGGCCGACGTGGCCGCGCCCCGAACCCGCCGGTGGCGCACCTGCGCGGGGCGTAGGCGGCTCGCGTGGCGCCGGCAGTTCCGTCGCGCCGTTGCGGGACGCCACCGCGGGCTGCTAGTGTGCGGCGTCGGAGGTAGCCATCCATGCGGGTTTCGTCGATGCTCTGTTCGCTCGGTCTCGTGGTCTCGTTCGCTGCGTGCAAGAAGGAGAAGCCCACCGAGGATCCCGATTCGGCGAGCAGCAACCTGCTCGGTCCCACCGCCCGGAGCGAGGATCCCGAGGACCTGGTCGGCGGCGGTGACGACGACGACAGCGACCTCGGGCTCGACGACGATGACAACGGGATGGCGGATGACGCGCCGGCCGACGACGGCAAGGTCGCCAAGGGCCCCAAGCTGCCGCCCAAGTCGGCCCCTGTGCAAAAGTGCACCGGCAAGGGCAAGAAGCGGACGTGCAAGGAGGTCGACCCCAAGCCCGAGGTCTCGGCGTCCCACGGCGTGGTCGCGCTGATGGGCGAGTACCGGTTCGGTCAGAGCTTCCCCGACGTGTTCAAGCTGGTGACCCGCGGCATCGAGAAGGAATACGAGACCCGTCAGGCCAAGGCCAAGGATCCCCTGGCCCAGGACGGCAACCACAAGTGGCACCAGGAGCAGCTCCGGCAGGCCAAGGAGAACCACGTCAAGTTCGTGAAGAACGCGAACCATCGGTGGGGCGTCTCGCTCATCCAGTACGACTACGAAGACGACGCCAACGAGGAGATGATCTGGACCAAGAACGACGGCGGCCTGCGGAAGTTCTACTTCTTCAAGGACGGCGAGCTGTGGAAGGTCGTCTACGCCTACTCCACCGACAACTTCCCCGGCAAGACCTACGAGCAGGTCGTCGACGAGAAGTTCAAGAAGTGGTTCGGCATGAGCCCCGACGCCAAGGTCAAGCAGGACCCGAAGACCAAGGCGCCGATCGTCCGCTACAACGAGTGGACGGCGATGAACGGCGAGCAAGTGCGGTCGTTCGACATGACCGCCGTCAACGGCGTCATCATGCTGGCCGTCGTCGACGGCAACGCCGAGAAGCGCATCGGCGAGCGTCTGCCCAACGTCGGAAGCGACGACAGTATGACCGACGTCGTCGGTGACGTGCTCGGTGGCAGCGACGTCTGCTACGACAAGAGCGGCAACATCGCCGAGTGCTCGGGCCCGCAGCCCTGAGCTGCGCCCCGGTCCTGCCGCCGCCGCGGGGGGGGACCCCGAGGGCGGCGTGCGGCATCCGTGGGCGACGGGCCCGCGCCCGCGCCCGCCTCAGGGGTCGTGGAAGTAGAGCATCGCGGTGCGAGCGGTGCCCTCGCCGCCCTCCCACTCGACCACGCGGGGGCGGACGCCGCCGGGCCTTCGCACCGGCACCATGCGCTGCGGCATCCCGGCTGCTGCGCGGCGCATGAAGTCCGTCCACATGGGGGTCGCGGTGGTGTAGCTCGCGTCCTCGTCGCCAAGCGAGCGCTCGTAGGTGTCGTCGCCCATCCACGCGGCCGTCACGACCCGTGAAGTGAAGCCCACGAACCAAGTGTCTGTGGTGTACGAGTGCTTCGACGCGGTGCCGCTCTTGCCGCCCGCCGGGACCCCGGCCTTGCCGGCGTTGCGGCCGATGCCGTGGGTCACGACGTCGCGCATCATCTTGGTGATGAGAAAGGCGGTGCCGACATCGATGATCTGCTTGGGCGGTGTGATCGCCTCGCGGGCCAGGGCGTCGATTCGGCCGCCGATGTCCATCGCCTCGTCCCAGGGGTGACGCTCGTCGATGACGACACGGCCGTTCTTGTCGGTGACGCGGCGCAACACGGTCGGGTCGACCCAGCGCCCCTCGCGGACGAAGATGCCGAAGGCCCGCGAGAGTTCGTCGGTGCGGACGCACGACGCCCCCAGCGACAGCGCCTTGTCGGCGATGAACTCGGTGGTGAAGCCCAGCCGGCGCGCCCACGCGACCACGTTGTCGGCGCCGAGGCGATTGAACAGCCGGATCGACGGCAGGTTGAGCGAGAAGATGAAGGCGTTGCGAAGCAACACCTCGCCCGACAGCGAGCCGTGGATGTTCTGTGGGTTCCACTCCTCGCCGGGCTCGGGCTGGTAGGGGCGATCCTCGAGCACGGTGCCCATGGTGAACTCGCGGCCATCGAGCGCGAGCGAGTAGTAGATGGCCTTGAAGACCGAGCCCGGCTGGCGGCAGCCCTGGGTGGTGCGGTTGAACTGCGACCGATCGTAGTCGCCGCCGCCCTGCATCGCGAAGACGTAGCCGGTCTGGTGATCGTACGAATAGATCGAGGCCTCGACCCGCGGGATCTGGCCGAGCTCCACCTCGGGCAGCGCGATGTCCTCGTTGCCGGCCTGCGGGCGCTTGGCCGGTGGCGCGCGGCGGACCCAGACGACGTCGCCCTGCTCGAGCGCGTCGCGGACGTCGTCGATCTGCTTGTCGTTGGTGCCGGTGTTGCGATCGTAGCGGGAGGCCCAACTCATGTGGCGCAGCGGCAGCAGCGTCTCGAGCCCAGCCACCGTCACCCAGGCGTTGAACCTGTTCACGCGCGTCACCAGGCCCAGGCGCCAGCGCGGCTGGCAGTCGTGGGCGGTCGGGATCGGCTGGCCCGGCGGCGAGCACTGGGCGCCCTCTTCGTTGGGGCAGTCGAGCTGGATTCGATCGTCGGGGGCCGCTGGCGCGCACTCGTCGGCGGCGAGCGGATCGGCGCCGTACTCGGCGACGAGGCGCTGCTGGAGTTCGGCCTGGGTCGAGGCATCGTCGATGTGGGCGACCGGGCCGCGGAAGCCCTGGCGGCGGTCCATGTCGCGCAGCGCGTTGTCGACGGCACGATCGGCCATCGCCTGGGCGGGGAGCTCGAGCGTCGTCTCGATGCGCAGGCCCGACTGCAGCAGGGCCTCGTCGCCGAGTCGCACGGTGAGCTCGCGCCGGACCTGCTCCGCGAAGAACGGCGCGCGGGCACGGAACACCTCGGGCGAGGTGACCAGGGTGATCGGCTCGGCGTCCGCGATCTCGCGCTCGGGGCCGGTGATCGCTCCGGCCTCGACCATGTCGTGGAGCACGACCGAGCGCCGCTGCTCGGCGCGCTCGAGGTTCACGAACGGACTGTCGCGGCCAGGGGTGCGCGCGAGGCCGGCGATGAGCGCACACTCGGCCAAGGTGAGCTCGCCGAGCGACTTGCCGAAGTAGCGACTCGCGGCCGAGGCGACGCCGTAGGCGTTGTGGCCGAAGAACGTCTTGTTCAGGTAGATCTCGAGGATCTTCGCCTTGGTGAGGCGCGACTCGATCCGCACCGACAAGATCGCTTCGCGGAGCTTTCGCAGCAGCGTCTGCTCGTGCGACAGAAATCCTTTGGCGACCTGCTGTGTGATCGTGCTGCCGCCCTGGCTCACCGTGCCGGAGCGGAGGTTGGCGAGCGCAGCGCGGCCCAAGCCGCGGATGTCGAGGCCGCTGTGCTCGAAGAAGCGGCGGTCCTCGCTCGCCAGGATCGCCGACACCAAGGCGCTGGGGATGTCATCGTAGGCGGCGTAGGCCCGATGCTCGCGCGCGAGCTCGGCGAGCAGAGTGCCGTCCTCGGCGTAGATGTGGGTCACGCCCGGTGCCGACGAGGCGTACTCCTCGATGGTGTCGAGATCGGGGAGGTCGGCGGCGATCTGGCGATACGCCCAGACGCCCGCGACCACGGCGATCACCGCGGCCACGGCGATCGCGTACAGGTAGTAGCGAAGCAGCCAGACGACGAAGTTGGCGCGCGCCGGGTTGGTCACCCACAGCCGCGCGGCAGGGCCGTCCTGCCGGCGCCGCGGGGGCTCGGCAGACTCGGCGGGACGCGGTGGCATCGACGACGCTGCCCGGGGATCCGATCCTGCGCCGGCGTCACCCGGGGTTGCGCCGTCAGGGTTCGGCCTGCGCGGAGGCGTCATCGACGGCGGGGTTCTCGGCGTAGTTGGCCATCGCCTTGAGTGCCGTTGCTTCGGCGGTCGCCATCTCGTCGACCGTCTCCTTGATCCGCTTCATCATGAAGTCGCGGACCTTGGCGGCGTTCTTGGCCGGCTCGAGGCCCACCGCGTAGTTGTAGATCTGACCGGTCGGCGCGAGGAACACGACCTGCTCGAGACTGGTGCCGCGGGGCAGGGTCTTGGGCTCGGTGCCCAGGCCCTCTTGCACCTTGAACGCGATCGCCTTGCTCGGATCCGGGCACGGCGTGAGGGCTGCGAGGTCGGTGAGGTCCTCGCCGCACAGCGCACCGGTGAGCGCGACCATCTGCGCGCCGTCCTCGGTGAACTTGACGCCGAACGACACCGGACCACCGGGGCCATCGAGGGCATCGGCGTTCTCCGCGAGGAACCCGGCGAGGGCGGCGAGTTCGATCTTGACGCGGTTGGACTTCTCGTAGAGCTCGAAGGTCTTCTTGATGCCGGTAGGGTGGATGCCCGCCAGCTGATAGCCGAAGAGGTTCTCGAGGCGCGGGACCTTGTCGAAGCTCTCGCCGATGAGCGCGATGATGGCCTGGGATCCGGCGACCGGATCCGCGTTGACCGCGGCCGCGAGCTCGCCGTCCATCTTGAGCGCGACGCCCTTGCGGGCGTTCGAGATCTCTTGGACCTCCTTGTACATCGAGTCGCCCTTGGCCTTGGCCGACTCGAGGCGCTCGCGGCCGCTGATGATCTTGTGCCCGAGCCAGCCGACCCCGAGACCGATCCCGAGGAAGATGACGCCGGAGAACAACACCACGCCGACGTTGCTGCGGCCCGGCACGGCCTCGCCGCCGAGGTCCGGACCCGGGTCGTACGAGGCGTTGCTCGGACCCGCGAACGGATCGTCGGACGCGCCGTAGCTCGCGGGGGCCGGCGCTGGCATGGGCGCCGCCCGTGGTGCCGCCATGGGGGCTTGTGCGGCGGGTGCCGGTGTGGACGCGGGCGCGGCAGCCTCGTAGGCCTGCGGCTGCGGTTCGTAGTACTGCTCCGCCGGCGCGGCGTCCACAGGGGAGGGCGGTGGGGCCTCGTGCACAGGGGGCGCCTCGGCGGCGGCGGGTGCCGCAGCCTCCTCGCCGTCCTTGGACTTCTTGGCCAGTCGCGCCTTGAGGGCAGCGAGATCGGTTCCCGGTTTCTTCGGAGTGTTCAAGGCCGAATCCCCTTGCTCGCGACGAGCAAATCGAGAGGCGTGCACCCGATCAGCGACGTCCTGTACGAACGCTCGCCGTGGTGCTCGGCGGCACAATAGGGACAAGGTCCGGGGTGTGTCAACGTCGGTGCTCGGCAAGGCGGGCGCGGCGACGCTTGGATGGCGGCCTGGGGGCGGGCGCGGTGGGCGAGCCGGGCGTCTGTGAGACGTCCTGCGCTGCCCCGGGGCTCGGGCCTCGTGCGCCGGGGCCGAGTTTGGCGCGCTTCGCGGTCGAGGCGGAGAGCTCCGTGAGCTCCTCGAGCTCCGGTGGCGTTGCGGTCCGCTCCGTGATCTCCGCTACGTGCGCGGCGGGAGCGGCATGCCGCTTCCGGGACTCGGCGTGGGCGCCCAGCAGCGCGAGATCCACCGCGTCGAGATCGATCCCCAGGACGTCGGGCGCGGGGTCGACGAGGGCGGCGAGTCGACCGGTGAAGGTGCGGCCCCGCAATCCCGGACGGTCGTCGAGCGGACGCAACACCACCGACGACACCGACGACGACGACGACGACGACGAGGCAGCGTGCGCGGCGAGGGCGGCCACGAAGGCGCGGGCGCCGATGCACGCGGTCGAGAACCACAGCGGCGAAGCCTGCGGCCCGAGCCCGGCGCCGAGCCGGCGCCACGCCGCCAGCACATCCCGCGCGGGCGCCTCGAGGTCGGCGTCGCGGGGATCGAGGGCGCGCAGCAGGACGCCGTACGGCGCGATCGTCAGCCCGGTCATCAATGCCCATTGGCCGTCGACGCCGAGCGCGAAGGTCAGTCCTAGCGGCCGGTGGGTCGTCGCCGTGAAGCGATCGACGCAGCCCACGGGCGTGCGATCGGCGGCGCCGTGGCGCGGGGCCCCGCGGCGGTCGAGCACCGACGGTCGGCGCAGCACGGCGAAGCGATCGCCTCGATGCTCGGGCGCGATGTCGGGCACGCGGCGCTCGAACGTCGGGGCTTGCGAGGCGGCGAGCAGGGGACGGACGGCGGCGAGCATGATCGATGGGGTGGCACGGCTTCGGGCAGCGACCAAGAAAGCGGCGCGCCGGGCTCGGGCGCGGCGCGCCGGCAGCCGCGGCGAACGGCCGCAGGCGCACTGCGCCGTGTCGACCAAAGCATCGGGGTTTCGCGCCGTTGGGCCCCGGCCTATCGTGTCCCGCGTGAACCCCCGACGTGTGCTCGCCGTGTTCGGAGGCGCCTTCGATCCCCCGCACCTGGGCCACGTGCTACTGCCCGGCTACGTGCGCGCGGTCGCGGGCGTCGATCACATGCTCGTGGCGCCGTGCGCCGATCATCCCCTGGGTAAGGTGATGCCGCCGTTCGCGACGCGGTTGGGCTGGTGCCGGGCCGCGATGGCGCCCTATGGGCCGTGGGTCGAGGTGTCGACGCTCGAGCGCGAGCTTGCGGAGGCCGAGCCCGGGCCCAGCTACACCCTGCGTCTGCTCGACGCCGTCGCCGCGCGCCACCCGGAGGCGCGGGTGCGCCTGGTGATCGGATCCGACATCGTGCGATCGGGGCAGACCGCGGCGTGGCATCGCTGGGACGAGATCGCCCGTCGCTATGATCCGCTGGTGGTCCCGCGCGCGGGCTGGTCCGACGGGCCGTGCGCGTTGCCCGAGGTCAGCAGCACCGAGATTCGGACGTGGCTCGCCGAGGACACCGAGGCGTCGTGGGCCCGGATCGGCGCGGCGGTGCCCGCTGCGGTGGTGCGGATGCTGCGGCCCGCGGGCGCGCCGATCTGGCTCGTCGGTCACGGGCACGTGGTGGCCCACCTGCAGCCGTGGCTGCAGGCGCGCGGACACCAGGTCGTCGTGCTCGGCGGCCGGGCGGTGGCCGATGGGAGCCAGGCGCTGCCGGCCGCGGGGCTGCCGGCCGCGGGGCCGCCGGCCGCGGGGCTGCCGGCCGCGGGGCTGCCGGCCGCGGTGTGGATCGCCGTGCGCGACGTGGGCATCGTCGAGGTCGCCCGCGGGCTGGTCGGTCGGATCCCGCCGGGCACGGTCGTCGTGCACGCAGCCGGGGCGCGGCGGAGCGAGGACGTGCTCGGGCCGCTGCGCGAGGCCGGCCATCCGGTCGGGTCCCTGCACCCCGCGGCGAGCATGCGCGCCGGCCTGGTGCGGCCGGACATCTTGGGTCGCGCGGCCTTCGGCATCGAGGGCGACGATCCTGCCATGGCGTGGGCGCGCGAGCTGGTGGCACCGGCGGCGACGATCGATCTGCGTGGCCTCGATGCCCGCGGACGGACCGCGTACCACGCCGCCTGTGCGCTGCTCGCCAACCACCTCGCCGTGCTCACGCTCGAGGCCGAGTCGGTGTGGGCGGGCCTCGGGGCCGACGCCGGGGTGTGTGCCGACTTCGTCGAGAGCCTCTTGCGCAGCGCCGTCGACAACCTCCTCGGGCTCGGCGTGCCCGCGGGGATCAGCGGTCCGGCCACGCGCGGCGACGCGGCCGGCATCGCCGCCCACAAAGCCGCGCTGCCGCCGTCGGCCGCTGCGCTCTACGATCGGCTCGGCACCCGGCTCATGGCGCTGCTGCAGGCCGCCCGCTGATGGTGCCTCGAACCCTCAGCCCTTCTGGGGAGACCGGCCCGGCAACGCTACCACGGCGACGAGCCGCGGGCCGAACGGCGATGACGGAATCCGCGCGGTGGCGCCGACGGAGTCACTCGACCAGCACGAACTCGTTGTACTCGATCGCGCCCTCGTCATCCGGGTGAGGGCCAACGTCGTACGTGCAACCTAGCCTAGCCGCGGGCAGTTGCCCGAGGTGAGGACGGTGCAGTAGAGGTACAGCGCCGTCCGCTCCTGGGAGTCCCACAGTATTTCGGTGGGGTTCCAGTCGCCGAGGTCGGGCTTGGCGCGATGCAGAAGATCACCGCTGGCTTCGTCGGCCCACACGGCATGGACGGTGGTCCCGTGCAGCGAGAGATGGGCGACTGCGCCTTCGTTGAGGACCACGGGGGGGGGGGTGCAAGACCGGGTGGGCCGACACCGTCTCCTCGGGCCCGACGGTCTCGTTGACGATGGTCACGACCTTGAGCCGATCGTCGGAGGCCGCGAAACCCGTCACCATCACCTCGGCGTCGTCGCGCTGGTAAATGATGGTATGCGCATGCGGGATCGCCACTCCAGCGGTGTTGTCGGCGTCGATTCGCGTTCGATCCGACACCGTGCCGTCGGGCGCGATGGTACGCCAGTACAGGCGATCGTCTTGCGCGTCGTTGTAAAACAAGTGGGTGATGTCGTCGCGGCCAAGTACGAGCCGGGGCCCCGTCCAGGAGTCGCTCGTCGTGTCGATGGTGACCTTGCTGCCGTATGTGCCAGGGCCGGTGCGGCGGCGCAGCGCGATCTGTTGCCGACCGTCGATGACGATATCGCTGTACGCCAGCCAGAACTGCCCGTCCGAAATCTGTGCTAGCGATGAGGCTTGATCGACGCCGCTGTTCGTCAAATCGTCGTCGAACATCTCGGTGGCGATCCAAGTGTCCGGGCCTTCGGCGGCGTCGCTGGTGTTGAACCCGAACCACCACGCCTGCGGCCCCCGCGTGACCGAGAAAAACGCCGTGGTGCCGACCTGCAGTTGGTAAGTCCCCTCGAGATCCCTGGCGTCAGGGCGGTTGCCGCTGTCGACCTCGCTCCAGCTCGCGCCGCCGTCGCTCGACTCGAGCATTTGCGGGTTGTTGCCGTCGTCCGCCGGCGTCTCCGTCATGCGGTACAGGTTGCCGTTGCCGTCGACGGTCGGGGGATGGTGCGAATGCGACTCAGGCTCCACCCCACTCACCCGGCTCGACTTACCCACGAATTCTTCCGAGGATCCCAAAATGTAAATCGATATCCGCCATCCGCGGGGTGCGGCCGTTTTCGGCCTGCCCCTCGTGCTCGCGGCCGGTCGCCTCCACCAGCCGGTACAGCGCGTCGTACCGGTAGTCGTTCACCGCCTCGAGCACCGCGTTGTCGCGGACGACCGTCGCCTGGGCTCCGTCGCGCACTCGCACGATGTTACCGCTCGGATCGTACGCGTAGCGCAGATCCTGCAACGCCTTGCCGCCGCACTTGCTCTGCAGCCGCAGCAGCCGCTCGGTCGCTGGGTCGTAGGCGTAGCTCGTCCGCACGGCGCCAGCCTGGTGCACGGTCAGCGGCCGCCCGAGGTGATCGAAGTCGTCCGCCTCGTACACCCGCTCGGCCGTACCCGCCGCGGTCTCGCGATCGATCCGCTGCAGCAGCCCATCCTCGGTGTAGCGGGTGCGGTGCGTCGAGCCCGGCATCGGAAGCGTCGCCTCGACCACGCGGCCCTGCGCGTCGTGTCGCGCGGTGCTCCGGTGCACCTTCTCGTCGAGGAACGCGACCATCGGCAGCATCGCGTCGATCGATGCGAGCGAGTCGCAGTCGCCGAGGATCGACCAGTCGACGCGGGCACGCGGCGCGAGGCCCTCGAGCTGGGCGTTCTTCAGCATCCGCGGCAGATCGACGATCCGCCGCGACACCGCCGTCGGGTTCCCGTCGAGATCGTAACGGGCCTGACCACCACGCCGCCTGCCCCCAGCGTCGCGGCCACGTCGCAGCCCGCCCGGACACCCTCCTGTCCCGGATCACTTCTCGACCGCGACCCGCCTCCGCGCCACCGGCGGATACCCGCTTCGAACCGCTTGAGCGCTCTGGACCGTGTTCGAGGCGTGTCCCTCGGCGCGCACGCACCTCCAGCACTCGCGTCCTCTCCTTGACACCCAAGCCCCGTGGTGACAACTTCGTCTGTCGAACGAGGAGGTGAGCCGTGTCGCAGTGTGCTACGTCGTTCAACTCATTGCTGCGCACCATGTGGCGCGAATCCGCCGCGGTGCTCCTGCTGGGCGCTGCGACGACTGCGTGTTATCACGGAGCCGCCGACGGCGGTGTCGACGCTTCGGAGTCGGGGGACGCGACGCGTGCCGACGGCACGTCCGACGACGGCGATGACGGCCCAGTACCCGGGGACGGCGCTGGACCGATGCCGCTACGCCGGCTGACGCGACTCGAGTACGACAACACCGTCCGCGACTTGCTCGGCGACGACACTCGGCCCGCCGACGCTCTACCCGGCGAATCCATCGGCAGCTCCGGGTTCGCGACCGCCGGCATCGTGTCCACCGTCGACGCGCGCGGATTGATGGAAGTCGCCGAGGCCGTTGCCGCGCGTGCGACCGAGGACCTTCCGGGCTTGATGTCCTGCGATCCGCTCGTCGACGAAGAGGCCTGCGTCCAGACGTTCGTCGAGTCGTTCGCGAAACGAGCGTATCGACGGGCGCTCGAGCCCGGGGAGCTCGAGGGGCTCTTGGCGCTCTACGACGTTGCGCGCATGGATCTCGACGAGGATGTCGCCGGTGGCGTGCGGCTCGTGCTGCGCGCGGTGCTTCAGTCGCCGCAGTTCCTCTATCGCTGGGAACTCGGTACGTCCGACCCACAGATCTCGGGCGAGCTCGTGGCGCTGACCGACCACGAAGTGGCGTCGCGCCTGTCGTACTTCCTCTGGAGCAGCATGCCCGACGCCGAGCTCTTCGCGGCCGCCGACGCCGGGGATCTCGCCGGACGCGACGAGATCGAGGCGCACGCGCGACGCATGCTCGCGGACCCCAAGGCGGTGGCGACCATCGACACGTTCCACGAGCAGTGGCTTGGTCTGACCAACCTTCCCGATATCGTGAAGTCGCCGGAAGCCTACCCGAGCTTCGACGAAGCATTGCGCGCCAGCATGGCCGCGAGCACCACCGCGTTCGTGCGCTGGGCAATCCTCGAGTCCGACGGCCGACTGGAGACGTTGTTGACCTCCAACATGGGCTTCGTCGACGAAGCTCTCGCAGCGCTCTACGGTATCGAGGGCGTCGACGGCGCTACGTTGCAGGGGCCCGTCGCCCTGCCAGCGGATCAGAGGGCCGGCATCCTGACGAGCGCTGGATACTTGGCCGTCCACGCCAATGCGTTCGAGGGCTCACCGATGGCGCGCGGCAAGCACGTGCGCGAGAAGCTCATCCTCTGTGCGTCGATACCGCCGCCGCCGATGGACGTGGAACTCCCTGATCTACCACCACCCGATCCGAACGTTCCGATCCGCGAACGTTACGAGGCCCACGGGCTCGTGGAGCCGTGCGTCAGTTGCCACACGCTCATGGATCCCATCGGCTTCGGATTGGGCAACTTCGATGCGGTCGGCGCCTGGACGACGGTGGACGGCGGAAAACCGGTCGACGCGACGGGCGTCGTCACGAGCCTCGATGGCGTGGACGCACCGTTCGACGGCCCCGTCGAGCTGGCGCGCCTGCTCGCCGACAGCCCCGCTGTGCGCGACTGCGTCGCGCGGCAGTGGTTCCGATTCGCGTTCGGTCGGGGTGAAGGCCCTGGCGACGACGCGTCGCTGATGACGGCACAGGCGGCGTTCGTCGCGTCCGACTACGACGTCCGCGAGCTGCTGGTCGCGCTGGCCCTCACGCAGTCGTTCCGATTCCGTGCGGCGGCCGAGGGGGAGGTGTTACCATGAACCGACGATTCTCGCGACGTTCGTTGCTCGCGGGCCTCGGTGCCAGCGCGGGATTCCTGCCGCTTTTGCACACCACGCGCGGCTACGGTGCCGACCCGCTGTTCCCGAAGCGGCTCGTCGTCATCGCCTACCCCAACGGAGTCATCGGCGACGACTATTGGCCGGCGGGTGGCGAGCTCGATTTCGTGATCAACGAGGGTGAGAACTCACCGCTCGCACCGTTGGCCCCGCACCGGGACGACATCCTGCTGCTCGGTGGCATCGACTATCGTAATCAGATCGAGAACGGTGGCGGCGCTGGGCATGCGGCGCTGCCGTTCATGTTCACCGGCGTCGGGGGAGCACCCATCGACGGTACGATCAGTGACGGGGTCGCGCTGTCGGCCGGTGGGCCCTCGGTCGACCAGTACATCGCCACGCAGCTACAGCAACAAGTGATGTTGCCGTTCCATTCGCTCGTGTTGCAGCCGACCCGCCACGAGGGGCTCGATCGCTATCTCTCGTTCAGTGGTTCGACGATCGGAGGCCAGCCGAACGCGCCGCAACCGGAGTACGATCCGGTCAGCTTGTTCGACAGCCTGTTCGGCGGTGGCCTGATGGAACCGGCGGCCATCGCCCAGCTCCGCGCCGAGCGGGGCAGCGTGCTCGATCATGTCTACGGCAACCTAGATCGCATGCAGGCCAGGCTCGGGACCGAGGACCGCATGAAGCTCGAAGCCCACATGACCTCGATCCGTGATCTCGAGCAGCAGCTCGCAGCGGGTGGAGCGTGCGCGGTTCCGGGCGCGCCGCCAGCTTCCGACTACGAGACGTGGCTGTGCAATCCAAATCTTCCCGACATCATGAAGTTGCAGATGGACATGCTCACGATCGCGTTGTCATGCGATCTGACCCGGGTCGGAAGCATGTTGTGGTGCAACTCCACCAACATAAATGTGTCGTTCTTCTGGCTGGGTGACGAGTTCTCCGATCCCGGTGAGGCCGACGACAATGCCGGCTTCGACGCGCCGTTTCGCCATCACCACGAGATCGCCCACGCCGAGTACCGCGATGAGACGCGTCGGCGGATGAAGAACCAGGTCGATCAGTGGTTCATCTCGCAGTTCGCGTACCTGTTGCAGAAGTTGAAAGAGACCCCCGAAGGCGACGGCACGATGCTCGACAACACGGCTGTCGTTCTGGCGAACTGCCAACGAACCGGTGGTGGCCACCAGATCGAGGATGTGCCGTGGATCATCGGCGGAAGCTGCGGCGGTTATCTTCGCACCGGCCGCCTGCTGCGCTGGGCCGGCGGCACGGAGGGCCAGGGCGTTCCGCAAAACGGTGTACTCGCCGCGCTGTGCAACGCGATGGGTGTGCCCGTCGAGCACTACGGCGATCCGGAGTACGGCGGCGAGTTGACGACGCTCGTGTGATGGACTCGCAGGCGCTTGGCCTTGGGCGTGCAAGCCTTCCTGGCTCCGCGCCGAGCGGCCCCGTCACGGTGGAGCTTGCTCGCTCGACGTCGAGTGGTCCGCGAGCCATGACCACGCGTTAATCACCTACGGCGACTTCGAGCACGGGTTCATGCTCGCCGCCTGTCGCCTTTGTGGCGAGCAGTGCGCGTGCCTTTTGCGTGCAAAGGCCGCGGGTTTCGTCCGTCGTGTTGGGGCGGCGCAGGCAGGTGTGGCG
Organism: Nannocystales bacterium; assembly: GCA_038325765.1. GTDB lineage: Bacteria > Myxococcota_A > Polyangia > Nannocystales > Nannocystaceae > Xiheibacterium. The sequence continues at coordinate 94,398 of JBBQJI010000023.1, forward strand.
AGCGCGATCCTGCCGGCGGCCCGCTACTGCTCGATCGCACCCTCGATCTCGACATGCTCGGGGAGTCGCCCTTCGTGCACGAGTTCGAGTCCGAGGCGGAGAGTTACGAGTTGGTGGTCGAGCTCGACGACGACCGCGACAACGACTGCACGAACGAGGAATAGGGCCCGCCTGCTCGAGGGAGTGGGAGGTGCCGGCGCCGTCGTTTGCGCTCAGCGCGCGACAAGTCGGCCGTGGTCGACCTCGATGGTGAGCGAATCGCCGGCGCGCACCCGTCCGCGAAGCACCGCGTCGGCCACGAGCGGGTCGAGCTCGCGGCCGAGCAGATGCCGCAGCGGCCGCGCCCCGAGATCGGGATCGATGCCGGCGCGCACGACCAACAGCTCGCACGCCGCTTCGCTGAGGGCGTAGCGGACCCCGCGCTCGTGCAGCAGCCGATCGCTCGAGGCCTTGGCGATCTTCCGGCAGATCCGCCGCAGATCCTCGGAGCCCAACGGCTGCATCACCAACGGCGCCTCGATGCGGTTCCATAGCTCGACCGGAAATGCGCCGCGGGCCAGATCGAGCACGGCGGCGTCGTCCATGCGCGGGCGTCCGCCGACCCGGCGGATGCACTGCGCACCGAGGTTCGAGGTCATGAGGATCGCCGCATGGCGGAAGTCGATGGTGCGACCGCGGCCATCGGTGAGCCGTCCCTCGTCGAGGATCTGCAGCAGGAGCTGGTGCACGTCGCGGTGCGCCTTCTCGATCTCGTCGAGCAGCACCACCGTGTGCGGGTGACGGAGCAGGGGCTCGGTCAGGGCGCCGCCCTGCTCGTAGCCGACGTAACCCGGCGGCGCTCCGACGATCCGCGCCACCGTGTGGGGCTCGGCGTACTCGCTCATGTCGAGGCGGACCAGGGCGTCGTCGCGTTCGAACAGCGCCCACGCCAGCGCCTTGGCCAGCTCGGTCTTGCCGACGCCGCTGGGCCCGAGCAGCAAGGCGCCGAGGATCGGGCGCCCGCCGCCCAGGCCCGCCCGGTTGCGACGGACGAGTTGGGCGATCGCCCGGATCGGCTCGATGTGCCCGACCACCCGCGTCGCCAGGCGAGTCTCGAGCTCGAGGACGTCCTGGTCGCCCTGGGCGGCGATCCGCGACAGCGGCAGCTGGGCGCGCTCGGCCACCAGCGCGTGCAACGACGCGCGATCGAGGCTGCTCGCACCCCCGCGCCGCGTGCGGGCGCAGGCGAGATCGAGCAGGTCGATCGCGCGGCCGGGTTGGGCGAGACCGGTGAGGAATCGATCCGACAGGCGCGCGAGCTCCGAGGCGCGGAGGTCCCCGTCGAGGGTCACACGGTGCTGCGCGAGCACGGACGTGGCGGCCGCCGTGACCGCCTCGCCGAGCGCCGGGCCCTCGAGTGACTCGACGCGGATCACATCGGCACCCTCGAGCACGCCCGGGATCCACTGGGCGAGCCGGCCCAGGCCCTCGGCCGAGACCATCGGCAGCAGCCGCGGCTGATCGCGCACCCACGCCTGGGTCAGCTCGGCGAGCCAGCACGGCGCGGCCTCGAGCACGACGCGGTCGAAGTCGTCGAACAGCGCGTGGCCGCCGGTGCGGTGGATGCCCTCGAGATCGCGGCGCAGCGCGTGGTCGTCGTCCTCGGCGTAGTCGAGCGCCGACAGCAAGAAGGTCGGTCCGTCGAGCGTCGCCGCGAGGTGGGATGCGAGCAGCGTGCGACCACAGCCCGAGGGGCCGAGCAGCAGCACCGGACGATGGGCGCGACGACCCAGCGCGTCACCGAGGGCCGCGAGCTCACGGTCGCGGCCGAACAGAGGCGGCAAGCTCGAGGGATCGAGGGCGCGCATCGGCGGCGGCGCATCGGCCAGCAACGGGGGCGGCGCGGCGGCGCTCGGCTCGGGGCTGCGGGCGACGCTGGTCGCGCTGGTGGTGTGCACCGCGGCCACGGCCGCGGTGCTCGCACGCGGTGACGGGGCGATGGGATTCGATCGAAGCGCCGGCAGTCGCGGCACGCGGGCTGTCGCCGCGGGTACGCGGGGATTGGCCGGCGAGAGTCCGCGGGATCCGATCGTCCGCGGGCGATCGGGCCGGAGGCGATCGGGCCGGGGGCGATCGGCATGCACCCTTTCGGCCCGCGACGCCCGCACGGTGCCCCCGGGCGCACGACCATCGACGATGTGCCGGCGTAGCGTCGGGCAGTCGACGCCCGCGGTCTCGAGCAGCTGATAGCCGTGGCAATCCGCCGAGCGCACGATCGCGAGCAGGCGTTGCACCGGCTCGGTCGCCACGGCTTTGGGCAGCCGCGCACGCCAGTCGCCGGGCTCGGCGTGCAAGCTGGCGTGCTGGGCGGCGCGGGCGGCCCCGAGCGCCGCGGCGTCCACCCCGTGGGCCGCGAGTAGGGCGGCGACCTCCGGCGCGTGGGCGATCTCCACGAGGACTTCGCACGAACACGCGTGGGCGTGCCGGGCGGGTGGGCGCACGGGGTGGTCCATGACCGCCGGACGCTAGCCTCCTGGCGCCCCCGGTCCAAGAAACCGACCGGACCTTCGCCCTCAAGTGCGGCCTGCGGCGCGCCGATGGGGTGGCCGAGGTCCGTGGCATGCGCTGTCGTCGGCTGGTGATCGGGATCGTGGTGGGTCTGGCGGCCCAGGGCACGTTGCCCTTGCGGGCGCACGCCGTCGAGCACAGCGTCGAGGACGTGACCGCGCGGCTGATGGCGCTGTTCGCCGAGCCGGGCCCCGAAAGCGCGGCGCTGCTGCGCGCGCGCGTCGACGCCGGGGTGCCACCGGGCGCGCTGCTCGTGCTGCTCGATGGCCAGCGCGCGGCGCCGCGCGCCGACATCATGGACGTCGTGCAGACCCTCGCCGGCTATCGCCGCGTCGAGGTCCGCGCCCGGGCCCTGGCGGCCTGGGCTGCGAGCGGTGGGCAGGACGCGGTCGAGGCGATCACGCGCGCGGCCGACGACACCGACCCGACGATCCGCCGACTCGCGGTCGCTCTCGCGGCGGTACATCCGAGCGCCCGCGCCGACGAGATCGTGGCGGCCCTGCTCCGCGACGACCCCGAGCTCGCCGCGCTGCTCGCGGCCGACGGCGCCGCCGGAGTCCCCTCGGATCCGCGTCCCGAGGAGCAGCGGTGATCCGCCGCATGATCGCCCTCGGGCTGCTCGCCACGGGGTGCGGCCACACGCTGCCTGCGGTCGCGCCGGCCCACGGCAACCTCGTCGCCCACGCCGTCGGCGACCAACGCCGCGCCGGCCGCGGCGACGCCGATCCTGCCGCGTTGGTGGTGCTCGTCGAACATGGGCGCGTGCGTGCGATCGATCCCGACACCGCGCAGTCGGTCTGGGTGCTGCCGCTCGAGGTCACCGGGCACCCGGCCGCCAACGCGACCACCCTCTACCTGCCGGTGCGGGGCCATCGCCTCGTCGCCGTCGATCGCGTTCGCGGCACCGTGCGCTTCTCGATCGATCTTCCCGGCGAGGCGCTCACGGGCCTCGACGTCTCGTCGCAGTGGATCGTCGCGACGGTGCTCGGCGGCGACGAGGGGGCGCGCGCCGAGCTGGTGGCGATGGCGAGCCACGACGGCCACGTGCGCTGGCGATACCGTGCCGATCGTGTGCTGGGAATCCCCGCGGTCCACGGCGGCGTCGCGGTGGTGCCGATCCCCGGCGAGCGGGTCGGCACCGCGAATGGCGAGGCCCAAGCCCAGTACGAGGGCCAGATCGCGGCCTTCCGCGTCGCCACCGGCCGCGAGGTCGCGCGCCAAGATGTTCCCGTTGGCGCGCCGCTCGAGCGCATCGTCCACCACGGCGACGCATGGCTGGTCGGCGGCGGCGATCGTTGGTTCGAGCTCGGGCAAGGCGGCAAGATCCACGCGCTCGACGGCGCCCACGCGCCGGTGTTCCCCGAGGTCGATGGCATCGATCCCGGCCACGACGAGGGCGAGCGCCTGCGCATGTGGCTCGGCCTGGCCGACCATGCCATCGCCCGCGACGCGTTGCTGCTGTCGCGACGTGCGGTCGTGTCGCTGCGCATCGACGGCGAGGGGCGGGCCAGCCGCGCGCGTTGGGTGCACCTCGAGGAGCGCGGCGAGTTCGTGGCGATGGAGGTCGTGGACGATCGAGTGGTATTGGTCCGGGAGGACGGCGCGATCGTGTTGCTCTCCGCAGCGACCGGGCAGCCGCTCGATCGCATCGCCGGCGGCGAGCCGGTGCGCGGCGCCCTGGTGCTCGGCGCAGGACCGGGTCGAGCCAAGCCGCGGCAAGGCGGCGACGATCCGATCGAAGGCCTGCATCGGCTGCTCCTCGATCCCGATCCGCGGCTGCTGCCCGCGCAACAGCTCGCCGCCGAGCTGTTGTGGCGCGACGACAACGCCGACGTGCGCGCCGCTGTCATCGCCCTGTCGTCGGGCGCCGTGCGATCGGAGCAGACCGACGCCGCCGAGGCGCTGCGCGATCACGCGGCGACGCTGACCGCCGGTCGCTGGGGACAAGGCGACGGCGGCGAGGTCGAGGCCGTGCTCAGGGCGCTGCGCCAGCGCCCCCGCGCTGGCGTGGCCGAGGACGCGATCGCACCGGCGATCCGCGAGGCGGCGCATCGTGGCACCCCCGAGGTCGTCGCCGAGCTCGGGGCGCTGTTGCTCCACCCAGGGACGCGGCCCGTCGACCTCGTCGAGATCGTCAAGACCCTCGCGCGCCTGCGCGATCCGGCGGCGGTCGACGCCCTCGCCACGTTCTTGCGGCGGTACCACGCCGATCAGACCGTCGCGTACGAGTCGACCGCGCTGCGGGCGACAGCCGAGCTGTTGCTCGAGCACGCCGCCGACGATGCGATGCCAGACGACGACGCCGGCGAGCGCGCGCGCATCGCCCTCGTTGCGGTCGCGGCCGACCCGTTGTGCGAGCCGGCCCTGCGTGCTCTCATCGCCCAAGGCCTGCGCCGTCTCGCCGCCGAGTCCCCCGATGACCGCACCCCGCTTCTGTCTCCTCGTCTGTGATGGTCCGAGCTGCGGCGTCACCCACGACAGCGATCGTCTGCTCCACCTCGCCCAGCGCACCGTCGCCGAGCGGGCCGAGCTCCGCGAGCGGGTGGCCGTCCGCAATTACACCTGCTTCGGGCGTTGCGACGACGGGCCCAACGTGTTCGTGCTCGAGCTCCCGCCCGGCGGCGACCCCAACGACGATCCGTCGTTCGAGTCCCTCGAGACCCAGCGCGGCTTCTATCCCGGAATCGACGCGGCCAAGCTCGCGCGGGTGATCGACGGCCACTGCACCACCGGCGATCCGCTCGCGGACCTGGTCGAGCCGTACTAACGCGGGCCCGGCTCGGTGCCCGGTTCGAGTGCCAGGAGTTCGGCGAGGCGCCGCGGATCGATGTTCGCACCGCACACCAGCGCGACCACCCGCTTGCCCTGCAGCACCCCGCGCAGCGGCCCCAGGACGGCCGCGGTGGCGGCGGCCCCGGCCGGTTCCACGGCGAGCTTGGCGTCGGCGTACAGCAGACGCATCCCGTCGCGCAGCATGGCGTCGTCGACCCGCACCAGCTCGTCGACGTAGCGGCGGCACAGCGCAAAGCTGTACGGCGCCGCATGGGGGGCGCCGAGGCTGTCGGCGATCGTGCGCACCGCGTCGATCGCCTGCGGCGAGCCAGCCGCGAAGCTGCGGTGCATCGTGTCGGCGCCCTCGGGCTCGACCCCAATCACGCGGACCTCGGGGCGCCGCTGCTTGATCGCGGCGGCGACGCCTGCACACAGGCCGCCGCCGCCGATGGGCACCACCACCGCGTCGAGATCGTCGACATCGTCGAGGATCTCGAGGCCGATGATGCCGGTGCCCATGGCCACGGTCGGACCCTCGAACGGGTGCACGAAGATCCGCCCCTCGGCGGCGACGATGCGCTCGATCTCGGCGAACGCGGCGTGGACGTCCTCGACCAGGACGACCTCGCCCCCGAACGCGCGGCAGCGCGCGACCCGCCACGGATCGGCGCTGAGCGGCATCACCACCTTGGCGGTGCTGCCGACCGTGCGGGCGGCATGGGCGACCGCGATCGCATGGTTGCCCGCGCTCGCGGCCGTGAGCCCACGGCGGCGGGCGTCGGCGTCGAGCCCGAGCGCGAAGAGCATCGCGGCGCGGGCCTTGAAGCTGCCGGTCGTCTGCAACAACTCGAGCTTGAGGTGCAGCTCGATGCCGCCGATCCGGGCGAGCACGCCCGGGGTTCGCCACCGCCACGAGGGCGTGCGCGGGCACGCGTCGACGAGCAGGGCGCGGGCACGGTGGATCTCGTCGAGGGTGGGGGCCGCGTCGTCCAAGGTTGGCCACAGTAGCAAAAGCCCACGGCAGCCCGGCGGCAGCCCGGTGCGCGGTGGGGAAACCACTGGCGCGCGGTCGCCACCCGTGGCATCGGAGGATGGACATGCGGTGGGTCGACCCGCTGCGTGCGTCTGCGATGCAACCCGACAGGCCCACGACCCCGCCGTTCGCCGGCGCCGAGGAATTCTTCACGATCGGCACCACGGGCACCAACGGCAAGACCTCGACCACGTGGATGCACGCCGCGATCCTGCGGGCGTCGGGCCGACCGACACTGGCGGTCACCACGCTGGGCTACTTCTTCGACGAGGAGCCCATCACGGATCTGCCGCGCTCGCTCGCGGGCTTCTACGAGGCGTTCCGCCGCGCCCTCGCCCGTGGGGTGCGCCACGCCGCGGTCGAGGTGACCAGCCGCGCCTTGGCCGATGGCTATGCCAAGCGTTGGCGCTTCGATCTCGGCGTGTTCACCAACCTGTCGCCCGATCACTTCCAGACCCACGGATCCTGGGAGCACTACCTGGCGTCGAAGGCCCAGTTGCTCGTGCACCTCGGACCCGGGCGCACTGGGGTGCTCAACGCCGGCGACGAGCACGCCCTGCTCGTCGATCGGGCGATGCCCGCGGACCTCGAGCGGCGATGGTTCCACGCGCCCCACCGTGGCCCGGCCCACGTCGCCCCCGATCTGGCGGCGGCGACGATCGAGGTGACGGCGCGCGGCACCCATGTCGTGCTCGCGCCCTCTCCGCTGGCCGAGCGCCTCGGCGGCGCGCTCTGCGTGCGGATGGTCGGCGGCGTGTTCGCCGAGAATGCCCTCGCGGCGGCGCTGGCGGCCGACGCCGCCGGACTCCCGTCCGCGGCGATCGTCGACGGGCTCGCACGGTGCTCGGCGGTGCCGGGGCGCTTCGAGGTGCTGCACACCGATCCGGTCGTCGCGGTGGACTACGCCCACTCGCCCGACGCGCTCGCCCGCACCTGCGCCTGCGCGCGGAGCATCGCGCGCGGCCGTGTGATCGTGGTGTTCGGCGCCGGCGGTGACAGTACGCCGAGCAAGCGCGAGCCGATGGGCGAAGCCGTGGGTGCGCGTGCCGACGTGGCCTTCGTGACCAACGACAACCCGCGCACCGAAGCGCCCGAGGCCATCGCGGCGGCGCTGCGACGCGGGCTCGAGCGCGGCGGGCGGGCCGAGGTCCGCGTCGAGCTCGACCGGGCGCGGGCGATCGCGCAGGCGATCGGCGAGGCAGGCAGCGGCGACGTGGTGATCGTCGCCGGCAAGGGTCACGAGCGCGGCCAGATCGTGGGCACCACCGTGCTGCCATTCGACGACGCCGACGAGGTCCGCCGCGTCCTCGGGCGGGCCCCGTGACGGCGACCTCCCCGGTGCACGCCGCGCTCGTCGCTGCGAGGGCTGCGATCGAGGGCGTCCGCGCCGAGGCGCTGGCCCAGTTCGGCTGGACGCACGTGGAGCTCGAGGCGGTCGCCCAGGGCGACACGGTCGGGGTGCGCGGCTCGATCGTCGCGCGCAGTGTGCTGAATCGGATCCTGGCCCGGTGCGAGGGCATGGGCGTCGAGGGCGTCACCATGCTGTCGAGCGGGCGCTTCGTCGCCGCGCCGCCCGATGGCGCAGCCGTGTTCCGCCGCCCCGATCGCAGCGCGCCGGGCGATCTCGCGACCGAGCTCGACGGTGACGAGGTGGTCGAGTGGCTCGCCGAGCACGCCGGCGCCACGCTGGTGCGGGCGTGCGACGGCACCGTGGGCTGGACCGCGGCGCCGCTCGTCCACGGCGTGATGCGGCCGCCACTGCTCGCGACCGCGGCGATCGATGTGGACGCGATCGCGGCGGCGTGGCCGGCGTGGATCGGCGCGCCCTACCGGTTGGGCGGTCGCCGAGCCGGGGGCATCGATTGCTCGGCCTTGGTGCAGCGCCTGCTCGACGTCGCGGCGCTGCGGGTGCCGCGGCACTCCAGCGACCAGCTGGCGATCGGGGCCGAGCCGGGGCCGTGCGGCGAGCCCGGCACGATCGTCGCGATCGTCTCGGCCGACGAGGCGCCGTGTCATGTCGGGATCGCCGTGGGGCAGGGGCTCGTGGTGCACGCGTCGCGCTCGCGCAGCGCGGCGGTGGCCGAGCCGCTCGCGACCTTCGTGGCCCGGGCGAGTCGTGTCGCCCACGTGCCCGCGGATGCGATCGTCGCGCTGCAGCGGCGGGCGGCGGGCGATCCCGATCTGTTGGCGGCGTTGCAGCCTGGGCCTGCGGCTGCGGGCTTCGGCGGACGCTGAGGCCGGCGACTCGGCGCGGATCAGGGCTCGACACGCACGCGCGGTCGGCCAGCGTCGATCTCGCCGATGATCGCCGCGTCGACGCCGGCCTCGGCGAGCCTCGCGATGGCGCGCGTCGCCGCCCGCGGTGCGACGGCGGCGAGCAGACCGCCCGAGGTCTGGGCATCGGCGAGCAGCAGCGCGATGGATGGATCCGTCCGTAGAGTTCGGTGCAGCCGGAGGCGGCGTGCGACCGACGCGAGGTTGGACCGCGTGCCACCGGGGAAGCAGTCGAGCGCGGCCAGGCGCCGTGCTGCCGGCAGGATCGGCACCGCCGCAACGCGCAGGGTCGCGGCCACCTGCGACGCATCGAGCATCTCGAACAGGTGACCCAGCAGCCCGAAGCCGGTGACGTCGGTGGCCGCGTGGACCGACGCGCCCAGGGTGCCCAGCGCCGTCGCGGCCGCGCGGTTGAGCGTGGCCATCACCCGTGTCGCCGATCGGATCTCGGCCGGCCGCGCCAGGCGGCGCTTGATCGCGGTGGTCACAACGCCCAGACCCAGTGGCTTGGTCAGCACCAGCGCATCCCCCGGACGCGCCCCGAGGTTGCGCCACACCTTGCGTGGCGTGGTCACGCCGAGGACCGCGAGGCCGAACTTCGGCTCGGGATCGTCGAGGGTGTGGCCGCCACCGACGGCGGCCCCCGCCTCGCGGCAGGCATCGGCACCGCCCGCGAGGATCCGCGCGATCACCCGCGGCGGCAGGACCTTGGCCGGCACGGCCAGCAGGTTGAGCGCGAGGATCGGCGTGGCCCCCATCGCGTAGACATCCGACAGGGCGTTGGCCGCGGCGATGCGACCGTAGTCGAACGGATCGTCGACGACCGGCGCGAAGAAATCCGCCGTGAACACCAGGACGCGCGAACCCATCCGGTACACCGCCGCGTCGTCGCGGGTCTCGGGACCGACCAGGAGGTTCTCGTCGACGGCGAGGGGCAAACGGCGCAGGACCTGCGCCAACTCCGAAATCCGGAGCTTGCCTGCTCAACCGCCGGCGCGGCTGAACTCGGTGAGGCGGATGGTCATCGCCCGCTGATCTAGCACGGGGCGGCGTCCCCCTCGTCGATCGCCGGCCCCTGGTGGCGCCCGGGGCCGTGGGCTAGCATGGCCGGGCTGCCTGGTGCGGCGAGGAGCTGCGCGATGCCCAACGATCTCGATCTCGTGTTCACCGTGGTGCTGATGGTCGCCGCCGGCGGCTTCGCCCTCGGTGCGCTCATGTGGATCGCCGCGCGCCTCGGTGGTCGCGCCGGCGGGTCGGCGGGACTGGTCATGAGCCTTTCGCTGCTCGTCTACCTCGGCGGCGGCGTGGCCGGTGCCGCGGTGCGCGTCGAGATGGGCGCCGACGTTGCCCGGGCGCCCCGGGGTGCCGCGGCGACTCCCGAGCCGGTTGCGGCAAGGCCTGCTGCATCCGCGCCTGTCGCCGCGCCCGCGCCGGTCGCCGCGCCCGCGCCGGTCGCCGCGCCCGAGCCGGT
>JBBQJI010000024.1:0-102069 GCA_038325765.1 Nannocystales bacterium
GAGGGCTGAGAGCGACAGCGATGGGGAGGGGGAAGGTTCCGCCGGGCTTTGCCCGGTGGAAGGGGGACCGGGCCGGTCCCCCACAAGGACTGAGAGAGCGATGGGGAGGGGGAAGGTTCCGCCGGGCTTTGCCCGGTGGAAGGGGGACCTGGCCGGTCCCCCACAAGGACTGAGAGAGCGACAGCGAGGGGGAGGGGAAAGGTTCCGCCGGGCTTTGCCCGGTGGAAGGGGGACCGGGCCGGTCCCCCACAAGGACCGAGACACCTCGGGCTCGCCCCACTCACGCCGAGCAGTCACGCCTGGAGTTCAAGCTGGTTGGGCGAGCATCATCGGCGTACCGAGGATCTCGGCGAGCGCACGATAGGCCCGGTGCGCACGCACCCGCACCGCCCCTTGGCGCACGCGCAGGCGCTCGGCGACCTCGGCCATGCTGAGTCCCTGCAGCTTGTGCAGCGCGACGACATCGCGTTGACCCGGCGGCAGCTGCTCGAGCGCCGCGGCGATCCGCCGGGCGGCCTCGCGACGGTTCTCGCGGGCGATCTCCACGTCCTCGGGGCTCTCGTCCGATTCCGGTGCGCCGATCGACGCACCGTCGCCGCGGGCGAACACCGCCGCATGCCGACGCTGACGGCGATAGTTCTCGCGCAGGTGATCGAGGGCGACGTTGCGGGCGATCGACAGATACCAGCCCTCGACGGCCCGATCGGCCGCCGCCGGGAGCGACTCGAACCGATCGCGCGCAGCGTGGGCGCGCATGAAGGTGAGCTGCAGCAGGTCCTCGACCAACGCCGCGTCGTGCACGAGCCGACTCAGCCGCGCGCGGATCCGCGGGGCCAAGGCGGCGTGCAGCGGCTCGAAGGCGCCGGGTGCCCCCTCGACGTAGCGCGACATGAGCGTGTGCAGTCGCCCCTCGGACGGGGACGTGGCTGCGGCGGCGGTGGACTCGGACTTGGCGTGCGACATGGTCGGGGCTCCTGGGCCGGATGGGGATCCGGCATGACGCGGCGAACCGGAGGGTCCGCCGTGAACGGGCGAAATCGAGAAATAGTTGACTGGTCGTCTAATCTGACGGCGAAAAACGCGGCCCTAGGCGGGTGCCGCGGTGGGCTGCATCGGAGTGAGGGTCTGCATCGCCCCGTTGATCAGGCGATCGAAGACCTGGGGGTCGTTGGCGGTCTTGGTGAGGACCATGGCGCCTTGGATCGTGGCCACCAGGGCCTCGGCAGTGCGCCGCGGATCGTCACTGCGGAGCTCGCCGGTGGCGACCCCCCGAGAGATGATCGCTTCGAACGCGGCACGGAGCTGATCGAAGATGAGCGCGACCTTGCGACGGATGGCCTCTTCGCGGTCGGCCATCTCCATCGCCAGGTTGCCGACCGGGCAGCCCCGGGCGCAGCCATCTTGGGCGCAGCGCTGGGCGACGTTGCTGCGCAGCGCCGCGAACATCGCCTGCAGCTGCATCGGCGCCGACATGCCCTCGCGTGCGCCCAGGCGCGCCAGCTCTGCGTAGCCCTTGGCATACTCGTCGATCGCCTCGAGCACGAGGTCGAGCTTCGAGGCGTAGAAATGATAGAAGCTGCCCTTCTTCAGGTCGGCAGCCTCGCAGATGTCGGCCACGGAGACGGCGGTGTACCCGCGCTCCCGGAACAGCCGGACGGCCGTCGCGACCAGGCGCTCGCGCGCGTCGCTACACCGTCCCATGTGCCCTCGAATCCATTGTTGACCGACTGGTCAACTATATACGACCCGGCACCTGGGTCGTCAAGCCTGGCGCTGCGGTCGCCGGCGCACTTTGGTCGCGACGCGGCTGGCCTCGGGCTGCGCCCGCGGCGTGGACGCGGTGGTGGCCCTGGGCGGCAGGCCTGTGTGCTGGGTCAGCGCGGTACCGGGACCGATCGGCTTGCGACGTCGCCCCTCGGCCTGCGCGCCCGTGCCCACCGGCTGCCATCGCGGCACGAGACAGTCGCGACCATGACCGATGAGCTCGTCGCGTCCCATCCGATGCAGCGCGGCGCGGAGCATCGGCCAGTTGTTGGGATCGTGGTAGCGCAGGAACGCCTTGTGCAGCCGCCGCATCTTCGCGCCCTTGGGCACGAACACATCCCCCCCGGTGCGGGTGACCTTGCGCAGCGGGTTCTTGCCGCTGTGATACATCGCCGTCGCGCTCGCCATCGGTGATGGCAAAAATGCCTGCACCTGATCGGGACGGAAGCGGTTGCGCTTGAGCCACAGCGCCAGCTCGAGCATGTCTTCGTCGCGGGTGCCCGGGTGGGCGGCGATGAAGTACGGGATCAGGTACTGCTCCTTGCCGGCCTGCTTCGAGAAGCGATCGAACAGCTCCTTGAAGCGGTCGTAGGTGCCGACACCGGGCTTCATCATCGCGGCCAGCGGGCCTTGGGCGATGTGCTCGGGGGCGATCTTGAGGTATCCGCCGGTGTGGTGCGACGCGAGCTCGCGGACGTACGCCGGCGATCGCACCGCGAGATCGTAGCGCACGCCCGACGCGATCAGGACCTTCTTGATGCCCGGCAGCGCCCGCGCGCGGCGGTATAGATCGATGAGCGGGCCGTGGTCGGTGCCCAGGTTCGGGCACACGTCCGGGTACACGCACGACGGCTTGCGGCACGCCGACTCGATCTCGCGGCTCTTGCACGCGAGCCGGTACATGTTCGCCGTGGGACCGCCGAGATCCGAGATCACGCCGGTGAAGCCGGGCACCATGTCGCGGATGCGCTCGACCTCGCCGATGATGGAATCCTCGGAGCGACTCTGGATGATGCGACCCTCGTGCTCGGTGATCGAGCAGAACGAGCAGCCGCCGAAGCAGCCGCGCTGGATCGTCACCGAGAAGCGGATCATCTCGTAGGCCGGCAGCTTGGCCCCGCCGTAGCGCGGGTGCGGCAGACGGCCGTAGGGCAGCTCGTAGACCCGATCCATCTCGGCGGTGGTGAGCGGGATGGGCGGCGGCGTGAGCCACACGTCGCGATCGCCGTGGGCCTGCACGAGCGCGCGGGCGTTGCCCGGGTTGGCCTCGTGGTGGAGCAGCCGCGACGCGTGGGCGTACAGCACCGGATCGGCGCTCACCTGCTCGAACGACGGCAGGCGGATCACGGATTGGCCGCGATCGTGGCGCTGGGCCTGGAGGTTGCGCCGGCGCAGCGTGACCAGCGGCGCACCGCCGGCCTGGGTTTGGGCCTGGGGTGTGGGCTCGGCCGCGTACGGATCGGGGTGCGGCGCGAGCACGCCGGGCGTGTCGACCTCGCGGGAGTCGATCTCGACGAAGCCCTCGGGCATGCCGCGGGACGCAAACGCGGTGCCACGGACGTCGCGGATGGAGTCGATCGGAGCGCCGGCGGCGAGGCGGTGCGCGACCTCGACGATCGCCCGCTCGGCGTTGCCGTAGATCAGTAGATCGGCCGCGGCGTCGAGCAGCACCGAGCGCCGCACGACGTCGGACCAGTAGTCGAAGTGGGCGATGCGGCGGAGGCTGGCCTCGATGCCGCCGATGACGATCGGCACGTCGGCGAACGCCTCGCGGCACCGCGCCGAGTAGACGATCACCGACCTGTCGGGGCGCAGGCCCGACATTCCGCCCGGCGTGTACGCGTCGTCGCTGCGCGGCTTCCGGTCGCTGGTGTACCGGTTGACCATCGAGTCCATGTTGCCGCCGGTGACCCCGAAGAAGAGGTTGGGGCGGCCCAGGGCAGAAAACGCCGAGGCGTCGTGCCAGTTCGGTTGCGCCAGAATGCCGACGCGGAAGCCGTGGGCCTCGAGCAGGCGGCCGATGAGCGCCATGCCGAAGCTCGGATGATCGACGTAGGCGTCACCGGTGACGATGATGATGTCGCAGCTGTCCCAGCCCACCGCGTCCATCTCCTCGCGGGTGGTCGGCAGGATCGGGGCGATGCCGAAGCGGTGGGCCCAGAACCGGCGGTAGCCGAAGAGATCGCGCGCGGTGTCCATGGGCCGACCGCTCGAATACCCGATGGCCCGCGGGGTGTCGAGCGGGTGCCCACCGCGCGACACCGCCCGGCGCGCGTGGCGGGCGCCCGCGCTGCGGTTCAGTTCACTGTCGGCAGCAGCGACGTCGTGGCGGCGTACTCGAGCATCTGCCCCGCGAAGTCCTCGGGGTACTCGACCTTCACGTCGACGATGCGCTCGCCCTCCATCACCGGGACCAGCCGCGGCTGGATGAAGCCGACGTACGGCGCGATGCCGAGCGCTCGATAGCGCGCGCGCACCTCGGCGTGCAGGGCCGGATCGACCTTCACGCCGTAGGTCTCGACCAGCGCCTTGCCGGCCGCGAAGTCGCCCTGGCTCTTGATGCGCTGGACCTCGGCGAGCAGCTTGCCGAACAGCGCGCGCAGCTTGTCGTAGTCGCGCACGACGAAGTAGGTCTTGCCGTCACGCACGGCGCGCTCGATCACCTTGTCGGCCTTGCCCTGCTCGAACGCCCACGCCGCGATCATCTGGCGGTTGCGCATGTGGGCCTCCTCGATGGACTCGCCCGGCTCGAGGCGCGCGAGCTGCACCATCATGCCGTTGCGGATGTAGTTGTCGTAGGCGGCACGGCCGGCGTCGAGATCGGTCATGACGCCGAGCTCGACGAGCTTGGGATCGAGCATGTAGTAGAGCGCGACGAGGTCGGCGCGGCCCTCCTCGAGGGTGTTCGCGTAGTTCTTGAGGGTCTCGTTGGGCTGGCCGACGCCGGGCTCGATCTGGCCCGACGCGTGGCCGATCACCTCGTGCATGTCGGTGTGCAGTGTGTCGGCCAGATCCGCCCACTTGCGCGCGCGCGCGACCTCCTCGGGGCTGGCGGCGAACTCCTCGAGCACGCCGCTGACCTTCTTCGCGATCTCGCTGGCCGCGACGATGTTGCCGAGGTTCACCGACTTGCTGCCGTGCTCGGCCCGCACCCAGTTGGCGTTGGGCAAGTTGATGCCGATCGGGGTCGACGGCGCGGAGTCGCCGGCCTCGACCACCACCGTGATCACCTTGGCCGAGATGCCCTTCACGCTGGCCTTCTTGTGCTTGGCGAGCAGCGGCGAGTTGTCCTCGAACCATTGGGCCTGGGATCCGATCGCGGCGATGCGCTTGCTCGCCTCGAGATCCTTGATCGACACCACGGCCTCCCACGCCCCGCGATAGCCGAGTGGATCGCCGTAGACCTCGATGAAGCCGTTGACGACGTCGACGCGCGAGTCGGCGTCGGCGACCCAGGCGACGGAGTACTCGTCGAAGGTCTTCAGATCACCGGTTTGGTAGTAGGCGACGAGCTTGTCCAGGGCCGCGCGCTGCTTGTCGTTCTCGGCGACGGTGGACGCCAGCTCGAGCCACTTCACGATCTCGCGGATCGCCGGATCGTACATGCCGCCGACCTTCCACACCCGCTCGGCGAGCTTGCCCTCGACCTTGGTGAGCTTGGAGTTGAGCCCATGGGAGATCGGCCGCGGGTCCGACTTCTTCGCCTTGCCCCGGTAGAACTTCTCGACCTGCTTCTGGGTGACCCCTTCGTAGTAGTTGGTCGCCGAAGTCGCGATGAGGTCGTCTTTGGGGTCGAGGTTGACGCGCTTGGCGTCGACGGTGGGATCGAAGAGCACCGGGGCGAGCTTGGCGAGTAGCGCGGCTGCGTCCTCGCCCTCGCCCAGCGGCAGCGTCTTGGGATCGCAGGCCTGCACCATCGCCGTGAACTGCTCGGCGGTGAACTCTGGCGCGAGCTTCTTCATGGAATAGTGGTGGTGGATGCCGTTGCTGAACCACACGCGCTTGGTGAACAGCGCGACCTCGTCCCAGCCCGGCATCTGGTGGGTGGCCTCGTTGCGCCACACCGCCTC
This sequence comes from Nannocystales bacterium, assembly GCA_038325765.1. Taxonomy (GTDB): domain Bacteria; phylum Myxococcota_A; class Polyangia; order Nannocystales; family Nannocystaceae; genus Xiheibacterium. Next base: position 5,835 of record JBBQJI010000024.1, read on the forward strand.
GAGCGTGCGCCGCACCAGCAGGTTGTGGCGGTAGTTCTGATCCCAGATGATGTCGCGGCCCGCGAGCGCGGCGCGGTAGAGGTAGTAGACCAGCTCCTTTTGCTTGGGCTCGAGGGTGTCGAAGCCGGGCACGCGGTAGCGGAGCACGCGGACGTCGGCGAACTGCTCGGCCTGCACCTCGAACTCGTCGACGGGTGGCGTAGCCTCGGTTGCCTCCGTCGTGGGCGGTGGCGTGGTCGGGCTGGACGCGGGCGACGGGCAGCCGAGCGACAGGGCGAGCCACGAGCACGAGAGCAGGCGAGGGATGCTGCGCATGGCCGAAGGTGAGCCCGGATGACCGCGGCTTGGCAAGCGGTGGGCTGTGAACGCCGGGATCCGCGGAGGACGGTGGCGCAGCCACCCCCGCAGTTCATCACCCTCAGCCGGCGTCGGGGGCCTGCATCACGAAGTCGACGGTGTGCTGCGAGAAGTCGTTGTCGGCGATAGCCGTTGTCCCGCCCTGGCCGGCGTTCTCGCCGATGATGAACGTGACGTTCTTGTCGACGCCGGCGTCCTCGTAGGCATCGATGTCGGAGGTCGCGTTGCCGTATGCGGCGGTCACCGACCAGCCGAAGTCGTTGATCATCCAATTGACCCACGTGCGCTCGTAGTTGCGCGCGGACTCGTCGAACACCAGCGAGTTCGCCGAGATGACGGGACCGGCGGGGAAGCCCTGGTCGTCCAGCCACGAGCGGGTCTCGGCCCGGAACACGTGCGGCCTGGCGGTGAGGTAGACGATGACGTAGCCCTTCTCCGCCCACAGATTCATCAGCGTGGACGCGGATGCGTTCTGCGCCGGCGAGTAGCTCCCGTCGCCGATCTGCTGGAAGAGCTCCTCGTCGGACAACGTCATCGTGCCGTCGATGTCGGTGACGATGACCCGCGTGCCCTCGGGCAGCAAGAAGAAGTAGTGCGGGGCGCACGAGCCGTCGCCCTGGAGGATCGAGTAGACGGGCTTCGTGGGTGGCGACGCGCGATCGGGTTTCTTCCCGGGTGAAGGTGCATGCTTCGCGCTGGTGCTCTCGCATGCGGCCCGGCGCGCGCTCGGTCTGGCGTCGCTGGCCGTCATCCGCAGCGCCGGCGTCGCGAGCGAGCGATGCTCGCGCCCGAGCGGCTTGGACAACCTCGCCCACGGGCTCTCCGAGGCGATCGGACGGGCATGCAGTGGCCTCGGCGGCGACGCGGGCCTCGTGGACCAGGTCTACTGCGACATCAACGGCGAGAGCTATCGCGCGCAGGAGTGGGCTCTGGCGATCATGCGCACCAGCCAGTGGCTGCGCGATCCGGCGGGCTACGTCGCGCCCGCCGATCGTTGGGGCGATCTCGGCGCTGCGACGGGCACCGCGTTGGCGATGCTCCCCGTTGCCGCGTGGCAGCGCGGATACGCCGCAGGCCCGCTCGCGCTGCTGTTCGCGGGCTCCGACGACGGCCGACGTGCCGCGGTGGTCCTCGAGCGTCCCTCGTCCCGACCCGCCTGATAGTCTGGACCCTGGAGTCGTCATGGGAACCGTCGCGATCAACCCGCCCAAGACCCCCGTGACCGAGGGGAGCAGCGGCGTCGCTGCGGCCACCTTGCCCAACGTGTGCAAGATGCCGGGCCCGCCCGCGCCTTTCGTCCCGGCCCCGTTGCCCAACATCGACAAGAGCGGCGATTCACCGGAGGGCTACAGCACGAGCGTGAAGATCGAGGGCAAAGCCGTCGCGATCCGCGGCGCCACGTTCAAGAGCACGGGTGACGTCGCGTCCAAGGGCACGGGCGGGGGCCTCGTATCGGCGAACACGCACGGGATCACGAAGTTCGTGGGCCTCGGCTCGCTGCGATGATGCTCCCGGAATCCTCCGGCGACTCACCGACCCAATGCACGCAGACGGCCAGCCACACCTGGCAGTGTCGAGAAGCGAAGGGCAAGAAGCGGATGAGCCAGAAAATCGACGAGGCAGCCAGCAGTCGACGAAAGGGCGAGCGTTTCGAGGCTGCAGCGGCAGCCCACAACCAGAAGTCTGGCGATCTGACCCGGAGTTCGCAGCTCAGCCAAGCCCCACACGACGAGACGGTGTTCTGGGTGTGCACGGCCTGTGGTCTGGAGCGGGAAGGTGACCAAATCCACGACGATCCCAATGGCGGCCCGCCGGTGGCCGTCGAAGTCAAGTGCAAGCCGTCCCTCGACATCCGCGACGCCCGCCAGCTCGGACGGAACATCCAAGCCGTGAGGCAAGGTGGCGCGAGCGGACTCATCTACAAGGTCCCGGAAGACGGCCGCGGCAATTTCCTCGGCAGCCAGATCCAGAAACTCGGCGAGACGGCGGGTGTCGTCATTCGAATCATCAAGGTCTAGAACATGAGCACATCTTTCGAAGCCCGCTTCTCGACCACGCGGCTATCCTTGTCCGATCTCCTAACTCGCGTCGAAGCAGCACTTCCCGACTGTGGATTGCGATTCTTCGGGGCGATCACACGACTGGAGTCCGACAATGGCTGGCCCACGGTGGCGGGTCTCGACTTCGCCGCCGTGGATTCACTCGCGGATGCCGCAAAGGCCGCCGCGACCTGGTGGGGCCTCGGCATCGAGTGCGTGTCCGACGTTCTATTGGCGGGCATGGGTCGCAGTGATGCCGTCGAAGTCTATCTCAACGTGTTCCGCGACCCCGAGGGCCGACTGACGATGAGCTACCTCGAGTCGGGCGCAGCCACCGATCACCGGGTTGCGTCCGAGGATGCCGCCAAGAGTCTCGTCGCGATCCAGATCGCTTTGTGTGACGCCGGCCACTTCGAACTCTCTATCTACGACGAGCAGGACCACGAGCGGGATCCGGTGCCCACCCTCAGGAACGCGGAGGTCGCGATCAGACGCGCGGCGTCGGACCTCTCTGCCGGAGATCTGTCCGTCGTGGTTTCGTCTAGCGCAGTCGACCATGCCCGGGCTCGCCATCTCGCCGGGCCGCGGGCGGCGGAAGTGAAGCTATCCGCGAACGGATACACGGTATTCCCGTTCCTCTCGCGCGCCGGCGCGTGAAGCTATCCGCGACCATGACTTCGGACCGTTCTTGCCATCGACATCACTCGATACGAATCCACCGAGGTCGTCCGCATCACCTAGATCGTGTGTCCGCGCACTGACCCATGAGCGAGGAAGACGTGATCCAAGGTGGCGGCGCGTCGAAGCCTGGTTGGCCGCAAACGCCCCCACGCTCGCGGCCGCGCCGAGGCCGGGCGTGACCGACGAGCGCCTCGCGATGGCCGGCAAGGGCGATGCGCGGGGCCAGGCTCACTCGAGCCGGGCGAGCTTCGCGTAGTACAGCGCGCGCTCGCCTTTCGGCTCGTCGGTCACGTACACCACGTCGCGGTTCACTCCGCCGCCGAGGTACCGCGTGAGCGAGATGCTGTCCGGCTCGACGCGGGGCGCGACCGTGCGGATCGATCCGTCGCGGTGATCGGACAGCGTGAGGGGGCCGATCGCGTCCATCGAGCCCACCGCCAGCACCCTGAGATCGTCGGTGACCTGGTAGCTGTCGTGGACGGGCCCTGCGAGGTGCGTGACCTCGGCGCTGCCCTCGGCCGCGAACCGCACGTCGACTCGATTCCCGCCACGCCACTCGTCGAACAGGACGCCGTCCAAGGCCCACGTCACGCGGAACTGGCAGTCCCGGCACGCGTGCACGACCTCGGGCGATTCGCCCTCGCGCCACCACGCGAACGTGGTCCCCGTCGACTGCTCGTACGACGACACCAGGAAGTGACCGTCGCGGAGCAGCGCCTGGACGTTCCTCTCCTGCGGCGGCACGATGGGCCGCAGATCGACGGTGTGAAACCACTGCGGTGGTTGCGGCGGGCCGCTCCCATGGAGGCCGAGCACCACGACGTCGTCCGTGACGTCGATCGAGAGCCGCTCGGGGCACGCGTCGAGCACGATGCGCTCCTCGCCCGTCCCGCGATCGTACAGGATCACCGCCGACTCACCGTCATCCGGAGTGTCGTCGATTGGGCGGTACACGATGAACTGGGGCGACCTGACGTGCTCGAGGACGTCGTCGAGGATAAGCGTCGTCGCCCGGGTCGCGAGATCGACGTGCCACAGCGACGCGTCCGACCGGCGGAAGAACATCTCGTCGTCGCGGGCAGAGAACCCGTACGAGCCCTCGCCGGGCATCAGGATGTCGTCGAGCAATATGTCGACGAGCACGCCGCCGTCGCCATCGGCGCGCACCAGCAGCGCCCGCGCGACCGGCTCGCCCGGCGGGTGATCGACGGCCACGCGTCCGTACGGAGTCGGCGTTGCGACGCAGCCCCGCTGTGCGAGGACGGTGGGCGTACTGTCCCCGAGATCGTCCAGGTGCACCAGCGCGTCCTGACGGCACCCGAGCAGCGAGTCCCCCTCGAGAGACACCCACGACACATCGGCCGCGACGGGCTGCTCCGGTCCGCCGCACAGCGACGCGATGACCACGCGGGTGCTCGATGCGCCGTCGCCGATCGACACACGCAGATGCTCCGCGTCGAACGGCTGCACCACGGTCACGACCTCGGCGTCGCCGATCACGGCCAGCCGCACCGGCCCGTCCCTACCGCACTGCGACTCCAGCTCGACCTCGTCGAGCACGGTCCGATCGTCTGCGCACCCAGCGGCGCCGACGACGACCCAGACGAACACTCGGACGACTCGCATCCGCGTCACGGTAGCACACGGGTCGCGGCTCCTGCACGCAACGCAGAGCCGCGCTACTCGATACCGCGATCGCACGCGGTAGACGTTCGAAGCGCAGCGCCGCCGCACATCGAGCCGGCTACCCCCGGGCTCGGCCCGGGCGCACCGAAGCACGCGCGGGACTGTTTCGCGACTCCCGACCCGGTACGCAACGTCTGGGCGAGCTCCCCGCTGGAGGCTGCACCGGCGGAGGTGGAACCGGTGATTCTGGAGTCGACGCGCTCTCCCGCCTCGCTACGGGTCTTCCCCGGATGGGCGCGCGCTGCTCGGCGCGGCGCCGAGGTCGAAACCGGCCTCGCCCAGCGCCTGGGCGAACTCGCCGTCGCGTCCCATGGTCCGCTCATCGGGCACGACGCTGTACTCGCGGATCATTTCCGCCATCGGCCCGTCTCAGACTCGGATAGCTGGTCGCGCAGACCTTCGTCAGAGACCATGACTTCACCGAACGAAACACTCGAGAATGGAGGCGGCAGCTCCTTGGCGAGATACCCACGCGAGAGCATGCTCGCAAGCAACACGAGGTTGCCAGAGTGCGATTCGAGGGGCTCAGCCACCCCTCGGTCCCTCCTGCGCACGCATTCCGAGCAAGTGCTCATCTCCTGCGCGCCCGGCGTTGAGCACGAACAGGCGGTCGAGGATCTCGTCATCGAAGCGCCGTCGAGCCCCGCGACGTCGACCCGGTAGTCCACTGCCAGCGCGAGGACCTGATTGCGGCGGAGCCCACCGAGCACCGACGCGAGCGTCGGCGCGGTCGGGCCGGCGGGCGCATCGTCCGGGACCTCGTCGTCGAACACCCCCGGGCAGCTGCGGCGCCGCCTCCTTGCCGAGGATGCGCTCGACGATCGCCTGCTTCACCTTTCCCGAGTCGTCGAGGCCGTGCGCGCGGCAGATCTCCTGGAGCTCGTCGCGCATCAGCAGCTCGAGCACGCGCTCGAACGACGCGCGCTTGCTGTGCGCCACCGCGTCGACCAGCTCGGCCTTGTTCGCGCTCGTGCGCACCTCGAGCTCGAAGCCGGTGGACACCTCGAGCAGACGCGCACGGCTGAGCGTCGCGAGCGACGATCGTTTGCTGGGCCGCGCCATCAGCGGGCGCGGTCGCGAGGATGGCTGGGGTGTCGGCCGCGCTCGAGGGCCGTGTCGACGCCCGCGTCTCGAGTCGCGCGCGCTGGCGGCTGTGGTTGCTTCGATCTCCTGATTCCCGACGTGACGCGCTCCTGCACTGGCCAGAAGCGTAGACCGGATCGTCGCCGTGTTCGGTGAGCCCGGCTGCATCGTGGACGACAACGTCGTCGCCCGCGGCGCGGCTTCGCGCCGTGCGGTCGGCCGATCGATCGATTCTCGCCGCGGTGTGGCGACGATCTCGAGCGCCGCTTCGCCCGGCCGCTCGTGCCGCTGCTCCGCGCACCCCCGAACTGATCGGCCCGCCGGCCAGCGCACGGGCCATCCCGCACGAGGCCTCGCCCCGCGCATCCCGTCGCAATCGCACTCGACGTCCCGCGTGAGGGCGCGTCATGCTGAAGTCGCGATGCGGGATCCCATCTTCGAGTCCACCACGACGATGGACCAACCCGCCTTCGCCGCCTGGGTCGGCTCGAGGCCGCCGCACGACGAGCACCACTACGAGCCCCTCTCCGGCAGGATCGTCATGACGCCGCCGGCAGGTTGGCCGCACGGCAACGTCGAAGCTCGACTCGTCGCCCGCATCAGCGCCGCCGCGGCCCCGCATGCCCTGGGCGGCTCCGAGCAGGGCCTCGTCTTCGGCTCCAGCCAAGGCTTCGAGCTCCCCACCGGCGACACGGTGGAGCCCGACGCGAGCTACGTGTCGCGCGAACGGTGGCGTGCGGCGCCGACCCCCGAGCACGGGAAGTTCCTCGCCGTGGTGCCCGCCCTCGACGAGCACGAACGGTGGAACAGCGCGGTGCTCCCGAACCTCTCGCTGTGCGCCGCCGATCTGCAGCCGCATTGACGCCCCCCGCGCCACACGCCCCACCCCACCCCGCTACACTCCCCCCGCATGACGCTCGCGCTGTTCGACGAGCCCGAGCCCGACTCCGTCACCCCCCTCACCCCGGGCGCCGCGCTCCTCCGCGGCTTCGCCCGCCCCCACGCGGACGCCCTGCTCGCCGCTGTCGACACCATCACCACCGCAGCCCCGCTTCGCCACATGGTCACCCCCGGCGGCCACCGCATGTCGGTCGCGATGACCAACTGCGGCGCCGTCGGCTGGACGAGCGATCCCTCCGGCTACCGCTACTCCAAGACGTGCCCGCTGTCCGGCGCACCCTGGCCGGCGATGCCGTCCGTCTTCGCCGCGCTGGCCACCGAAGCCGCCGCGCAGCTCGGCTTCCCGGACTACGCCCCCGACGCGTGCCTGGTCAACCGCTACACGCCGGGCACCAAGCTCACCGCGCACCGCGACTTCGACGAGCGCGACCCGCTCGCGCCGATCGTCTCCGTGTCGCTCGGCCTGCCCGCGACGTTCTTGTTCGGCGGGCCGCGGCCCGGCGATCCGAGCCGCGCGCTGCGGCTCGTGCACGGCGACGTGGTGGTGTGGGGCGGCCCGGCGCGCCACCACTACCACGCGGTCAAACCGCTGCCGGACGGCTGGCATCCACGCACCGGCGCAGTGCGGTGGAACCTGACGTTCCGCGTCGCGCTGTGAGCTTCAGGCCAGCGCTTGGCGCAGCCGATCCGCCAAGCGCAGCCGGCATCGCCGTGATACGTTGCCCGCGCCCATGGCTGCCGCGCGATGACGACGGTTCTGCAGTCCCCCGGTGCACCGGTGACGCCCGCCGAGGCGGCGGTCGCGTGCGCGATCTACTGCTGTGACAAGAAAGAGTACCCGCTGAAGAACAACCGCGGCGGTCGCAAGACCTGTCAGCGGCTGGCCCACCGCAAGCACTCGTGCGTGCTGCACTCGCTGCGCGAGAAGAAGGGCAACCAACTCACGACCACGAACAAGCGCAGCGACGTGCAGGCCTCGCCACGAATCCAGCCGGGCTCACTGGGCAACAACACCGGCCGCGTGTTGATCCCCGACACCATCGTCGACGGCAACAAGGTCATCGATGCGAAGTTCCCGTGCGAAGACGCCAAGGTCGAGTTCTCCACCGGCGATGGCACCGTCCAGAACCTGAGCGACGGCCGCCTCGGGGCCCAGATGAGTACGGCAAAAGAGGCGATCGACTACAAGAAGATCACGGGCGTCAAGAAGGTCGAGTGCATGACGCCGGCGGACACTGCTGCCAAAAAGGGGGACAACTGCGCCTGCGAGGAGAACAGCGGTGGCGAAGAGGAAGAGGAAGAGGAAGAGGAGTAGCGGCGACGTGCCGCGTTGAGCCATGAAAGTGCGCCTACCCGAAGGTCTCGACGCCGAGCGAGCCGGCATCCCGCTGGTGGCGCTGGTGTTCTGCATCAACCTGTTCACCGACAAGGCGCTGAGCGAGATGGGCCCCGCGGCCCACGCCAGCTTCGACCAGTTCCGCGGGATCGTCGGCGACGATGCGCTGCGCTTCTACGCCACCGGGACCATGAGCAAGCACAAGCCCGTGACCAAGCGGGCAATGACGATGCTCGCGACCTGGTTGGCGCCAGGGGCCAAGCTCAACGACTACAGCTACCTCTGTTTCCAAGACTCGGCCGAGTACAACCACGCTCCGAGGGCGCTGTACCTCATCGCCGGTCGCGAGGCGTTCAAGGGTCACCGGGCGGATGACGCGACGATCATCCGGCTGTCTCTGCCACTCGACAAACTGGCGGACGACCCCGAACAGCTGGTCGCGCTGACCCAAGCGCTGTGGGCGTCGGTGCCGCTGCGCAGCGGCCAGGCTGGCTTCGCCTTCGAGTCGACGCGGTATCTCCTCGACGACGCGCACGAGCACGCCTACGCCAAGTCGATGCGGCATCCCGGCATCGACATCCCCGATGCGGCCAACGACGCAATCATGGTCGGCTTCGATCGCGTCCGCGGCGTCGGTTGGCTGACCATGCTCGACGACGCCTTCGTGGCCCAGCTCGGGGGCATGGACGCGCTGACCAAGGCGGTGGGCGCCGGCGTCGACGTGATCCCGCTTCGCCCCGGCGTCATGCTGCGCGCCGGCAAGGCGCCGCAGTTCGGCGACGTCAACGCCAAGGACGACCTGCCGGCCCAGCGGGCCGTGTTTGCGGCACTGAAGCCGCTCATGCCGGCATTCGGCGACGCGCCCTCGCTGAACATCGGTGGTGACTTCTCCACGCGCATGGAGGCCTGGCTGGGTCGCTTCGGCCCATGAGCACGCTCCCCTCCCTCGCGATCATCGGTGGACCCGAGCTCGGTGGCGCGATCTCGCTGACGTTGGAGCACGCTACGGCCTGGTCCGCCCCGGACGTCGCTTTCGTCACCGCAGTGCTGCACAGCTTCGTGCGCGCCGGCGCGCTCGGGGCCTACACCTCCACCAGGGCGCAGCAGCCTGGGACCGGCGAGTTCGAGCTCGTCGGCGCGGCCACGGTCGCCGGCGCGGGCCTGTCGTTCCAGCTGCGCGCGCTCGCGCTCGACGCCCGCGCCTTCCAGCTGTTGCGGCACATGCTCAGCCGCCTCGAGTCCGACGGCGGCATGCTGCGGCGCATGTTCGTCGTCGGCACCACGCCGGGCGCCGGCACCCGCGTCGCTTATCCAGCCATCGACTACCACAACGAGGCCGATCAGTACCCCGAAGCGCCGGGCAAGCCCGGCTTCGCCGTGGTCATCGACGACGGCGCATACGGCAAGGCGCGCCGGGTGCTCGTCGAGTACCCCGCCCTGGTCGAGGGCCATGTCGTCGACGCGCTGTGCGAGTACGCGGCGGCGTGGGGCGAGCTCGTCGAGCACGGGGCCTTCGCCATGCCGGTCGGCCTGCCCGACGTCATCTACAGCGTCATGGGCGTGGTGAGCCAGTTCGACGCGATCACCTTCGAGATCGAGGTCCCGGTATACGCCGGCTCGGAGCTCGGGTTCGACGTGCTGCTGCACATGCTCGCTGGGTACCACCGGCGGGTCGCCCCGCTGCGCGTGGTCACGATCGAGTGACGGCGCGGCTCACATCGCGTTCTTCTTGTTGTTGCTCATCACGTCGCCGAGCAGCTGAACAGCCTTGCCCTCGACCATGACGTTCATGGACCCGGGGCCGACGAACTCGGTGACGTCGTGGGTGGACGCCGAGATCAGCCCGCCGCCGGTGCCCTTGGAGGCGACGTCGCCCATGCTCTTGAAGGTCGCGCCCTTGATCGCGACCTTCTTGCCCTCCATCTTCACCTTGGTCGAGTAGCCCGACGGCGAGTCGCCGGACTTGCCGATGTTGGGCAGCGGCGTGGGCACGAACGGCGCCGGTGGGCCGGGCATCTTGCACACGTTGGGCAGCGCCGCGACCTTCAGGCCGGAGCTGCCCTCGGTGACCGGGGTCTTGGGCGGGTTGACGGTGACGGTGCCCATGGGACTCGCTTGCTTCACGCTTCAGCTGGGCAGGTGCAGGACGACCGCGCCGCGGCGACCGCCCTCAGAACCGCACCATACCATGGGCCATGGGCCCGGCGAGTGGCCGCGGGCGTGGGTGACGATCGGGATGGTCGCGAGCATCACCGCCCCGGCGGCGCCGCACTGGCCCCAGAGGTTGGCGGGCGCGACGTAGTCGATGGCGTCGACGAACGTGGCCGGCGCGACCCGCAAGATCGCGAAGGAGAACTCGTGCTCGCGGTAGCGCTCGCCGTCGATGTCGCAGTACTGCTTGGTCACCGACACGCCAGCCGCAGCGGCGGCGGCGGCCATGGCCTGGGCCAGGCCCTCACCCGTGCACACCGCGTCGACGTGCATCGCCGCCGGCTCGTGGGTGACCTTGGTCCCGCCGATCCACGCCAGGATCGGCAGCCGGTACTGCCTGGCGAAGGTGCCCTTGCACACCGCGAACATCGCCGCGCCCTCGCCGGGACACAAGCCCCAGCGGATCGTGCGAGCCGCGATCCGTGAGGCCGCGTCGAGCGCGTCGAGTCGCGCGGGATCGAGATAGCTCTCGACGCCACCGACGATCGCGATCGGGAACGTACCGGCGCGCACGCCCGCGAGCGCGCGCTCGAGCGCGACGATCGGCGAGGCGTTGCCCTCGGGCACCGGGGCCGGCTGTAGCGCCGCGCGGCCGAACTGCTGGGCGAGGCGGCGACACAGCGCCGTCGCGTCGGCCTCGGTGAAGAAGCGGCCGAGCTCGGGCAGGCCGAGGAACAGCGGCAGGCCGACCTCGCGCGACAGCGGCAGGGTCTCGCAGACCTCGTCGAGCGCGCTGGTCGCCAGCGCCAGCATGCGCTCTTGCCACGGGTGGACGTCGAGGGTGGAATCCATCGCGACCACCAGCGGATCGCCGCGGCGATCGACCATGTAGGGGTGCTCGGCCCGGCGCGCGATGCCGGCATGGGCGGCCATCGCCGACGGCTGTGCACGCAGGCCCAGCGGCGTGCGGGCACCGAGCGCGACGATGCAGGTGTCGAGCTGGCGGGGCAGCGCGCTCATACGTAGGGCTTCTCGACGATCTCGGTGTAGTCGATGTCGTCGATCTGGCGGTGGCAAGCCAGGCTCGTGTGCCACACCACGATCACCCGCGGGAAGTCCGGCTCGATGACGACGGTGCTGATCTTCGCGCGGTGCTCGTGGCGGCTGCGGCCGATGACGGTGGTGAACCCGAAGTAGTGCTTGGGCAGGGCGAAGCCCAGCGATCCGCTCGGGGTCAGATTGACCACGCCGAACGCCTCGCCACCGTTGAGGTGCGGGCCGACCTGCTGGTCGGCCGGGGCGCACTGCAGCGCCTGCGGATCGTAGTCGACCGCGAGCAGCGGCTTGCGTTTCTCCATCCACGCCGCGTCGTAGGTGCCCCAAAAGCGCGCACGCGGCTGCCAGTGACCACACAGCGCGCCGTAGCCCGCTGGCTCGGCCTCGGGTGATCGGCCCGGCAGCTCGAGGTTGGGCAGCAACACGCCGGGCTGGGCGCGCAGGCTCGCCAGGCCGGTGCCGACGGGATTCCGATCGTACAGCGTGTGCTTGCGCGGATCGGGATCGAGCGTGTCGTAGCCACCGAAGGCGCGCTCGTACACGATCGGCATGATCGCAAACGGCAGCGGACGCGAGGGCTCGAGGTTGCCGGTCAGCGATCGCTCCCACCGACGATCGCCGGTCACCGCGATCGCCTTGGTACCCAGCGGGGTCTCGAGCCCCACGTTCATCGACGTCGTCGGCCGACCACCCGGCGCATGGGCGGTGGCGTTGAGATAGACGTCGGTGCGCGGCTTGGCGGCCACCAGATCGGCCTCGTAGCGCAGGCTCGACGCCCCGTTCTTGCCCGCGTACTCGGGGGCGGCGAGCGGCGCGAGCTGCTCTTTGGCCGGCGTCACCTTGCCGCGGGGATCGAGATCGAAGGTGCCCTTGACCACGACGACCCAGTGTCGCGCGCCGTCCTTGTCCAAGACGATGGCCCGGTCGGCCGCGAACGACGTCTGGTTGTGCAGCGCCCACATGCTGGCTTCGGCCGATGGCGACGGTAGCACCATCTGCGGGTCGCGGGATCGGGGGCATGATCGGCGATCGTGGGCCGGTCCGGCCGCGCCGCGGGCCGCTGCCGGTGAGCCGTGGGGTCCACGCAGCGATGCGATCACGAGATGCGCGCGAACGGACGGCTGCCGTCGATGGCGCCAGCGGCATCGAGCACCGCCAGCGGCGCGCGAGAGACCGCCGAGAACACCCGCGTGGGAATGCGGACCACGCCGCGGGTGCGAATCGCGATCTCCAAGGCGATCGCGTGACGACGGCGCATGGTCGCGCCCGCCAGCAGCTCGGCGTAGCAGCTCGCGTGCACCAGCGGGCGGCCCTCGCCGAAGCGCTGGCGCGGATCCATGCGATCGCGCGCCCTCGGCCAGGCGGCGAGGAACCGCTCGGGGATCGGCACGGGCAGCTCGTCGTCGGCGGTGCCCGCCGGGTCGGCGTCGAGATCCTCCGGCGGCAGATCGCCTTGGATCTCGGCGTCGGTGACCTCGGGCTGGGCGGCGCCTTCGACCCAGAAGCTCGGATCGTCGCGGCCGATGCCGGTGATCCCGACGATGGCCTCGGCCGCGAGCGGGCCGAGCTCGGCGTCGCCCAGCAACGGGAGCAGCAGCTCGACGGCGGCAGGGCGACCGCCGAAGCCCAGGGCCCACACGACGGCGGCGCGCATGTCGTCGTCGGCCAGGCGCGCCTTGGCGAGATCGACGTGGGCGGGCTCGCCGGTCAGCGCGATCGCGACGAGCGCGGCACGGACGACGGCGGGCTCGGCCGGCATGCGGCCGCGCGCCAGATCGATCGCCAGCGCATGGGCACCGGGCGAGCCGTGGACGAGCGCGGCGTGCAACGCGGCGATGCGCACCTGGGGATCGGCGTCGCCCACCAGGCGCTCGGCCGCGCGCAGTGCCGCGGCGCGCGGGGAGTGCAGCGCGAGCGCGGCGGCGGCGTGGCGCACCCGGGGGTCCTCGTCCGCCGCGGCCTGCTCCAGCCACGCGACGGCGGCGTTACCGGGCGTACCGCCGCGCGGCGCGATGGCCACCAGCAGCGCGCCACGATCGGCCTCGGCGCCGTGCTCGACGCGGCTGAACATGCGCGACGCGATGTCGTTGCGCGGCGCGAGGCACAGCGCGGTCGCCAGCCCGTCGAACGCGGGGCCCGGCGGCAGCGTGACGAGGTGACCGAGGAGCCGATCGATGCCGTTCGGATCGGCCTCGCGCAGCAGCGCGAGCCCAGCGACGATCGCATGGGTGCACGAGTCCGCCGCGAGATCGAGCGTCGGCCACAGCAGCCGGTCGGCGACCGGCACGCCACCGACCGCCAGGCCCTCGACGTGGAGCAGCAACCGCCGCTCGAGGCTGCGCGCGAGCTCGGCCTCGCGATAGCCGGGCGAGTCGAGGGCGGCCTCCCACAGCACGGCGAGGAACTCGGCCTCGTCGAGGTGCTCCTCGACGATGTCCCACCGCACCAGATCGCGGGCTTGCTGCGGCTCGGCCATCGCGCCCTAGTTGATCTGGACCGAGCCGCCGCGGATGCGATTGACACCCTTGGCGCGGGTCTCGACTGCCGTGCCGCGGATCACCACGCGGCCGTTGCGGCGCAGGGTGATCGACGCGTCGCCGCAACACAGGACGATCTCGTCGGCGGCCTCGATCACCACGCGGCTGCCGTCGACCTCGGCGGTGGCCGGTGTCGCGCCTGGGGTGTGCAGCAGTCCGAGTCCTGGGGTGCGCAGCAGTCCGAGCCCTGGGGTGCGCAGCGGTCCGAGCCCTGGGGTGCGCAGCGGTCCGAGCCCTGGGGTGCGCAGCAGTCCGAGCCCTGGGGTGTGCAGCGGTCCGAGCCCTGGGGTGTGCAGCGGTCCGAGCCCTGGGGTGCGCAGCAGTCCAAGGATGATCGGCGCGTCCGCCCGGCCGCCGTCGAACGCCAGCACGACCCGCTGCCCGAGCGCGCTCGCGGCGTGGGTGCTCGGCCCATCGAGCGGCACGATCGTCATCGCCACCAGCGGCTCACCGTCGTGGCCGGGATAGGTGACCAGCGGCCCATGCTCGTCATCCCATCCGACCAGCGAGCCGACCACGTGGGTCGGCCCCGCGACGCTCAGCGCCAGCGTAGGGATCGGGGCACCGGGGCTGCGTTCATCTCCGTCGGCCACCGTCGGAGTCTCGCACGACCGCGCGCGCGCTGCCAACGGGGCGCGCCACGGCGATGCACGACGCGGGTCGACACGCCGATCGCGTGAGCGGCCTGGAGCTCACCTCGCCATCCGCCATCCGGCGCACGTTCGCCATGGGGACCACCAGAGGCCCCCGCTCCCGCACGCGCGGCACTCGGCCCGCGCGCGCCGTGGACACAGCCGGACTTCGGGCCGGACGACCGCAGCTTCGAGGCGACGGCCGTCCGCTCCGCACCTGTCGTCGGATCCCACAGCGCGAAGCGCCGGGCGGCATCCGTCGAGGGCAGCCGCCAGCAGACCTCCTGGCTGTGGAAGCCCTCGAACGTCGCATGGGGAAGCGAGCATTCGACTTCGGCGATCCGCGACACAGAGACGTCGAACAGCATCACACGATCGCGCGGCCCCCCTCGCCACTGCGCCTCGACGGCGACGTTCCCCGCAGCATCGCGGGCGGCGAACGCATTCTTGAATCCCACGCCGTCGCCCCCGGGACAGACGTCGTCGGCGTGCTTGCGGCCGAGCTCGATGCGGGTGCCATCTTGCTTCACGCATTCGATGACGCCCGCCCGCCCCAGCGCACCACCAACGAGCGGCCCACGAACACCGGCGGGGAGAGGTCGCCGTACAAGGCCGCGCTCGGGACGTTGCGCGCCGAGACGCCGGCGAACAGGGCACCGGGATCGATGGCCAGCTTCGGGACGCGCGTCACGGGTGCCGCGGGTCTCGCACGCGTCCACGCCGGCCGTCATCGCACGATGCGTCGCCGGCCCCGTACCCGTGTCCAGCTCCGCCGATGCGGTCTGCTCGGTGAGCTTGCCACGCAGCTTTCATGCGCATATGCTGTGCGCATGAAAGCTGCGGTCGGAGCGGCGCGCAAGACGGCGACAAACCTGTCGGTGCGTGCTGATCTCGTGCAGCGCGCACGCGCGTTGAAGCTCAACCTGTCGTCGATCTTCGAGTCGGCGCTCGAGCGGGCGCTGCTGGACGCCGAGCGTGAGATCTGGCTCGAGGATAACTCGGACGCGATCGCGGACTACAACGCTCGCGTCGCGAAGCACGGTACCTTCAGCGACGACTGGCGTCGTTTCTGATGGCCCAGTTCGACGTCTACCGCAACCCGAAGCGCGGCGCTTTCCCGCTCCTGCTCGACGTGCAAGCCGACCTGCTCGCGTCGCTCGCGACGCGCGTCGTCGTGCCGATGACGAAGATCGATCGCCGGACACCCAAGCCGATCACGCGACTGAACCCCACGGCCACCATCGACGGCGTCCAATACTCGCTCGTCTTCCAAGAGCTCGCCGCGGTCCCGACCTCGGCGCTGGGTGAGCGCGTTGCGTCGCTCCGCCCACGTCGTGGCGAGCTGCTCACAGCGTGGGACCTGCTGTTCACGGGCGTCTGACGGGCCCGCAGTCGAGCTGACCTGTGGGGCACGGCGATCGCCCCCTGCGTGCCGACGCCGATGCGTGCCTGCTCGGCGTGGTTCACGGGTAGAAGGCGGCCGCAGCGGGCGATCGACGTTCGCTGCCCGACGCTGCGCATCGGGTGTCGGAGAGACGACGAGTTCCAGACGCGCGCGGTACCCTGCCCCGCATGCACCTCGAAGGCTCGTGCTCCTGCGGCGCCGTCCGCTTCTCCCTCGAGTCCAGCGAACCCGTCCCCTACCAGCGCTGCTACTGCAGCATCTGCCGCAAGGCCGGCGGCGCGGGCGGTTACGCGATCAACCTCGGCGGCGACGCGCGCACCCTCGTCGTCGATGGCCGCGAGCGCACGCGCGTCTATCGAGCGCTCGTCGATCGCAACGGCCAGCGGGTGCAGAGCCGCCACGAGCGGCACTTCTGCGGCCAGTGCGGCTCGCATCTGTGGGCGTTCAACGACCGCTGGCCCGAGCTCGTGCACCCGGTCGCGGGGGCGATCGACACACCGCTGCCGGTGCCGACCGGTCGCGCGCACATGATGCTCGGATCGAGAGCGCCGTGGGTCCAGCCGGATCTGGGGCCGGGGGATCGCAGCTACGAGGAGTATCCCGATCGATCGCTCGCGACGTGGCATCGCGAACACGGGCGATGATGGGGCCGCGCTACGGCGACGCCACGGATCTCGCCGCGGATCTCGCCCTGGATCCCCGGCGCGCGTCGCTCTGCGCGACCGCGTAGACCGAGAGCCCGAACGGCGGGTTCACCCCTTTGCCGATCACCCACGCCTCGGCTTGGAGCGCGCGTGCGAACACGGCTGCCGCGGGACCGGGCACGTCCGCGGACTGCTTCGCGGATGCCCGGCGAGCGCCGCCGAGCCGGTAGAGCAGGACGCTCGCCGCACGCGAGATCGCGGCGAGCGGGAACAGCCCCGAGACGAAGTAGCCGCTTTGCAGGACGCGCAGGCGCTGGCCGATCACCCGACAGAGCCGCCGCTGCGTGTACCGACGAAAATGGCCGAGCGCCACGTCGTGGGCCGAGAAGAGCCAGTCGTACGCGGGCACCGTGGCGACGAGAAGGCCATCTTGGGCGAGATGGTCGTCGATCCACGCGATGGCGCCGGCGTCATCGTCCATGTGCTCGATCACGTCGAACGCTCCGATGACGTCGTAGCGGCGTGGCAGCCGTGCGGGGAACTCGAGTGCAAACAACTCGCGTAGGTGCGGGTTGTCAATCAACTGCTGCAGCCCGACGGGGTTCGACTCGAGCGCATCGACGACGCCGAACTCGCGGAGTGTCTCGACGTTCACGCCGATCCCAGCGCCGAGATCGAGCAACTCGCGTGTGCGCGCTTGTGGCGGCAGGTGGCGCCGCAAGAGCGCCGCGATCAATCGCGCGCGCCCGCTTCTGAGCCACGACGCACCTTCATCGCGGTACTGCTCGTAGGCCTGGGTCTGCACGTCGCGGCCGCCATCATAGCAGAACGGCGCATTCGCAAGGTAGACTGCCGCCGCGCGATGCAGGCCCGCCACACCCGCACGGTCGCTGCCCTGTGCGTCATCGCAGTGATCCTGGTCGTATCGGCCTGGCTTCGCGAGCCCGGGTTCGTCCAGGGGCGGTTCGCGTCGCACGACGTCGGCGGCATCCTCTACAACGGCATGGTCCTGCGCGCGGGAGGGCTGCCCTACGTCGACACCGTCGAGTTCAAGGCTCCGGCGTCGTTCTACCTGGCCACGGTGCTCGCCGGTCCCGAGGCCCGCGACATCGCAGCGTTCCAGGTCGCCGCCAATGTGACCTCGCTCGCGTCGCTCGCGTTGCTCACCGCGCTCGCCTGGCGATTGTGGGGCCGCGCGGCGGCCGTGGTCGCGGCGGTCGTGTTCGCCCTGCACGACGCACATCTCGACAGCATGGACGCGAACTACGTGACGTGGGCCCTGTTGCCGCAGATCGCCGCAATGTTCGTGGCGTTCGTCGCCGACGCGCGGCGTCGCGGCCAGACTGCGAGAGGCAAGGTCGCGCTCACATGGGTCGCGAGCGGAGCCTTGGCCGCGGTCGCGACCCTGTGCAAACAACCCTCGGGCATCGTGCTCGTCGCCGCGACGTTCCACGCGGGATTCGGCGGTCCACGACGCGACCCACGGGCGGCGCTGTGGGTGATCGCGGGATTCGTCGCCGGCCACGTCCCGATCGCGCTCCACTACATCGCGCGCGGCCACCTCGGCGATTTGCTCGGCGGTTACGTGGGCAACCCGTGGGGTCTCGCGTACGTCGGTCACCATCTGCAGACGCCGCTCTTGGAGGCCGTCCGCGAGGGCGCCTTCGCGACCGCCCACTTCGTCGTCCTGCCGCTGCTGCTCGCAGCCTATGCCGTCGCGAGCCAGGGTGAGGGGCAGCCCGAGCCGGAGCGCGCAGTCGTGAGGACGTTGGTGGTGTGGATCCTCGTCGCGCTCGCGGGCGCGAGTGTGGGTCTGCGCTTCTACAAGGGCTACTTCCTCGCCGCGTTGCCTCCGCTCGTGCTGCTCGGCGTGGCGCCGTGGGGCCTTTGCGGTGCCGACTTCTGGCGCCGTGGGTGGAGTCGCATCGTGACGGTGCCGGTGCTCGTCGTGCTGGTCGCCCGCGCCGCCACGATCATGGCGGCGACGCGGGAAGACCGGGCGCGCCCCCACGACGAGGGCGTACGGAGAATCGCGGCCCACATCGCCGCGCAGACGGGTCCCGACGATCGCATCTGGGTGTGGGGCTGGCATCTGTGGGGCGCGTTCGCCTATACCGGCCGACTCTCCGCGAGCCCGATCTACAAGACGCCAGGCCTGCTGACGCGGTTCGAGGACGACAGCTGGCGCCGCATCGCCGGGCCGCTCGTCTTCGAGCCTGACAGCCCCTACGTGCCGATGCTGCTCGCCGATCTCGCGAGCGCTCGACCGGCTTTCATCGTGCTCGGCGGCAGCGTGCCCCGCGACGACTTCACCGAGCTGCGCCGCTTCGTCGCGGAGCACTATCGGCGCGACCGTCGGATCAACGTCGGCCGTGCCGAGGTCTGGCGACGGCGGGATCACGGGATGTAGCGTTCGTCCGAGCCGGAGGTCGCGGCCAGCAGCCTGGTTGACTAAGTCGCGGACTGAGTCCACGCTCGAGCGGTGGCTCTAGTCAACGTCCACGAGGCGAAGACGCACCTCTCGCGGCTGCTCGAGCGCGTCATCGCGGGCGAGGAGATCATCATCGCTCGGGCAGGCAAACCCGTGGCGAAGCTCGTCCCGATCGCGCCGACAGGCGCTCCCGTGTTCGGCGTCGACCGTGGGCGTTTCGAGGTCCCGGACGACTTCGATGCACCGCTTCCCGACGACATCGCCGCGTTGTTCGGGCGATGAGGGTCCTGCTCGACACGCACGTGTGGCTGTGGCTGCAGGCCAGCCCCGAGAGAATCTCGCCGGCCGCTCTCGAGCTGCTCCTCGACCCCAGCACGGAGCGCTTCTTGTCCGTCGCGAGCGCGTGGGAGATCGCGATCAAGTTCGCAATCGGCAAGCTCCCGCTCCCGGAGCCCCCGGCGCTGTATGTTCCGAGCCGCATGTCGACGAGCGTGACGCGACCGCTGCCCATCTCGCTCCATCACGCACTGGCCGTGGGCGAGCTCCCGCCGCACCACAGCGATCCGTTCGATCGCCTCCTCGTCGTGCAGGCCCGAGGCGAGAAACTCCCGATCATGACTGCCGACCCGCAGCTCGGCGCCTACGACGTGGAGCTGCTCGCGCCCTGATCCGCGCCCTGATCCGCGTCATGATCCGCGTCATGGTCCGCGTCATGATCCGCGTCATGATCCGCGTCATGATCCGCGCCCTGATCCGCGCGGGGGCTCTTCGAGGCGATGCGGGACTTCGCCGAGTCGTGAATCGCGCTCGAGGACATCGGTGTCCGACGTCGCGTCGCTCTGCAGCAGTGCCCTCAGGATCGCGCCTTCCACACTGGGGACGTCGTTCATCTGGAAGCGAGCCCCACCTCCCTACGCACGCCCGCGATCGCCCCACGCCCCGCACGCCATCGCCGCCAGCCCACCGACATCACGCAGCCCACCGCCGCCATCGCGTGCGATCGCGTGCTGGTCGATCCGCAGGTCTCCGGTCAGATCGACGTTGATCTCCGACACCGCGTTGCCATGCACGTCGAGCTCGATGAGCCGGGTCGGCTCATCCCAGGCCCTCTCGAGCACCAACACGCGGTCACCGACGGCTGCGATCGTGCCGCCGGGGCTGTATTGCATCCACGGCATGACCGGTTCGCGTTCACGCTCCCACCGCCAGACCCTGCTGCCGTCGGGCGCGTAGCGCAGCGCGACCAGCCGCGCATCCGAGGTCTGCCCGGTCTCGTGGACCACCGAGAGGATCGACTCGGCGAGCAGCACGTGGATGAAGCCGGCCCCGTCCACGGCGACGCCCAGCGGAAACTCGTTCCTGTTCGCGATCGCTCGCAACACGCTGCTCGAACACCTGCGGGACCGTCGTCCGCACGAGCCGCTCGACTCCCACGGCATGTCGCTCGCCGACCGCGGGATGGGGCAGAGCTCGGTGGTGCGGGCCAAGCGAGAGCAGCTGCTTCTCTTGCGCGGCTTGCGAAGCATCCCCGTCGACTCGCAGGTCGTGCTCGAGATGCACTGCTGGGAGCCGATGTCGGCCGGTCAGATCGCCGAGGTGTTGAGCGAGACCGAACCCGCCGTGCGCGCACGGCTACGCAAGGCCCGGTCGCAGTTGCAGGCGGCGATCGAACGCCTCGGGAACGATCCCGACGAGCGACGCTCGACGCTCGACGACATCGACGGTTGGATCCGCTCGCTCCGCGGGTACTGGGACGGCTGACGACGCACTGCAGGTACCGCGACTGCCGGAGGCCACCCTCGCGGTGCGCCCGTGCCGCCCTGCGCAGAGCTGCAGTACCCAGGCCCGTCCCCGATCCGGCCAGGCTTTGACCCCACCGGGGCCCCAGAACACGGATCCGACGCCCCACCACCATGGCCACCACGGGGCGGTGCGTGTGCCGCTGTCGCACCGGGTCGCGCCGATTGGCCCCGGCCGTCGACCTTTGCCAAGCTCTGCTGACGCGCCCGTGAACGCCCCCTCCCACCCAGGTCCGCCGCGGAACGACGACGACGCGCCGCACACCGACGCGATCGCGCAGGTGCTGCGCGTGCTCGCGATCCTGCGGCGGCGGTGGCTCGTGGTGATGGTGACGACGGTGCTCGCAGTCGCGTCGGCCGCCCTGGCGCTGACGCTGCTCCAGCCGCGGTGGCGCGCGAGCGCGACGGTCGTGCTGCACATGACCGGGCCCCAGGTCCTCGACAAGATGAAGGGCGTCGCCGATGAGGGCGACTCGCGCCTCGTCGGCTACAAGGAGTACTACCAGACCCAGCGGATGATCATGCACAGCCGCGCGGTGGCCGAGCGCGCGCTGGCCGAGCTGGGGCTCGCGAGCGACCCGATGTTCCTGGGTATCGACGGCATCGAGTCCGAGGCCGAGCGCGTCGCGGTGGCGGCGACGATCGATCCAGTCGAGCGTCTGCGCGAGCTGGTCGCCATCGACGAGGTCCGCAACTCGCGGGTGATGGAGATCTCTTCGGAGTATCCCGACCCCGAGGTCGCCCGCGAGATCGCGAACGCGATCGCCGACGCCTACCTCGAGCACATCCGCTCGAGCCGCACCGACGTGGGCTCCGAAGCGAAGAGCGACATCGCCGACGAGCGCCGGCAGGCCTACGCCGCGGTCGAGATCGCCGAGAAGGCGCTCCAGCGCTTCAAGGACGAGTACGGCATCGCGGCCGCCACGTTGTCCGACCGTCAGGACGTGATCAACCAGGACATCATGATCTGGTCGGGGCGCGCCAAGCAGGCCGGGGCCGAGCGCATCGAACGCGAGCGCACGCTCGAGCAAGCCGAACGCCTGCACGCCGCCGGCAACATCGCGGCGGCCACCATGCTGTCGGAGGACAAACGGGCGCTGTTCGAGACCATGCGTCAGCAGGAGCTCGAGGCCGAGACCGCGTTCTCGCAGATCGACGAGGAGTACGGGCCCAAGCACATCGAGCACCTCAAGGCCAAGCGCAAGTTGGACCTCGCGCGGGCCAAGCTCGCGCGCGAGGCCGACGATCTCATCGAGTCGCTGCGCGCCGATCTGCAGGCGGCGGCGGCGACCGAGCGCGACCTCGAGCGCAAGCTGGGCGGCGAGAACTCGCGGGCGGTCAACCTCGGCAAGCACGAGCGCGAGTACCGAGCGCTCGAGCGGGACGCCCGCGCCGCCGAGGAGGACTACCTGCTCATCGCCCGTCGCGACACCGAGATCGCGGTGACCAACCGCGTCGAGGCCGAGGGCATCGAGATCCTCGATCGCGCCACCGTGCCGCCTTTCCCGGTGTTCCCGCGCAAGGCCCTGATGTTCGCCATCGCCCTGGTGGCGGGCGTGTCGTTGGGCTCACTGCTCGCGGTCGCCGTCGACTTCCGCGACCACCGGATCCGTGGCCTGCTCGACCTCGAGCGGGCGTTGGCCAGCTTCGGCGTGCCGGTGCTGGGCCAGCTCCCGCTGCTCGCCCCCGACACGCGGCTGGGCGTCGCGAATGCCCGCGCGCAGCGACGCCAGCGCGATCTATACGCGCACCTGTATCCCCAATCGCTGATGGCCGAGCGCTGCCGCGGCATCCGCACCTCCCTTGCGTTCGCCCAGGGCACCGACGCGCTGCGCACCTTGATGGTGACCTCGCCCAACTCGTCCGAGGGCAAGAGTTCGACCGCGATGAACCTGGCCCTGTCGTTCTGCCAGGCCAGCAAGCGCGTCGTGCTGATCGACGCCGACATGCGGCGGCCGCGGATCCACCAGGTGTTTCCGTCGCCGCGCGAGAAAGAGGGTGCCGGGCTCGCGGCGCTGCTGTCGGGCACCGCGTCGATGGACGAGGTGATCCTCGACGCACCCGAAGACGCGCCTACGTCGCTCAAGATCATCCCGTGCGGCGCCCTGCCGGCCAACCCGGCCGAGCTCCTCGACACGCCCGCGTTCCGCCGCGTGCTCTCGGAGCTGCGCGACCGCTTCGATCTGGTCATCGTCGACACCCCGCCGGTGCTGCCCGTGACCGACCCGCTCATCATCGCCCGCGAGGTCGACGGCGTGATCCTCGTGACCCGCTGCGAGGCCACGACCCGCGGCGAGGTCCAGCGCTCGCTCGCCCAGCTCGCCAAGGGCGACACCAACATCCTCGGCGTCGTGCTCAACGAGGTCGACGCCCGCCAGGAGCGCTATGCCTACAACTCGTCGTACTATACGTACCGCGCGAACGAGGCCGAGGGCGACGCGGTGTGAGCCCCCGGCAAGCGCGCGGCCGACAGAGCGACGATGGACGACGGCGACGCGCCAGCGGGACCCGATGACGAACCCGCCGATCCCGGGCCCGACGAGCCGGCGATAGGGAGCGCGCGCGTCGCCAAGGCCACGCCGTGGTCACGCATCCTGCTCGGCTGCGCGATCATGGCGCCCGCGCTCGCGTTCGGCGGCGTGCACCCCGTCACCGTCGTCGGCTTCGTGGTCGTGGTGTGGGCGCTGTGGCTGCGGCTGTGCTGGCGATCGCGGGCGGCGTTGCAGGTGCCGGTGTGGGCGACCCTCGGCGTCATCGCGGCGGTGGCGACATTCGTGCAGTGGCTGCCGCTGGCGGGCATGCGTGAGGCGCTGGCTCCCGGGCTCGACGAGGTGGTGCACGCGGCGCTGGTCGGCACCGACGTCGCGGCCAGGCCAGGGCTGAGCGTCGTCCCCGGTGACACCGGGCTCGAGACGGCACGGCTGATCGCGCTCACCGCCCTGTTCGTCGCCGCGAGCCAGCTGTCATGGCGCGTGACCGCGGTGTTCGTCGCCATCCTCGGCAGCGCGGTCGCCCTCATCGGCTTCGCGCACGAGGCCGCGGGGCTCGACGCGATCTACGGCTGGTACACCGCCCGCGACATCGACCGCGCCGGCGTGCCCGCGCTGCTGGGCACCTTCGTCAATCCCAACCATCAGTCGGGGCTGCTGCTGCTGGGCATCTTCTGCGGCATCGCGGTGGCGGCCGATCAGCACGCGCACGGCTTGGTCACCGCCGATCCGGGGCGCGTCGATCGCTATGGCGATCGCTTCCTCGCGGCGATGGCGGGGGTGACGGTGCAGATCCCGGCGCTGGTGCTGTCCTTGTCGCGCGGGGCGCTCGTGGCCTTCTTGGTCCTGGCGCCGCTCGTCGCCTGGCTGGCGCTGCGGCGGCAGGGCGCCTCTCGGCGGGGGCGCCGACGCCGATCCGAGCGGCTGTCGCCGGCGCGCATCATGGTCCTCGTCGGCGCCGCGGGGCTGTTCTTGTTGGTCGCGCGCCACGGCGCATGGCGAGAGCTGGCGTCGGTGTCGTCCCTCGCCGAGAGCTGGGACGAAACCGATCACAAGCTCGCCAGCGCCGCGCGGGCGCTCGCGCTCCTCGATCTGTCACCTGTCCTCGGCATCGGCCGCGGCGCCTTCATCGATCTGTTCCCCGCCATCCGCCACGATCCGACCCACGTGCTCGCGACGCACCTCGAATGCGCGCCGGCGGCGATGATCGTCGAGTGGGGTCCGTATGTCGGCGGCGCGCTGCTCATCGGGATGTCGGCGTGGTGGCTGGCCGCGATGCTGGGCAGTCGTGGCACAGGCGGCAGCGCGCGGCGGATCGTCCTGCTGGGATTGCTCGCCGTCGCGCTGCAGAATCTGGTCGATTTCTCGTTCGAGTTCCTCGGCGTCGCCGCGCCGGCGGTGGCGCTGGCCGGGGCGCTGTCGGCCGGGCCGACGCGGGCGATCGCGTCGCGCAGCGCCGGCATCGTGGGCGGCGTGGTGCTGCTCGGTGCCATCGCGCTCGCGGTGGTGTCGCGACCGGCAAGTCAGCTGCGGCGCGAGATCAACCACCGGGCGATGGCGGCAGGCACGATCGATCCGGCGACCGAGCTGCGGCGACGGCCGCTCGACGGTCGGCTGCACGGTCTGCTCGCCCGCGATGCCGCGCAAGAGGGCGACTGGCCCCGGGCGATCGCGAGGGCCGAGGTCGCGGTACGCCTGCGACCGGGGGCCGTCGATCCCTGGCTCGTCCTCGGCGTCGCGCAGCGGCAGAGCGGACGGATGGACGCGGGCAACGCGGCGATCGCCCAGGGCCTGCGTCGGCTGCACGATCCGCCCGACGACGCGCTCTTGGCGTGGCTGCTGCGCGAGTATCCGCGCTCCGAGTCGCTGGCCGCGCTCACGCCCGACGATGCGCGCGCATGGCGATTGCTCGTCGATGCCCTGAGCACCGCCGCGCCCCAGCACGCCGATGCCCTCGCGGCGGCGCGCAGCCGAAGCGTGCCGGACGATCCCGAGCCGCTGCGGGTCCGCCACGCGCTGGCCCTCGCCGCGAGGAACCCCGGGTTCGCGCTGCACCACGCGCGGATGCTGCGGGCTGTCGCCCCCGCCGATGTGGCCTCACACCTCGCGGTGGCGCGCGCCTACGGGGCGATGGACCGCCTGCAAGACGCCCGCGACACCTTGCTCATCGCGATCGCCGACGGTGCGTTCGCCGATCTCGAGGAGCGCGGCCTGCTCGAGCAGGAGCTGCTCGCGGTCTACATCGCGCTCGGCGACGAGGCCGCCCACGACCGAGCGCGCGAGCTGGTGCCCGAGCTTCTGTCGCGGCCCGCGAGCCGGCAGGCGAGGCGGCGCACCGAGGAGCTCGCGGCCCGACTGCGGCGCTAGCTCGGGCTCGCACCGCCCCGTGGCCGCCGACGCAGCGGCGCCGGTCTCCCCGGCGGCCACAGGCGGATCGTCGCGAGGCGGCCGGTCTCGACCTGCTCGATCCCTGCTGCGACCTGGTAGCCGCTCCGCAGCAGGGCGCCGACGATGGAGTTCGCCGGCTGGTCGTCGACGACAGCGACCGCGAAGTCGGCGTCACGCGTGGTCCGGGCCCCGTGCGAACGCTGATAGCCAGGCCACCGATCAACGCCGAGCGTGCACCCACGCGGCTGAGGTCGTCGCTCGCCCGACGCCTTCCACGCGGATGGCCACTGCGGGCCTTTCTACGTCCCCGGCGACGTCGTCTCGCCCGGTTGGTGCGGCGTCGTCACCGGCAGCTTCCTCGACGGACGAGACCACCCGGACGCAGCGCTCACGGATAGCGCTCGACGACGTGCAGCGGTGCGTCGTCGACCGAGCGCGCCCAAGAGCTCGCGCACCCCGCGAACGCCGACGCGATGCCGTAGCACTGTTGCGCGTGCCGGATCTCGTCGCGCGCGGCGACGTGGGCGGCGTCGACCAGCTCGGCGGGCGCGCCGTGGATCATCCGATCGATCGCGAGGCGGGCGAATGCGGCGACCGAGGCGTGCTCGAACGCGGTCGACGGCGACCCGCGCGTGCCAGTCGTCGTGCTCGCGCGTCGGTGCGACCACGACGTTGGCGGCGCCGCGCAGCGGACGCCCACCCGGGCGCGGCTCCTCGCAGCCGCCGTTCGCAGTCTCGCGGGTGTTGGGCGGTCAGCAGTGCAAGGTCGCGACCGAGTCGCAACACTGATCTGGGGATGCCCGTAGGAACGGCGCGTCGTCGAGCTGATCCTCGATGCCGTAGGGATGGAGGTGGCGGATGCGCAGCGCTGCGGTTTCTAGTCCCGCGGCACCGAGATGTCGGCGGCGAACAGCCGCGGCTCGTCGATCCGCGCCGCGATCGCATCCGCGGCCCGATCGCGCAGGCGCACGACATCGGCGATTTCGCGGCCCTCGGGCTGCAGCGGCGGCAACACCTCGACCTCGAGCGTCGCCGGGCGCGGCAGCCAGGTGCCGTCGCGCAGGGCCCGACGCGAGCCCCGGATCGCGACTGGCACGATCGGCACGCCCGTGTCGGCGGCGAGGCGGAACGCACCGAGCTTGAACGGGCGCATCCCGACGTCGGCGCAGAACGTGCCCTCGGGGAAGAGCACGACCCGCTCGCCCGCGCGCAGCAACGACACGACGGCGTCGAGGTCCGACAGCGACCGCGCGGTCGAGTGCCGATCGATGAACACGTGGCCGATGCGATCGAGCACCGGCCCGACGACGCGATTGCGCCGCAGCTCGCCCTTGATCACGAACCGGGCGCCCCGCGGCAGCGTCGCCGCGCAGATGAGGAAGTCGAGGTAGCCGGCGTGGTTGGCGACGAGGATCGCCGCGCCTGCCGGGATGTGCTCGAGCCCGCTGCGCCGCGGCAGCAGGCCCGCCAGCCCCAGGGCGATCCGCGACTCGAGCTGGGTGAGTCGCCGCGACGCATCGCCGCGCGGCCACAGCCGGCCGAGCACCAACGACACCGCGCAGCACCCGGCGATCGCGGTGATGGCCCACGCGCCATACAGCGTGCGGCCCACCCGTCGTAGCCACTGGAGCAGCCGCGCCGGCAGACCCCGCAGATACAGGCCCACGGCCTGGCGCGCGAAGGATCCGTGGCCGTCGTTCAGCGTGCCGGCGAGGTACAGACGCTGACTCTCGCGGCGCTGGATCTTGCCGCTCGATGTCTTGGGCACTGCGCCCGGCCGCACCATCACCACGCGGTCGGGCGGCACGCCGACGCGCGCGCTGACGGCCTCGACCACGCGGGCGACGAGCGCGTCCTGGGCGAGAGCGTCGCGCTCGCGGGTCTCGGCGACGACCACGATCTGCTCGGTGCCCGCGCCCTCATCGCGCACGGCGAAGGCTGCCACGCAGCCCTGGCGCACGCCCGGGACACTCGCAGCCGCGTCCTCGATCTCGTGAGGATGATAGTTGCGACCGCCCTTGATGATCAGATCCTTGAGGCGTCCGACGATGAAGAGCTCGCCGTCCGCGAGGTAGCCGAGATCGCCGGTGTCGACCCAGCCGCCTGGGTGCTTGACCTGTGCGGTGGCGTCGGGGCGGCGGAAGTAGCCCTTGAACGCCGACGGGCCGCGGAAGCGCACCGAGCCCTGGCGGCGCTCGCCCACCGGCGCTCCCTCGGCGTCGACGACCTGGATCTCGTGGCCCTCGACCGCGAAACCGACGCCGACGAACTCGAGCATGTCGCCCTCGCGCGAGGTCGCGGCCGCGCGGCCCTCGGCCTCGAACGGTCCGCGCTCGATCCGGTCGATCCGCGGCGCCCGCAACACCGGCGGGAACGTCACCGCGACCATGTTCTCCGCCAGCCCATAGGCGCAGAACAACGCCTCGCGGCGCAGCCCGGCCGGGGCGTAGCGCTGCACGAAGCGATCGAGGGTACCGGGCAGGATCGGCTCGGAGCCGTTGAGGATCGCCCGCACGCGGTGCAGATCGAGGGACGCGACCGCCTCGGGTTCGATCCGCTTGACGCACAGATCGAACGCGAAGTTCGGCGCGACCGAGGCGGTAGCGCCGTAGTCCGACAGCGCGCTCAACCACCGCAGGGGCCGCGACAGAAATGCCATCGGCGACATCAGCACCGTCGGCACGCCGGCATACAGCGGCATGAGCCAGCCGCCGATGAGGCCCATGTCGTGGTACAGCGGCAGCCAGCTCACCACCACGTCGTCGTCGCGCAGACCGCAGCCGTGGGTCGCAGCGCGGATGTTGGCCATGACGTTCGCGTGGGTCAGCTCGACGCCCTTGGGATCGCCGGTGCTGCCCGAGGTGTACTGGATGAGCGCCGTGTCGTCTGGCCCGAGGGCAACGCTGGTCGCGGCGCCGACATCATCGGGGACTACGCCGCCGGGCAGCACGTCGTCGATCGACAGCACGTGCTCGATGCTCGCGACCCGGTCGCGGGCGATGTCGGCCAGACGTGCCGCGCGATCGAAGGTGATCATCAGCTGGGCCTGGGCGTTGTCGAGGATCTTGGCGCAGCGCGCGATGTACTCGGCGATGCGATCGAGCCGCACTGGGGGATACAGCGGCACCGGCACGCCGCCGGCGAGCAGCACGCCCATGAACGAGGCGAAGTAGCCCAGGCCCGTCGGCAACATGATCGCGACGGTGCGACCGCGCTCGAGGCCGTGGCTGCGTAGCGACTGCGCCACCGCCAGCGCGGCGCGGTGCAGCATGCGATAGGTGATCGGCGTCGCCGATCCGTCATCGTCCTCGAGCACGATGTGCACGCGATCGGGATGCTGACGCACGTGGTGCTCGAGCATCGCCACGAGGGTCGGCGCATCCGTCGGACGGGGCCCGGGGGCGACGCTCGGCAGCAGGGCGCGGCGCTCGGCCGGGCTCACCGCGCGCCAATCGGCCAGGGGCCGCCTGTCGCCGTCCGTGACGAGGCCCTGCAGGTGGGCGAGGAGCTGCCGCGGGCTGTCGAGATCGCCGAAGCTCGCGTCGGCCAGGCGTACCCCGAAGGCGTCACCGACCCGCACTGCGAGCTCGACGCGCTCGAGGCTGCCGAGCCCGAGTTCGCGCTCGAACGACACATCGGGGCCGACCAGCCCCACCCCGCGGCCGTCACTGACCTCGACGACGACGCGCCGCACCACCTCGAGCAGCCGCGCCATGTCGGCACCTGCGTCGCCCGCAGGCGATGACGCAGGCGGCGAGGTCGACTCCGACATGCCGGGCGAGACTATGCCGGCCGAGACCGCGCACGCAACGTCGGCCACGGCGGCACCCGTGACGCTCATCGGCAGCGATCGACAGATGAACGCCGACCGGCGCTGGACGATCGCCGTGGATGGCGTCGAGCCCGCGCGCCCGGTTCGACGCCGGTTGGACTTCGTGCAACCTTGCGGGCGAGGTGGAGATCGGCCGCAAGCCCGTCGAGCCCGCGATGCCGAAGCGCATCGCAGGTCGATATCGCACCATCGCCCTGCTCGGGCGGGGTGGCATGGGCACCGTGTGGCACGTCCATGACGAGGTCACGGGCGACGCCCTCGCGCTGAAGCACGCGGATGGCGGCCGCGGACGGGCGGCCGATCCCGAACGCCACGGCGCGAGGTTCCGCCGCGAGTTCCATACGCTCGCGTCGCTGCGCCACCCACGGATCGTCCGCGCGATCGACTACGGCCTCGATCCGGCGGGCCCCTACTACACGATGGAGCTGCTCGGCGGCTGCGATCTCAAAGACGCCGGTCGGCTGCCGTGGCGCCGCGCGGTGATGGTGCTGCGCGACGTCGCGGCCGCGCTCGCGACCCTGCACGCGCGCGGCCTGGTCCACCGCGATCTGGCCGCCCGCAACGTGCGGCTGTGCGACGACGGCCGCGCGATGCTCTTCGACTTCGGGTTGCTCGCGAGCGTCGGGGTGACCGCCGACGTCGCCGGCACTGCGACCGCCGTCGCCCCCGAGACCATGCGCCACCGACCGATCGACGGCCGCACCGATCTGTTCGGGCTCGGCACACTCGCCTACTGGCTGCTCAGCGGCGAGCACGCCTTCGCCGCGCGCACCCTCGGCGAGCTCGAAGCGCTGTGGCGCACGCCGCCGCCGCCCATCTCGCAGCGCGCACCGGAGGTGCCGGAGGTGCTCGACACGCTGGTCGCGTCGATGCTGGCCATCGATCCGCTGGCGCGGCCGAGCAGCGCCGCCGAGGTGATCGATCGGCTGGTCGCCGTGCTCGGCGACGTCGAAGATCCCGAGCTCGAGGTCGCCCGCGGCTACCTCGCCAGCGCGGCGATGGTGGGCCGCGGGCGCGAGATGGCCCTGGCGCAGCGGTGCGTCGCGGAGGCGGTCGGTGGGCGTGGGCACTGCATCGTGATCGAGGCGGGCAGCGGCTTCGGCAAGTCGCGGGTGCTCCGCGAGATCGGGCTCGAGGCCCAGCTCGCCGGCATGCGCGTCGTCGAGGCCTCGGGCGACGCAGGGCAGGCGCCGTGGGGCGTGATGCAGCAGCTGCTGCTGCGCGCGTTGGCCTCTGCGCCGGCGTTGGTGGCGGGCATCGACGATGGTCGCCGCGGCCAACTGGTCCGGCTGTTCCCTGCCCTGGCGGCGCCGCTGGGCGATGCCGGCCACCGCGGCGCTGCGCCGGTCACCGAGCCGGCCGAGCAGCGGCTGCGGGTGCAGTCGATGATCGTGGAGCTGTGGCGCGAGCTCGCCGATGCCGCACCGCTGGCGCTGGTGGTCGACGATCTGCAGCGCTGCGACGAGGCCAGCGCTGCGGTTCTCGCCGCGCTGGTGCGCTCCGGCGACGATCGACCGCTGCTGCTGGCGGCGTCGCTGCGCACCGCCGAGATCATGCGCGCGCCGATGGCGATCGCGGCGATCGCCGGGGCCGACGTCCGGCTGCGCCTGGGCGGCCTCGAGGAATCCGACGTCCACACCCTGGTCGAGTCCGCGTTCGGAGTCGGGCCGCACACCCGGCGCCTCGCCCACTGGCTGCACGGCCGCGCCAACGGCTCGCCGCTGCTGTGCACCGAGCTGCTGCGCCTGCTGTGCGACGACGGGACCGTGCGCCTGGTCGACGGCATGTGGATGCTGCCGGCCGAGTACGACGCCATCGATCTGCCGCGCGAGCTCGCGGCGGCGATGGACTCCCGCATCGCGAGCCTGTCCGCAGACGCACGCGCGCTGGTCGAGCTGCTCGCGGTGCTCGGCGAGCCGATCGCGATCGAGTCGTTGCTGACGGTCGCCGGGCCCGAGCTCGACGAAGCCCAGGTCTTCTCCGCCCTCGACGCGCTCATCGCCCAGTCGGTGGTGGTGGGCGCGGACGATCAGTTCGGGCTGCGGCACGACGGGCTGCGCGAGGCGGCGCTGCGCCAGCTCGTCGCGGCGAGGCGGGAGACGCTGCACCTTCGCCTCGGCGAGTGGCTGGCGGCGCGCGGCGATGCTGAGGGCGCTCGCATCGGCTGGCACCTGCTCGAAGGCGGCGCCCGTCACCGCGGCGCCGAGCTGCTCGCCGCGGCCGGCCGGCGATCGTTCGGCGATCAGGCGCTCATCGACTGCATCGCGCCGCTCGAGGCGGCGCTCGCCGTGCTCGCCGAAGATCCGCGGTGCGCACGGGAGTGCCTCGAGATGCGGTTCATGTTGGTGTCGGCGGGCTGGGTGTCCGACCGCGCCGCCGGCCTGCGCCACATGCACGCGGCCGTCCTCGCCCTGCGCCGCCACGCCGGCGTCGCGTTGGCCGATCGCCTGGGCCCTTGGCTGGGCCGCCACCTCGCCTTCGTGGTGGGGGTGATGCTCACCGGGCTGTCGTGGCTCTGCTCCAGGCCCTCGCGGCGCGGGCCGTCGCCGATCGCCGCCTTGACCACGTTCGCCGTGACCGTCGGTTATGCGTGCGGCCTCGAGTACGCCAACCACGACCGCGCGGGACTGCAGCGACTCATCGATTGTACCAAGCCGCTGGCGGTGTTCCGCGGCCGCCTCATCTACGCCACCCACCTCGGGCTCACGGCGTTCCCCGACCTGATGCTGGGGCGCCTCGGTGACGCGCGCGTCAAGCTCGAGCAGGTGCTCGAGATCCTCGCGCGCGATCGGATGACGCCGATCGGCGCGTTCGAGCGCAGCTACGCCGAGGCCGGGATCCTCTCGCTCATCGCCCAGGTCCAGATCACCAACCTCGATCCGGCGCTGCCGGCCACGCTGGCGCGGATGCGGGCCCACGGCCTGCGCTACTACGACTTGGTGGCCGGCGTGGCCGAGGCCGCGGCGCTGCGCTTCCGTGGACTCGAGCCCCAGGCACGGCTCGTGGAGCGCGAGCTCGAGTCGGTCTCGCTGCAGCTGGGTGCGTGGTCGACCGACGTGCAGAAGGTGCTCTTCGGCCACCCGCCCTACGGCGCCGCCGGCGACATCGGCGGCCTCAAGCGCATGGTCGACGAGCTCGAGCGGTTGGTTGCGCAGGGATTCCACTACGACGGCCGTTTGGAGATGACCCGCGGCGATCTGTGCCGCGCCCGCGGTGAGGCCCGAGCCGCCCTCCAGCACTACACGCGCGCGCTCGAGCGGCTCGACGACGACGAGCTGCTCACGCGGGTGTGGATCCTGCTCGGCATGGCCGAGGCCGAGCTCACCTTGGACGGCGCGGCCACGCAGGCGCTCGCCCACGCCGAGCTCGCGGTCGCGCTCGCGAGCGCACCAGCGTCACCTCAGCTCAGCGTCCGCGTGCGAGGTCTACGGGCGATCGCGCTGGCGCTCGGGGCCCTCGGTCGCACCGAGGCGGCCGAACGCGCGGCGGCCGTGGCCATCGACGCGGCCATCGATGCCGGCAGCCCGATGGCGATCGGCCTGGCGCACGAGGCCCGCGCCCGCATCGCCCGCATGCTCGAGGATTCCGCCGCGTTCCATCTGCACGCCCAGCTCGCCGCCCGGCACCTGCGCGAGACCGGCAGCCCCGCGCTGGCCGCCACCGCCGAGCGCCTGCTCGACAGCGGCTCGGCCACGATCAGCGGCAGCGGCCGACCCGTAGGCGGCGACATCTCCGACGACGTCACCTCGCTCTCGCAGATCGCCACGTCGCATGGGCCAACGGGCGGGCCAACGGGCGCGGAGCGATCGTCGTGACGCTCGGCGGTCGCATCCGGGGTGCCCTGCATGGCTGGACCGACGAGGTCGTCGCGGGACTCGTCGGCCGCCCGCGGCTGTTCGTCGACGGCTTCGGCGACCGCGACGAGCTGGCGCGGATCATCGCGCGGGTGCAGGGCTACACCCGCCGCGAACCGCCGCCTCTCACGGTGCGGTGGGCGGGCCCCTGGCGCCGGGCGACGATCGGTGTAGAGCGCACGGCGAGCTTCGTCTCGCCCGCGGCGTCGTATCTTCCGGCCGCCATGGCCCCTGCGCGCGCGCTGTGGTGGGCACCCGCCGACGCGCCACCGGGCCCGGTGTGCTTGCTGCTGGCCGCGACCGGCGAGGAGGGCTTCGGCCTGCGGCGACAGCTCGCGCGCGATCTGGTCGCCCGCGGCATCACGGCGGTGATGCTCGAGAACCCGTACTACGGCGCGCGAAGGCCCAAGGGGCAGTGGCTCGCCCTGCTGCGCACGGTGACGGACCAGTTCACGATGAACGCCGCCACCGTCGACGAGGCCCACGCGCTGGTCGGCCATCTCCGCGCCACCGGCCACCCTCGCATCGCCGTGACCGGGTACAGCCAGGGCGGCATGATGGCGGCGTTCACCGCCGCGCTCACGCCGTTCCCGATCGCCGTCGTGCCGCGGGCGGCGGGCGCCAGTGCCACCGCGATCTTCACCGAGGATCTGCTCGCGCGCCGCTTCGCGTGGGATCGCCTGCGCGAGGGGTTCGCGGACGAAGCCGCTGCGCGCCGCTTCTTCGCCGAGTGCCTCGGTCCCATCGACGCGCGGCGGTTCGCCTCGCCGATCGCACCGCAGGCGGCGATCATCATCGCCTCGCGCCACGATCGTTTCGTCCGTGGCGACGACGTGCTCGCGCTGCACCGCCACTGGCCGGGCTCCGAGCTGCGCTGGCTGGCGAGCGGTCACCTCACCGGCGCCGTGCTCGATCGCGCCGCCCACACCGGCGCCATCGTCGACGCGCTCGCGCGCGTGCCGACGCCTTGAGCGATCAACCCCACGCGACCCATGCCGTCATCGCGGCGATGGCGACGAGCGAAACCGCCGCGACGCGATCGAACGCGGCGATCCACGGCGCGGCGCTCGACGCTGCCACCGCGCCGTCGTCCGTGACCCATCGCCACGCGCCGGTCCACACCACCCACCACGCGATCACGACCAGCTCGCCGTAGACCCGCGGCTCGTACACGTTCGCGACCACCACGAGCCCCAGCATGCCGATGACAGCGGGCACGTGCAGGCGCACCAGTTCGCGCGGCGCCCACGATCGCACGAGCCACCACGCCAACGGCAGGCACGCGATGCTGCCGAACCACTGCAGCGCGTGGTGCAGCGCGTGAGTGCCCTGCCCCAGCCACCGCAGGTTGGCGAGCAGGCGCGGCTCGTCGCCCAGCCACAGGTGCAGCGGCGCGCCGCGGGCCTCGGGCATCGCGGCAGCCACCAGCCCACGCGCGGCGGCGTAGGCGAACGCCATCCACACGGCCCACGCGATCGCGGTGCGTCGCGTCGGCCGCTCGAGGTGCAGCATCACCGCGAACAGCGGCACCAAGGCGATGCTCTCGCGGTTGAGCGCGCCGACGAACACGACGACGCACGCCCACCCAAACCGATCGCGGCGCGCCGCATCGACGCCGAGAACGATCGCGACCATCGCCCAGGTGTCCCAGGGATAGAACACGTTCCAGCGGTGGGCGAGCAGCATCGGAAACGCCAGCACGGGCAACACCGCGATGGCTCCGATGGCGGCGGCGCGCGGCGGCAGATCGCGGAGCAGCGCGCTTCGCAGGACGAACACCAGGGTGATCGTCGCCAACCACTCCGCGACCCCGAAGACCCAGGCCACCGGCACGCCGGCATCCACGAACGGGCGGGCCAACAGCGGCACCAGCACGCGGTGGCCAAAGGGCAGCGGCGCGCGCAGCTCGACCAACGCCATCCAGTTCGCCGGCGCGTACTCGCGGTTCATCGCCAGCCGAAGCACCGCCCAGCACGCCGCGATCACCGAGGTGCCGATCCACGCCGCCGGCCGCGGCCACGCGCCGCCCGCTGCACGAGGGTGCGGGGTCGCCTCCATCGGAGCTCGGAGGATGCCGCAGAGTCTCGTGCGACGCTCGCAATCGCCCTGCGGGCGGCCCCGTGCGTCCCCGGGGCCGGCATCGCGGGCCGGGGCGCGAGCCGGGGCGCAGCGGCCCGTGGCGCGGCAGTCGAAGGACCGCGCCCCCGTCGCCATATACTATGAACGCCTGGCCCCCCTCGGGATCCGCCACGGCGTTGGAGGTCGAATGAACTGCCGAACGGCGACATCACTCGCGGCCTACGGGCTGCTCTTCGCTCCACTGACGTCGCTCGCGTGTGGTGGTGGCAGCAGCAGCAGCGGGACCGACGATGCCACGGACGCGACCGCGACCGCGACGACGGAGACCTCCGCCGGGCCCGGCGGCCCCGACACCGGGGATTCGAGCATCACCGACGACACCGGCGATACCGGCGATACGACCGAGGTCGAGCCGGCGCCCGCCGGCCTGCGCCGGGTGCTCTCCCACCAGTACGTCGCCAGCGTGGAACTACTGCTCGGTGCGCAGGCCGCCGCCGTCGCCGATCCCCCCAACGATCCCTCACTCGGCGGTTTCGATGTCGTCGCCGCGGCCGAGCTGTCGCTGTCGCCGTCGGACGTCGAGCAGTACGAGCGCTCGGCCAACGCGATCGCACGGGCGACCATCTTGGCGCCGCAGCGCCTCGCCCAGACGGTGCCGTGCGTCGCCGAGGCCGATCCCGCGGACGCGTGCTTCACCGATCTGGCCCGGGACTTCGGACGCCTCGCGTGGCGACGGCCGCTGACCAACCTCGAGCTGGCGACCTACGCAGGCGTGGGGGTGGCGGCCAAGCAGTGGGACGGCGGCACGTTCATGACCGGCGTGCAGTACCTGCTCGTCGCGATGCTGCAGTCGCCGCGCTTCCTCTACATCGTCGAGCTCGGCACGCTCCCCGACGACGGCGGCCCCCGTGCCCTCACGCAGCACGAGCTCGCGGCGCGGCTCTCGTTCTTCCTCGCCGGCCGCACCCCCGACGCGGTGCTGCTCGATCGCGCCGACGCCGGGACCCTCGACGAGGCCGGCCTGCGCGAGGCGGCCTGGGCGCTGCTCGACGAGCCCGGCGCCCGCGACGTCGTCGCCCGCTTCTACGACGAGCTCCTGACCATCCGTGGGCTCCGGCAAAAGGGCAAGGACCCGGAGCTGTTCCCCTCGTTCGGACCGGAGCTCGCGGCGTCGATGCGCGAGGAGACCCAGCGGCTCATCGCCGACATCGTGTTCGAGCAAGACGGTGACGTGCTCGATCTCATCGACTCCGAGTACACCTGGGTCGACGCCAACCTCGCCGCGCTGTACGGGGTCGCCGCGCCGCCCGCGGGTCAATGGGCGCAGTTCGAGCTGCCCGCGGAGCAACGCCGAGCCGGCATCCTCACCCACGCCGGCGTGCTGGCGATGTTCGCCCACGGCGAGCTCAACTCGCCGACACGCCGCGGCCTGTTCGTGCAAGAGCACCTGCTGTGCACGCCGGTGCCGCCGACCCCACCCGACGTCAACCCGACGCTGCCGGACACCAGCGAGCCGATGACGCTGCGCCAGCGCCTCGAGGAGACCCACCTCGAGGTCGACAGCTGCGCGGGCTGCCATCTGCAGATGGATCCGATCGGCTTCGCGTACGAACACTTCGATCCGATCGGCGCCTACCGCACGACGGACAACGGCTTCCCGATCGACTCCGCCGCCGAGGATCCCACGCTCGGTGGTTTCGCCGACGCCGCCGAACTCGCCGCGCTGGTGCGCGACGATCCCCGCCTGCCGCGCTGCCTGGTCGATCAGGTCTACACCTCGGCGCTGGGCTTTCGCCAGACGCCGATGCAGATGTCGGCGCTCGACGACATCGGCGAGAGCTTCGTCTCCACCGATCACAACATGCGTGCGCTGCTCGTCGAGATCGCCACGAGTCCCCTGTTCCGTTTCGTCGACGAGCCCAAGTGAAGGCAGGGAGTCCACCATGCACGTGATGCGCAATTTCCGGATGAATCGTCGCCAGCTCCTTCGGGGCATGCTCGGGGGCGCTGCCGTGGCCGTCGGCCTTCCGCCGCTCGAGGCCATGCTCAACCGCCACGGTGATGCCCACGCCGACGGCAGCGCGTTGCCCGTGCGATTCCTGTCGGTCATGTTCGGCTGCGGCGTCCAGCTCGATCGCTGGGAGCCCGCGCAGGTGGGCGCCGACTGGGAACTGTCGCCCCAACTCGCGCCGTTTGCCGACGTGAAGGAGTACCTCACGGTGTGCACCGGCCTCCGCAACCGCTTCGGCGGCCAGGCGATCACGCACCACGAGGGGATGTGCGTGTTCAACGGCTACGACTTCGCACCCCGCCCCGATCTACCGGGCTTCGCCTCGGACTGGGGCGGCCCGACCATCGACCAGGTGATCGCCGACGCGATCTTCGCGCGGCCCAACCCCACGCCCGTACGCTCGATGCAGGTCGCGTGGACCAAGTTCGACAGCCCGGCCGACAACGGCAGCACCGCGAAGACGATCTCGGCGCGGGGCGTCCCTGGCAATCTGACGATGCTCTACCCCGAGGCGAATCCGCGTTCGGTGTGGCAGTCGCTGTTCGGCGAGTTCTCGGCGCCCAAGGACGACCGCGAACAGAGGCTGTCTGTGCTCGACGTCGTCCGCGACGACACCGCGCGGCTGTATGACGAGCTCGGGGTCAAGGATCGGCAGCGACTCGACGCGCATCTCGAGGCGGTCGCCGAGCTCGAGGGCAAGATCTCGGCGATGCCGCCGGCGTGCCTGCTCCCCGCCCAGCCCGATCACGAGAACGACGAGCCCAACGCCCAGGAGCAGCTGATCCTCACCAACGAGATCATGGCCGATCTTCTCGCCTACGCGTTCTCGTGCGACATCACGCGGGTGGCCTCGTACCACATGCTCAGCGTCGCCTCCGAGGTGCAGTTCGGCGAGCTCGGGCACTCGACGACGCAGCACGGCGACAGCCACGCCGGCGACGAGAACTACAACGAGGGCATCGTCTTCATCATGTCGCGCATCGCCGATCTGATGCAGCGCTTCCGCGACACCCTCGATGTCGATGGCACCAACCTGCTCGACTCGTCGATGCTGTTCGCCAGCACCGAGGTCTCGCAGGGCTGGAGTCACAGCTGGCAGCGGCTCCCGATCATCCTGGGCGGCCACGGCCGCGGTCACCTGGTGCACCCCGGCATCCACTACCAGGCGATCCCGCAGACGAACACGACCGACGACTACACCTCGGCGGGCAACACCACCGACGTGTTGCTCACGCTGCTGCGGGCGTTCGATCCCGAGGCCCAGAGCGTGGGCGGCGGCG
Organism: Nannocystales bacterium; assembly: GCA_038325765.1. Classification (GTDB taxonomy): domain Bacteria; phylum Myxococcota_A; class Polyangia; order Nannocystales; family Nannocystaceae; genus Xiheibacterium. The sequence goes on from JBBQJI010000024.1 coordinate 44,505, forward strand.
CGCCGCTGTCGACGACGCCCCTCGACGCGATCATGGCCTGACGTGGCCTGGCGTGGCCTGGCCTGGCCCGGCGTGGCCTGGCGTGGCGTGGCGTGGCCTGGCGTGGCCTGGCGTGGCCTGGCGTGGCCTGGCGTGGGCCGTCCGGGGCGCCTCGCTGTTGCGCTGATGTGGCTCGACACCACGATCGCGCGGGGCCCCCAGCTCACCGCGCGTTCGCCCCCGGATCGTGCGCGGCGGCGATCAGCCACCCGTCGGCGCCCAGCAGCGCGTCGGCGTCTTCGACCGATCCGACGATCGCGAACCCGGAACTGCCGAGGTCTTGCTCGAAGCGCGCGACCTGCAGCCGCCCGACCGTCGACCGCACCACAGTGACGCAGCGGCGGACTCGGCTGAGGACATCGCGCTTGAACCCGGGCAACGCGGCCTCGAAGGCGGGATCGTTGCGTCCGACCGGCTGCCGCGAATCGATGACGAGGTCGAGCTCGGCCAGGGGCAGGCGCCCGAGCACGGCGCCGATCTCGTCGTAGAACGCGCGGACTTCCTCGACATCGGCGCCGAGCGGCTTGGCGGTGCGCGTGAACAGGATGACGGGCCGATCCGCGAGCGCTTCGAGGGTCGCGCGGTCGTTGGCGTAGGGCAGCACGCCGGCGGGCAGTCGGACCACCACGCAGCTTTATTACGCCGTTTGGCGGCACGCAATCGCGACCGCCGCGGCTACGGCGCGGCGGCCTCGCACGAGCGGACGGGGCTCGGGGACCGATGCACGTGAAGCGAAACACGGGCGATGCCGATGTGCACGTCCGCCGCCAACGGATGATTCGGTGGGCCCATCCGTTGGGTACACTGCGTGCGTCCGATCTGCTCGATCATGCCGCCGTGGAGCGCGGTGAACATCAGCGGCGTAGCCGGGTGCGCGGCGCGCTGTCACCACTGGAGCGACCGCGGCTACGCCTGCGAGGACCTCGGCGGGCACAACTGGTGGTTCTATCAGCGCATGCGCAGCCCGAAGACGTCGTAGTGGCGGATCTCGACCGCACGTTGCTCGCGCTCGCCGATCCCACGCGCCGTCGCGTGGTCGATCTGCTGCGCGTGAGTCCACGTCGCGCAGGTGAGCTCGCCGATGCCGTCGGCACGAGTCCACCCGCGATGAGTCGGCACCTCCGGGTGCTGCGGATGGGCGGGCTCGTGCGCGAGGATCACGACGGTGAGGACGCCCGCGTCCGTCACGGCTGGTCCGCGCTGCGCCCCGATCATCCCGCCCGCCACGGCAACGTCGGCGCCGACTTCGACCGCATGATCGGGCAGTGGTGGGGCGCGCTGTTGACCGGGCTGCGCGAGCATGTCGCCGCGAGGCAGCAGGAGTGACCGGCGTGTTCCGGCGCGGAGGCTGCAGTTCAGTACAGCGGCCCGGTATCCTCGTTCAACCGCACGAGTTCCTCGTCCCATGAGATCTCGGCCACCACCGCGCCGGTCCGGTGGGTCACCAGGCTCTCGCGGCGGCTGATCTCGCCGATCCTGGCGACGGCGGCACCATGGGCGGCGCTCGTGACGAAGGCCATCATCGCCGCCTCGTCGCGCCACACGGTGAACGTGCGGGCTGTCGCGCATGACATCGACACGCCGAGCTGCGAGGCGGACCAGTGCGCCGGCACCCGCGGCATGGCGCTCGCCCGCGGCGGCGACGGCCCGCTCTACTACGCCGGCGAGAGCCACGGCGGCAACAGCGTGCACCACCGCTTGCCCGACGATCTCGACGCCTCGGCGCCCAACGTCGCGAACGATCCCTACAACGAACCGTATGGGCTCGATGGCGCGGTCGCCGTGATCCCGCGGAACCGGCGGGGGTTCGGCGTCAGCGGCCTACGCCCGCGGCGAGCACGGCCATGGCGAGCACGTCGTCGTCGCCGGGGTGCACGGTGCGCAGATCGAGCAGCACGGCGTCGGCTTCGACGCGCCCGAACACCGGCGGTTCTCCCTGCCGCAACGCCCGCAGGAGCACCGTCGCGCGCCCCGGCAGGCGCAGCGCCACACTGGCGATGCCCTCGCCCGGCAGACTGCCGCCGCCGATCGTCGCCTCGACGTCGACGACGCTGCGCGCATCGAGGCCGAGTCGCTCGGCGAGCGCCCACCCACGTCGCCGCAACGCATCGGTCGTGGCGGCGACCATCGTGTGCAGCGGCAGCGCGGGCGCAGGCTCGGCGGCGGCGTGGGCCAGCGCCGTGGCATGCAGTGCCGCGATGGTGGTCTTGTCGGGACGCAGCGCCCGCGCCATCGGATGTCGGCGGATCCGATCGACCCACAGCGTCGCGCCGGCGACAAGCCCAGCTTGGGGTCCGCCGAGCAGCTTGTCACCGCTGGCGAGGACCACGTCGGCGCCCCACTCGAGATACTGCGCGACGGTGGGCTCGCGCGCCGGCAGGTTCCCGCCGAGCGATCCGCTGCCGACGTCGGCGACGAGCGGCACGCCGCGGGCACGGGCCAAGGCCGCGAGCTTTGGCAGCTCGACCTCGGCGACGTAGCCGCGCTGCTCGAAGTTCGACAGGTGCACCCACAGGATCGCGCTGGCCCCCGGCCCGCCGCCGGGCCCCGGCGCGAGCGCGGCCTCGTAGTCGCCCAGGTGCGTGCGGTTGGTGCTGCCGACCCCGACGACGCGACAGCCGCCTGCCGCCGCCATGGTCGCGACGCGGAACCCGTCGCCGATCTCCACCATCTGGCCGAGCGACAGCACCACGCCGCCGGGATCGCCGAGCACCGTGCACGCGACCAGCAGTGCCGCCGCGTTGTTGTTGACGACATGCACATCGGGCGCGCCGACGACCGCGGCGAGCAGCGGCGAGAGCCACGTGAACCTCGAGCCCCGCGCGCCGGTGTCGAGATCGACCTCGAGATCGCAGGCGCCCGCGGCCGCCGCAGCCGCAGTGATCGCCGCGTCCGACCACGGCGCACGGCCGAGGTTGGTGTGCAGCAGCACGCCGGTGGCGTTGATGACCCGCCGCGGACGGGCGATCGACCACCGCTCGAGCCGCGCCGCGACCTCGGCGGCGAAGTGGGCAGCATCCGGCGGCGGCGTCCCGGTGCCCTCGCGCACCCGGGCGCGCAGCTCGGCGAGCATCGACTCTGCAACGCGGCGCACGATCTCACGCCGCCATGGCATGCCGGCGAGGGCCGCGGCATCGAGCACGCGATCCATCTTGGGCAAACGAGCGAGGGCGCCGTCGTCCATGGGCGCCCGATGGTACCCGACGCGCGACGCAGGGTGCCATCTCAGTCCCTCTGGGGGACCGGCCCGGTCCCGCTTCCACCGGGCGAAGCCCGGCGGAACCTTCCCCCTCCCATTCGCTGTCGCTCTCTCAGCCGTCGCACACGTCGCCGAGCTCGAAGCGCAGGACGGCCTCGGTGGGCCCGCGATCGGCGTGGAAGACATCCAGCGGATAGCTCTGCCCGGGCTCGAGCCCGAGCGCGTCGAGTTCGACGTCGACGAACTGTTCCCCGTGTCGTCCGCCGACGTCCGCGGCAAGCCAGCCATCGATGAACACCCAGACATCGTCGTCACCGCCGAAGCTCAGCACCTCGCCGCCCTCGTAGCGCAGCGTCGCATGCACGGCCGTCGTGAAGCGGTGGTTGTGGTCGTCGCCCTCGTCGCCGAAGCCGAGCCCGTCGATCGGCAGAAACATCGCCGAGTCGAACACGGCCTTCCCCGGCGATTCTTCGTACACCGACAACTCGATCTCGAACCGCTCGTTGACGCCCTCGACGTCGGCGTACCACTGCGCGAAGGTGTCGGCGTCCGTGATCGCGACCGTGCCGCCGTACTCGGGATCGAGGACGGGTACGCCGCCGGGTCCGAGCTCGGCCAGCACCAGGCCCGGCAGGATCACCGCGCCGCCCGGCATCGACATGTCGGGATGCGCTGCAGTGAAATCGCGAATGGTGGCGATCACCGGGCCGCAGCCCGGCGTCGGCTCGCCCGACGAGGAGCCGCCGTCGGCGGTCGTGGTCGAATCGGCGCCGCCGGTGGTCGTGGAGCGTTCGGTGGTGGGATCCGGGCCCGTTACACTGGTCCCACTCGACGTCGTCGTCGTCTCGCCCGAGGTGCCCGCAGGCGCGGTGCTCGGCCCGTCGTCCCCGAACGAGGCCACCACCGCGGTGGTCTCGTCGCTTCCCGCTGCGCCGCCGGGCGACCCGCAGGCCAACGGCGCACACGCCACGATCAGAGCGACGTCGCGCACGGGAGCCATGGTGAGGAGACACCGCCCGCGCTGTCAAACCACATCGTGGGTCGGGCGCGGATCCGATCGCCCGCACCGCAGCCGGCCTCACAGCAAAAGCATCACGGCGACCAGTCCGCCGAAGATCGTGACGCCGACGAGCGGCAGCAGGACCCCAGAGCGCACCGGCACCTCGTCGTCGTGGGTCGCGGTCGCGGTCATCGTGGTCTCTCCCGCGCGCGCCAGCACGTGTGCGACCTGCGATGCCGGATGGCTGAGTGTGAGCAGCAGCTCACCCAGCGCGATCACCTGACCGTGGCCCACCTGCGCCCGTTCGCCTGCGGCCTCGCCGTCGACACGCACGCCGTTCTTGCTGCCGAGATCGCGCACCGTCACGCCGTCGGGGCCGACGTCGAGCTCGGCGTGGCGGCGCGACACGTCCTCGTGCTCGAGCGACACCGTCACCTCCGAGCCGCGGCCGAGCACGTGGATGCCGTACGGCAGCGGGTGCACGCGGCCGGCGTGCACGCCGTTGGACTCGAGCAGCTGTGGCACCATCGATCGCGGGCTCGTCATGGGACCTTCGTGGGCTCGGGCGGCGGTTCGGGCGGCGGCTCACCCGATTGTAGTCGCATCGGCGCGCGCCAGTGACCGCCATCGAAGCAGTGGACCTCGTCGCCGACGACCGCAGCGAAGGGACGCTCGCCCCAGGGTGCGCAGGCGTTTCGCGCCGCGGCGACGCGTGACGGCGGGGGCCAGGTGCAGGTGTGGGTGTCCGGCGCGAGGCGTCCAGCAGCGCGCAGCTCGCCCGCGAGCGCTTCGATGTGCGGCGGCATGGCGCCCGGCGGCGCGTCGCCCATCGTGATCGCACCGACCCGCTCGATCTGCAGGGCGTCGAGCAGCGGCGGCCACTGCTGCGGTGCACCGGTGGGGTCGCGCACGCACGCGACCCCATCGTGACCGCGCACGATCACCGCTGGCGTGCGCCCGTATCCGAACACGATCCACTCCGCCGCCGGGCCCTCGCTCGGAGACGCGCGCAACCACGCCGCACCCGCCACCAGCACGCACAGGATCCGCGACGGCGCCCAGCGCTGCCACGTGCGCGACGCAGCGATCCGCGGCAGCAGGCCGACCGCCATCGCGCCCAGGGCAGCGATCGCGACCCAGCCCGGGCCCAGGCGCGGCGCCGCGGCGAACAGCGCCGCGACATCGAGGATCACCGCCGCGCCCCACCCCGCCGCCCGCCAACCGAGATCGCCCAGCCACGGATCGGCGAGCATCGCCACGATGCCCAGCGGCGTCACCCACAGCCCGAACACCGGCACCGCGATCGCGTTGGCCGGCACCGCCCACGCCCCGGTCTCGCCGAAGTGGAACACGATGACCGGCATGATCACCCAGCCCACGCGCCAGCTCTGCAGGGCGAGGCCGGCATCGGCGGGCATGCGCAGGATCGCGGCCATCGCCGCGAACGACAGCTGGAAGCCGACGTCGAACACCCACGCCGGTCGCGCCAGCAGCATCACGCACGAGGTGGCGGCGAGCACCGTGAAGCCGTGGGCGGGGCGACCGAACGTCGCGGCGATGCCCAGCGCCGCCACCATGATGGCCGCGCGCACCGAAGGCGCCTCGGCGCCCACCAAGCCGACGTAGGCGAGCACGCCGACGAGCGAGCACGCGAACGCGAGGCCTGTCGAGGGCAGGATCGGCGCGAGCACCCGCAAGAAGGCGCGATGCGCCGCCCAGGCCACCAGGCTCACCTGCATGCCGCTGACCGCGATGAGGTGACCGAGCCCCGCGACGCCGAGCTCGCGGCGACGCGCCGACGACAGCGCCGAGCGCACGCCGTACAGGCTCGAGACCACGAACGCATAATCGTCGTCACCGCGCGTGCGCGACCAGAGATCACTTCGGAGCGACGCGATCGATGCCCAGTACCCCGGATGTCCGGACTCGATCGGCCACGCGCGCTCGACATCGAGCGCGAAGTGGGAACCGCGGGCGGCCGCGAGCTCCCGCGGGTCGACGCCGCCGGGCCACATCTCGCCGCGGATGACGTGCAGGCCCGCGCTCGAGATCGCGACCACGTCACCTTCGGCGAGCGGGCAGGCGTCGCCGGGCAGATCGAGCCACGCGCGCTGCCCGGTACTGGCATCGGGTGTCGCCAGAACCTGACAGCGCGCCCCAGGCCAGCTCGCCTCGCGCACCACCAGCCGCCGTACCACCGGCTCTGCGCCCCGAGCCGCCGCGGGGAACGAGTGCACGTGGAGCCGATCGCCGGCCGCGATCCCGCGCACGAACGCGACCACGACCACCGCGATCGCCAGACACCAGCCGCGCGCACGGCCGCAGCGCGCGCTGGCGACCGCGAGCGCCACCGCGGCGGGCCACAGCACGCAGACGAGGGCGGCGGGCACCGTCGTCGGCGACGGGTCGCGCGCGAGCAGCTGCCCCCCGGCGACGCTGGCCGCGACCGCGAGCCACAGGGCCATGCTGCGCATGGGCCCTCGTTCGACACCGCGCTCCCGACCGTTGCACGGCGGACGACGTTCGCGCCCGCATTTGCGGCCGTGGGGCCATCGGGCCTACACTCCGGGCGCCAATGCTACTGACCCGCATCTGGGGCGTGATCCTGGCCGCTCTCGCCAGTCTTTGCCTCGGCGGCATGTTCTTGCTCTCGCAGGGCAACACCGGCGACTTCAGCGACTCCGATCGCGCCGCGATGCGGGCGGTGACGCAGGCCGGTCTCGCCGCCCTCGAGGCGCAGATCGACTCGGCGGCCGTACGTCAGCTCGGCGCGATGCTCCTCGATCCGGCGGTGCGCGAGGCACTGGGACGCACGGCCGAGCAAGAGGCGAAGCTGCCCACCGAGAAGCTGCCGTTGCAGCAGATCTTCACCGACGCCGCCGAGAACCTCCGCGTGCGCAACAAGTCCGACATGACGGTCGCGTTCGTCGACACGAGCGGCGTCACCGTCGCGGTCAGCGGCATCGGTGAGCCGCTGGTCTCGGAGCTCGTCGGCAGCCCGCCGTACCAAGCTGCCGCGAACGACGACGACGTGCTCTTCTCGCTGGTGCTCGGCGGCAAGATCCAGGTGGTCCGGGTGCTGCGCGCCGATCCCAACGGCCGCCGCCTCGTGGCGTTCGAACCCCTCCAGATCGGCGCCGCGTCGTTGCTCCGCCGGGTGCTGGGCGCCGAGAACCCCGCGGGTCTGGTGCGCAACGGCAAGCTCGTGGGCGACATCATCGGTGATCAGCCGATCTCCACCGAGATCGAGCGGATGGCGACCGAGTACCACGAGAGCGCGCCGGACGAGGGCGCGAGCAAGGTCATCACGATCGGCGAGGGGCTCGACGCGCGCATCGGAGCGCTCGGGCGCGTGCCTGGGCCGGCTGGCAAGGGCAAGTCGGGCGCGGTGCTCGTCGTGCTGTCGCGGCGCACCGCCGCGGCCGGTCATCGCGATCTCACCGACGCGCTGAGCCAAGCCCGCGACAAGGGCCTGGTGCCGACGGCGAACTGGGTGCTCATCGTTTTACTGCTCGGGCTGTGCTCGGCGCTCGCGCTGTACCTGCCCCACGTCGAGGCCCTCGGGCCCATGCGCCGGCTCGCCGCAGAGTTCGTCGCGGTCTCGCGCGGCGGCCAGCACCAGATCTTCCACGACCGCTACGCCGGCCCGACCGGCGAGGTCGCCCGCGCCGCGAACGCTGCCCACGAGGCGCTGCGCGCGGCGTATCTCGCCGAACTCGAGATCGACGAGGAGGTCGCCGAGGAATCCACCGGCAGCACCCGCCGGCCCAAGACGATGCGCGGGCGCAAGCTGACACGATCGGTGCGCAAACTCGACGACGCGGCGACCTCCGGATCCGCCGCGCCCGCAGCCGCGCCCGAGCCCGAGCCGAACCCGACGAGCCCCACCGTGGCGGTGCCCTCGGCGCAGCGCCAGCCCCTGCCCAAAGCCGCGGCGACGCGCACGGCGCCCAGCCCCGCGCCCATCGCCTCGGCCCCCGCGCCGATCGCCGGTGCTCCACCTACGTTCGCGCCCCCGGCCCCCGTCCGTCGCGCTACCCCTGCCGCCGTCCCGCCCCGCGTCGCACCGGCTCCCGTCGCGACCCCGAGCAGCGAGGATTCCACCGGCGACGACGGCGACGATCGCACCCGCTACTTCCGCGAGATCTTCGACGAGTTCCTCCAGGTGAAGATGGCCTGCGGCGAGAACTCCGACGGCTTCACCTTCGACAAGTTCGCCAAGAAGCTGCAGAAGAACACGCAGGACATCCTCGAGAAGCACACCGACGTGCGTGACGTGCAGTTCACCGTCTACGTGAAGGACGGCAAGGCTGCGCTCAAGGCCAAGGTCATCCGGGGCACCGGCGCATGACGCTGCTGAACATCGCGCAGATCGGTGCGCCGGTGCTGCGCGAGCGCGCTGCGGAGCTGACCCGCGAGCAGCTCGCGGCCCCTGCGTTCCAGCAGTTCATCGACGATCTCGTCGACACCATGCGCGACGCAAACGGGGCCGGGCTCGCCGCGATCCAGGTCCACAACCCCGTCCGCGTCTGCGCGATCGAGGTCGGCGACAACCCGCGCTATCCCTACAAGCCCAAGATCCCCCTGACGATCCTCGTCAACCCGGTGATCACGCCGCTGTCCGCCGAGACCTTCGACAACTACGAGGGCTGCCTGTCCGTGCCGGATCTGCGCGGGGTCGTCCAGCGCCACGCCGAGATCCGCGTCAGCGCGTGGGATCGCGACGGCAACGCGATCGAACGCGAGGTCCGGGGCATCACCGCGGGCACCTTCCAGCACGAGGTCGATCACCTCGACGCGACGCTGTTCATCGACCGCGTCACCGATCCGCGGACACTGTGCACATGGAAAGAATTCGCGCGGCACCGGGAGCCGGCCTTCCGCGCCCGCGTCGCCGAAATCGTCGGCCGATGGGGCTCGTGAACCGGCGCCCCAGCGCGTTCGCCCCGATGCGATCGCGGTGCTATCGTTTCGCCGCCGTCCCGTGAGCGACCGATCGCGAAGGATCTACGCCGTTCTCGGCTCGTCGCTGCTGCACACGGCGCCGCTCGCCGCCGGGTTGCTCGGCTACACCCCGAAGATCGAGATCGACCTCGACCTCGAGTTCACCGAGGTCGAGCTCATCGACCCCGATCAGATCCAGGGTGCCGAGGCGCAGCCACTCGAGCCGGCCCAGGTGGCGCCGGCGCCACCGCCCGAGCCGGTCGCGCCCGAGCCGGTCGCGCCCGCCCCCGAGCCGACGCCCGAGCCGGCGAAACCCGAGCCCGAGCCGCCAGAGCCCGAACCCGAGGCCCGCGATCTCGGCAAACGAAACTCCAAGGTCGATCAGCTCGGGCCGACCAACAGCACGTTCTTCGTGATGCTGGTGCCCAAGAAGATCCGCGGGCTCAGCTTCGCAGACAAGGCGCTGGACATCATGGCGCCGCTGCCGGACTTCCAGTACCTCATCGCCGGCGGCGGCTTCGATGCGCTGCGGGATTTCGACCACATCATCGTCGCCAGCCCCGACCTCCGCGACTGGCGGCAGACCTTCCTCGCGGTCGACTACAAGGTCACACGCGCCGAGGTGCAGCGGGCAATCGAGCGCGCGGCCGCGGCCAACGACGAGTCGGTCGAGTGGATCGAGGAAGGTGGCATCGTCCGCGGCAACCCCCGGCCGCTCGACGAGGCCGAGCCCGACGTCGACAACCGGTGGTTCGTGCTGCTCGAGGACAAGGTCGCCGTCTATGTGCGCGAGGAATTCCTGCCGCACATCGTGTCCGACGAGGTCGGCGACGGGAAGACGGCCGGCAACTATGTCGCCAACCTGACCAAGCTGCGCACATTCGCGGGGCGCCAACCCACCGCCGGCATGCAGGTGGTGCTCAAGGATCTCCGCCGCGCGCTCAAGCGCGCCAACCTCCCCTTCGAGATCCCCGACAGCATCGAGCTCAGCGCCGAGGCGGCCGAGGATCCCGAGCTGCTCGTCCGCGCCGAGTTCTCGAGTGTGGTCGAGGCCAAGGCGTTCGAGAAGTGGTGGAAGGTCGACCTCGCCGAGGTCTTCGACAGCAACCTGCAGATGAAAATCGCGCGGGGGATGTTCTACGAGCCGGTCGAGATCGAGCGCAACGACCGCGAGATCAAGCTCTGGGCCCAGTTCGACACGAACCAGGCCACGCTCATCCTCACCTTCATCGCCGACAACAACGCCAAGTACCTCGCGAAGACGCCCGAGCAGATGGAGGAGCTTCGCCAGCAGCGCAAGGCGAACTGGCTGCTGCGCAAGGGCGGCAAGCTGCCGCCGTCGGCGATCGAGGGCCCACTTGGGGGCCCACTTGGGGGCCCACTTGGGGGCCCACTTGGAGGCCCACTTGGCGGCCCACTTGGGGGCGCCTCTGGGGCCGCGCCTGCGGGGCAGGACTCGCCGGCCGCGGGCGTCGATGCGCCGCCGCCATCGCAGGGCGATCCGCAGGCGCCGGCCCCCGAGTGAGCCACGACGAACGCGGCATTTCGCACGCCCGAGAGTCACGCGCCCCGACCGTCACGCACGAACGGGCACCGCGCCGCCCGGCGAAAAGCTCGCGGCGGCCTGAAGGCGCACCGTCCGCCCACCATGCACCCTGAGGTAGCAGCCGCACGTACGCTCCGAGCGCAGCCGCTTTCGGGCATCGAGGTGACGTTCGCGCTACAATGCCGGCTCGCGCGTTGCTTCCCGGGACACGGGGACGCGCTGGACCCGGCCATGATTGCCCTTCACGGGCCTACGAAGGACGACGACCGATGGGCACTGTTGCATCCGACAAAGAGAACGACGACGCGCGGGGTGCCTCCGAGACCTCGGGCTACGCCGACATGATGGAGATCGCGAACGCCCTCGGCATCGAGGATGACGACGCGATCCTGCGTGATGACGCCGACGACGAGGATGACGACATCGAGCCGATCGCGACCGGCTACGGCGGCGCGGCCGCGGCTGCATTGATCAGCGATGCCTCGATCGAGGCGCCCGCCGCCAACGCGGCGCGGCCCAGCGAGACGATCCGTCGCGATCCACCGCCACCGCCCGCACCCAAGATCTCGAGCACCGCGCTGGCCGCGGTCACCGACGACCCGCCCGTCGCCGCCCCACCGCCGCCGCCAGCCGCGAAGCCGGCGGCAGCCGCTGCCGAGCCCAGCGCGGCCAAGTCGTCGGTGGCGCCGGTCGCCCCGTCGGCGGCGTCCTCGCTGCTCGCACCCGCGGTAGCGCCCAAGCTCCCAGGCGAGTCGTCGCGCGTCGTCGTCCCGCCAGCCCCGGCCACGTCCGAAGAAGAGCCGTCGCGCAAAGGCGGCATGATCTGGATGATCGCGGCCGCACTGATCGCCGTCGGCGCCGGCCTGTGGCTGATGGGTCGCGATGGCGCCAAGGACGAGCCGCTCGCCCAGAGCGAAGTGCGGGCCGCTGCACCGACGCCGGCCGATGTCGACGCCGAGGCTGCTGCGCGCGAGGCCGCCGAAGCCGCTGCGCGCGAAGCCGCTGCGCGCGAAGCCGCTGCACGCGAGGCCGCTGCACGCGAGGCCGCCGAAGCAGCAGCCGCCGAGGCCGCTGCTGCCGAGGCCGCTGCTGCCGAGGCCGCTGCCGCCGAAGCTGCAGCCGCAGCCGCAGCCGCTGCTGCCGCCGCCGCATCCAAGGTCGAAGTCAGCGTCAGCCAGCGCAAGAAGCCCAAGGACGACAACGGAGCCGACCCCGTGCCCGACGAGCCCAAGGCGCCGCCGGTCAAGGCCGAGCCGCTCACGCCCGGCGAGATCGACGAGAAATTTCGTGCCGAGTGCGTGCTCAACCCCAACAAGCCCGGCTGCGCAGAGGCCCGCAAGCGCGCCCGCAACGAGACCGATCTCGACGCCACGCTGTCCGACAAGCTGACCCAGGCGCAGCTCCGCGAGGGCTTCAACGGCGTGAAGGGCAAGGCCAAGGCCTGCGGCGGCGCCCCCGGCACCACCGTGCACGTGAAGATGTCGATCGAGGGCGACAGCGGCAACGTCAGCTCGGCCGCAGCCCTCGACGAGCACGCCGGCACGCCGCTGGGCGACTGCGTGGTCGAGGCGCTCAAGGCCGCGAGCTTCTCGCGGTTCACGAGCGCGTCGCAGGGCACGGTCTACCCGGTCAAGTTCTGAGCGGCGACGCGGACCTCGGGCTGCTAGGTCGGCTGCGGCAGCGCGACCGGCAGCGGCAGCGTGACCGCGTCGAAGACCGCGGGCACACCGGCGGCCCGCAGCGGCAGGCTGAAGAAGTAGCCCTGGCCGCGCAGGCAGCCCAGCCGCAGCAGCTGCTCGGCCTGGGCCCGGCTCTCGATGCCCTCGGCGATGACGTCGACGCCGAGCGCCTGGGCCAGACCGACGATGGTGCGGATCATCGCCGTACCCTGCTCGCTGCCGTCCAGCACGTCGACGAAGGCCTTGTCGATCTTGAGCCCGTCGACCGGGAATCGGTGAAGGTATGACAGCGACGAGTAGCCGGTGCCGAAGTCGTCGACCCAGATGCGCACGCCGGTGCTGCGCAGGGTCTCGAGGATGCGCAGCACCGTCTCGGCGTTGTCCATCAGCACGCTCTCGGTGAGCTCGAGCCGCAGACACGACGCTGGGATCGCGTTGCGCTCGAGAGCCGCCGCGATCTCCTCGAGCAGGCGCGGATCGGCGAGCTGGCGCCCCGACAGGTTGACGCTCATCGACAGCGTCGACAGCCCGGGCTGGGCTGCGCGCCAACGCGCGAGCTGGGCCACCGCCTCGTGGATCGCCCAGCGCCCGATCGGCAAGATGAGCCCGGTCTGCTCGGCGACGGGGATGAACTCGGACGGCGCCACCAGGCCCCGATGCGGGTGTCGCCAACGCGTGAGCGCTTCGAAGCCGGTCAGCGTCCCGGTCGCGAGATCGACGATCGGCTGGTAGTAGAGTTCGAACTCCTCGCGCTCGACCGCCTGACGCAGCGCGACCTCGAGCCGGAGATGGGTGAGCGCGTCGATCCGCATCTTGGTCTCGAAGACCTCGTGCCGATCCTGCCCGCGCTCCTTGGCCTTGGTCGCCGCGGCACCGACGTCGCTGATCACCTCGTCAGGGTCGTCGTAGCCGCGGGCGCTGGTGGTGAGCCCGATGCTCACCGTGGCGTAGACCGTCTGGTTGTCGACCTCGAACGGGTCGCGCACCGCGAGGCGGATGCGGTTGGCGATGTCGGTGCCTGTGTCGACGTCGTCGAGGTTCTCGAGCAGCACCGCGAATTTGTCGCCACCGAACCGCGCGACCACGTCGCCGGGGCGCACGCAGCCGCCGAGGCGCCGGGCGAGGATCGCCAGCAGGCTATCCGACGCCTGGTGGCCGATGCTGTCGGCCAACCAGCGAAAGCGGTCGACGTCGACCATCAGGACCGTGAAGGCGTAGCTGGCGTCCTGCTTGCGCAGCTCGATCGCACGGACGAGCCGCTCCATGAACGGCTCGCGCCGCGGCAGGTTGGTCAGCGGATCCTGACGGCTCTCCTCGAGCAGCTTCTGCTCGCGCAGGCGGTAATCCGAGGTGTCGGTGAGCGAGCCGGCCATGCGCACCGGCCGGCCGGCGGTGTCGCGCTGGACCACACCGCGGCTGATGACCCAGCGATAGGTGCCGTCGCTCGCGCGCAGGCGGTGCTCGTTCTCGTGGAACGGCTTGTCGCCCGACAGATGGGCGTCGATGTCCGCCCGCAGCGCCGGGAGATCGCCGGGGTGCACGCGCCCGAACCATTCATCCACCGAGTTCGACAGGTCGTCGATGCCGTAGCCGAGCAGCTCGCGCCAGCGTCGCGAGAAGTGCATCTCGCCGCCGTCGAGCAGCCACTCCCACACCCCGTCGTTGCTGCCGCGCACCGCCAGGGCGAAGCGCTCTTGGACCTCAGCGAGGGCGCGGCGCATGCGACCCCGATCGAGGGCGGCGTGGATACTGGCCTCGAGCAACGGCCCGGAGATCTCGGAGCGGAGCACCACCGCGTCGGCGCCCTCGTGCGACAAGACGCTGCGCCTGGCCGTTCGTTGCTCGGGCTTGCCGCAGGTGTCGATCGCGACGATCGACACCGCTGGAAGCCGGCGGTCGCGGACCAGCCGCGTCCAGATCCGGCGATCCAAGCTGACCTCGATCAACAAGGCATCGTACTCGAGGCTGCCGAGGGCCTCGATCGCCAGCACCTCGTCGGCGGCGTGGTCGCATTGGAACGGCGGATCGCAGACCTGCTCGAGCAGCTCGACGAAGGTCGCGTGCTCGCGGGTGCTGGCGCCGACGAACAGCACCTTCTGCACGCCAGCGCGCGGCGCCAACGGGGCGCGCGCCTGGACGAACTGGGTCGTGCGCGCCAGCGACATGGAGGTCATCTCCATCGTCGGGCGTCGGCCGACGGCGGTGTCGCCTTCGTCGTTCATGCCGGCTCCTGGGCGACGGGCATGGCGACCGGCTGGAACTCGTCCCAACCGTGCCGGCGCAGGTAGTTGCCCCACACGCCCTCGCACACGGCCTCGTAGCGGCACGCGCTGCACTCGGGGCGCTTGTGGCGGGCGGCGTCGTCGAGATCGGCGCGACGGATCTGGACCAGGCCACCGTCTTCGCCGGTGCGGCGCGCGGCGATACCGGCCTCGTCGAAGAGCCCGTGGGCGCCGGCGCTGGGCTCGAAGTGCACGTAGCGCTCGACGTAGCCGCGGTTGAAATCCGGCACCGCCGTGGTCGTGCACAGCGGGATATCGACCAGAAACGCCATGGGCCGGGGCTCGGGCACCGACTGCTCGGCGATGAACGTCGCGAAGCCCGCGGCAATCTCGGTGTAGCGGGGAAAGATGTGCTCGAAGAAGGTGTTGGCGCGGCCGTTGGCCTGCATCACGTTGAACACCACCTGCTGGACGCCGCGCTCGCGCAAGAAGCGATAGATCGGGCCCAGATGCGGCAGGTTGCGGTTTGTGATGACGGTCGAGGTGTGCAGGCCGACGCCGTACCGGGCCAGCGACGCGACCACTTCGATGCCACCCACCGTCTGCTCGAAGCTGCCGGGCGTGCGCGTGAGGCCGTCGTGCAGGCGCTGCTCGTGGCCATGGATGGAGATGTAGGCCTTGGTGAGGCCGGCGGCCACGAGCCCCTTCGCGTAGCGCTCGTACGACAGCGCGCGACCGTTGGTCATGACGCTGATGGTCGGCACACCCGCAGAGCGGGCCATCTTGATCCACCGCGGCAGCGCGGGGTTGGTGGTCGGCTCGCCCGAGGTGAAGCAGACCTCCTCGAGATCGCGCTGGTGGTCGAGGATCCACCGCACGGTGTCGTCGGTGGTCGCTGAGTTGGTCGTGTACCGACCTTCGCGATCCTCCTCCATGCAGAAGATGCAATTGTTGTTGCAGACCGCGCCCGTCAGGACGTGGACACGCTCGCGCCGGGTCTCGATGCGCTGCTCGATGCGTCCGCCGCCGTGCATGCGCGGTCTACTCCTCACCAGCTGCCGTGGCTGCCGTGGCTGCCGTGGCTGCCGTGGCTGCCGTGACTGCCGTGGCTGCCGTGGCTGCCGTGGCTGCCGTGGCTACAGTGAGTCGGCGCCGCCATGGGATTGCCACCGCCGTTCTCCGGGAGACCCTCGTCGGCGCCAGCACGGGCGCGGGCAGAAATCTCGCGCTGCTCGGCGCCGAGCTGACCCGCGGGCGCGCGCACGTACGACGGGATCGGTTCGTCCGCGTCATCGGCTTCGGAGACCTCGGGATCGTCGTCGTCAGCCATGGGCGTTCCAGCCCTTCATCATACCAGGCTTGCAAACGCGCACGCATCCGGTGTGTGCGCACGTGAAGCTCGCGTACGGCAGGGCGGAAGCGCGCCCGCGGGTTCGTGTGCGTGGGGCCTGGCGCCAACGCGGCGAGACGCATGTGGGACGCATGTGGGACGCACGCGAACGATGCATGCCGGGCTACGTACTTCGTGCAGCCCTCTCGAAAGCGGCGGGCAACCGCGTGGAGCCGAGCGCGTCGGGCGCGGCCGACCCGCGCGATGCGAGAAGGGGGCGGCAGCCCACGGCCGCGACGCGATGAGGACATCGATCTCAGGGCGCCGGCGTGTCCTGCAAGAAATGCTCGCGGGCGCGAATCGTCGTCCAGCGCCGGAGGATCTCGAGCGTGGGTGCGTCGGCCGTGGCGAGCTTCTCGAAGAGAATGTCCTGGATGCCCTTGTGAACCGCGCACATCGAGCTCTCGCGCATGCGGCCCATCATGGTGCCGAGCGTCTTGTGGTTGTGCTCGGGCTGGGTGCCGCAGTAGGGCACGTACGGGCAATCCACGCAGTCGGGCTGGCCCTCGAGGTTCGACGCGATCGCCATCGCGCGGATCGTCGGGTGGGCGACGATGTCGCGATATCGCCCGGTGTGGACGTCGCCGATCACGAACGTCGGATCGCCCGCGGCCCCCAACATGCGGCCCTCGTCGGAGCTGTAGATGGTCCCGTCGTAGTTGTACGCGAGCTGGCCGATGCCGGCGCCGCCGGGACTGCGGATGTCGAGGAAGTTGGGATCGTCGCCGGTGAGGATCTTGGTGAGGAAGATCGCCGCGTAGCGCTCCAGGATCTCCACGCCCTGACGGTTGAGCTCGATGATGTAATCGAGGGCGTTGCGGTAGTACGCGAGGTAGTCCTCGCGGGGGTACTCGACGATGCGGCGGGTCTTCTCGGCGAAGCCGAACGGATCGACCGGCCGTAGGAAGAGCGCGCGGCAACCGAGCGCGACGTAGGTGTCGACGACCTCGCGCCAGCGCTCGAGGGTCTCGCGCGTGGTCGTGAGCAGGGCTTCGACGTGGTAGAGCGTGGGATCGAGCCCGGCCTCGCGATAGGCTTCGTTGATGCGGGCGATCCACGGCAGCGCCGCGTCGTAGGCGGACAGCGTCGGCAGCTTGCGCTGCTTGTCGTGCAGCGCCTTGGGCCCGTCGATGCTGGTGCACAGCTGCACGCGGTGGGCGAGCAGCCACTGCAGCTTGGTCTCGTCCATCAGCGACAGGTTGCTGACCATCGTGAATTCGAGCTGTTTGCCCAAGCCGCGGTTGCGCTCGGTCGCGTAGGCGACGATGTGCTGCACCACGGGGAAGTTCACCAGCGGCTCGCCGCCCTGGAACTCGATGGTGACGTGGGGGCTCGTCGTGCGCAGGATCATGTCGACCGTGCGCTCGGCGGTCTCGATCGTCATGTCCGTGTGCACCGCGTCGAGGTCGGCCCGCGACGCATGGCAGTACACGCAGGTCTCGTTGCAGCGCAGCGTCACCACCACGATGTGCAAGTTGGGCCCCGAGTGGATGAAGCGCTTGCGCCGGCGGTAGCCGAGGGCGGCGCGGCGGGCATCGAAGTGCGCGCGCACGAGGTTGCGATCGACCAGGCGCTGGTGCAGCGCGCTGCTCGGGTCGACGCGGCCCTGGGCATAGGCGCTGTACTCGGCGGCCTCGAGCACGATCCACTCGCCCTCGATGCTGGTGACGACGACGCGCCCGCCGATTGGGCCGTCGATCGGGCCGCCGATCGGGCGGAAGCGATGGAACGCAGCGTAGCCGCCGGTCTCGATCGGGGTGTCGGTCTCTGCGTCTGGGGCAGTGGTCATCGGTCGGGACCGCCTTGCTCGATGGTGAGTCCGAGGGCGAAGTTGCCGAGCTCGAGGGCGACTCGGCGGCTGCGCGCCTCAGTCTTGGCGGTGACCTCGACGACGAAGTAGTCGCCGTCCTCGCTGCGATCGAAGCGCGTGCTGGCGAGTGCGGCGAAGCGGCCCAGCGCGGCGTCGATCGCCGTGCCGGCGTACACCTCGCGGTGGAAGCGGAGGATCATGCGCCGCCTTGCTCCTCGCCACCCTCTGGGCCGGGCTCACTGCCGGCGGGCTTGGGCTTGCGGTACTTGTCCTCCCACGACTGGGCGATGCCGAGCGGGTCGTCGAAGGGCTCGTCGCTGAAGTCGAACGCCTCGAGATCGTCGAGCGACGGCGGGCCCATCGCGGCGCCGAAGGCCTGCATCGTCACCGACTCGATGAGCCCGCGGTTCTGGCGGGTGATCTCGCGGCGCCACGCCGAGGCGAGCAGCTCGTTCGCGAACTCGCCGACCAACGCCCGCAGCCCCTGCGCCCCGCCGTGGATCCCGGCGGGATCCTTCGCGGTGAGCACGACCCGGAGATCTTCGCCGTCGCGATCGACGAGCACGTAGCAGCGGGCGATGAAGCAGTACGCAGCCGCGTAGACGGCGGGCAGTGGATAGACCGCGCCGGGCACGGTGAGGGTCACCGCGGCTTCGCCGATGTCGGCCTCGACGCGGCCAGGGGGCATACCCAGGAGGCTTTCGCTCATGCAGGACTCCAGCGGTAGCGTAGCAGCCACTGATTGCTCGTGTCTGGCCCGACGTCGCGACGCTCGAGCAGCGCGAGGCCGGGCCAGACACGCAGGATCACGGCGTGGGCTCGGGCCGCATCGTGATTGCGCAGGTGCAGCCACGTGGCGTCCGAACGACGGGCTGCGCGCTGCTGACGCGGCGTTCGGGCGAGGCCGAACGGCACGTCGTCGGCGATCCACAGCGTGCCGCCCGGACGCAGCCGCCGACAGATTGCCGCGACGACGCGCTCGGGCGCGCGCAGATGGTTCCACGCGTGGGCGATCACCGCGTGATCGAAGCTGCCCTCGGGCAGGGTCGGCAGCACGTCCTCGGCGTCGCCGAGCAGCAGCATCACGGGCGGCTCGTCCGCGGCGTGATCCCGGCGCGCGGCGGCGGCCAGCCGCGCGCGCAGCCGATCGAGGGCCGCAGCGTCGGGATCGATCCCGACAAAGCGCACCCTGCCCGCGTCGATGGCCGGCTGCCACAGGGCCGCGAGCCGGCCATCGCCGCAGCCGATCTCGAGCACGTCGCCGTGCACCTGGGCAAGCGCATCGCGCAGCCGCTGCTCGTCGCGGTCGAACACCGGCTCGAGCTCGGCCTCGAACAGTCCGGTGCACGTGTCGCGCTCGGGGCACGGCCGGCACTGCTCGGCGCGCCGCAGCTTGACCAGATCACGGGCGAAGTCGTCGGGCGCGGGCTTGCGCGAGGCGTCGAGGTAGACCTGACCGGCGGCGTGCTTGATGTGCCCCAGCGTGTCGTCGTCGAAGTCGCGGGTGTCGGAGCGGTAGCGGGCGAGCTTGCCGTCGTGGCGCACGAACAGGTGGCGGGCGCGCTCGAAGGGCGCGGTGCCCTGCGCCATCACCGGACACATCGCCGACGGCGGCGCCGCGGTGACGCCCTCGAGCACCCAGTCGAACGCGTTGCTGCGGGCACCGATGGAAACCGGCCGCAGCTCGTCCGCACCGCGACGCGCATGATAGGCGCGGAACAGCCCCGGGCAGCCGCCGCGCAGTCCGCAGTCGTCGCAGTGCGGTGACGGGTGCAACGTGTTGCGAGCGTCTACGGGCACCAGATCGGCCTCGCCGACCTCGACCATGGTCCAGTAACGATGCGTGCGCAGATCGTCATAGGCGCGCTCGAAGCCGGGCAGCAGGCACAGCGGAAATCCGCCGTGGCGGGCGCGTCCGGGCATGCGCTGCTCGGCGTGGTGCAGCGCGTCCACGACCGCGCCCGCGGCGTCGGCGATGGGCGGCACGACGACGTCGACCAGGCGCAGGGCGCCGCCTTTGGGCTCGGTCGCCGAGAACTTGAGGATCGCGTCGGGGATCGGGGCGACGAGGTCGACCAGCGGCCGCAGGTGCGCGAGGTTCTGCCGCGTCACCACGCAGTTGACGGTGAGCGCGAGCCCGCGGCCCGACAGCCCGCGCAGCGACGTGAGGGCGGTGTCGAAGGACTCCGCACGCACGATGCGATCGTGCACCGCCGCTTCGCCCGCGTGCAGCGACATGTACACATAGCGGAGCCGACACGCGAGCAGGTGCTCGCGCACCTCGGGGTACGCCAGCACCAGGCCGTTGGTGACCAGCCCGAAGTCCATGTCGAGCTCGGCGACGAGCGCAGCCCAACGGCCGAGCTCGGATCGGATCGTCGGCTCGCCACCCGAGAGCACGACCATCGTGTGGCCCAGCGCCTTGGCGCGCCGGATCTTGCGCTCGATCTCGTCGGCGCCGCCTTGCACCGCGCGCTCTTCTTGCGTGTGGCAGAAGGTGCAGTGCTCGTTGCAGGCGTAGCCGACCTTGATCAGCGCCTTCACGCCGCCCCCTGCGGCACCGACGCGCCGGCTGCAGCGCTCGGGCGCCGCAGCGTCACCAGATCGTCGGCGGGCTGTAGCGGACGCGGCGGTGCGTGCAGCCGATCGAACGCGTGGGCGAGTTGGGCCCCGTGGTGCGCGGTGTCGACATCGACGATCGCATGCACGACGCGACCGTCCGGATCGACCAGGTAGCTGCTGCGCGCGATGCCGCCGCCCGTCGCCCGCCAAGCCCGCGCGATGGCGCCGTCGCGATCGGGGATCATCGTCGTCGCGGCGCTGCCGTGGGCCGCGGCCCAGCGCGCCTGCGCGGCCGCGTCGTCGGGCGACACCACGCACACCGCGATGCCGCGACGGGCAAGCGCCTCGCTGGCGGCGCCGAGGCTGCACAGCTCGGCGGTGCACGCCGGCGATCCGGCCTGGGGCACGAAGCACAGCGCCCGCCAGCCCGTGCCCGGCACGACGGTCGGCGCCGGCACGCCGAGCATCGCGACCCGTCCATCGAGCACGAGTCGCGGATCGAGCACGCGCGCGCCGGGCACGGGGACGAACTCGCCATCACCCATCCGCGCCGGATACTCGCGCCACGACCCCTCGCAGATCGGCTCGTAGCGACAGCGCGCGCACTGGCCAAAGCGCACCTTGCCGCGGGCCATGCGATCGGCGGCGTAGTCCGGCACGACGTAGCCGTCGTAGACGATCTCGGTGGGCGGCATGTGGAGCTCGGCGAGCTCGCGCTCGTGGCCCGCCATCATGCAAAACGGCATCGCCTCGGCCATGCCCACCATGCCGCGCGCGCGCCCGAGGTCCAAGGCGGCGTGGATGTGCGGCGCCACCTCGGACATCCGCGGGACCACCCCGCGAAAGTGCGTCGCGGCGTGCCCCGTGGGGTGCGGGAACGCGAGTTGGAACTGGCCCACACCGAGATCGGCGAGCAGGGCGACCAACGCTGGCATGTGCTCGGCGTTCTGCTTGGTCACCACCGTGTTGCTGACGACGGGCACCCCGAGCGCCACCATGTGGCCGATCGCCGCCGTGATCTGGGCGAACGATCCCGGCGCCCGCGTGAGCCCGTCGTGGAGCTTGGCGACGTGGCCGTGGATCGCCGGCGCGAACTCGTTGGCCCCCGCGAGGACGGCGCGCTCGCAGAACCCGCGATACCCGAACATGCGGCCGTTGGTCTGGATCTGGATGCGCGCGTACCCGAGATGCCGCGCGACCTTCACCAGGTGGAAGAAGTCGGCCCGGATCGACACCTCGGCGCCGGTGAACACCACGTCGACGCACGTCTTCCGACTCTCGCGCAGCTCGGCGATGCACTCTGCGGTGGTGCGATCACCGGTGAAGAGGTGGTCGCCGATGACGCAGAACACGCAGTTGCTGTTGCACGTGGTGCCGGTCTTGAGGTCGGCGCGGCGACGCATGGCCAACTGGCAGCGTAGGGAAAAAATCCGCCGAGCACCATGCACGTGGCCATCGCTCGGGCCTGGGCGACGTGGCGGGCCGGCGGGGGGCTGCCTGGGCGATCCCAGGCGATGTCGAACACCGAGGGGGCCGCAGGCGCGCGCCGCGGTGCAGCCCGCCCCTCCGCGAGGCTGCGCCCAGCAGCACCCAGCGAGGGCGAGAGCCCTGCGCTCAAGTGCCCCCAGCCCACACGGCCGATGCACCGAGTCGTGTTGCTCCGACTCAAGTACGCCAGCGTCTTCTCGTGCCTGCTGTCCGAGGAGGGGCTGGACGCGATCGTCGCGACCTCGCAGCGATCCAACACCGCCGCGGGGATCACCGGCGTGATGCTCGCCTACGGCGGCATCTTCATGCAGGTGCTCGAGGGACCGCCGGACGCCGTCGCGCCGCTGTTCTCCCGCATCGCGCGGGATTCCCGGCACACCAGCGTGGTCGTGCTGCGGCGCGAGGACGCCACCTGGCGCCTGTTCGGCGAGTGGTCGATGCGGCTCATCGAGCTCACCCACGCGGCGCGCGTGCAGATCGACCCCGCGCGCCAGCTCATCGAGACGGCGGCGCTGGGCTCGGCATCCGCGCTGGGCCGGCTGGATGAGATCGGTCGGATGGTGTGGTCGCTCGGCGCCCAGGGCGTCGCGGCCCGGCGCGCGAGCTGAGGCGATCGCGCCCGTCCCGTGGGTGTCGGCGCGCCGCTGCTGGCTCGCGCCGCCGCCTTGGCCGGTGTGCACGGGCCGCAGTACACTGCCCGGCGTGGATCCCGGACCCGAGTCCTCACCGGACTCCGCGCGCAGCGGCGAAGTGGGCTCAGCGAGCGCACCGCGATTGCGACGGGCAACGGCCGCCGATGCGCCGCGTCTGGCGTGGATCCGCACGGTGAGTTGGCGTACCGCGTACGCCGAGATCATCACGCCGCAGGCGCTCGATCGCATGGCCCGCAACGACGGCGAGCGCATGCGACGGGCGGTCACCCAGCAGCGTCCCGGTCACGCGGTGTGGGTCGCCGAGGATGCCCAGGGCACCGTGTTCGGCTACGCGTGGGCAGGACCGCAGACCGAACGGGGCTTGGGTCGCGGCCCCGGGTTCCTCGGCGAGATCTACGAGTTGTACCTGCACCCGCGCTGGCAGCGACGGGGCTTCGGGCGAGCGCTGCTGGTCCGCGCGATCTGGGATCTCATCGACGCCGGCCTCAATCCCGTGATGCTGTGGGTGCTCGGCGAGAACACCGCCCGCCACTTCTACGAGGGCGCAGGCGGGGTCGCCTTCGCCAGCCGCCACATCGAGGTCGGCGGTAGGGCGATGACGAAGGTCGCGTTCGGGTGGCACGAGCAGCTCCCGCTGCCCCCGCCCCTGTAGCCGACGCGTGCGGCGTCAGCCTAGCCCCGCCAGCCGCAGCACCTCGCGCGCCCGCTTGCCCAGGGCCGCGCGTCCCTCGGTGTAGACGACGTCCATCACCGCATCGATGTCGCCCTCGCCATGCCAGGCGTGGGTGACCGCGCCCTTGGGCAGCTCGCGCCGAAGAATGCGAAACACATGGCCGGCGACGAACAGATCGTCGATGAGCCCGAAAGGGCCGAGTTCGTCCTCGGGCAGCACGTCTTCGGGGACCACGAAGTACGCGAGCACGGCGTTGACCATCGCGCGGGCGTCCCGCGACAAAGTGGTGTCGGCGAACAGCCGCGCGTAGAATTCGAACACGCACGGCGCCGACGCGACGGCCCGCTGCGCCGGCCCTTCGTAGGCCTCGACGAAGCCGCGGAGCGCCGCGAGGTAGTCCGGCGCGTCGAACCCCATCGCATCACGGTATCAGGTTCCTCGCCCCGGCGAGGATGGTTCGCTCGTCGAGACCACCGCGCCCGGGGCCGACGTGAGGCGCTCGGGGCCGACGTGGGCACTCGGGGCCGACGGGTCGCCCGGCTCGATCGGCAGGCTCGGTTGGACGGCGCGGGGCGGTCGTAGGAAGTGCACCGCGCTCGGCATCACCGAGAGCACGAGTTCGACGCGGTGGTGGGCTTCGATGAGCGAGGAGTCGCCGCACCACAGCTCGCCGTCGACGTGGAGGTCGTGCACGCTGCAGCCGAGCTCGACGCGGCTCGCGGCAATCACCTCGATCTCGGGCGCCGCGATCTCGCCGCGGCGCAGGCTCTCGAGGTAGCGCACCAGGCCCGGCCGATGGTCGCGGTCGACCAGCACCACGTGGAGCCGGCCGTCGTCGACGGCGGCGGCGGGGGCCAAGCCCAGGCGGGGGCCGATCGTCCACACGTTGACCACCTCGGCGAGCACGTATTCTCCGCTGCGATCGACGCCGTATTCTCCGCTGCGATCGACGCCGTCGATCGTGAGCGCGATGCCCTGGCCGTCGCTCGCCGCCACGCGATCGCGCAGGTGGGCCAGGTCGCGCTCGAGCTTGCGCTCGCGATCGTCTTCGCGGCTCGCCCGCTCGAGCAAGTCGCTGTCGGCGATGAGCCGCCCGAACTCGCCTACGCCGACGCACTCGAGGAAGGTCGCCGTGCGGGCACCGTCGGTGACGCGGCCGACGTCGAACCCGACCGACTCCCAGCTCGGCCACGCCGCCATCAACGCCTCGGGGGTGCCGCGGACACCCAGCGCCCTGGCGACGTTGTTCGCGGTGCCCATGGGGATGACCGCAATCGGCTCGGGCCGCCCGATCATGTGCGACGCGATCGCAGCGACCGTGCCATCGCCGCCCGCGACCACCACGGCGTCACCGGGATCGTCCAGCGCCGACGGCCAATCCGGCGCCCCCAGCGACTGCATGACGACGCCGTGACCGGCCGCGCGCGCGGCACTTCGGAGCGCCTCGGGACTGTGACGGCCGTGGCCGGCCGATGGATTGTGGAATAGCGTGATGCGCACCGGCCAGAAGCCCCCGAGTTGTCGACCATGGTGGAGGCTGGCGAGCGCTTGTCGAGCGGCTGAAAAACCGTCCGCGCCGCCGTGCACCGGCGCCCCGGGTTGCTATGCCTCCTGGGTAACCATGAACATCCTGGTGACCAACGACGACGGGATCTACTCCCCCGGCCTGACCGCGCTGGCCCGCGCGGCACAACGGATGGGCACCGTGCGCATCGTCGCGCCCGACGTCGAGCAATCGTCGATGGGCCACGCGGTCACGCACTCGCGCCCCCTGTCGTATCGCCCGACCCCGAGCCTCCCGTTCGACGCCCACCGTGTGAACGGCACCCCCGCCGACTGCGTCGCGCTGGGCTGCCACATGTGGCACGACGTCGACGTGGTGCTGTCGGGGATCAACCTCGGGCTCAACCTCGGCACCTCGGCGTGGCACTCGGGCACCCTGGCCGCCGCCAAGCAGGCGGCCTTGCTCGGCGTGCGCGGCATCGCGTTCAGCACCTCCACCGGCGAGCACGACGCCGAGCCCGACTTCGAGGCGCTCGCGCCCCACGTCGACGCGGTCCTGGCCTTCGTGCTCGAGCATCGCGAGCTCACGTTGGTCAACGTCAACCTGCCGGCCAAGCCCGGCCCCATGCGTTGGACCCGGCAATCGATCCGCCACTACGACGGGCGCGTGGTGCCGATCCAGGATCCCCGCGGCCGCCCGTTGTACTGGAGCACCGTCGCGCCGATCGAGGCGCCTGAGGAGGGCACCGACCGGTGGGCGGTGGATCACGGGATGATCTCGATCTCCCCGCTGCGGCTGGACATCACCGATCACGCGCTGCTGACCGCGGTGCAGCGCGACCACCCGCTCGGGTGAGCGCGGGGCGGTTCGGACCCCACTCTATTCGACGTAGTACGGGGCGCCGGCGTCGATCCACGCGCCGAAGCGATCGGTGTCCTCGACCGGGAACACTGCGCCGAACTCGTTGGTGATCTGCAGCCACGTCTGGCTCGCCTGGTGGTCCCCCGGCTCGACGAGCATGAGCCCGGTCGTCGCCACGACGCCCTCGAGGGCGAGCCGGACCTGCTCGTTGTCGATGTCGGCGTTGGGCAGCACCAGGTTGCCGTTGCTGTCAGTCGCGTGGCACCCCGAGCAGTTCACCCGCAGGAAGTCCGCGACCCACACGAACTCCGGATCGTACTCGAGGGCGCCGCCGCTGTCGCTGCCCGAGCTCCCATCGGCGGTGGATGATTCGTCGCCTTGGCCGTCGTCCGTGCTCGAGCCGTCCGCGGTGGTGGGATCGGTGGAGGCGGCCTCGCCGATGCCGCTGCTCGAGCCCGAGGTCTCGGCGCCCCTCGTGGTCGTGGGGGTGCTGACACCGCCCATGGTGGACGAGCCATCGCCCTGGGTCTCGGCGCCGCCCTCGTCGGCCGCGCACGCGCCTGCGACGATCACCATGGCCACTGAACACACGCGGACACGAATCATGATCGACATCGCGACACGGTAGGTCGGTGGAGCGCGGCGCGTCAACGCGATCGGCTCGGGCGGCCGCCCGCCTGTAACCGCGGTGCGCTCGCTGACGTGATCGCCACCGATTTCGAACGCCGACGCCGATCGTCTCGCCCTACCAGCGTCGCCGCGGTCGACGGCCATGCATCAACGCCGTGCCCACCCCGACCCCAGCGCCGATCGCCGAGCCGGCGATCACGTCGCTCGGATAGTGCTTGCCCGCGACGACCCGCAGCGCCGCGGTGGTGCCGGCGGCGAGCAGCCCGAGCGTCCAGACCAGCGCCACCGCGACCTTTGCCCGCCGCGTCTTCGGGGCATCGAGGGTCAGGATCGTCGCGAGGGAGGTGACGGCGGCGAACGCCGTCGCGCCGTGCCCCGAGGGGAATGACAGCGAACGATCCGCGCTTCGCAGATCCTCGGCGAGCTCGGCACGATCGCGCGCGGCCACGTCGGCCGCTGCCAGGGTCGTGTACGGCCGTGGGCGCGCCACCGCGAACTTCATCACGTTGACGAACAAGGTGGTGAGCGCGAGGGCCTCGGCCTCGATCAGCACCGCGGTGCCCCACGTCTTCGCGAACGCAGCCGAGCGCCGCGTCGGGGTCGAGCGCGCCGACCAGTGACCGTCCAGCAGCGCGACCAACGGTGCCGCCGCCATCGAGACGCCGAGCAGCACGTCGCTCGCGGTGGCGGCCCGCGGCGCGTATCGACCCGAGGCGATGGCATCGACGCGGCCGAGCTCCGGTGGGTCGCTGGGCAGCGCCGGCGCGGCGAGCTGCGGTGCCACCCATCGGGCGAGCACCAGCGCCGGCACCCCTGCGCCCGCGGTGATCGACGCATCGAGTGCCCAGCGCACGCGCACGGGGCCGAAGGCCGGTACGCGTTCGCTTCGTGATCGTTCGGGGGCGTCGACGTGCGCGGGCCGAGGCGGCGGAGGTGTCTGCGGCGCTCGAACGTCGGTGGCCTCGGGTGCGGACGCGACCTCGGTGGGACCGTGGTAGTCCCGTGGGCTCGCCAGGGCGAGCGTGAGCAGCCAGTGCGCGATCAAGGGGGCAGCTCCGCGGCCACGCAGGGGCCATGCGGCTCGGCTCGGGTCGCGAACATCCGAGGAGCGTAGCAAATACGCGCCCGGTCGTGATGCCGGCGGGCGACCAGGTTTCGCGCGCGGCCTGCCTTGCACTCGGCCATCGGCGGCGCGCTCGTCCAGGCACCAAGAAGCGGGCCTTTTGCGATCGCGGCAGGCTCGCCCGACCAGCCCAGCGCGAGCGCGAGCTCGGGCGTCGGCGTGGCCTGCACCCCACCCACGAAGCTCCGGCCCAGACGCAACGCGGCGAGCGCAGCGACGACCGGGGCCTTCGCGAGGTAGCGCGCGAGGGGAAAAAACGCCAGCGATTGGGCACCGAACTGCACATAGGGCAGGAGATCGCCGGGGCTCAGCTCGGAAGTCGCGCGACGGCACAGCGCGTCGAGAGGGCCCATCGCAGGCGTGAGAGCAGTGAAACCGACGGCCCAGAGCACACGCGATACAGCGCGACGCGCCCATTTGTCGGCCCCATCGCGCCGTGCCCGACCCACCCCGGGAGCGCAACGCCGGGCTCGTCCGCGCCTGCACGCATCCTTCGTGCTGGCGACCTACTCGCGATCGGACGGCGGCATTCGCTCGGCGGCGGGCGTCAGTGGCTCGGCGGGCTCGGAGATCGCAGGGACCACCATGGGCGGGGCCGGGAACTGGGGCGGTGGAGCCTCGGTCTCCGGGGAGAGGTCGTCGGGGCTCAACTTGGACTTGACCATTGGAAATGCGGCGGCGAAAAGCAGGATCGTCACCACGACCGCAGAGAAGGCGAGCACGGGAAATAGCTCCGTCCCGGGCACACCCGCGTGATGCGGTAACATCGCGAGCACACCCGCGGCCATGCCACGAGGCAGCGTGATCGTCACCAGCGCCCGGCCGCCCCGAGAGAAGTGGCCGCCCAGCGTGGCGAGTCTCGTCACCGGGACACGAATCACGAGCAACAACACCGCCATCACGGCACCGATGGCGATCATCGGCAGCGGCGGCCCGAGCATGGCTCCGATGAACGTGAAGAAGAACGATTTGATGATGAACGCCAACTGCGTGTGAACGTGGCGCACTCCCTGCCCCAACGCAGCGTCGTCTGAGAGGCCGAACGCGCTACCGATCGAGCGAGCGTTCCCCACCAGCACAGCCACCGCGAGGATCGCCAGCGCGGCACTGCCCCCCAGCTCGCCGACGACCACGTAAAGGATCAGCAACGCACCGAGCAGCGCCGGGTACGCGTACTCACTGCGCTCGAGCATTCGCAGAAACAACAGACTCACGAGGCCGACGAGCGCACCGATGCCCAACCCGATCCCGAACGACCGCCCCACCGCCGCCCCGGCGGCCACAGGGTCGGCGGAGCCGGAGACCATGATCTCGATGCACGCCACGGTGACCACGACGCAGAGCACATCCGTGATCGCAGATTCGAGATTGACGAGATTCGAGATCCGCGGCGCGAGGCGAGCCTTGCTCATCGCCGGCATGATCACGACCGAGCTCGAGCCTCCGAGGATCGCGCCGAGCGTCACGCCGTGCATCACCGTCCAGCTCGAAGGCAGCAGCTCCATGGAGATGCCCGCCGAGACGACACCGGCGACCACCGCCACCGAGCTCACGAACGAGAGCAACGCGAGCAACGTCGCGCGAGGCGCGGCCGTGGTGAGTTCCGAGAGATTCAACCGGCTCCCGCCCTCGAACAGCACGATGACGAGTGTGAGCGCCCCGAAGAACGGTGCGACCCCTTCGAGCATGGGGCGCTCGAGCAGACCGGTGACCGGGCCGAGCACCGCGCCCACCGCGATCAACCACACGACGTCGGGGACGCTCGTCTTGTCGAACACAATCTCGCCGAGAATACCGACGAGGAAGATGCCCGCTACGGTGAGAAGAAAGAGAGAAACGGGATCCATGGGATGCGGCGCCGACCCTACACGACGAGCGTGCCCGTCGCGACCGCTCGCGCGCCACGCATGGCATGAGCGGGTGGCATGCCGCGCCATCACGCCGCAGCGCCACAGACCGACGCCATACAAGCGCGTCTCGTCCGCGCACCGCCCACGTCGGCGCCCAGGACGCTCTCGACGTAGGCGGAGTGCTCGATGGGCCGCAACCGCGCAGGCTCATCACCTCGATCGGACGCGAATCATCGGCTTGCCGCGACGCTGGGAGATCGCAGGCTGGCGCCATGCAAACCCAGACTCACGAGACCCACTCCTCTTCCCGCGGCAAGCATCGCGAAGGCAAGGTGGCCGAGGCCATCGAGCAGCAGACCGCGAAGCTGCCCTCCGATCTCTTCCTGTGGACGGCCGGCGCGGCGATGGCGGCATCGCTCGTCAGCCAGGTCGTCAACATGGGCTCCAAGCGCGCCGCGCCGACGTCCACGTTCATCGGCCAGTGGGTGCCCACCTTGCTGCTGCTGGGGCTCTACAACAAGATCGTGAAGCTCCAAGGCTCTCAGCCCGAGGCCGACTGAACGGATCGACGCAAGAAGGGCCGCGCCGTTCGCCCCACGACGCCCCACGACATACAAAGACGACGACTCGCGCGACACCGGCCGGGACAAGTCCGCGGACGTCGTGAAGTTCGGCGCGCTCCTCGGCGTGTCGACGTGGTTCTGACCCGCGTCGAGACGTCTGCGGGAGCGTCACTGCGCCAGGCCGGCAGTCGAAGTGCCACCTCCGGAAGTCCGCAGCTCCCCATCGACTCCAGGGCACGCGTGGCCCGACGAGCGCGAGCGCGCGTGCGTGTCGGCCCTCGGCGCTCGAGCAAGAGCGCGACGTCGCGGGCTCACGCCCTCCGCGGCGCCTCGCGCAACCCATAGTTGCGCGCCGACACGGTCCACGGGGGAGCCCCCGGGGAAGCCCCGGGACGAGAGCTGCCAGCGCGA
This sequence comes from Nannocystales bacterium, assembly GCA_038325765.1. Lineage (GTDB taxonomy): Bacteria > Myxococcota_A > Polyangia > Nannocystales > Nannocystaceae > Xiheibacterium. The sequence goes on from JBBQJI010000024.1 coordinate 74,652, forward strand.
CTACCGGGGCCCGAACACGTGGAACACGCCACCCCAGAACATGTCGACCTTGCTCGTGCGAGGGCGCGGATGTCGAGCGTCGCGAGCGATTCGCGTGACGGATCCGCGCCCATACATCGACGTTCGTGAGGCAGTCAGGGCACGCCTGCGCCACACCTGTCGCGAAAGCGCACGGTTTCGCGGCCAACAGCGCGATGATCCCTGAATAGGCGAGGGGCATGCGAGCCGCGGCGCAAGCAGCGAACCCTCGCTTTGTGCCGCCGACCCAGGTACGGCGGCGGGGGCGAGACGAAAACGCTCGAAGTCCTCACGTCTGGGCGCAGCGCAGCCCGCCCCTCGACTGAGCCGCCGTCGCCAGCGACCCAGCGCGACCGCGAGCGGCTGCGCTTGACGGCGTGAGCCACTTCGTGTTCAAGGGGTATCCGGTCCCACGGGCCCCGGACCCGAGTCGTCCGATGAAGCCCGAACTTGCAGAGATCGCGCGCCGAGTGCTCGGGCGAGAGGCCGGCGAGTCAGCCTCCCCGGAGCGCGTCGCGATCGGTGCCGCGAACGCCTGCGAGCAGCTCACGCAGCACTTCTCGCGACTGATCGGCCGCACCGGCATGCGCCTGCTGTTCGATCGCAGCGTGCTGCTCGCGCGCCACGAGTATCCGTGGCTCCCGCGCGGAGCCAACGGGCTCGACGACGACGCCTGCTCCGCGCTCGCCGACGCCCTCGCGCAACACGACCCGGGCACCGCGACCGCGGCCTTCGTCGCAGTGTGGGCGACCGTCGTCGAGCTCCTCGGACGTTTCATCGGCGACGCGTTAGTCGCACGTCTGCTGACCGAGCTGTGGCCCGAGATTTCTCACCACGCCCCCTCGTCGGGGCGGACCGAGGATGAACCATGAACCAGCGCGTCGAGATCAAACGACTTCCGAGCGGAGTTCCCGGCCTCGATGCCGTGCTCGGCGGTGGGCTCCCCGAGTTCTCGTTCAACTTGATCGCCGGCTCCCCGGGCGCGGGCAAGACCACGCTCGCGCACCAGATCATGTTCGCGAACGCCAGCGCCGAGCGGCCCGCGTTGTTCATCACGATCCTCGGCGAGCCGCCGATCAAGATGCTCCGCTATCAGCAGCAATACTCGTTCTTCGACACTGCGAAGGTGTCCGAGAGCGTCCGGTTTCTCCACCTCGGCGCCGATGCGCTCGACCGCGGTCTGGAACAGATTCTCGCGGGAATCGTCGCCGAGGTCGAAGCCACGCGCCCCGCCCTCGTCTTCGTCGATTCGTTCCGTTCGGTCGCCCGTCGCTCGAGCGACGAGATCGAGCTGCAGAGCTTCGTCCAGCGCTTGAGCCTGCAGCTGACCAGCTGGGAGGCCACCACGTTCCTCATCGGGGAGTACGAAGAGCCGGAGGCCGCCGGCAATCCACTCTTCACGATCGCCGACGGGATCCTGTGGCTATCACAGCAGACCAGCCGCAACTCCATCGTCCGTAAGCTGCAGGTGTCGAAGATGCGGGGGCAGGGCCAGGTGCCGGGCCTGCACACCATGAAGATGTCCGACGACGGGATTCGCATCTATCCGCGTCTCCCGAATCCCCCCGAGCACACCGCCGTCGCGGTCGACCATCGCGAGCGCCGCAAGACCGGAATCGCAGGTCTCGACCAGATGCTGGCGGGCGGCATCCCGTCGGGTTACTCCGTGATGGTGCTCGGGCCCTCCGGCTCGGGCAAGACCGTGCTCACGACGCAGTTCATCCGCGAAGGCATCGAACGCGGCGAGCCGGGCGTGATCGCGGTGTTCGAGAAGCGGCCCGACGAGTATCTCACCACCGCGCCGGACCATCCGCAGCTGACCCAGCTCGTCTCGTCGGGCATGCTGAAGGTGCTCTACATTCGGCCACTCGATCTCTCGGTCGACGAGACGATGGAAGCGATCAGCGCTGCAGTGCGGGAGGTCGGGGCCAAGCGCGTCGCGATCGACTCGCTGTCGGGATTCGAGCTCGCGCTGGCGCCGTCGTTCCGTGACGACTTCCGCGAGTCACTCTATCGCATGATCGGCGGCCTGGTCGGCCTCGACGTCACGGTGATGATGACCTGCGAGCTGGTCGAGTCGTACACCGAGCTGAGGTTCAGCCCGCATGGTATCTCGTTCCTGACCGACGGAATCATCCTGCAGCGGTACGTCGAGATCGCCGGGGTGCTACGCAAGCTCCTGCTCGTGGCCAAGATGCGCGGCATCGATCACAGCAAGGAGCTGCGATTGTACGACATCGGCCCGCACGGCATCGAGGTGGGCGAGGGGCTCGCTGAGTACGAGGGCCTGCTGTCCGGCACGCCTCGTCGTATCGGCCATCCGATCGAAGGCGAATCCTAGCGCACCCGCGCTTCGAGGTGGAAGGCGAGCCCACGTGCACGAGCCCCCAGACGATGATCGCCGCGCACAGACCCTCGACAGTCGAGAGGCTGGCATCTGCGCGCGCGAGGCCAGCGCGGCGGAGCGCGAGCAACGGCTCACCTTTTACGAGCCACTGCTTCGCCTGCGCGAAGAGGCGTTGTCGGTCCGGCAGCGAACCGGAGGATCCCTGGCGGAGCGAGACGACCTGGTCATGCAGCTCCGCGAAGCCAATGAACAGCTTGTCTTCGCAGTCGTACGGGCCCAGGAGCTCACCGACGAAGCCACCGCGAGCCGCAACGCCTTCGAAGCCAGCGAGCAGCATTTCCTGATGCTCGCCAACATGGTCCCGATGCTCGTATGGTACTGCGACCCCCAGGGTCGGGTGCTCTGGTTCAATCGGCGGTGGTTCGACTACACACTCGGCTCCAACCCTTCACCGCAAGACCTGCCCGACTGGGAGTGGGCATCGGCGCTCGACCCCGCAGACATGGAGCGCGTGCTCGCGAAGTGGCGGGATACCGTGGCAAGCGTCGCACCCTGGGAGGATCAATTCCGTTTGCGCCGCCACGATGGGGTGTTGCGGTGGTTCTTGGCTCGGGCGCTGCCGCTGGTGAACAGCGAGGGCCGCATCGTGCGGTGGTATGTCACGAGCATGGACATCGACGACCAGAAGCTCGCCGAAGCCCAGGCGGACGCGGGCAGCCGGGCCAAGGACGAGTTCCTCGCGCTGCTCGGCCATGAGCTGCGCAATCCGTTGGCACCGATCACCATGGCGCTGGAGGTGATGGACGCCGGGCGGCCGGAGGTCGCCGTGCGCGAGCGCGCCATCATCGCTCGGCAGGTGAACCACTTGATCCGCCTGGTCGACGATCTTCTCGATGTCTCACGGATCACCCGCGGAAAGGTCGAACTCAAGCTCGAGCGCGTGGAGATCGCCACGATCGTCGCACGCGCGATCGAGATGGCCGGCCCAGTGCTCGAGCAGAAGAACCACGAGCTGACGATCGAAGTGCCGCCAGTCGGCCTCGCCGTGCTCGGAGACGCCGACCGCATCGCCCAGGTGTTCGCGAACCTGATCACGAACGCCGCGAAGTACACCGATCCGTGCGGCGCGATCGAGCTCGTGGCGGAGCGTGTAGGGACGATGATCGCGCTGCGAATTCGCGACAATGGCATCGGGATCTCGGCGCAGATGCTGCCGAGGGTCTTCGAGCTCTTCGCGCAGGAGCGGCAAGGGCTCGATCGGCCGCAAGGCGGCCTAGGACTCGGGCTGGCGATCGCCAAGAACCTCGTCGAGCTGCACGGTGGCACCACCAGGGCCGAGAGCGACGGTGTCGGACGTGGCAGCGTGTTCGTCGTCGAATTGCCGGCGTTCGAGGCGGGTACCGCGGAGGCGCCGGAGCAGCAAGGCGCGGTGACGACCTCGACCCACGCAGGCGCCCGCTCGGACGCACGCCTGCGGATCCTCGTGGTCGACGACAACGAAGATGCAGCCGAGATGATGGCTTTGGCGTTGATGGGGGCGGGCCACGAGGTCCGCGTGGCCTCGGACGGCCAAGGCGCACTCGCGATCTCGGAGGGCTTCGCGCCCGAGGTCGCGCTACTGGACATCGGCCTGCCCGGAATGGACGGCTACGAGCTCGTGCGACGATTGCGTGAGCGCCTCGCCGGCAGCCCCGCGCGATTCATCGCGATCACGGGCTACGGACAAGCCCGCGATCGAGAGCTCTCGCGCGCCGCGGGCTTCGATCTCCACCTCGTCAAGCCGGTGGGTCTCGCAGAGTTGCAGGGCGCGATCGCGCGCGTCGCGGGGGCCGGCATCGCTCCGACGATCAAGCGATGAGCGCGCTCCGGGCCCGGTGGACAGACCGTTACCGGCTGCTACGACACATTCGTGGCCACGCGCGTACGTCCAACCATGGCGATCCTCGACGACCAGTTGCCCACGCGGCTGCAGGCGGAGCCCCACGAGCTCGCCGACGTCGACGTGGTGTGGGCCGGCCAATCGGTCGCGGCCCTTGCCGCGGCGTTGCCCGAGCTCCGACCGCAGGTGCTCGTCTTGCAGCTCGAGCACCTCGGACCGGATCCGATCACACAAGTGGAAGAACTCTCGGCGCTCGCCCACGCCGAGCTGACCATCGTGCCCTACGCCTTCGCGCGGCGAGAGGTGCTCAAGAGTCTCAGTCGTGACACGGTGCGGCCGCTGCGTGCTCCCGTGAGCGTGACCGCGCTGCGCACGCAGATGACGAGTCTCATCATCCGGTCGCTCATGGACGGTGGCGCGGGCGAGGTGCAGGCGGCCGTGGGCGCCGTACGTCCACCGCGGTACTCGCCGAGCCAGCTCGCGAAGCTCGAGTCGATGGAGTCGGCCGTGAACTGCGAGTGCCCCCAGCACCTGTCCACCCTCCTCAGCTCGCTGGTGTATTTCGAGGCGTACTGCAGGGACTGCGAGAGCCGCAACCCCGAAGACGCGAGGGTACATCACATGCTGCTCGAGCGGACCGCTCGCGCCCGCATGCTGCTCGAAGACGGCCTCGAGCAACTGCTCGAGCACGAGGACGTGCGGGTGTAGCGAGGCGGCAGTGGTCGGGACGCGATCGGCGTCATCGGGTGTGTTCGACACCCGCCCGAAGCTCGCGCGGGCCGTCGGCGACGCCCACCGGCTGCAGCGGCGCGAACCCATGCGCGCGCACCCAGTTCACATGGACGCCCTCGCACTCCCCGACGTGCACGCACCCGCGGCACCGCAGCGACTTCACCCGATCATGCCCGTGCACGAAGCGTCGGGCATACCGGAAGATCTCGAGCCCGCCCGCCGGTGCCAGCATCGCGGTGTCGAGGGTCGGCGGTGATCGCCGCGGCGCCCTGCCGGTCAGACACACGGGCGCCCCGTCGATCGGCACCGCATCGAAGTCCTCGAACCGCGCCCGCATCGTGGCGACGAACGCGGGCAGATCCACATCCCGCGCGCTCGCGTCGCTCGCCAGATCGTAGCTCGGCTGCACGAGCGCGAGCCGCCGCGGCCACACCGGCTGGAGCTCCAACCACGCCGCCAGCGACCCACCTATCGCCGCGAGCACCTCGTGCTCACCCTCGATCAGGAGCGCCGCCTCGGTGAGCGCCACCGAAGCGGTGCGAATCCCCGCCAGCACCCGCCCCTGCAGCCGCCCGTCCACGAGCGCTTCGGCGACACCGCGGAGATCGTCGAGCTCGAGCACGACGTGCGACACGGTGGGCATCGTCGCCAGGCTGGCCATGGCCGCCGCGAGATCGGGCGCGACGATCCACGCCGTGCGCGCGCCCGACTCGGCGATCCGGGTCGACAGATCCAACTTCGCCACAGGCCCGGCCCTCGCCGCCCCGAGCACCGGCAGACGCCGCGCGGCCTCGACCCGCTCGGCGCTCGCCGGGTCACCGCCGAACGCCTCGGGCAGCTGCGCCTCCCACCGCGTGTCGACGCGCACCGTCTCGAACCGGTTGCGCGCCGTCGTCTCGCGCACGCCGTCGAGATGATCGCACAGCCGCCGCACATAGCAGTGGCGGCAGCGGTCGGGCTCGCGACACGACAGCGGGATGCCCTCGTCGAGCCACCGCGTGTACTCCTCTTTGCGGCCGCGGACCTCGTCGCCCAGCTTGTACGGATCCTGGATCAGCTCCTCGAAGCCCTCGAGGTGCTCCACGGGAAAACGGTTGAGCCACACGTGCATGTCGGGCAGGCGCGCATAGGCGAAGGCCTCGAGCAGCCAGGGGCGGGCCTGCTCGAGATCGTAGAACAGCGTGTCCTTGCCCTCGCGGTACGCCCGACCGAACGGGATCACCTGCAGCAGATCGAACTCCCGCACGCCCATCGCGGTGAAGCGGCGCAGCATCTCGGGCAGATGCCGGACGTTCGCCCGCATCACGCACACGTCGATGTTGACGATCACCCGACCGTCGTCGAGCGCGTGACGCAGCCCGGCGATCTCCTCGTCGAACGCGCCCTTCACCCCGACCAGCGCGTCGTGGATCTTCGCGTCGGGGCCGTGGATCGAGAACGTGATCTCGCCCAGGCCCGCATCGATCGCGCGGGTGAGGAACTCGCGATACGCGAACATCCGCCCGTTGGTGACGGTCTGCACCCGCGAGTAGCCAGCGGACCGCCCGAGCCGCACGAACTCGACGAAGTCCGGGTGCATCGTCGGCTCGCCACCGGAAAGGATCAGGCGCTCGGCGCCCTTGCGGCGTCCATCGAGGATCTGCGCCTTGACCTCGGCGCGCCCGCGGATGCGGCCGTCGTGGGTGTCGGCGTCGAGGCAGAACACGCAGCGGTCGTTGCAGTCGAAGGTCAGCCGCACCCAGTTGCGGACCTGGTGCGCGGCGCCCTCGTGCTGCGCGCGCTTCTGCCCGAATCCGACGGTTTCCTCGGCATCGGCGACCACAGCCGCAGTGTAGCCGGCCGCCCTCGCCCGCGATCGCGGTGCGCCGCAGCGCAAGACCGCGCGCGCCTGCCCGCGGTTCGGGAATCCGGCACCGAGGCGCCGCCCTTCCGCCGCCGCCGCGCCGCCGCGCCCGCGATCGCCCCAGATCGGGCCCCGAACCGCGCATGCATGGCTTGGCACCGACATTGCTGTTGCGTCCGGGGTTGGGGACGGCGCCGACGCGCCCGGGCGACTCCCCACCTCCGCCCCTTCATGTCACGCTCGATCGGCCCGATGCCCGAGACCTCCCAGTGCGCCGACATCGCCCAGGTCGTCGACCACGACGTCGCCCAGGGCGTCGAGGAAATCCGCCGTCGCGCGCTGCTGCGGCTGTTCCACCGGTTTCGCATCGTGAAGTGGGTCATGGGCCCGGTGCTGGCCGCGGTGCTGGTGTGGATCCTCTATCACGACGGTGATCTGTGGCGATGGGCCGGGCTCGCGGTGTGGGCCGGCGTCGCATTGGCGATCGGCGCGCGCTTCGGCTTCGGCAATCGCAAGGGCATGGAGCGGCTGTGCGAGCGCGACTTCCGTCCGCTCGAGGCGGCACCGATCGCGGTGATGCACCTCATCGGGCTCGCGATCACCGGCGGCTTGGCCAGCCCGCTGCTGCCGGTGATGTTCGCCGCCGCCCACAACTCGGGCCTGTTCGGCGGCGTACGAGCGGCCCGGACCGTGTTCGTCCTGCAGGTCGTCGGGCTGTGGGTCTTGCTCGCGATCCACCTGAGCGGCGTGGTGCAGATGGTGCCACGGACGCTCATCGACACCGGCTGGCCGGGGCCGACCTTCTTCGTCCTGCTCGCGGCGGTGATCACCGCGGCCCTGAGCGCCGCCCACCTCATGGGCCTGCGGCTGCGCGAGGCGGTCGACGAGCAACTCAGCCAGGCGCTCCTCGCCCGCGCCGCCGCACTGGGCAACTACCGCGAGCGCGCCGAGGAACTCACCACGTTGTCGGCCGAGATCGCCCACGAGCTCAAGAACCCGCTGGCGACGGTCAAGGGGCTCGCTGCGCTGCTCGGCCGCGACGCCCACGGCAAGAACGCCGAGCGCGTGGCGGTGCTGCGCCGCGAGGTCGACCGCATGCAGGGCATCCTCGACGAGTTCCTGAACTTCTCGCGGCCGCTCGCGCCGCTCGCCGTGCGGCGGGTCGATCTCGGCCGGCTCACCCGCGAGGTGATGGATCTGCACGAGGGCATCGCGTCCGAGCGGATGATCGCGATCGAGCTCGACGCCGGCCTCCACGTCGCGGCGGTGTGCGACGCCCGCAAGGTCAAGCAGATCCTGGTCAACTTGCTGCAGAACGCGCTCGACGCCGCCGACGCCAACACGCGGATCGATCTCGTGGTCCGGCGCTCGCGCGGTGGCGACGGCGGGCGTGGCGACGAGGTCGAGGTCCGGGTGCTCGATCGCGGAACCGGCGTGCCCGCGGCGCTGTCCGAGCGCATCTTCGAGGCCGGCATGACCACCAAGCCTACGGGCAACGGGCTCGGCCTGCCGATGGCGCGCGCCCTCGCGCGTCAGCACGGCGGCGACCTGACGCTCCGCGACCGCGCCGACGGCCGCGGCTGCGCAGCCGTCGTCGTGCTCCCCGTCGACGGACCCGGCGACTTCGAGGCCGCCGATGTCGACCCGAACCCCAGCGTCGACGACACCGCGGACGTGCGCGTGCCAGCGCGGCAGCATGCCGTCGGTGCCGCGCGGTGAAGCCCCACGCCCTGGTCGTCGACGACGACGACGGTGTCCGCTACACGCTGTCCGGCATCCTCGAAGAGGAGGGCGTGCACGTCTCGCAGGCGAGCTGTGCCGAGCAGGCCCTCGCGCTCTTCGACGATCCCGCCACCGCCGAGATCCACCTGGTCGTCACCGACATGCGCATGCCCGGCATGTCCGGCCTGCAGCTGCTCGGCGCGCTGCGTCAGCGGCCACGCGCGCCCAAGGTCGTGATGATCACCGCCCACGGCAGCGAGCGCCTCGCGGTCGAGGCGACCAAGGCCGGGGCGTACGACTACTTCCGCAAGCCCTTCGAGCTCGAGGAGTTGGTCGCCGTCTTTCGCCGGGCCCTCGACACCGTGCGACTCGAGGCAGAAAACGAGCAGCTGCGCTCGCGCCTCGAGCTGTCGAAGATCATGGTCTTCGTCTCCGACGCGATGACCAAGCTGGCGGTGATGGTCCACCGCGTGGCGCCGCGCGACGTCACCGTGCTCATCCGGGGTGAGAGCGGCACCGGCAAGGAGCGGGTCGCCGAGGCCCTGGTCCACGCCTCGCGGCGGGCGGGCAAGCCGTTCGTGCGCTTCAACTGCGCGGCGCTCACCCCCGAGCTCGCCGAGGCCGAGCTGTTCGGCCATGCCAAAGGGGCGTTCACCGGCGCGGTGCGATCGCGGGCCGGCATGTTCCGCGAAGCCGACGGCGGCACCATCTTGCTCGACGAGGTCGGCGAGCTCGATCTGGCGACGCAGGCCAAGCTGCTGCGTGTGCTGCAGGAGCACGAGATCCGCCCCGTGGGCGAGGACCATGCGATTCCCATCGACGTCCGCGTGATCGCGGCGACCCACCGCGATCTCGCCAAGCGCGTCGAGGAGGGGGCCTTCCGCGAGGACCTCTACTATCGACTCCACGTCGTCGAGCTGCACGTGCCCGCGCTGCGCGAACGCCCCGAGGACATCGCGCCGCTCGCCCGCCACTTCCTCGAGCGCTGCGCGCTGCGCTTCGGCGTGGGGCGGTTGGTGGAGCCCCCCGAGCTGGTCCCGCGCCTCACCGCCATGCCGTGGCCGGGCAACGTCCGCGAGCTCGAGAACGCGATCGAGAGCCTGGTCGCGCTCTCGGATGGTGAGGTGCTCGACCTCGATGCGCTGGGCCCGGCACCGACCCACGTTCGCCGGCCCGACGCAGCCGCGCCGAGCGAGGGGCACGGGCTGCGCGAGCGCGTGGACGCTTTCGAGCGCCAGCTGTTGCAGGACGCCCTGTCGTCGGCCGCGGGTAACCGCACCGAGGCCGCGAAGGTGCTCGGGATCGGGCGCGCGACATTGCACGACAAGCTGCGCAAGTACGGCATCGGCGAGGCGTCGAGCGAGGGGTCGAGCGAGAGGTGAGCGACGTCCAGCACGAGGCGCGGGCATGAGCGTTGTCGCGCTCGCGCAGCTCCGAGCGGAGATCCGGGTCGGGGCCTGGAGTCCGACGGGCGAGTCGCCCGACGCCGTGTTCGACGACTTCAAGCTCTACGACACCATGCTGGTGCCCTAGCAGCCCACTCCCCATGGAAGCGCGAGGGGAGCAGCCACCCCCGCCTCACGCGGGATCGAGGCGGAGCCGCACCGAGAACAGCACCACGTTGTAGGGGTCCCAGGTCGACGCCAACATCGGAATCGCGAGTTCGTAGGCGCCGCCGCCGAGATCCGTGGTGGCGACGGTGGGCAGCGCATACGCGGCGTAGAGCCCCGCCACGAAGCAGTTGAGGATCTGGTCGCCTTCGCAGGTGGCGCTGCAGCAGTGCGCCGCAGCGAACGCCGGATCGGCCATGTCGACGACGGTGATCGGATCGCTCCACGGCCCCGTGGCTTCGCGAGCGATGCGCATGACCACGCGGTTGTCGACGATGGCCCCACCTCCGTCGTGGAGCTCGCGCTGATAGGTCGCGAGGTACACGTTGGGCTCCTCGAGGTAGTGCACGGAGAGTTCGCCGACTCCGTCGGTGTCGAACACGGTGCCGAGCGCCGCGCGTGCGTCGGGATCCATCTCGCCAGCGACGTGCCATGCGCCGGCGCTCGGATCGAACAGCTCGGTGCCCACGCCGGCTTCGAGATCGTCGAGGCCCACGCGGGCGAGCGCCACGCCACTGCGCCGGTAATCTCCGGTGCCGAAGAGCTCGACATGATCGTCGCGGACCACCGGCGCGACCTGGATGAAGTGGCCGCCGAGCGCACCAGCGACGAGGTCATCGACCGCGCGCACGATGTCGTAGTTCGGCGCAGCACCTCCGGGATCGGACCAGCGCGCGAGGTACGATCGCGTCGCTCGGGTGCGCGGCTGGGTCTCGACGAGCCCGGCGTAGAACAACCACGTGCTGCCATCGGCCACCATGGCGCCGCTCGGGACCTCGAAGGTGCCAGGCATGTTCGCGAACGGCCCGGCCGGCTGCGCGATGTACTCGGCGATGGTGTGACCGGGCGGAGGCGTCATCCAGGCGCCCGCGAAGTCGCGCAAGATCCCGGGATCGACGCCCGCGGCCACGCTCGGCACATCGGCGGTGACGTAGAACTCGAGCTGTGAGCACAGCGCCGCCGGGTCGGCCACGACCGCTGCCAGCGGAACCCGGGCGACGGCATCGGGGTCCTCGCCGAAATCCCAGATCGCGCGGTACCCGACGGTGTCGCCGAAGAACAGATGCAACCACTCGCCGGTCACCAGCCCGATCCCGAGATCGGTGCCGCGGAGGTTGAAGCGCGTGTGGGTGGCGTTGGCCGTGGGGTCGTCCAGGGCAGTGTCCGAGATCAACTTGCACAGCAGTGATCGCTCGACCAACGTGCCGACGTACGGCGCGACCGTCTCGCCGGTGTCGCTCCCCGCGGTCGTTCCTGCGCCCTCGCTGGTGACGCCCTCGTCGGTGGCCGCCGCGCTCGCGTCGGAATCGGCCGCGGTCACCAGGGTGTCCGCGCCGGTGACCGTGTCTGCGCCGGTCGTCGGGGTGTCGGTGACGGCGCCTGTGGTGCTGTCCCGGGCGTCGGAACGAACGGTACAGGCGGCGGCAGTACAGGCGGCGGCAGTCAGGATGAGCGCCAGGAGCACGCGTAGGGCCAGCACGATGCGAGCAGCATAGCGCGGCCCACCGCGATGATCGGAAGCCGAGCTCGGCGTGTCTACGTAGACCGACGCATCCGCGAACGCCGTCGGTGATCCGCCAGCCTACGCGCAGCGTTTTCTCCGCTGCTCCTCACCACCCCCTTCATCCTGCTCGCCGCGCCGGCCGCGGCCGCGCCCGCCGAGATCTGCATCCCAGAGGCGAGCCCCACCCCGGACTGGTGGTCGCCCTGGCGGCGCAGAGGGTTCCTCTGGCGGCGCCCCACTCGACGAGAGCCGCGCCCCAGCCTCTACTGCTTCGCCCAGTGAACCCGCGTCCCCACGAACCGAGGAAGCACACCATGACCCTGGACATCCCCCTGCTGCGCCAGAGCTTCGCGCTGGCCGGGCTTTGCCCGGTGGAAGGGGGACCGCGGGCCGGTCCCCCAGAAGGACTGAGAGAGCGGCAGCGATCCGAGGCCGTGCGCGCGCCCTGGCATCGTCGGACCTTCGGACGCGGGGCGCCGGGACCCCGGACATTGGCCTGGCCGCGTGCGCGGCCCGACGCGCAGTCATTGCACCACGGCCTTGGCACGCGACGTGCTCGTTGCGCCCGCATGAGCGCGATCACCACGCACACTCCGAGCGCGCACATGGAAGCCTACCTCGGCGGCGATGATCACGCGCTCGGCGAGCTGTTCCGCCTCCTCGCGCCGCGGATAAGGCGCGTGGTGCAGACGCGGATCGACGATCCCGACCTCGTCGACGACATCGTCCAGCTCACCTTCGTGAAGGCGCACCGCGGGCGGCATGCCTTCCGGGCGCGCCGCGACGCGAACGCCGACGCCGCGCCGGACGCCCCCGTCACGCACAACGACGACGCCGTCATCGCATGGTACCTCGCGATCGCCCGTAACACCGCCGTCGATGGGGTGCGATCCGAACGGCGCCACCAGCAGCGGCGCGTGCGGACGATCGACGTCCACGACACCGAGGCGTCCGACGAGGTGCCCAGCGCCACCGAGGATCCCGAGACCGCCGCGATCGAGGCCCAGGATCGCGCCGAGTCGCAGCAGCGGGTGCGCGCCGCGATCGCGACGCTGCCCGCCGGTCAGCGCGACGTCGTCGTGCTGCACAAGCTCGGCGGCCTCTCGATGCAAGCGGTCGCCGATCGCCTGCACCTGCGTTCCGGTGCCGCGAGGGTGCGTGCGCACCGTGCCTACCTGTCGCTCGCCCGCGCCCTGACCCCCGCCGCCGCCGCGTGAACCTGCCGCCGCCCGCGCGCGAGTGCCTTCACGCCGCGGCGTGAAGGCATTCGCCTGCCCACCGCCCCCCGTCCCGCGCTAAAGTGATGCGCTGGGAGTTCGCTCTTCGTGCTGGATGCCTGGGCCCTCGGATTCGCGCTCGCCGCCGGCTGCCTGCAGCCGCTCGGCGACGCGATCGCGACGCTCGCCGAACCCACCGATCCGCTGGCCGAGCCCACCGCGGGCACCGAGACGTTCTCCGCCGCCGACGCATCGAGCCTGTTCGTCGGCCACGCCGGGTTCACGCTCGCGCCGGCGCCCCGCTGGATTCGTCACCGCCTGCGACCGCGCGAGCGACTGACCGCGATCGCAGCCCGCTACGGCGTGTCGCTCGATGATCTGCTGCGGTGGAATCGCCTCGATGGCAACGGCGTGCCGCCGCGCAAGCGCCACCTGCGGGTCTTCACCGATCGCAACGCCCCGCCGCTGCGGCAGATCCGCTATGCCGTCGGCACGGGCGAGACCTGGGACGACATCGCGGCGAACCTGCGGATCCCCGAGCATGATCTGCGGGTGCAGAACTACCGCCACGCCACTCCAGCGGCCGGGGACATCCTGGTGGCCTGGATCGATCCGCTCGAGGGCACCAGCTTCGCAGCGAACACCGAGCCGACATCACCGCCGCCGCTGCCGCCCATCGGCGAGGGCCGCAGCGTCGGGCTGCCCCAGCGCGGCAAGATCGTCGATGCCGTACAGCTGCCCGAGCATCCGCTGTGGGTGCGCGGCAACCCCGACCACCTGTGGGGCAGCGCGCACGCCGTGCGCGTGATCCACCACGCCTTCGCGATCCTGCGCGGCGAGCTCGGCTATCCCAGCGGCATCCTCATCGGCGCCATGAGTCGCCGCCGGGGCGGCCACGCGCCGCCGCACCGATCGCACCAATCGGGCCGCGACATCGACATCCGCCTGCCGCTGCGCGTCGGCCTGGGCAAGACCCGGTCGCCCAACGCCGACGAGATCGACTGGTACGCGACCTGGGCGCTCATCGACGCCTTCGCGCGCACCGAGGAGGTCGAGGCCGTCTACCTGAACGAGGTGCACCACGGTCGCCTCTATGAGGCCGCCCGCGCGATGGGCATCGAGCGCGCGCGGGTGCACGCGGTGGTGCGCTGGCCGAGTTGGCGCGGCGGCAGCCACCCGATGGTCCAGCACGCCGACGGCCACAACGCCCACCTGCACGTCCGCGTGCGCTGCGGCGACGAGGAGGCCCGGTGCAAGATGGCGCCCAGATTCGAGTGAATGGCTTCGAGTGCATGGCTCCGAGTGAATGGCTCCGAGTGAACGGCTCCGAATGAATGGCTCCGAGTGCATGGCGGCCAGTGCATGGCCGCCAGTGAATGGCCGCCATTCGTGGCCGCGAGTGAGCCCGCCCCCCGGCGCGCGTGATACGGTCGAGCGACCGTGACCATGCCCGTCCTCGTCGTGCATCCGCCGATGTCGGTGGCCCGCGACTTCATCGACTACCCGTACTTCGCCGATCTCGGCGCGGTGCAGGTCGCGACGGTGCTGCGCACGGTGACCGAGGTCGGGCTGGTCGACGCGTTCGCTCTGCCCGGCGCAACCTTGCGCTGGCGCGACGACGGCCGCGCCCTGCTCGGCGCGACGCCCGATGCGGTGCTGGCCGCGTGTACCGGCGCGTGGCCGCTCATCGTCGTGGCGCTCACACCGTTCCATCGCCCACCGTCGCGCGACGACGTGCTCGCCGAGATCCTGGTCGGCCTGCGGGCGATGCACCCCGACGCGACGATCGTGCTCGCGGATCTCTACCAGTCGGGTCAGCACTACATCGCCACCGCGCCCGCCGACGTGCTGGGGAGCTACCCGGAGGCCGACGTGCGGCTCGAGTACGAGGCGGAGGTCACCCTCGCGCAGCTCGTCGCCGAATACGCCGCAGGCCGATCGCCACCGCGGCACCTGGTCGGCGTGCGCCCGCCCGATCTCGACGCAGTGCCGATCCCGGCGTGGCACAAGGTCGACCTGCGGGCGCGCGATCGCTTCATGCACGCCGTCGCCGCTGCGCTGGGCCGCGGCCGCTGGGCGTTCCCGATCGCCCAGGGCCGCGTGCTCCCGTGGCTGAGCTCGCGCGGCTGCCCCTACGACTGCGCGCACTGCAGCAGCAACCCCGACGTCGCCATCGGTGCGCCCAAGACCCAGCGGCGGCTCTCGCCGGGCCGCATGCGCGACGATCTGGCGGCGCTCGCCGCCCTGGGCGCGACGTCCGTGCACGTGCTCGACGAGATGGTCAACGTGCACCCGCGCCACCTGCCAGCGCTGCTCGACGCCGCCGAGGCAGCCGACGTCGGCCTCGAGTTCCCCAACGGCATGCGCGCCGATGGCCTGTATCCCGCCGAGCTGGCGCGGCTGCCGGGGCGCATCAGCACGTTGAGCGTCAGCGCCGAGAGCGGCTCGCAGCGGGTGCTCGACGGCATCGTCGGCAAGCGCCTCGATCGCGCGGCGATCATCCGCGTCGCCGAGACCGCCCATCGGCTGGGCCTGCCCGCGATGGTGCACTACATGATCGGCCTGCCCGGCGAGCGCGGCGAGGAGATCAACGAGACGCTGCAGTGGGCGCTCGAGCTGTGGGATCGGTTCGAGGCCGAGCCCGCGGTGCAGTTCGCGACGCCGCTGCCCGGCACACGGCTCGCGAGGGGCGTCCACCTACCGGTGGTCGACGACTGGGGCCCGAGATTCCAACGCGAGCCCAGCGCGCTGCCGGGCGCGGTGCCGCCGGCGGAGTTGCGCCGGTACATGGACACCTTCGACGCGCGCATGGCCGCGTCGCGCGGCCCGCAGAAACTCATCCTCAACGCGACGTACGTCTGCAACAACCACTGCACGTTCTGTGCAGTCGGCACCCGCACGCAGCTCGACGGCCACCCCACGCGGCAGCGCGAGATCCTGGCGAAGTACCGCCGCGCCGGCGTCGTGCTGCTCGACATCGACGGCGGCGAGCCCACGCTCAACCCCGAGCTCGTGGCGCTCGTCCGTTACGCCCGGGCGATCGGCTACACCCGCGTCAACGTCACCACCAACGGCCGCATGTGCGCCTATCCGGAGTTCGCCGAGCGCCTGGTCCACTCGGGGATCACGTCTTTGCTGTTCTCGGTGCACGGCGCCGACGCACGCACGCACGCCGCCCAGGTCGGCGTCGCCGAGGCCTTCGATCAGACCCTCGCCGGCGTGCGCAACTGCGTGCGTGCGGCACCCTCGGGCGTCGAGCTCGGCATGAACGTCACCTTGACCAAGGGCAACCACCGCACGCTCGGCGACATCGCCCAGCTCGCCCTCGACGAGGGCCTACCTTGGCTCAACATCCAGTTCCTCACGCCGTTCGGGCGGGCGACGCGGATGGTCGCGCCCGACACCAAAGAGGCCGCCGCGATCGCGATGGCCGTCATCGACAGGTTCGCGTCGCGGATGAAGCTGCAGGTGATCAACCTGCCCTACTGCTTCATGCCCGGCTACGAGGCCCACATGGCCGGCGATCTCGGCAAGCGTAGCCGCGACATGGTGTTCGTGAACAACGATGCGGTGAACCTCGCCGAGTATCTGGCCGCGCGTCGCGTCCGCAAGCCGGTGTGCGCCGCGTGCCCGCACGCGTGCTTCTGTGGCGGGTTCTACGAGCTCGACGATGTCCCCGAGCCACCGTGGCTGGTGCGCGCCGAGGACCTCGTGCGACCGATCGCGCCGTAGCGCCATCGCGTGGCGCCAGAACGCCGTCGCGTGCGTTGGTCTCGGGCAGGCCGCACTCGGGCTCGCACACGGTGTCCGAGGTGGTGCTGGTGGGTGCCCTCGCCGGGGCAGCCTGTGCGCGCCAGGCCGAGCAGGATCGCCGGGGTCAGCGCCGTCGACGTGGTCCGGATCTCGGCGCTGCTCGCCGGTGGTAGGCTATGCGTCGTGCACAGGGCGACCACCGTCACGCTCGGGGCCGCGATCGCGCTCGTCTCGCCCACGGCGGCCGACGGTGCCGACGGCATCCGCCAGCGCACCCTCATCCTGTGGTCCGACATCCCCTGCATGACGGTGGTCGAGCGCGACGTCGACCCGGTCGTTCCGCTGCGTTACGCCGTCGAGAAGGAAGACACCGGACTCACGCCGGACGAGGTCGCGACCGGTCGGCGCCACCAGATGATCGGCTTCTGCCGCCAGCACTCACCGCAGGCGCCGTTGCCGACGTGGCTGTCGTGGGCCGATGTCGACGACGCGGCCGGCGTCGATCTGGTCGATCCCGACGACGTCGAGCCATACGCCATGCTCGAGGACAATCCCGAGTGGACCGACTGCGTCGTGCGCGTCATCGCCGATGCCGACCGCCGCCCCATCACCAACGCCGCGGCCGCCGAGCCGGTGCTGTGGGACACGACGGGGCTGCCCGCCGGCGGCTGGGCGATCGAGGGCTATACCTGGGATCCACCATTCAACATCTGGTCGCCGCGCCCCGGCGTCGTCGCGGTGTTCGACGACGCCGGCGGCGACAACGCGCCGGTCGCGGGGATCCTCTCCGAGGAGACCATCGTCTTCGCCGAGGACACCGCGCCCATCGAAGGCTGCGTCATCGCGGGCGAAGGGTCGACGTTCACGGCGCAATGGTCCGAGACGGTGCGCGGCGACCTGCAGGTGTGGGCACCGCTGGTGGTGGACGAGCCGGTCGAGGGCACCAGCTTCAGCTTCGACTTCGTGCCCCCCGAGGCGGCCGTCGGAACCTCCGCCAACATCCGGGTGCAGATCGTCGACGCCAGCGGTCGCTCGACCATCGCGTACAGGCAAGATGCGATCACGGTCCTCCCGGGGGGCGGCGATGGGCCGAGCTGCGACGAGGGCGGCGGATTCGTGGCGGCGCCGGGCTGCGGCACCAGCTCCACCGGCGGCGAAGGTGACGGCGAGACCACGGCGTCGACGGGCGAAGGCGACACCTCGTCCGATTCGGCACCGGCGGCCGACGGCGAGGGCGACGGCCGCAGCGCGTGCGCCTGCTCGAGCACCCCCTCTGCCGACGGGATCTTCGGGTTGTTGCTGCTCGCCGGTTGGCGACGCCCGCGGCGGCGCTGAGCGATCACACAGCCTTCACGCAGCCGTCGTCACTCACAGCCGATGGGCGCCGTCGAGATCACGAAGTCGTCCACCGCCCGCTCCAGATCGACGTGCGCGCCGCCGGGCCAGAGGTTCTCGAGCGTGACGAGGTTGATGCCGAACTCGGCCCACTGCCCCCGCCAGTCGAGATCGTAGGTGCCGCTCTCGAGCGCGCCATCCACCCAGAATTCGAACACGCCATCCCGAGCTCCGGGCGTGTTGAGCACGACGTGGGCCTCGACGCAGCGCCACGTGTCCGCATCCGGCTCCGAGAAGATCGGCGTGTCGCCGACGAAGCCACCCAGCAGCGTCTGCCGGGCCGCGTCTTCGAAGCCGTGGCAGGTGATCGCGTCACCGTCGATGCAGCTGAGTGCCTCGGCGCGCAGCAGCGTGCCGTCGTCGTCGTCGGAACGCAGGCGCGCCACCATCGCTTGGGTCCACTCCGCCGACGCGAAGATCGATGCGCTGCTGAGGTGGCCGAGCCCCGCGTCGGGCCATCCGGCTTGGGTCTTGACGCGAAAGCGCCAGTAGATCGCATCGAAACGCTCGCTCGGCGCCACGTTGGGCACGTCGGCGTAGACCGCCGGGTTGTCACCGATCGCCGCGCTCAGCCAGCCCGCACCCTCGACGCCGGCGCGATACGTCGTGCGCATCGATCGCTCGCCGGAGGCTGCATCGCCGACGCCGACCACGAAGGCGCCGTCGCCATCTTGGTATTCGAAGAAGCGCTTGGACGGGTCCTCGAGCCGCTCGAAATCCTCGCACAGCAGCCAGTCGGGCGGGAGCGGATCGGGGCACGTCGCGAAGCCGGCCGACGGTGGAATCGGATTAGAACCGGTGGTTCCAGCGCCCGCGGTGTCGTCTTGATCGTCGTCGGAACTCGAGTCATCGCCGCCTGTGTGGGCCTGCGGATCCAGATCTCCGTCATCCTCCGAGGCGCTCGCGGTCTCGCCGGCATCGTTGTGACCCGAGGGCGACATGTCGCTCTCCGCAGCCGAGCTGCACGCAGCGAGGCCGAGCACCAAGGCGGCCCGAACGCCGTACAATGGTCGATGAGCAGTCATCGCAAGCAAAGGAGAAGTACCGAGGAGGCTAGCAGTGAAATCCGGGAATGCGCCAATCGGGCGGCGCCGCGTCACTGCGTCACACCGACATCGATGTCTCGGTCACGGGTGTGCAGGGGTGAGCACGCGACGCACGTCATGCATCGAGCAACTGCTCGACGATCGCGCGCAGCTCCGCGTAGTCGGCGCGGCAGCGTTCGTGATCCGCAGGCCCACCGGGGTGGAACTCGGGTCCAGGGTGCACCCACCGTGTCACGCCCTGGCGGTCGATGACCAGCGTCGCACTGGTGGCGCTGCGCTCGCCATGGGCGAGCCACCACCCGTCCAAGGTCCGCCACCACCAGTCGATCCCGATCGGAAATGCGAAACCCCACCGCGCGGCGATCCGCGCGATCCGGTCGGCCTCCGCGGCGACATCGAAGGGCGCAGCCGGCGACCGCGATCCGTCCGCGACCGGCCGCGGTTTGGGGTGATACAGCCCGAGCACGACCAGGCCGCGGTCGCGGAAATCGCGATCGAGCTCGACCAGCGCCGGGGCGGTGCGGCGACAAAACGGACAGGTGTCGGTCCAGAATCGCACCAGCACGACCTTGCCGCGCAGCGCCGCGGGCGACGTCGGACCGGGGACGAGCGCGCCGCCCTCGATCCAGCCCTCGACCGCGAACGGCGGCGCCGGCACGCCGATGCGATCGTGGCCGCGTGTGCCCGCATCATCGGTGCGACCGACGTCCAGTGGCGTCGCGGCAGCGCTACGCGGCGCGTGGGTCGGCTCCGATGCGAGGCCGCACCCGACCCCGGCCAGCAGCAGCAACAGTGCTCCGCGCGACATCGTTCGCGACACGCCCCGAGCGTAGCCGACCCCCGCACGCCTGCCTCCCGCGACGATCGACACGCCGTGATCCCCGCCGCTGCGCCGCGACCGCGCCGAAAGCTTCCCCCCGTCGCAGCCCCATGCTAACGCTGTTCGCGGCATGAATTCCCCGAATCCCTCCGCGCTGGCCGGACTGGACGACGAGGTCGAGCAGGCCGAGGCGTGGTTCCGCAGCAACCTACGCACCCTGGTCGATCTGCCGACCATCAGCCCGGGCGCGACCGACGATCGCGAGATCCTCGCGGGCTGCCACGCCGCGCGCGAGATCCTCGCGTCTGTGGGTGCCGAGTCCGAGCTCGTCGGCACCCGCGGCACACCCACGGTGATGGCTCGCCTGCGCCACCCCGAGGCGACGACGCGGCTGGTGGTCTACAACCATGTCGACGTGCAGCCGGCCGACGCCGCCACGTGGACTTCCGGCGCGCCGTTTCGCTTCGAGGTCGAGGCCCACCCGGAGCGCACGTTCTTGTACCGCGGCCGCGGTGCGACGGACGACAAGGGGCCGGCGCTGTGCGCCGTGCGTGGGGCGAAGATCGCGATCGACCGCGGCGCGAAGATCGACGTCACGTTCGTGTGGGAGAGCGAAGAAGAGATCGGCAGCCCCCACTTCACCGACGTGCTCACGGCCCGGCGCGACGCGCTGCAGGCGGACGCGGTGATCGTGTCGGATACGATCTGGCCCACCGCGGATCAGCCGGCGGTGTCCACCGGCCTGCGCGGAGCCCTGCACGTGACGATGCGCCTGCGCACCGCCGGCAAAGAAGCCCACTCCGGCTTGGTCGGCGGCGTCGCCCGCAATCCGGTGATGGAGCTGTGTCGGCTGGCGACCGCGATCGACACCGCGTCGTTCTGGCACGCCGGCGCCGCCGCCCCCGACGAGGACGAGATCGCCGGCTTCCTCGCGGCGGGCTTCGATCCCGAGTACTTCCTGCACGCCCACGATCTGCACCACGTGACCACGCGCGATCCGTTGGAGATGATGCTGCGCATCTGGACCCGCCCGACCTTCGAGATCCACGGGCTCGGTGGGGGTTACGCGGGCCGCGGCACCAAGACCATCGTGCCCGCCGCGGCCGAGCTCAAGTGCAGCTTCCGGCTGGTGCCCGACCAGGATCCGATGGCGATCGGCGAGTCGCTGCTGGCCTTCGTCCGCGCCGCCAACCCGGAGGTCGAGGTCGAGCTCGGCGGCAGCTTTCGTCCCTACCGCGCCACCACCTCGGGCGAGGTCCACCGCGCGATCGTCGATGCCCTGCACGCGACCACCGGCCGCTGCCCGGTCGCCGTGCGCGAAGGCGGCTCGATCGGCGCGGTGCCGATGATCGCCCGCGAGCTCGGCATCCCCGTGCACTTCTTGCCGTTGTCGCTGCCCGATCACGGCTACCACGCGCCCAACGAGTACTTCGACTGGCGCCAGGCACGGATCGGCATCGGTGCCTTCGCCCGCGTGTTCACCACGCTGTCCCGCTGAGCGAGACGCCGACTCGGGCCCTTGCCGCGGCCCCTACCCGGGTAGGAGCGTCTTGCGCAGCTTCGCGACCCAGCGCTGGGGCAGCGATGGGAACATGCGCTTGAGGACGTCGGCGGCGTGGGCCTCGGGCGCGACGAGCAGGCGGCTTCTGCCCTTGCGCATGGCGGCGAGGATCAGCGCCGCGCACTTCTCCGGCAACATGGTGCGCTTCTCGAAGTACGCGACGACCTTCGCGTGGCGCAAGGCCATGCGACTGGAGAAGCGGGTGTCCTTGGCGATGTTGGTGCGGATGCCCCCGGGGTGGACGCACAGCACCTTCACCGAGGTGTCGCACAGCTCGGCGGCGATGGCCTCGGAGAAGCCGCGCACGGCGAATTTGGTGGCGCAGTACGACGACTGCCCGGGGATGCCGATGAGCCCGAACATGCTCGAGAGGTTGACGATGTAGGCGTCGTTCGACCGCTCGAGGTGGGGCAAGAAGAACTTGCAGCCGTGGACCACGCCCCACAGGTTGATGCCGACGATCCAGTCGAAGTCCTCGAGGCTGTGATCCTCGAGATCCGCGCCCACGGAGACCCCGGCGTTGTTGATGAGGATGTCGACGCGATCGTGCGCGGTCATCACCTCGTCGACGAGGGCGGCCATGCGCACCCGGTCGGCGACGTCGGCGACGTGGATGGTGGCGCGGGTGGGGCCGATCTCGGCCTGCACCTCGCGCAGCCGGGCCTCGTCGACGTCGACGAGGGCCAGATCGCAGCCCTCGGCGCGCAGCGCCAGTGCCAGTGCGCGACCGATCCCACTGCCCGCTCCGGTGATGACCGCGACGCGGCCGTGGAAGTCCTTCATCGCCGGCAATGGTGCGCCCCTGCGCGACGCTGACGCAAGACCTCGCTCGGTGTCAGTGGCGTCAGTGGTTGCGCGGCCCCCACAGCAGATCGCCCATCATCGACGGCATCTTCTCGCGCCGGGGCTGGGCGACGACCGTGTCGGACCCCGCGGGGCTCTGCTCGATCGCGACGTGGCGGGTGGGCCCCGCCTGCGCCGGCGCATCCTCGCCGATCAGATCCGCACCGGGGGCGTCGGGGGGACCTATGACCTCGTCGGGGGGCAACGCGCCTATCGGCTCCGGCGCCGCATCGGCGGTCAGCGGCACCAGATCCGGATCGACCGCCGCGTCGTCGCCACGGATCCCCGCGCATCCGGCCAACAGCACCGCACACGCGCCGATCGCTGCACATGCACGCATCACGTGACTCACCTTAGCCTGTAGACGGTCCACACGCACGGAGGTTCCCGAATCGTCCTACAGTGCCGGCGCATGATCACCGCGCCCGAGTGCGTGCTCGCGATCGACCTGGGCACCTCGGGCCCCAAGGTCGCGCTCGTCGATACGAGCGGCGAGATGCTCGCGTGCACCAGCGAGACCACGACGCTGCGGCTGTTCGCCGATGGCGGCGCCGAGCAAGACCCCGAGGATTGGTGGCGTGCCATCATCGCGGCGACGCGGCGGTTGTGGGCGCAGGGGCACGATCCCGCCGGCGTCGTCGCGGTGGCGGTGACGTCGCAGTGGGCCGGCACCGTCGCGGTGTCGAAGGACGGCGCGCCGCTGCATCCGGCGATCGTGTGGATGGACACCCGCGGCGCCAAGTACATCCCCGCGCTCGTCGGCGGGCTGGTGCGCGTGCAGGGCTACTCGGCCGGCAAGCTCGCGCGCTGGATCGCGAAGACCGGTGGCATCCCGTCGCTCGGCGGCAAGGAGCCCATCGCCCACATCCAGTTCCTGCGCCACGAGCGGCCCGAGGTCTACCGCGCCGCGCACATGTTCCTCGAGCCCAAGGACTGGCTCAACGCCAGGCTGTGCGGCCGCATGTGCGCGAGCATCGACTCGATCGCGCTGCACTGGGTCACCGACAACCGCGACATCCACCGCGTGGGCTACGACGATCGTCTGCTCGAGATGGCGGGGATCGATCGGCGGCGATTACCCGAGCTCGTGCGTGCCACCGACGCGATCGGCACCCTCACCGCGCGCGCTGCCGACGATCTCGGGCTCGGCCGCGACGTGCGGGTGTTCGGGGGCACGCCCGACGTGCAATCGGCCGCGGTGGGATCGGGTGCGGTGCGGGACTTCGAGCCGCACCTGTACATCGGCACCTCGTCGTGGCTGTCGTGCCACGTCCCGTTCAAGAAGACCGACATCCTGCGCAACGTCGCGTCGCTGCCGTCGGCGCTGCCCGGGCGCTACTTCGCCGCGAACTCCCAAGAGACCGCGGGCGCCTGCGTGAACTGGTTGCGCGACGCCGTGCTCTGGCCGCGCGACTCGCTCGATGACACGCCGGCGCCGCCCGATGCCCTCGCGCGCATCGACGCCCTCGCCGCGTCGGTCCAGCCCGGCGCGGATGGGGTCGTGTTCACCCCGTGGCTGGTCGGCGAACGCTGCCCCAGCGCCGACCCCGACGCCCGCGCCGGCTTCGCCAACGTCTCGCTGCGCACCACCCGGGGCCACCTGTGCCGCGCCGTGCTCGAGGGCGTCGCGCTCAACACCCGCTGGCTGCTCGAGGCGGTCGAACACTTCACCGCCCGCAAGCTCGAGCCGATCCGCATGATCGGTGGCGGCGCCAGCTCGGCCCTGTGGTGTCAGATCCACGCCGACGTTCTCGGCCGCGAGATCGTCCAGGTCCGCGATCCCGTGCAGTGCAACGCCAGGGGCGCCGCCTTCATCGCCCTGCTCGGCCTGGGCCGCCTGCGCGTCGACGAGATCGGACACAAGGTGCCGATCGCCGCGCGGCTGGTCCCGAATCGCCGGCTCGCAGCGCGCTACGACGCGCTGTACGGGGCGCAGCGCGAGCTGTGGAAATCCGCGGGGCGACTGCACCGGCGGCTCGGCCAGCCCACGTGACAGGAGACTCGCGTGGGGGCCCGCTCTCGTGCGGCTCGGGCCCGCCGGATGGGCCCGCCGGATGCCATCCTCGCGACACCCGGGCCTGCCCATGCTAACCGGGGGGCATGCCGTCCTTGCTCCGGACTCGGATCGACCGCCTCGGCCGTCGCGCACTCGATCGCGTGTTCCAGGAGGCCAAGCGCCTGCCCATCGTCGGCGACCGCATCACCGCGGAGTACGACAAGATGCTGGTCGAGATCCGTCGCGGCGCGAAGCCGTATGCGGACTCTACGCCGCGCACCACGGAGCTGCCGGCGCAGGGCCGTGGCCGCGATGCGGTGCTCGCCGACATGCGGGCGCTCGCGCTGCGCGAGCGTGATCGCTGGCACGACGGCTTCGTGTCGGGGGCCGTCTACCACGGCGACGACGGACATACGGACTTTCTCTCGGAGGTCTACGCGACGTTCTCGCAGACCAACCCGCTGCACGCCGATCTATGGCCGTCGGTGGTGAAGTACGAGGCCGAGGTCATCGCGATGACGGCGGACATACTGGGGGCCGCGCATGTGACCGGTGCGATGGCGGGCAAGGACGAGTGGGCGGGGCCGGTGTGCGGCGTGATCTCGTCGGGCGGCACCGAGAGCATCATGCTGGCGATGAAGACGTACCGCGACTGGGCCCGGGCCCGGCGCGGCATCACCCGGCCGCACGTGATCGCGCCGAGCACCGCACACGTCGCCTTCGACAAGGCGGCGCAGTGCTTCGGTCTCGAGCTCGAGCGCATCCCCGTGTCCGCCGACTTCCGCGCCGACGTGGCGGCCACGCGGCGCGCGATCGGTCGCAACACGATCTGCCTGGTCGGATCGGCGCCGGCGTTCCCACACGGCACCATCGATCCGGTAACGGAGCTGTCCGAGCTCGCCCGCGAGCGCCGGATCGGCTTCCACACCGACGCGTGCCTCGGCGGATTCGTGCTGCCGTTCGCCCGCGCCCTCGGCTACCCTGTGCCGGCCTTCGACTTCGCACTGCCCGGCGTCACGTCGATCTCGGCCGACACGCACAAGTACGGCTACGCCGCCAAGGGCACCAGCGTGGTGCTGTATCGCTCGGCGGCCCTGCGCCAGCACCAGTTCTTCACCGCCACCGATTGGCCGGGCGGCATGTACATGTCGCCGACCTTCGCAGGCAGCCGCTCCGGCGCACTCTCGGCGGCGTGTTGGGCCGCCCTGGTGTCGATGGGCCGCGAGGGCTACCTGCAGGCCACCCGTCGCATCCTCGAGACCGCGACGATCATCCGCGAGGGCATCTCCGCGATCGAGGGTCTCGAGGTGCTCGGCTGCCCGCTGTGGGTGATCGCCTTCGGCGGCAAGGGCATCGACATCTACCGCGTGCTCGACGTCATGACCAAACGGCGCTGGAGCCTCAACGGGTTGCACCTGCCGCCGGCGGTGCACCTATGCGTCACCCTGCGGCACACCGAGCCGGGCGTCGCCGAGCGATTTCTCGCGGATCTGAAAGACGCCGTCGCCGAGGTGCGCGCCAACCCCAGCGAGACGGGCGGCATGGCGCCGATCTACGGCATGGCGGGGACCTTGCCGGTGCGCAGCGCCATCGGCGACCTGATGCGCGCATACCTCGACGTGCTGTACGAGGCCTGAGCCGCGGGTCGGTCAGCACGCGCCGCGGTGGATCCGCCGCGGCGTCGCCGATCCCGCAGTGGCGTCGCCCATCCCGCAGTGGTCGCACGACATCGACGCCGCACCGCGGATCCGCTAACCTCGGCGAGGTGGGCGACGATGCCACGCTACTTTCCGCTTGGCGGGGCGGTGACACGGGGGCGGGCGACGAGCTATTGCGCCGTCACTTCGCGACGGTACTCCGCTTCTTCCGCAGCAAACTCGGCGACGACATCGACGACATCGTGCAGCAGACCTTCGCAGACACCGTGCGGGCCCGCGACCAGATCGGCGAGGGCGGATTTCGGGCCTATCTGCTCCGGGTGGCCCACAATCGACTGATGGACGACCTGCGGCGCAAGGCCCGGCGCCCGGACGCGTTCGACCCTGGTTCGATCTCGCTCGCAGACATCGCGACCTCCGTCAGCCAACGGATCGCCCGGAACGAGGATGAGCACCTGATGCTGGTGGCGATGCGCGAGCTGTCGGTCGATTTTCAGGTCGTGCTCGAACTCGCGTACTGGGAGGAGCTGCCCGGCCAAGAGATCGCGGTCATCCTCGGCGTCTCGCCGCACACTGTGCGCAGCCGCCTGGCGCGGGCTCGGGTCGCCCTGCGCGAGGCGCTGCAACGACAAGCGGCCCCACCGACCCTCATCGAGCACTCGGTTGCGCGGCTGGAGCTCAGCGCGGGCAAACGCGAGCGCGCCGACGCGGACGTCGCCGCCGATTGACGGGCTGCGGCTCGGGTGACGATGCACGACGAGTACGGCGCCACGGACCCGCACGGGCAGCCAGGATCCCCCCACGCCGCGACCCCGCCGACGGGCGGCGACCAGGACGCGGACCGTGCCGCGATGTCCGTGGTCGCAGAGTTTCGGCGAGTACGCATCGATGACGACACCCTCGAGGACGCAGTCCGCTTGGCCAGGGTCCGCGCCGAACTGCTGGGTCGACACGACTCGCCGGTGCGCGTCGGGCGTTTCCGTCTGATTGCGCCGATCGGCCGCGGCGGCATGGGCACCGTCTACGAGGCCTACGACCCCGAACTCGACCGAATGGTGGCGCTAAAACTGCTCCGCTCCGCCGACGCCGCGCAGGAGCGCAGCGTGCTCGACGAGGGCCGTGCCATCGCGAGACTCGCACATCCCAACGTCGTCACCGTGCACGAGGTCGGTAAACATGACAGCGAAGCCTTCGTCGTCATGGAGTTGGTGCGCGGGCCCAACCTGCGCGCATGGATGCACACCGCAGATGGTGCGCCCCGGCCATGGACCGACGTGATGCGGGTGTTCGCGGCCGCGGCGGCGGGGCTGGCCGCGGCCCACGCAGCCGGGTTACGCCACGGCGACGTCAAACCCGACAACATCGTGATCGGCGAGGACGGACGCACACGGGTCGTCGACTTCGGTGTCGCACGCGCGTTCGAGGGTGGCGATGGGGACGCCCCCGCAGGTACGCCGAACTACATGGCGCCCGA